>WLDG01000009.1 GCA_009704945.1 Actinomycetota bacterium | reverse complement strand
GCATCACCCAACCGAGGAAATTCGTTCAATTCAGCTATACGGAGTAGAGCCAAAGACCGTCGCCGATGCAGTGAAAATGCTGGTTGATGAGGATAGGGCTGACCACATCGATCTAAATTTTGGCTGTCCTGTTCCCAAGGTGACTAGAAAAGGCGGTGGCGCAGCCCTTCCTTGGAAGTCTGAGCTTTTTTCAGCAATTGTTAAATCCGCGGTTGATGCAGCTGGCGAAATCCCTGTAACTGTCAAAATGCGGAAGGGTATCGATCAAGACCACCTAACATTCCTAGATGCCGGAAAAGCTGCTAGAGATGCCGGCGTAACTGCCGTTGCTCTGCATGCCAGGACAGCCGAGGATTACTATTCCGGGCAAGCAGACTGGTCTGCTATCGCTCAACTTCGACAGGCTCTGCCAGATGTCCAAGTCCTCGGTAATGGAGACATTTGGTCTGCTCAAGATGCAGTTGAAATGATGAAGCAAACTGGAGTTGACGGTGTTGTTGTAGGGCGCGGCTGCCTTGGAAGACCTTGGCTCTTTGCGGATCTAGAGAAAGCAATTACGGATTACCTAGCCGGAACAGAATCTCAAACAAAGAATGCAGCTCCTAACCTGGGTGAGGTTGCCGATGCCTTTTATCGTCACGCTGAATTGCTTACCGAGTTTTTTGAAGACGAAGGACGCGCCTGTCGAGACATCCGCAAACATGTGGCGTGGTATTTCAAGGGGTATCCAGTCGGCGGTGAATTTAGAGCAGCACTATCACTCGCGAACTCATTAGAGGAAATCAGGAACCTGCTCTCAACTTTGGAGAGGGCTTTGCCCTACCCAGGTGATGAAGCAGAAGGTCCGCGGGGAAGATTAGGAAGTCCGAAATCTTGTGCTCTGCCTGAAAATTGGTTGGACTCGAGAGCCTTGAGTGATAATCACCGAAATCAACTTCAGCTTGCTGAACTCTCTGTTTCAGGAGGTTTCTAGTCATTATGGCCCTTGAGCGCGGCTACAGCGAGTTTGACCGAGAGAGATTTGTTTCCCAACCTCTGTCACTTACCCAGGGCCGGGGAGAATTCGCCCGCGATCGAGCACGAGTTCTTCACGCATCTTCTTTGCGCAGGCTCTCTGCAAAGACGCAGGTCTTGTCTCCTGGGTCAAAGGCTTTCGCCAGAACAAGATTGACACATTCATTGGAGGTTGCACAGGTTGGCCGAGAACTTGCTACAGCTCTTGGAGCAAACCCCGATCTAGTTGATACTGCATGCCTCGCTCACGACATCGGGCATCCCCCCTTTGGCCACAATGGGGAAAGTGCTTTGAATTTGTGGGCAGCGGGAATTGGTGGCTTCGAAGGCAATGCTCAAACCTTCCGAATTCTTACTCGCTTGGAAACGAAAATTATTGACGCGCAAGGTGTATCGAGGGGGTTGAACCTAACAAGAGCATCACTAGATGCCTCTACCAAATATCCATGGCTGCTTCGAGATGCCGAAAGGTTTGGTAATCCAGCAAAGTTCGGCGTCTATGAGGATGATTTTGAAGTTTTTGATTGGATGCGCTCTGGGGCCCCAGAGGGCGTCAAATGCATTGAGGCTCAAGTGATGGATTTTGCGGATGATGTCGCATACTCAATCCATGATTTTGAAGACGCCATTGTGGAAGGGCTGATTAATCCTGAGATTTTAGATGACAACTCAGCCACACCTGACTTGTTAGATGAAGTGGGGAAGTGGGCAGGGGGAATTCTAAACAAAGACGAGCTTGAGGAAGGCCTTACAAATTTGAAGGCAAATCAATACTGGTCCGCCGATTCTCCACAAACGCCAGCCGCGTTGGCAAAGCTGAAAAATCTAACTAGCGACTTGATTGGTTCGTTCGTAATGAGAACTATCGAAGCAGTCTTTTCAAATGGCAATTACGAGACAATCACCAGATATCAAACTAATTTGGTTGTACCCAAAGAGGTCCAAAGTGAAATTGCAGTTTTGAAGGGTCTAGTTGCATCCCAAATCATGACTAATGATGAGCGACAGCCCTATTACGAAAGCCAACGCGAATTATTAGTTGAACTAGCTGACAGTTTGCTGGCCCAAAATGGCAAACATCTGGATCCAGTCTCTAAAGCTGCCTGGGACAGTGCTGGAACTGAAGTGGAGCAAAAGCGGGTCATCGTGGACGCAATAGCTTCCCTAACCGATCCTGCGGCTATAGCCTTGCACGCCGAACTGCGAGCATAGGATTTCCATATGCCGAGGGTGAAGCAATCTGACATTGAGCAGTTGAAAGACAAAATAGACATAGTCGATCTAATTGGCTCGTACATTTCTTTAAAGCCTGCCGGCCCCGGTTCATTCAAAGGGCTTTGTCCATTCCACGGCGAGAAGTCACCCAGCTTTCACGTTCGCTCAAACCCTGCTTTCTATCACTGTTTTGGATGTGGAGTCGGTGGAGATGCTTTTAAGTTTGTGCAAGAAGTAGACAAGATTGGCTTTGGCGAAGCGATAGAAAAATTAGCTCAAAGGGTCGGCTACCAATTAACTTACGAAGAAGGGGAGCGAGAGGGCTCAAACAGAAATCTTTTACTCAACATCAATAAGGCTGCCAGCGATTACTACCAGGCTCAGCTAAACAGCGAGGAAGGTCGCGCAGCGAGAGACTTTTTGGTGGCCCGGGGTTTTGAACTCGAAGCAATTGCTGATTTTCAAGTTGGATATGCCCCCAAGGGTTGGCAGAACCTTTCTCAACATCTGAGTGAAAAAGGTTTTTCAATGGAGGATCAAGCGCTTGCAGGGCTTTTGAGTAAAGGCGACAAGGGCTACTACGATCGTTTCCGCGGTCGTGTGCTCTGGCCGATTCGTGATGCCAATTTCCAGGTAGTCGGTTTTGGAGCAAGAAAACTTTATCCTGACGATCAAGGACCTAAATACTTAAACACTCCTGAAACTCCCGTTTATCACAAGTCCTCCGTTTTATATGGACTTGATCTTGCGAGAAAAGAGATTGCAACAAAGCGTCAAGTGGTAGTTGTTGAGGGGTACACGGATGTGATGGCTTGCCATCTTGCCGGAGAGAAAACTGCAGTTGCAACCTGTGGAACTGCTTTTGGTGAAGAGCACATAAAACTTATTAATCGCCTGCTTGGCCAATCCACTGATCCCGCGTCTGTAGTGTTTACATTTGATCCTGACGCCGCGGGTGAAAAAGCTGCCCTGAAGGTTTACGGAGATTCAAGTAAGTTCAATGCTCTAACCTTTGTTGCTAGTGGCCCAGCAGGTCTCGATCCATCTGACCTGAGGCAGCAACAAGGCGACGCTGCAGTCATTGACATGCTGAAGAATAGAAAACCACTTTTTGAATTTGTGATCCAGCATCGCCTAAGCCAATTCACGTTATCCGACATAGATAGTCGAGTTGCAGCTGCGAGGTCGGCCGCTCCAGTCGTTGCGGAGATTGTAGACACGGCTCTTCGATCTGGCTACATTCGTATGCTGGCCGAGTGGGTCTCCCTTGATGTTTCGGATGTTGCGGCAATGGTCGGTGGAAACAAGGCGCAAGCGACTCGTGCGAGGGTCGAACCATTGCGAACCTCAACAGCGATGCCGCAGCAAGAACCGGTGGCCGACAAACTTGAAACCCAAATCATGCAGATTTTGCTTCAAAATCCAACTGCCTTTAGTTTGCAACAACTGCGTCGCATGCAAGCAGCAGGGGTTATTTCTGGTGCATATAAACAGTTGTTGGACTTGATTATTGAGAATGCAGATCATTTAGCTGACCCGAGCTTCGCAAACATGCTTGCCCATCGAGGTGATGAGGGTCTTCAAAACACTATTCGCCAGCTGGCATTGGCTCCTCTTCCATTGAAAAGCGAGGCAGACCTTGGAAAATACAGCCAAGGGATAGTAAGCGGAGCGATGATTAAGGCCCTTGACCGTGAAAAGACCGACTTATTGGCGGCACTGCGAAGAGCTGAGTTGGCTAGCAGCGATGAGCAGAAGTCCGCAATTCAGCGCCAGCTCGTGGAATTAGAGGCCGAGCGACGTTCACTTATGAACTAGCCCGGTTATCTGCTAACCTTTCCTAGGCCTTAGGGCCATTCCTCGGTAGCTCAATTGGCAGAGCATTCGGCTGTTAACCGGAGGGTTCTTGGTTCGAGTCCAAGCCGGGGAGCCACTTTCTTGAAGGTGGAAATGAATAAACAAGTCCTCTCCACTTCTTTGTCTGTCGGGATAGCCACAGGTCTTTACGGCGTTTCTTTTGGTGCTATTGGCGTTGCAGCTGGCCTAGATGTCTTATCAGTAATGATCTTGAGTCTTTTTATGTTTTCAGGTGGGTCTCAGTTCGCCTTTGTCGGTGTGCTGGCGGCCGGGGGAGCCCCAATAACTGCGATTACAAGCGCTTGGTTAATGGGAATTAGAAATTCTTTTTACGCACTGCGCCTCACCAGCGTTGTTGGTCCTCGTGGTCTTATGAAATTACTCGCCGCGCAATTGTCTATTGATGAATCAAATGCCGTTTCAGCGGCCCAAGAAACCAGAAGAGATCAAAAAACAGGTTTCTGGTTAACCGGAATCGCCGTCTTTGTCTTTTGGAACATTGCGACCTTAGTTGGAGCGCTCGCAGGCAACTTGATGGGTTCGGTTGAACAGTGGGGTTTAGATGCCGCAGCCGCAGCAGCTTTCTTGGGATTACTTTGGCCGCGGCTCAAAGACAGTTGGCAGCTGGCTCTACTTGGAGCAATTGCTGCAATTGCAACTACTCCTTTCTTGCCTGCTGGTATTCCGATTCTGGTTGCCGCTGCAGTTGCACTGATTCCACTTGGGGGTAAAAAGTGATTCTTACAGTGATTGTGGCTTCGTTGGCTGTGTATAGCTGGAAGATACTTGGTTACTTGGTTCCAGAAAGATTTATTACAGATAGGTTTAGAGACTTTGCCGAGAGAGTAACCGTTTCACTGCTTGCCGCCATGGTTATGATTCAAGGCTTCACTGTTACCGGTGCGGTTGTCGTCGACGCAAGATTGCCGGCCTTGCTCGTAGCTGCATTGCTTCTTTGGTGGAGGGCTCCTTACATTCTGGTAGTTATTGCAGGAGCCGCAGTTGCCGCGGGCTTGAGAGCACTAGGGTTCTAAATCATCTTCGCCCGGTAACCAACTTATTCCTGGAACTCCCCATCCATAATCTTCAATTGCCTGTTTCAATTCGCTTGCGTATGGTTCAAGCAATCTGTCGGCATATAGAACTCCATCCAAATGATCCAGCTCATGTTGAAAAATTCTTGCCATCCAGCCTGACACTTCGAGGGTGTAAGTATTTCCAGACTCATCGAGCGCTGTCAGAATTCCCTTGGCTGCTCGTTTGAGCGGAAATCTCTCGGTCGGAATAGAAAGGCAGCCTTCCGATTCGGATTCCATGTCGGGCTCGCCGGCCTCGATTTCTGAAATTTCAAGTTGTGGATTTATAGCAACACCGCGAAGTCTTTGCTCTTCGTATTCGTAGTCATAGACAAAAATTCGCAGTGCGACTCCGATTTGTGGCGCCGCTAGGCCGACCCCCGGGGCGGCCTCCATAGTTTCAAACATGTCAGAGATCAGCGCCTTGATTTCCGGAGAAATTTCAGCTACTTCCTGTGCTTTGCTGTGCAGCACAGGGTCCCCGGTGATTCGAATTGGCAGGATGGTCACAGGTCAAATTTACCTTTGTTTCAAGGTCGTTGGTTTAGGCTGAGAGCGCTGATTTCCCTGAGGAGAGTTTGCTTGCTCACTCCCGAACTTATCCGGGCACTTGCAATACTGCTAGCAGTAATGGGAGCGTTCTGCTTATCCGTTGGAGCTCAGTTTCAAAACGATGCGGTAATCGAAAACTATGTTCCGAAAAAACGAAAGATTTCAGCGCTTCGATTCCGCCAAATTCTTGATCTGATAAGACGGCCGCGCTGGCTTGCGGGGACGAGCTTTCTGTTGCTAGCGGCATTGTTTCAGCTTGGAGCGCTTGCTCTTGCGCCTTTAATTGTTGTTCAGCCCATCGGAGCCTTGGCACTAATTCTCACCTCGATTTTGAACGCTCGCATTTACAAAGTGAAGCTGGACGGAAAAACTCTGGCTGCAATTTCAATCATCTTGCTTGGCGTGGCTTCTTTTGTTTCCGTTGCAGCCACCAGCGCCGTTTCAACAGAAATGAGCGATCAGAAGCTTCTTCAGGTAGTCGGGATCATGATTCTGATCCTTGCAGTATTTGGTTTGTTGTTTGCCTGGTCGCGGGGGAATGTTGGTCCATTGAGTTACATTCTTGGCGCTGGAGTCCTTTACGGCTTTACCGCCTCTCTCGCAAAAGTTGTAATTCAGCGGGTCTATCAGGGCGACTACAACTTATTGACACTCATGGCAGTAGGGGCACTGCTGGGGGCGATTTTCCTAGGCGGCTGGTTTGTCCAGAATGCATATGCTTCAGGCCCGCCAGACTTAGTTATTGCAGGACTCACTGTTGTTGACCCTGCTGTGGCGGTGGGAATCGGTATCGTTATCTTGGGTGAGGCTTCAAATGCAGATATCACCCAAGTTACCGGTTTCATGTTTTCCGGAATGATAGCCATGGCTGGAGTCTTGATGCTCTCAAGAGTCCACCCCCAACTGGTAGGTGAAAAGACTGAATGACCAAACCACTTAGAGTTGTTTTGGCTTGTGACACATTTGCACCTGACATAAATGGCGCAGCTCGATTTGCTGAGCGTTTAGCTGGTGGCCTGGTCAGGAACGGAAATGAAGTTCACATCATTGCCCCTGCTTTTGATTCCTCGGAGGGGCCTCGAATCGAGGAGCATGACGGTGTGAACATGATTGTTCACCGACTTCGAAGCCATCGCGTGCCTCAACACAAGACTTTACGCTGGCCAGAGCCGTGGGGTATGACACGCAAAATTGGCAGGATTTTGGACGACGTCGATCCAGTTGCTTTGCACATCCAATCTCACCTAATGGTCGGAAGGTTTGCAAACATAGCGGCGAAGCGTCTTGGAGTTAGGGTTCTGGCTACTAACCACATCATGCCCGAGAATTTAATTCGCTATTCGTTGCTTCCAAAATTTATGCATAACTGGGCCATGAAGGTGGTCTGGGCAGATGCCGGCAGAATCTTACGAAAAATGGATGCAGTTACCACACCAACCAAGCGAGCCGCCGAGTTGCTAGAGAAAGCGGCAGGAGTTTCGGGAGTCTTGGCAATTAGCTGTGGCATAGATGCTTCCCGATTTGCGAATGACTCACCTGTTCAGAATGCTGAACCTGTAGCTCTATTTCTTGGTCGATTAGACGACGAAAAACGGGTTGATGTTCTTTTGAAAGCTGTTGCCAAGCTAACTCAGCATCCAAAGCTTAGAGTCGAGTTGGTTGGCGATGGAGGGGAGAGGGAGCGACTCAAGAAGCTAGCTATCTCCCTGGGCATTGCAGATCGAGTCCGTTTTCTTGGTCATGTGAAGGATGAAGAGCTTCCTGGAATATATGAACGCTCAACTGTTTTTGTAATGCCGTCGATTGCAGAGCTTCAGTCAATCGCAACCATGGAAGCGATGGCGAGTGGAAGACCCGTTATAGGAGCAGACGCGATGGCGTTGCCGCACCTGGTGCATGATGGGGATAACGGTTATCTCTTTCCGCCAGGCGATGTTGATGCCTTAGCCGAGCGACTGAACCGGATACTGACGGCTGACAGGACTGAACTAAATCGCTTGAGTGAAAACTCACTCCACCTAATTCAGGCTCATGACATAACTCGGACTGTCAAGATTTTTGAAGATCTCTATTTGGGCATAGGGGAGACCACCCCAACAACAGACGACAACAAGCCTTCTTACATGGCCCCGATTGGTCGTTTGTCAGAGTCTGTGCGCTCCAAATTGGTTGAGTGGAGAGCAGATGCCCTTGCGCTAAGAGGACGCGCTGAAGCATTTAGGCAGGAAGCTCGCGAGCGACTTGTTGAAATGAGGCAAGAAGTTCGAGGCCAGCTGACTGACCTTAGAAGTGAGATTCAAAGACAAGCCAAGAAGTTACGTCGCCGTACGGAGGATTAGTTCGTGGCGATAGGCTGTATCCGTCGCACGGGGCGTTAGCTCAGCCGGTTAGAGCAGCGGACTCATAATCCGTCGGTCGCGGGTTCAAGTCCCGCACGCCCCACCCTTCGGCTGTGATTATCTTTTCTAGAAAGTCGGAATATCGTCTAATGTCTGGGCCGAAACACTGCGGCACGGATGCCGCGCTGAAAACGCTCTCTCCAAGCTAATTCAAACTTCACCAAATTGAAGCCAATGAGCACGGTAGCAGGGTGATGGACTGCGGCCAACACCATGCCTAGCAGCCTACCTATTCACAAAAAGTAGATGTCTCGAACCGGGCATACTCCAGACGTCGTGTTTTCGAAGAACATCGTCTACCTTCACTCGAGCGACATCGGAACCACAGAGCACTTGTATCCCCAAGTTCGTCTTGAACTCTGCTGCGTGCAGCATTACAGACAATGGGTAGTTAGCCAGGATGGATGGCGACGGTGTCTCCGTGAACTCCCTGCATCCATCTTGGCTCATTTGTCCGGGCTTGCCCAGGCCCGTGAATGAAAAATTTCGACAGATCTAAGCAATAAGTCGACTGTACTTGCCTAAACTGTATCTAAAGACGACCCTGTTTGGGCTTAGACATTTTGTTGGGAGAAGAGTTGCTACAGGTTGTGGACAAAGAACTGATCTACAAACTCTCGCCTCTTGAAATGCTTGGGGCACTTCTTGGAGCACCTAGTGCCAGAGTAAAGAACCTGAAAAGTGTTGAATTGCATCAAGATCCCTGGACCTCGAAAGTTCTTCGCGGAATCCGAGCTCCTGGAACTGGCTTCCCTTTTGTCATAATGCTTGGAACTTTGCGCCACCGATTTGGCAAGGATTTCTCTGTCGTCTATAGACGCCGTCCAGTTCTTCTTCTCGAGTTTGAGAACGAGTCATTTGCCAGGTGGATCATTCCGGCAGCAGAAGAGAATATCAAACTACTCAGCTCACTAAACCCAAATTGGCCAAAGCTGGCGACGGAAAACTCTTCTGGTGCCGCGAAGGCCTGAAATCAGGCCCTTCTTAACCTGAGTGCCAGCTGAAATAGGTGGTTATGATTATGTCCAAAGAGTCCAGCGTCGGCATCTTTGCCAGGCTGGGGATTGCGGGAAAGAGCAAAGATGACTAACACTCCGTGGCTAGCTCACTATCCAAGTGATGTACCAAAACAACTTCCACCTGTTTCATTTGCAAATTTGCCAGAGCTGCTGAGAACTGCTGCTGCGCAGTACGAGAAAACCACTGCTTTCACACAGGTCATGCCGAATGGTATGAACGGGTCTTTGACATATGCACAGGTTGATCAGTTGTCTGATCAGTTTGCTAGCTACCTGCGCGAAGATCTGGGCCTAGTTGCCGGAGATCGAGTGGCTGTGCAAATGCCAAACTGTCTCAGCTACCCAATTGTTGCCTTCGGCATTTTTAAAGCTGGTTGTGTGCTAGTCAACACAAACCCTCTTTACACCGCCAATGAGATGATTCATCAATTCAGTGATTCAGGCGCCACCACCTTGGTGGTCATCGACATGTTTGCGGATCGTCTTCCCGCTGTTCTTGCCAAAACCAACGTTAAGAATGTTGTGACCGTAAAGATCTCAGAGTTCTTCCCATCTGTGGTCGGTGGTGTGGTCAGAATTGTTCAAAAGTACTGGCAAAGAAGCCTTCCAAAGATTCAAGTGGAGCACACTAGATTCTCGGCTGCGCTAGCCAGCGGAAAGGCCAAGCTCTCAAAGGAGAAAGTTCTTGGCTACACAGCTTCAGTCAAGAGTGAAAGCCTGGCTGCCCTTCAGTACACCGGTGGAACAACAGGAGTTTCAAAGGGTGCAATGCTGAGCCATGGCAATTTGGTCACCAACACCCTTCAGATGATTGCTCACTGTGGTGATGGAATGCGAGCAGGCAAAGAAATCGTGCTAACAGCCCTGCCGCTGTACCACATTTTTGCCTTCACTGTAAATCTGCTTGGTTTCTACTACAACGGAGCCAGAAACATACTCATCCCGTCGCCGAGACCTCCAAGCAATCTCAGGAGGGCCTTTGATAACTACAAAATAACTTGGCTAAGCGGTGTGAACACGCTATTCAATGCGCTTCTCAATGAGCGCTGGTTTCAAGATGCGCCACCAAAACACCTCCACGCATCAGCCGCTGGAGGAATGGCTCTACAGGCATCTGTTGCTGAGCGCTGGCGCGAGCTAACTGGCACTCCAATTGTCGAAGGATATGGTCTGACCGAAACCTCGCCAGTTCTAACGTTCAATCTTCTAACAGGCTTGGCTAAAGACGGAACTATTGGTATTCCTGTTCCATCGACAGAGGTCAAGTGTGTTGATGAAAACGGGAAAGACGTTGCAGTGGGTGTAGCAGGTGAAATTGTCGCCCGTGGGCCTCAGATAATGCTTGGTTACTGGCAGAAGCCAGAAGAGACAGCTAAGTCACTAAAGGACGGCTGGTTCTACACAGGCGACATTGCGCAAATGGATGCTGATGGTTACTTCACAATCGTTGATCGAAAGAAAGACATGATTTTGGTTAGCGGCTTCAACGTCTATCCAAATGAAATTGAAGAGCAGATTGCTGCCGTTCCTGGAGTTTTGGAAGTCGGTGTGATTGGAGTGCCAGACGAAAAGACCGGTGAGCGTGTTCAGGCCTATGTGAAGGCCGGCCTACCGGCCCCAACCAAAGAGGCAATCGTCGCACTCTGCCGCACCAATTTGGCTGCCTACAAGATTCCGCAAGATGTCATTTTTGTTGACGAACTTCCAAAGAGCCCAATTGGCAAAATCCTTCGTCGCACACTCCGTGACGAAGCAATGTCTTTAAATTCGTCTGGCAACAACGCAAGTAAAGGAGCATAGAGATGCGCGCACTAAGGATTCTTACCGAAGAGGTAGCTAACCAAGCAACCGTCGTAAATGAGTTCGAACAGACTCTGTTGCGTATTTTTATTCTCATCATCATGTTTGGTCTTGGTGCCGGGCTGACTCCCAAGGACTTTGGTCTGGCCTTGCGCCGTCCGTGGGGAGTGGTCATCGGATGGGTTACACAATTCGGCATAATGCCTCTAACCGCATATGTGCTGATTGTGACGGTTCTGTTTCCGTTCTCTTCGACAGAGGGAGTGATTTTGGTCGCGCTAGGCGCCTTGATCATGGGCAGCGTGCCAGCCGGAACCACTTCGAACCTTTTCACATACTTCTCCAAGGGAAACTTGGCCTTGAGCGTAGTGATGACAGTCAACTCCACCCTGTGGGCTTTCATAATGACACCTGCAGCTCTGTTTGTGTACTCGCGACTTCTAGGCCTGGACGAATCATTAAGCATTGAGTTTAGAGAGCTTGCAATAGTCATCATTGGCTTAATTATTCCTGTTGGCTTGGGAATGTTAATCCGAAAGCTGAGCTCTAACATTGGTGCTGTTTTAGAGCTGATGGGCGGAGTTTTTGGTCTTCTATTTATTCCTTTCCTGATTGCGATTTGGGTCCCAAGAAACTGGGAACTTTTGCTCACGACCGAGTGGCCAACTTATGTAGTAGCTATTGGGTTAGGTTTGGTTGGAATCATAGTTGCCTACTACTTCTCCAAGCTTCTGCGCCTGCATCCGATGAATGCAAGGACAATTGCGTTAGAAACAGGCATAAACAATGGTCCGCTCGCAATAGCCGTGATTGTTGCCGTATACATTGATAACCCAGGTGTGGATCAGATTCTTCTGGTTCCAGCTCTGTATTCGTTATTCATTGTGATTATCTCAACGCTTGTAACCCTCGTGTTCAGGCGAGCGAACATAGCAGCGGAACAGAAGATTCCAAACCTCCTCTAGATTGAGCGCTTATCTAACGTAGTCTTTGCTTATGCAGTGGCAAGGGTTGTCTGAGGCTGAGGTTGTCGAGCGCACTCTGAGCGGCGGCAAGAACAGCCTTCCGGTAGACACCTCGAGAAGTCTCAGCAAGCAACTTTTAGGTGTCCTAAAAGAGCCAATGATGGCTCTGTTGCTAATCGCAGCTTTGCTCAGCCTGGCGCTCGGTGACATTGTCGAAGCTATTGCCTTGCTAATCAGTGTGACATTTGTTATTGGGATTGCACTTTTTCAAGTTAGGCGAACTGACAAAGCCTTAGCAGCCCTCCGACTCCTATCTACCCCCAAGGCCTCTGTATATCGCGGTGGGGAATTGATACAAGTTCCGAGTCAAGACCTTGTTTTGGACGACTTGATTCTTCTTAAGGAAGGAGATCGAGTTCCTGCAGATTGCCTGATTTTGGAGTCATCAAGCCTGACTATTGATGAATCAATTCTGACCGGGGAATCAGTCGCAGTTGAAAAAGCGAAGGGTGACTTAGCCATCTCAGGCAGCCTGATCGTTAGAGGTCACGCCGTTGGAAAAGTTAATGCCGTAGGTCTGGCTAGCCAACTTGGACAGCTAGGAAAGTGGCTAGTCGGAGTTGAGAAGCGAACAGTTTTGCAGCGAGAGGTTGATTCAATCGTGCAAGTGGTTGCGATTGTGGCAATCGCAACAGCAGTCACGGTGAGTGTTGTATATGCCCTGACTAGGGGCGATTGGCTGGTCGGCTCACTAGCTGGAATTGCTGCAGCGATGGCTCTTCTGCCTGAAGAGTTACCAATTGTCTTGACAATTTTCCTGGGGCTTGGTGCTTGGCGAATGGCTAAGGCCGGAGTGATTGTGAGAAGCAACCCTGCTATAGAGATGCTCGGACAGATCACTGTTCTATGTGTTGACAAAACAGGAACAATCACTGAAAACGAAATGACTCTTGTTACCAAAGACCCTCAAACACTGCGATTTGGGGCTATGGCGTCCATCCCAGACTCCTTTGACCCAATAGATAAGGCTTTTCTCAAAGCAGCGAGCATTGATTCAGACCTAACCATGGTCCGGGAGTTTCCTCTTGCCGATGAGCATCCATTTTTTTGTCAGATTTGGCGAGAACCTTCAGGGAACCTAATAGCGGCCATCAAGGGTGCTCCCGAACGAGTTGTTGAACTCTGTAAAGTAGCGGAACCTCAAAAAACAGAGATCCTTCATCAGCTTGATGAGGGCGCGAGTCAGGGTTTGAGGATCTTGGGAGTAGCTAAGGCTTCTGCTTCGGAGGCAATTCTTGACGCAAAAAATGCACTAGGCCTTAACTTTGAATTTGTCGGGCTCGCAGCCATGAAAGATCCGATTAGGAAGGGTGTCGATCAGGCAATCACTGAGCTAAGTAGAGCTGGCGTCAGAACCGTAATAATCACAGGTGACTATTCTCAAACAGCCGAGGCTATAGGAAGGGAAGTCGGCCTTCTCTCCAGTGAAAAGTCACTCAGCGGTGAAACGCTAGAGCAACTTTCGTCGGGTGAGCTTGAGCAGGCGGTTCGCACGCAAAGTGTCTTTAGCCGAGTCAGACCACACCAAAAATTGATGATAATCAAAGAGCTTCAGCGTCAAGGTGAAATTGTTGCAATGACGGGTGATGGCGTAAATGACTCTCCGGCCCTGAAGGCTGCGAACGTTGGCATTGCCATGGGTAAGCGGGGTTCAGAAGTTGCCCGAGAAGCAGCTGACCTGGTGATTGCGGATGACAGCTTCCTATCAATCACCGAAGGGGTGAGGGCAGGCCGGCGAATCTTCAGTAATCTGCGCAAAGCCGCGTCCTACGTGATTGCAATTCACGTTCCAATTTTTGGAATGGCACTTGTTCCAATTGCATCGCCAGTCTGGCC
The DNA here is from genome assembly GCA_009704945.1 of Actinomycetota bacterium. Lineage (GTDB taxonomy): Bacteria > Actinomycetota > Actinomycetes > Actinomycetales > Microbacteriaceae > Aquiluna. The sequence goes on along the minus strand of WLDG01000009.1, from coordinate 29,024 downwards.
CTTGGTTCTATTGCCTATCCAAATCGCAATATTGGAAATCATTATCGACCCGTCTGCCTCATTGGTTTATGAGGCTGAAAAGTCAACTAAAGATCAGATGCTCAAACCACCAAGGTCAATCGGAGAGCGAATGGTTTCGAGGTCTGTAATCAAACTGGCGGCGGCACAGGGCCTAATTCTTTTTGCCGGAGCTTTGACTAGTTTTCTGTTCTCTCTTTCACTTGGTTCTTCTGATGACGAGGTGAGATCGGTGACGTTTGGCACCATCCTTCTGGGCAACCTACTTTTGATGCTTACCAATCGCTCCAGCACAGCCAGCATTGTTGAGCTTATGTCCGGAAGGGTTAATCGACTAGCTATCACAATTTTTTCTGCAGGGCTGGTCTTTATGCTGATTATGTTTTCCGTTCCGCAAATTAGAGCGGCTTTCAACCTAAGTGTGCTGGGCGTTAGCGAAATTTTAGTGATTTTGGTCTGCGCACTGCCGGCGCCGATTTGGTTTGAAGTTTATAAGTTCAGCAAGCGAAGAAAACTCATAACGAGTACACCGAATTAGGCTGGCTTCTTTGCCAAATAACAAGCAGGACATAGAGATTCATAGGTCACCTTGTCGCCGTCGATGGCAACTTGTTCGCCAGAGAAGACAAATTTTCCATTGACAAGTCTTCCGTTGAACATTGCTTTCTTTCCACAGCGGCAGATAGTCTTTAGCTCTTCGAGGCTATGGGCAATCTCCAGAAGTCTTCTCGATCCTGGAAAGGCCTTGGTTTGAAAATCAGTTCTGATTCCATAGGCAAGGACTGGGACTCGATCTAATACAGCAACTTCTAGCGCCTGATCGACCTGAGCCTCAGTAAGAAACTGAGTTTCATCTAATAATAGGCACGCCACTTGCTGCCCAGTCTTACTTTCTGACTCTGCGCTTTGCTCAGTGAATAGATCCCTGAGGTTGTCTTCTGGTCTGATTAAGAAATCAACCTCTCGAGAAACCCCTAGGCGGGAAACTATGTTTCTATCTCCCTTATAGTCAACCGCTGGCTTAGCAAGCAGCACATATTGGCCGCGTTCTTCATAGTTGAAGGCAGCCTGCAGTAAGGCAGTGCTCTTGCCTGAATTCATGGCGCCGAAGCGGAAGTAAAGTTTGCTCATTTTGGTTGGTTTGAGTGTATTAGGTGGTGTGACTTGCAACTGTTATTTGCTGATCAATTGGGACCTCATTTTGGGCTCGGTGGCGATATTTTGCTGCCAATAGTAAAGAGCCAATTCTTAAAGCGGCGTTACCACCGGCAGAAGGCTCACCTGATTCTCTATGCGCTTCGGAGCAAGGCCCTGGAGCCTGGAGTCAAAATGGTCGAATTGGACAGTTATCGCGATCTCCTGAGTGATAACAGGGGAGTCACCAGTGCCATCAATCCCACCAGCTACCCGTTTCGCAGGCTAGTTTCCCAACTTGAAGTTGAGGTTTCGCCTGCCAGGGGATTCTGCTCAAGTGAGCAGGATTGGGAGAGCTTTGCCACAGCATCAAAGCGATTGAGGTTGGAAGACTTTTATCGCAAGCAACGTCAACGACTGAATGTTTTGATGGACGAGCTAGAGCCTTCTGGGGGAGCGTGGAACTTCGATCAAGAAAACCGACTTCCACCGCCAAAAACCACTCTGGACGTTCAACTTCCATGGCAGCCACTTGAAGATGAAATTGATGCGCAGGTAAGACGAGAACTTGATCATTTGGAAAGTGAGGGAGCTGTCTTTCTAGGAAACGACGGACCTCGAAAGTTTGCCGGAAATCGGGAACAAGCCCTGAATGCATTGCAACATTTCATTGAACATCGGCTCGATCTATTTGGTCCCTACGAGGACGCTGTGGATTCGAGGAGTTGGGCAATGAGTCATTCACTTTTGAGTGCACCTATGAATCTTGGCTTGCTCGATCCAATAGAAGTTGTGAGAGCTGCCGAGCAGGCATTTCGATCAGGTAATGCAAGACTCCAGAGTGTCGAAGGCTTTATTCGGCAAATTATTGGCTGGCGCGATTATGTTTGGCACCTCTATTGGCAATTTGGCGAGGATTATTCCTCAAAAAATGAACTCAAGGCCAACGTGCCTCTTCCGAGCTTCATGACTGATTTAGAACCAACCGATCTTCAAGCGAATTGTCTGCGTTCCAGTCTTTCCGACCTTAGAGATAACGCATGGTTGCACCACATTCCAAGGCTGATGATTCTAGGCAATCACTCCCTGCAGCGAGGATATCTCCCATCAGAAGTAAATGATTGGTTCATCGATGCTTTCGTCGATGGAACGCCTTGGGTAATGCCGGCGAACACTATCGGTATGAGCCTTTTTGCCGATGGTGGAATGATGAGCACTAAGCCATACGCCGCAGGCGGTGCATACCTGTCAAAAATGACTAATTACTGCAAAGACTGCCCTCTTAATCCAAAGATTCGGGTAGGAGAGGATGCTTGTCCATTCACAGCCGGTTACTGGAATTTCCTCGACAAAAATCAACAGCTAAAGTCGAATCATCGACTAAGTAATTCCTTTGCGGGCCTTCGAAAACTCAGCGACCTCGAAGCCATTCGAATCCAAGAGGAAAAGCGAAAAACATTTTGACTTTTTGAAGCAACTTGACTTAGTCTGAAGGTACCGATTCAGGGCGTAGGGGAAGACGCAGACTGAATCGGAGGCTCTTACGTTTACTGACATCTGGCTACTCAGCGTTAGTCGCGAAAACTTAGCGATTGTTGAATCTCGCATGCTCGCCCAGGACTTGTCGGTTCGCTGGTTTACTCAACCGGCTAACCCCAGAACTTTCCAGGCTCGAACCACCGGATTGCTGAGCGATGGAGAAGCCCAGCAGCTCTCCTTTGATTTAGTGAAGCATTGCCAGTCCTTTGAGATATCTCAGTTCAGCTCAGATCCATCGTTGTTTTTGTTTGAGGCGCGGTTGGGTCTAATTCAGCTGGCCCTGGACCAGGCTGGAGAGCCTGTGCTGAGACTCGGTCACCTAGAACTCCTGATCCAGCGTTCTAACGGCTCTCTGAGGGAGTTTGAGAGGCTTCTGCGGGTCAGTTCTGGTCAGGCCTGGCTGGATCTCTTAGAGCCCCTTAGGGCGGGGAAGTTCGCGTTAGAGGGGCTCAGAAACGTGGGCTAAAGGTTTCGGAATGCCAGCACGGCGTTGTGACCGCCAAACCCGAAACTATTGCTGATTGCAACCGCATCGTGACGGCTCAGTGAAGTTGACTGCCTTGGAACATGCAATTCGATGGCTGGATCCTGGTTATCCAAATTTAGTGTCCCTGGGCACATCTGCTCTTTAAGGGCAAGAATCGTGAAGATTGCTTCTATGGCTCCCGCACCACCAAGCAAGTGTCCAGTTGAACTCTTGGTCGCAGCCACCACCAGGTTTTTGGTGTGGTCGCCAAAGACGCGCTTTAGAGCGGTGAACTCAGCGATGTCACCTACCGGAGTCGATGTGGCATGAGCATTTACATGCTCTACCTCTGTCGGCGAAGCACCAGCTTGTTCCAACGCCCCAAGAACAGCTCTTGCAGCTCCTGAACCCTCTGGATCTGGTGCAGTGATGTGGTAGGCATCCGAAGTCACGGCAGCGCCAACAATCTCGCAATAGATTTTTGCACCTCTTGCCTTCGCAAACTCGTACTCCTCAAGCACCAACGAACCAGCGCCCTCACCCATGACAAATCCATCTCGATCGACGTCATAAGGCCTGGAGGCTTTAGTTGGCTCAGCATTTCTTTTACTTAGCGCCTGCATTGCGGCAAAAGCAGCTATTGGGAGTGGATGGATGGCCGCTTCAGCGCCACCTGCTACCACCACATCCGCGTCACCGATTCTGATTCTTTGGAAGGCATTGGCAATTGATTCATTGCCAGATGCACAGGCCGAAACTGCAGTTCTAACGCCAGCTCGAGCACCCAAGTCCATTCCAATCGCAGCAGCGGGACCATTGGGCATGAGCATAGGAACGGTCATCGGGAGCACTCTGCGTGGTCCACGTTCTTTGAGAATGTCGTATGCGTCTAGCAAAGTCCAAACACCACCGATGCCAGTTGCAAAATCAACTGCGAGGCGTTCGGGTGACACCTCGGGTGAACCAGCGTCCTCCCATGCCTCACGAGCAGACACCAGAGCCAGCTGCGAGGAAGGGTCCAATCGCTTGGCTTCCTGCGGAGTTAGCTTCTCACTGGCAGGAACCTTGATGGTCCCCGCAAAGGTTACGGGTAGCTCGTATTTTTCGACCCACTCGTAATTCAGCGATCGAATCCCTGACTCTCCTTGCAGGAGAGATTTCCAGCTGCCAAGCGCATCACCGGCCAGTGGAGTGGTTGCCCCAATGCCAGTTACGACGACTCGACGCAAAGTAATTAGCCCTGATTGGCAGTTATGTATTTCACTGCATCAGCCACAGTGATCAAATTCTTGACTTCTTCATCTGGAATTTTCACGCCGAATTTGTCCTCGGCGTTGACCACGATTGTCATCATGGAGATTGAGTCGATGTCCAGGTCATCCGTAAAGGACTTGTCCATTTGAACCGCATCAGCTGCAATGCCAGTCTCATCATTTACTAGCTCAGCTAGACCGGCCAAAACATCCAGTTCAGAAAGTGCCATGAAAATCTCCTATTTGGGTTAGTGCTGCTTCATTTTAGGGGAGTTCAACCACTTGGGCCGCATAGGCAAGCCCCGCTCCGAAACCAATTTGCAAGGCATATCCGCCAGATTTCACCTGTCCTTCAGCTAGCAGGCGATGCATTGCCAGCGGAATGGAGGCAGCGGAAGTGTTCCCCGTGTCAACGATGTCCTTAGCCACAACTACCGTGTCGGGAAGCCCGAGTTGCTTTGCGAACTCGTCGATTATTCGAACATTAGCCTGGTGAGTGACAAGTGCGGCAAGGTCTGCTGGCTCCAGGCCAGATTCTTTTAGTGCTTCTTTGGCAACCTTAACCATTTCCCAAACCGCCCAGCGAAATACAGATTGACCCTCTTGCACCAATGTTGGCCAAGGCAGTTTGCCGTCGCGAAAATCAATCAAAGATCCAGTCATCCCAACCTTGTCCCAATTACTGCCATCAGATCCCCAAACTGTTTTGGATATGCCTGCATGGTCACTTGGTCCAACAACGGCTGCGCCTGCACCATCACCTAGCAAGAAGCTGATCGAACGATCAGTTGGATCAATGAAGTCTGAAAGCTTTTCTGCACCCACGACCAAGACATAGCGAGCCGTACCAGAACGGATTAGGGAATCAGCTTGAGCTATTCCATAGCAGTATCCCGCGCAGGCTGCTGAGATGTCATATGCAGCAGCATCCGTCGCGCCAACCAACTCCGCCAAAAGCGTGGCGCCAGATGGGGTTTGATAAGGGAAAGAAATAGTTGCAAGTATTACCGCATCTATTTCTGCTGGGTTTACTTTGGATTTCTCAATAGCTTCTTTTGCCGCACTAACCGATAAATCCATCAAAGAAGTTTTGGATTCAGCCCGTCGTCTAGTGACAATGCCGGTCCGCTGTCTAATCCATTCATCGCTGGAATCAATGGGTCCGGAAATCTCATCATTGGTTACAGAGCGCTCACCTCGAGCTGCTCCTAACGAGTAAATCTTTGAGAACTGAACTGGAGTGGTTTGTTTCAGCTGCTTCATGGGTTCACCTTTGATAAATCACCGGGGCTCTTAAGGGCAACGCTCAAAACTTTATCGGCTCCCCGCTTTAGCAGTCCCGCTAAAGCGCCCGCTGGTGGAAGTTCCACCAGTTGGTTGCCAGGTTGATTCAGGCTTTCCATACACAGATCCCATCTCACTGGCTGAGAAATTTGATTAACGATGAGATCTAAGAATTGCTGACCTGAGGATATGTTTTCGCCGGTGGCGTTGGTCCAAGTCTTCATAACTGGTTGACGCGCAGAAAGCTGGCTTGCAAAACTTCTCACCTTGTCGACAGCACTCTCCATGAAGCTTGTGTGGAAAGCGCCAGCTACTTTCAATTCAATAACCCTGGCCTTTTCGGGCGGGCTTGCAACAAGTTGCAGTATTTTCTTCTTTGAGCCTGCGGCAACTATCTGGCCAGCTCCGTTGAGATTGGCTGGCTCAAGGCCAAGGTTTTCTAGAGTTGCTAGAACCAGAGCCTGATCCCCACCTAAAACTGCGGCCATTGAACTTGGAGTAAGAGAAGCAGCTTCGGCCATCGCGTCGGCTCGAACTGCAACTAATCGCATTGCATCTTCATCAGTCAAAACACCTGCAATGGCTGCGGCAGTAATTTCCCCAACCGAATGGCCGACAACCCCATCAATTTTCTGTGCGGCGAAAACTTCCCTGGCTATCGCGATTCCTGAGGCAACAATTAATCTCTGCGCAACGGCAGTATTTCTAAGTTCTTCTTCTTCGGCTTGGGTTCCAAGTGCGACTAGGTCCATGCCAGCGAAGTTAGAAAGCTCATCAAGGCGACCACGTAGGGTGGGGTAGTGATCAAGCCATTCTTGCAGGAATCCCTTCGACTGAGATCCCTGCCCTGGGCAAGCGAGAATTAGCAAACTACCTCCTCACTCCGCTTTCAGTGTCGCTGATCAGGCCAACCACGATGGCAGTTTGAACGACAAACGCAACTCGTGCGTCAGTGACATCTTCACCAATTAGCTCTTGAATCCTGCGAAGACGATATCGAACCGTATTTGCGTGGACAAACAAAGACTTAGCAGTGGCTTCTAAAGAACCGCCGTGCTCCAAATAGGCGCGAAGCGTAGTTAATAAGTCCTGAGACCCCGACACCAGTGGAAGGTAATAGCTATTGATTAAGGTCTGCTTGGCAAGCTGGTCGCCAGCCAGCATTCGCTCAGGTAGTAGATCATCAGCTAACGTCGGTCTAGTCAGTCCTTCACGGCTGGCAGCAACCGATAAGGCAGCTAAAGCGGCTTTAGCAGAGCGAGCCGAATCTGAAACTGCGGCCACCGTCGGACCCAGCATCAGATCGCCAGCGCCAAAAAGGTCTTTTAGTGAAAGTGCAATTTCCAGAATTTTCTTATTGGGATTCTCCGCGTGGGTGAGCAGGCCAATCACCACAACTTGGCGTCTTCCCTGGACACCAATCAGGACATCACCATCTAGCTTTCGAGCAATTTTTCTAATCAAATCTGGGTCAGGTGATTCCAGTCGCGTCCCGAGTAACACCGCGACTTGGCCATCAGCTCGCCACCCAAGAGCAGCCACTCGGGAGTTGATTTCTTGAGACGTTTCTCCACTGATGATGCTGTCCACCACCAATGCTTCTAATCGAGCATCCCAGAGACCTCTTGCCTCAGCCGCCCGAGCATAAACGTCAGCCGCAGAGAAAGCGATGTCTCTCGAGTAACGCAAGACTGCCTCTTGCAGTTCTGGGTGTTCAGCGACTACTCGCTCTTCCACCATTTGAACAACCACATGAATTAGCTGCAAAGTCTCTTGAAGAGATATTGACCTGAGAAGTTCGCGAGGCGCGGCAGCAAAAACATCAGCCGCAACCCAGGGTTGGGAAGTGGGGTCCTCGTACCACTGAATAAAGCTACTGATACCGCTCTGCGCGACATTTCCAACGGCCGCTCTGCGAGCCGGTGGCATGTCTCTATACCAGGGAAGGGTCTCCTCCAACCTGGATAGCGTTGCAGTTGCGAGGTCACCTGCGATTGACCTCAGCCACGGTAGGTGCTTAGGCGTCACCACCGGCCGATCCACTGGTGCCGGCACTCACGTCGTACAAGCGATACTTCTCAATCGCCTTAGCGGGGATACTCTTTTCAATTTTTCCTTGGGCTACCAACTGTTCAAGCACTCGCACAACAATTGATGGACCATCGATTTTGAAATAACGACGCGCAGCAGGTCTTGTATCTGAGAATCCAAATCCGTCTGCTCCCAGGGTTGCATAGTCACCCGGAACCCACGGTCTAATCATGTCTTGCAAGGTGTGGGTGTAGTCGGAAACTCCTAGGAATGGTCCCTCTGCTGTCGCTAACTTCTGGGCCAAATAGGAAACAGCTCTTGGCGCATCTGGCTGCAAGAAATTGTGCTCATCAACCTTGACGCCATCTCTTCGCAATTCAATCCAACTTGTAACAGACCAGACGTCTGCCGAGACTCCCCACTCAGCCAGAAGCTCCTGAGCTTCAAGTGCCCAAGGAACGGCAACACCAGAAGCAAGGATCTGAGCTTTAACACCAGGTTTTGCGTTCTTGTTTAGCAAGTAGATTCCTCGCAGAAGCCCCTCTGTATCAAGATTCTCGGGTTCTGCCGGTTGCAGCATTGGCTCGTTATAGACAGTTATGTAATACATGACGTTTGGATCCGGATGTGTGCCTCCATACATCCGCTCCATACCAGACTTAACAATATGAGCAATCTCATAACCGTATGCCGGATCGTATGAAATAACTGCGGCATTAGTGGATGCAATAACAGGGGAGTGTCCGTCAGCATGTTGCAGACCTTCACCAGTCAAAGTTGTTCTTCCTGCTGTCGCACCAATCATGAAACCGCGTACCATCTGATCGCCAGCTAGCCAGATGGAATCTGCTGTTCTTTGGAACCCGAACATCGAGTAGAAGACATAGATTGGAATGATTGCCTGGCCATGAGTTGCGTAAGAAGAGCCACTAGCAGTGAACGCAGCAACCGAGCCGGCCTCATTAATGCCTGTGTGAAGAATTTGGCCGTGTTCGCTCTCCTTGTAGCTGAGCAGTAGTTCTCTATCAACTGACATGTACTTCTGACCATGGGGGTTGTAAATCATGGAGGTTGGGAAGAACGCATCCATTCCAAAAGTCCTAGCTTCGTCAGGAATGATGAGCTGAATTCTCTGGCCAGTTCCCTCTGATTTCATGACGTCTTTGAGCATGCGAACAAATGCCATTGTGGTTGCAACTTCTTGATTGCCGGATCCCTTTCTGGGAACCTCATATGCCTTGTCTTCTGGCAAGTTGAAAGACACGTACTTGCTTCGGCGCTCAGGCAAATAGCCACCAAGTTGCTTTCTTCGCTCATGCATGTATTGAAGCTCTGGGGATGAATCTGCTGGCTTGAAGTAAGGAGGCATGTAAGGATCCTTCTCAAGCTCAGCATCGCTAATTGGAACTCGCATTTCGTCCCTGAATCGCTTGAGATCTTCAATCTTCAGCTTCTTCATCTGGTGAGTTGCGTTTCTACCCTCAAAGCTCTTTCCTAGACCGTACCCCTTGATGGTCTTGGCAATGATGACGGTTGGCTGGCCCTTGTGGCTGACAGCTGCTTGATAAGCGGCATAAATCTTGCGGTAATCGTGACCACCGCGCTTGAGAGCCCAAATATCTGCGTCACTCATGTCTGAGACAAGCTGCAGTGTTCGCGGATCACGAGCGAAGAAGTTTTCACGCACAAAGGCGCCATCTTCGGTCTTATAGGTCTGATAGTCGCCATCTGGAGTCTTATTCATCAATTCCACGAGTGCGCCATCAGTGTCTTTAGAAAGGAGCCGGTCCCATTCGCGACCCCAAATGACCTTAATCACGTTCCAGCCAGCGCCTCGGAAGAAGCTTTCAAGCTCCTGAATGATTTTTCCGTTTCCACGAACCGGGCCATCCAAACGCTGCAGGTTGGCGTTTACGACAAAAGTAAGGTTGTCCAGATTTTCATTAGCAGCCAGCTGCAAAGCACCACGGCTTTCAACTTCATCCAGTTCACCATCACCCAGGAACGCCCACACGTGCTGCTGCGAAGTGTCTTTGAAACCTCGAGCCATCAAGTAGCGATTGAACTGAGCTTGGTAAATTGCATTGATTGGACCAAGGCCCATGGAAACCGTTGGGAATTGCCAGAAATCTGGCATCAACCGAGGGTGCGGATATGACGGTAAGCCTCGAGTCGGACGAGATTTTTCCTGACGGAAAGAATCCATCTCCGCTTCAGAAATTCTTCCTTCCAGAAATGCTCTTGCATATGGTCCTGGCGAGGCATGCCCTTGAATAAAAATTTGATCAGCACCTGCTGGATGGTCGTGACCTTTGAAAAAGTGGTTGAAGCCAACTTCATATAGAGATGCACTTGACGCAAAACTTGAGATGTGTCCACCAACAGCAATGCCGGGTCGCTGAGCTCGGTGAACCATGATGGCGGCATTCCATCTCATCCAAGCACGATATGTTCGCTCGGTTAGCTCATCACCCGGGAATTGCGGTTCATCCTCAGGGCTGATGGTGTTGATGTAATCGGTAGTTGGTACCAGTGGCACATTTAGCTGCAGCTCATGAGAGCGACGAAGCAGATTCATCATCACTTCGCGGGCACGACCTCGTCCTTGCGATTTTGCAAGGGCATCAAGCGATTCCAGCCACTCGGCGGTCTCTTGTGGATCTTTATCCGGTGTGTTCACCGAGAATGCTTCTTGGTTGTTCAGCGACAAGCTAAGCCTCTTTTCGTGGCCATTTTCCGATTACTCATTTTGTGAGCTAGTAAAGTCTATTCAGCTAGCCACCCTTCCGCTTACCATGGACCAATCAGCCCTAAGGAGCACCTATGAGCATTTCAGTCGGAGAAAAAGCCCCAGATTTCACCCTAAGCAACCAGCATGGCGAGGATTTCAAGCTGAGCGATCACCTAGGCAAGCCCGTGGCATTGGTTTTCTACCCCTTCTCTTTCTCTGGGGTCTGCACGGGGGAACTGTGTGAGCTGAGAGACAATTTAGGCATTTTTCAGGATGCCTCCGTTGAGCTGGCAGCCATCAGTGTTGATAGCAAGTACACGCAGGCCGCATTTGCCAAGGCCGAAGATTATGAATTTCAGTTGCTTGCTGACTTTTGGCCCCACGGCGAAGTTAGCCGCCAATACGGTGTCTTTCTCGAGGATAAGGGTTTTTCCAACCGAGCTACATTTCTAATTGATCGTGAAGGGCTAGTGGTGGCCAAGTTCGTTACTGCTCCTGGTCAGGCACGTAATCTAGCCGAGTATCGAGAAGCTTTGAAGCTGCTCTAGCTTCAACTCTGTAGTAGTATCGCTCCGGGCCTTTAGCTCAGTTGGTAGAGCGCCACGCTTACACCGTGGATGTCATCGGTTCGAGCCCGGTAGGGCCCACTCGAATTTCCTGCAGTTTGTCATCTTTTCTGATTGGCTTGAGTAATGAACCTCAGCAACTTGCTTTCCACATTCGAAAAGCTCTGGCCAAGCCACACTGCCGAGGACTGGGATAGGCCAGGCTTGATGATTGGAAACCCCGATCAGCAAGTTCAAAAAGTTCTGTTATCTGTCGATGTCACTGCCGATGTTTTAGAACAAGCTGTCAGCGAAGGTGCTCAGTTACTCCTAACACATCACCCACTTTTGCTAAGGCCAGTTCATGAACTTGGTGAACTAACGCTTAAAGGCAATTTGGTATCCAAAGCGATTCGCTCAAACCTGGCGATTTTTTCGGCTCACACGAATGCCGACATTGCTGTTGATGGCGTCTCTCAGTCAATCGCTAAGTTGTTTGGATTAACCAATACATCCGCTTTAGACACGACCTCCGGCCACGGAATTGCTGGTGATGTAGACGAGACCACGCTGATTGAGTTTGCACGGAAAATTGCGAAGCTGTTGCCTTCAACAGCTCAGGGAATCAAAGTAGCCGGCTCTAGCGACAGAAAAATCTCGCGAGTTGGACTAGTAGGTGGAGCAGGCGACTCTTTTCTGCCAATAGCAGCTCAATCGGGTCTAGATTTGTTTATTACTAGCGATCTTCGTCATCATCCAGCTCAAGATTTTTCAGAACAGGCAAAGCTAGTCAACGGTCCTGCCCTAATAGACATCTCTCACTGGGCAGCGGAATGGGTTTGGCTAGATTCGGCAGCCAAACAGCTTTCTAGGCTTCACCCTGAAGTTGACTTTGTGGTTTCAGATCTTCGAACAGATCCATGGGACTTTGCGGTGATGCAATGAAGGCCTCAGCCCAGCAATTAGAGGATCTCTGGCAGCTCCAAAAGTTGATACTAGATCAGCGGCGATTGATAGCCCATGCTAAGCAACTGTCCACAGGCGAAAGCCTTCGCGAACAAGAGCTTCGAATCGTGCAGCTCTCGGAACTATCGAGAAATCAACTGATGGTTGTTGAATCTGTGCTCGCAGAGAAAAAGAGAATTGAGAGCGATCTCGAGCTGGTCGATAAAAGAATCAAGACGGATCAAGATCGTCTGAACGCATCATCCAGCACCAAGGACATCTCAGGCATCCAGCATGAAATTGATGGGCTGCTTCAACGCAAAAACATGCTTGAAGACACTGATCTTGGCATCCTTACAGATCTAGATGTCCAGCAGCAGAAGCTGAGTGCGCTGGCAAAGGAGAAGGAAGCCGCCGAGAAGGAACTGGAATCATCAAAATCAGAATTGAGAGCTCAATTAGAGTCTTTGAAGCAAGAGAATTCAAATCTGAACACTGAGATTGAAAAGCTGCGCTCCAGTTTCCCGCCCGAGCTTTTAGAACTATTTGATAAGAAACTTTCCAAGGGAACAGCCGTTGGCAGACTTGTCAGATCTGCCTGTAATGCGTGCAACATGAACTTGAATTCAACCGCCATTGCAGAGATATCCAATGTGCCAGCTGACCAAGTGGCCCTCTGCCCCGAATGTGCAGCGATTGTGATTAGACAATGATTTTTCTCTATGCAGACGGTGCTTCCCGTGGCAATCCAGGTCCTGCCGCTTATGGCGTACACATAGTGGACGCAAGCGGAGCCGTAATTGCCGAGATGGGGGAGGCATTAGGAGTTGCCACCAACAATCAAGCTGAGTACGCGGCAGTAATAGCAGGCCTGCGATTCTTGACTCAGACTCCTCATCGGGTTCTAACAATTCGGATGGATTCGAAGCTAGTGGTTGAGCAGCTAAGTGGCCGTTGGAAAATCAATAACCCTCAACTCAGAGAACTGGCTGATCAGGCCAAGTCTCTTCTCCTGGAGTTTGAAGCCACTCTTGAGTGGATTCCACGTGAAGAGAATTTCAAGGCCGATGCGAATGCCAATTCTGCATTGGATAAAGGAAATTTCTCGACAGCTGCTGACTCTCAATTGGAACTCGCCTCAATCCAGCCAAGATCAATCAGAGCGCCGAGGCAATACTTAGAGCCAACGACAATCATTGTGGTGAGGCATGGTCACACCATAAATACAGAGAAAAATCTGGTCTCTGGCGGTGACGGGACTGACCCAGCTTTGTCGGAACTTGGTTCAGCGGAAGCCAAGGCAGCTGCAATTGAGATACCAAAGCTCGTCAAGCTTTTCGCGTTGCCTGAACCTGCAATTGTCGTCCACTCTCCAATGCTGCGGACAACCCAGACGGCCGAGGCGATTGCTCAGTCATTTGAATTGGACCTGCAGGCTGACGTCAGGCTCAAGGAAATTGGTTTTGGCGAGTGGGAAATGATGGACATGGCCCAGCTTGAGACTGACTCACTGGATTTAGTTTCGGCTTGGCGAGGATCTCTAGTTTCTGCGCCGCCCTCAGGCGAATCTGTGAATCAAATGAAGGATCGAGTTTGGGAATCACTGGGGGAGATAATTGAAAGCTATCGCGGAAGCTGTGCTGTGATTTCCACGCACATGATGCCATCTAGAGCAATCGCTGCCGCTGCATTGAGGGGCTCCGACAGTATTTTCTGGAATCTGAATACTTCACCGGGTGGAATCAGCGTTTATCGGTTTTTTGGCATTGAATACGCTGAGATATTCACTCTGAACTATTGCGCTCACCTGCAACAAAAGTAGGCTTATAACGATGGGTCGACCAGGCGGTCGCGACATTGTCGAGGAACGTCCGGGCTCCAAAGAGCGAAGTGGTGGGTAACACCCACCCGGGGTAACCCGAGAGATAGTGCAACAGAAAGCAAACCGCCCGCAAGGGTAAGGGTGAAACGGTGGTGTAAGAGACCACCAGCAGCGGAGGTAACTTCGCTGGCTAGGTAAACCTCACTTGGAGCAAGACCAAGCAGAAGGCGTTTGAGGACTGCTCGTCCGAGTCTTCGGGTAGGTCGCTAGAGCAACTGAGTAATCAGTTGCCGAGATAGATGACCGTCCGCGCAAGCGACAGAACCCGGCGTACCGGTCGGCCCATCAAAATTCTTTAGTTACAACTGCAGCTGCGCCGATAATGCCAGCGGCGTTCTTCAGCTTGGCAGGCACTATGGGTGTCTTGAGCTTCAAAAGTGGAAGAAATTCCTTGTGTGACTTACTTACCCCGCCTCCAACGATAAAGAGATTAGGGGTCAAGAGTCTTTCCAGCTCTGAGTAATAACGCTGTAATCGATCAGCCCATTGCACAAAGCTCAGACCTTCTCGCTCTTTAGCAGCAAATGAAGCCTTGGTCTCGTAGTCAAGTCCGTCTATTTCAAGATGTCCAAGTTCTGCATTTGGAATTAGCTCACCATTGTGTATCAGCGCAGTGCCTATTCCAGTTCCCAAAGTAGTCATTATGACTAATCCCTTTTGGCCTTTTCCCGCACCATATCTTGTTTCTGCTACTCCAGCAGCGTCGGCATCGTTGAGAATTTGGATTTTGGTGTGAAGGGTCTGGGTAAACAACTTGGCGGCATCTAGACCTATCCATCGCTTGCTTACGTTGGCAGCGGAGCGGGTTACTCCATTTTGCACAACGGCCGGAAAGCATATTCCAATTGGCCTATCAGATCGGTTTGTTAGCTGAGCCACTATGTCCTTCACGGTGCTCGCAATCTCCTCTGGCTCTCCGCCGGCAGGAGTTTCAACTTTTATACGAGAGGAGAGAAGCTCGCCTTGCTTGGTGTCAACCAGGGCTCCTTTTATCCCGGTACCACCAATGTCGATACCGATAGCTTTTCTCGCCACTAAGCCTCCGTCAGAATCTCTGGGCCGTCTTCAGTGATGAGAATAGTGTGTTCGAACTGTGCTGTGAGGGATTTGTCCGCTGTGGTGACTGTCCATCCGTCATCCCATAATTCCCACTCGTATCCGCCAAGGGTGATCATGGGTTCGATCGTAAAGACCATGCCAGGCTCAATTATTGTGTTGTATTTGGGTTCGTCGTAGTGGGGAATTATCAAACCTGTATGGAAACTAGTCCCAACACCATGCCCGGTGAAGTCTCTGACCACTCCATAACCAAATCGTCTTGCATAAGTTTCAATAGCGCGACCAATGATGTTTACTTCCCTGCCAGGCAGAGCGGCTCTTATTCCTCTGTGCATAGCTTCTTGGGTTCTCTCAATCAAAAGCTTTACGTCTTCTGTTGCAGTCCCCACAGCGACCGTTCCATTAGTGTCACCATGCACACCATCGAGATAGGCGCTGATGTCAACATTCAATATGTCGCCTTCTTCCAAAACGGTGTCATCAGGTATGCCGTGACAGATGACTTCATTAAGCGATGTGCAAAGAGACTTAGGAAAGCCACGATATCCAAGAGTTGAGGGATAGGCACCCTGGCTAACTAAGTATTCATGGCCTATTTGATCTAGTTCATCGGTGGTCATGCCAGGTTTAGCAGAAGAAAGAACCAGTTGCAGAGCTTGTGCGGCTAAACGACTTGCCTTTCTAATTCTTTCGATTGACTCCTCGTCGTAGCGGTCGCCTGTTGTGTGAGGAGAGGGCGCTGGTTTGCCAACATACTCCGGTCTCGCAATGGGCGTCGGCACGCTTCTAATGGGGGAAAGCTTTCCCGGGACTAGTCTTCCGCTTTTGTCTTTTGGCATTTGCCAAATTGTAATTGGCGATAGGTTGATAACTATGGAAGAAAAGCGTTATTGGTTTAACACTAAGACTAAGGAAGTTGAAGAAGGACCGAAGTCACTGGGCTTAGACAGGATTGGGCCATTTAACACCTATTCAGATGCCCTTAATGCCGAACAAATTGTTAGAGATCGCGCTCAGAAGATTAGAGATGAAGAGTTAGAGAACTAGCGAAAACTTTCATTTTCCGAAGGGAAATTCCCTGACTTTACATCCTTAGCGAATTGAACTGCAGCCTTACTTAAATCCTCTCTCAGCGAGAGGTATCTTCTTGCAAAGCTTGGAATCTTCTCACCGAGACCTGCAAAATCAGTCCAAACTAAGATTTGTCCATCAGTGGCATTTCCAGCGCCAATTCCTATCGTTGGAATGGCCAATTCCTTGGTGATTTTTTCAGCAAGTTCGGCTGGTACCAGCTCCAGCACAATTGCAAATGCACCTGCCTCTTGAATCGCAATGGCGTCGCTAAGGACACGATCGGCGTCATCTAGACGTCCTTGGACTTTGTATCCAGAAAGACCGTGAACGGTTTGAGGGGTGAAACCCACGTGCCCCATTACTGGGATGCCGTTTTCTACGAGCTTTTTTATTTGCTCTGTTCGTCTACCTTCAATCTTGACACCGGCTACACCTGTTTCTTTCAGCACCCGCACTGCGTTCCCGAGTGCCTGTTCACTGTTGAGCTCATAGCTACCAAATGGCATGTCAAAAATGACTAAAGATTGTTTGGCTGATCTAGCTACTGCTTGTCCAAAGGGAATCATTTCATCTAGCGTGACTGGGATAGTCGTGTCATGCGCCAGGACGGTATTACTGGCGCTGTCACCCACAAGAATTAATTCAATTCCTGCCTCATCAAAGATTTGCGCAGTTTGCTGGTCGTAAGAAGTCAGACATGCAAACTTCATACCTTTTTGCTTAATTTCACGCAGCGTGCCGGTGCGAATCTTCATAGCAATCCAAATCTTGTCGTAATGGGCACCCTTCGCCCACTACCAAATGCTAGCTGAGTTGTTTTGGTGCCAATTGCACCCTGACTTCTTTTCCATTCAGCCTTGCGAACTCGTTCATCGATGTCTGCAACCAATTCTCTGTCGAAACCAAGACCGACTACTTCTTCGACCGTGGCTGATTTCTCGATCAGTAACTTCAAAACATCGTCCAATAACTGGTAATCAGGAAGAGAGTCTTGGTCAACTTGGCCAGGCCTTAGTTCGGCGGAGGGAGCTTTGCTAATTGATCTAGCGGGAATTATTTCCTGTTTTTTGTACTCGTTGTACCAACGCGATAACCACCAAACATCTGTCTTGAAGAGGTCTTTGATTGGCGCGAATCCGCCAGCTGCGTCACCATAGATGGTCGAATAACCGACGGCAATTTCTGACTTATTTCCTGTGCTCAGCAAGAGCCTGCCCTCGGTGTTGGAAATACCCATAAGGATGACGGCTCTAATTCGAGCTTGGATGTTTTCCTTAGCGAGATCAGAAAGATCCAGAAGAGATTCAAAACTATCGTGAGGACCCTCTATTTCAATCCTTCGGTATTCACACCCAACTGCCTTAGCAATCGCTGCTGCGTCTTCTAACGAATGATCAGAAGAATAGCGAGACGGAAGCGCAACCCCGAGAACATTTTCTGAACCAATCGCCTCGGCTGCCAACGCACAACTTAGAGCACTATCAATGCCACCAGACAAACCCAAAACAATCTTCGTTTGACCTGTTTTTACGCAATAATCCCTGAGACCAACAACGAGTGCCCTGAAAAGTCTTGCTGGGTCATCGTCTAGCACGTCTTCGAGTTCTCGTGAATCGATGAAGACACCTTCAGAAAATGGAGCCCGAAAGACTTCCTCACCACTTTTTTCCAATAGAAAGCTGTCTCCATCAAAGACTAATTCGTCTTGACCGCCACATAAATTTGCATAGGCAATGGAGAAACCTCTCTGAAAATCGCGCGCAGCAAATCTTCTTTCTGATGGTTTAGTTCGCGTGTAGGGAGATCCATTAGGCACAACAAGTAAATCGACTTTGGCGGCTTCCAGCCTCTCCGCCTGACCAGAATGTGAATCCCAAATGTCTTCACAGATTGCAACAGCCACCTTCTTGCCCTTGATTTCAAAAATCAATTCCTGGCTTCCAGGAACAAAATTGCGCCAATCGTCAAACACGTCATAGGTAGGGAGGCGCTGTTTATCGTAGCGACCAACGACCTTTCCATTTGAAAAGACGGTTGCTGAGTTGTGGGCAATAGCAAATGCCGACTGGTTGGACTTCCTTTGAGTGGCCATCGAAACGTGTCCCAAGACAACGGTCAGGTCAGGAAATTTTTTAGATTCATCGATTAATCGTTTAAGCGCGATTTGTGTTTTCTCAATGATGTCTGTTCTGTAACTCAGATCACCTAGCGGATAACCGCATAGTGCGAGCTCGCCGAAAACAATAAGGTCGGCTTTCCCATCAGCCTTCTCGAGCTGTCTCAGCACTTGCGCAGAATTGTGCTCAAAGTCGCCAACGACCGGGTTTATCTGGCCAAAGCCGATACGGATTTCTTGCACAGCCACTAGCCTAGAGGGAGGTTCAGGAGGCCTTATGGACAAGCAGCAAGAGTTCGTACTGCGCACAATTGAGGAGCGCGGGGTAAAGTTCATCCGACTTTGGTTCACAGACGTGGCTGGAACTTTGAAGTCTGTGGCCGTCGCTCCAGCGGAGATTGAGGGCGCTTTTGCTGAGGGTATTGGCTTTGACGGGTCGGCGATAGAAGGTCTAGCCAGGACTTCGGAAGCTGACATGTTGGCCATTCCGGACCCTAGTACTTTTCAAATCCTTCCCTGGCGAGGAACCGTCGATCCAGCCGCTCGAATGTTTTGCGATATCGCGACACCAGATGGAAAACCAGCTGCAGCCGATCCTCGAAACGTGTTGAGGCGAGCCCTAGATAAGGCCGCATCACTCGGATTTAGTTTTTATGTCCACCCTGAAATTGAGTTTTACCTCTTGAAGTCCGCCGAACTGGGTTCTGATGGTTTACCTCAGCCAGTGGATAACGCTGGCTACTTTGACAATGTTCCAGGCGGCACAGCACATGACTTTAGACGTCGTGCTGTGACCATGTTGGAGCAACTCGGAATCTCGGTTGAATTCAGTCACCATGAAGGTGGGCCAGGTCAAAATGAGATTGACCTACGTTATGCCGATGCTCTTTCAATGGCGGACAATGTAATGACTTTCAAGACTGTCATCAAGGAAGTTGCGATAGAGCAAGGTGTCTACGCGACCTTTATGCCAAAACCCTTCACCAATCATCCTGGAAGTGGAATGCACACGCACTTCTCCCTCTTTCAGGGAGACAAGAATGCATTCTTTGATGCTGGAGCCCAGTATCACCTGTCAAATACTGCTCGCCAATTTATGGCTGGTGTTCTTCGTCACGCTCCAGAAATCACGCTTGTAACCAATCAATTCGTCAACAGCTACAAGCGCCTTTGGGGAGGCGGTGAAGCTCCAAGCTATGTCAGCTGGGGCCATAACAACCGAAGTGCACTAATCAGAATCCCTCTTCACAAGCCTGAGAAGGCTCAAAGTACTCGAATTGAGTATCGTGCCATGGATTCAGCTGCCAACCCATATTTGGCTTACGCGTTATTGCTGGGTGCAGGGCTGAAAGGTATTGAGAATGGTTATGAGCTTCCTGCCGAAGCAGAGGACGATGTCTGGTCTTTGACTGACATGGAACGACGAGCTCTCGGCAACGAATCTCTCCCTCAATCTTTGGATCACGCAATCAAGAAACTCGAATCATCGGAACTAGCTGCAGAAATTTTGGGTGAATCAGTCTTTAGTTTTGTGCTCGCTAATAAGAGAAATGAGTGGGCGGAGTATCGTGCGCAAGTTACGCCATTTGAGATTGAGCAAAACCTGCGAACCCTCTAGATGGCTTCACGTTCAAACCCGCTGAGTGAATTGGCCCGACTGGGCTTTGAAGAGTTATCACAAAGTATTCCTAAGTTAGACCGATTGGTTGAATTAGCAGGGGACTGGGGCCACTCAGCCTTGGATCCGCTGTCTAAATCAGCATCACCGGATCGAGCACTCGACTCTCTGCTTCGCTTAGCAGAAGTCGATTCTGGGCGAATTGGGAAACTTCTCTCAAGCCCAGACAAGTCGCTCCGGCTGTGCAGACTCCTGGGATCCTCAGACGCATTGGCAGAGTTTCTCATAAGACACCCGAAGCACCTTGATTTATTTCAGTTTGAGCCACGGCTGCCAACTGAATTTGAAGTTAGTTCTTCAAGTCGCGTGGAACTGAGAGTCGCTTATCGTGCTCAACTGCTCCAAATCGTTGATTTTGACCTGTCTTCACCAAGCGCTCTAGATGCTTACGAATTCGTTGCAACGGCGCTCACTCGACTTACTGATGCCACGCTTGAGGCTGGGTTGGATCTGGCCGGGCTTGAACTTGTGGCTGAGGGCAGAATAAGTATCGAACAGAAGCAAAGTTCCAAGTTGGCAATAATTGCCATGGGTAAAACCGGAGCAGCAGAATTAAATTACGTTTCCGATGTAGATGTTATTTATGTGTCTGATTCGGATTCTCTTGAAACCTCAACCAAGCTGGCAACTCGACTGGCAGCATGCCTGTTTGAATCTGATATTGAGGAAGGACTGTGGCAAGTTGATGCCAACCTTCGCCCGGAGGGTAAATCTGGCGCTCTAGTTAGAACCCTAGAAGCACACAAAACTTACTATGAAAAATGGGCAGAACCTTGGGAGTTCCAAGCCCTTCTGAAAGCACGCTTTGCTGCCGGGGATAGATCAATTGGTGAACAGTATGTTCAAAAAATAAAGCCTTTGATTTGGACCTACTCTGAAAGAAGCAGAATTGTTGAGAGCACTCGTCATCTCAGAAAACGCGTCTTAGAACAGCTAAGCAAGGATGATGCCCAGCGAGACATAAAGCTTGGCAGAGGCGGCCTGAGAGATGTCGAATTCACTGCTCAATTGATGCAGCTGGTCCACGGAGTGACTGATGAGTCTCTCCGATCAGCCAATACCTTATCGGCTCTGCACTCGCTCAGCGATGCTGGTTTCTTGGGTAGAGACGATGCACGCGAAATGATCGCTTCGTATCAACTATTGCGAGTGGTGGAGCACAGAGTTCAACTAATCAAGTTGAGAAGAACTCATTTAGTTCCAGCTCAAATTTCTGAACTAAGAAGGGTTGCCAGGGGAGTAAATCTCAATTGGTCGGCTGAGGACCTTGCTCAAGTTTTAGACCAAACTCGCTCCAGAGTTGCATCTCTGCATGATTCAGTGTTCTATCGCCCTCTTCTTGCCGCGACGGCCGAACTTGCACCTGGTGATGTGAAGCTAAGTGACGAAGCCATTGACTCGAGGCTTCGGGCGCTCGGATTCATCGATCCCACCGGAGCCATTCGCCACATCTCAGCCCTCACGAGCGGGGTGTCCAGGAGAGCAACAGTCCAAAGGACTTTAGTGCCGGTGTTAATTCGTTGGATGGCGGAAGGCATTGATCCAGATCGGGCGCTTCTTAGCTTTAGACGTTTGAGTGAATCACTAGGAGAGACGCACTGGTTCCTCAAGATGCTCCGCGACTCTTCCGGGGCGGCCGAGCGACTTATGAAGGTTCTATCATCATCCAGCTTTATAGCCAGACTTCTCGAGCACATCCCTGACTCATCGGCGTGGTTTGGGGATGCTGGCTCTCTCGAACCAAGCTCACAGGAGAAACTGCTTCAAGAGATGCTTGCAATTGCAGATCGCGAAACAACGGAATCAGCTGCGGAGCTAATCAGACAGATCCGGCGCAGGGAAGTTCTAAGGCTTGCAATCGGCGCCGTGCTCGGTCAGCTCACCATGCAAAAGATATCCATGGGACTTACAGATTTGGTTGATAGTTATCTTCTTGCAATGCTGCAGCTTGCCAAGGGCGGAGCTAATGAAGCCTTAGATTTTGGAATTATTTCAATGGGACGCTGGGGCGGTAAAGAACTTGGATTTGGGTCGGATGCCGACGCCATGCTCGTTTACAGATCAGACACAGAGGGTTCTCAGCAAATTGCAGAACAGATTGCTTCGCAACTTATGCTGCTGAGCAAGGACTCTCTTCTAGAGTTTGAGCTGGATTTGGGGCTTCGCCCTGAAGGCAAGAACGGACCTAGAGTTCGTTCCATTGAGAGTTATCAGGCTTACTACGAGAAGTGGGCTGATACTTGGGAATTCCAAGCCCTCCTTAGAGCTCGTATCATTTCAGGTAGCGATTCCCTGCGATCGTCTTTCACTAGTTTGATTAATAAGTATCGATACCCCGAGCAGCTTTCAGATAAGCAATTGACGGAGATCCGGAGAATCAAGGCGAGAGTTGAGAGCGAGCGATTACCACTTGGCGCCGATCCCACCAGGCACTTGAAACTAGGACGAGGATCAATCAGCGATGTCGAATGGCTGGTACAGCTGTATCAACTTAGATACGCAGCTAAACATCCTGAGTTACAGCGTGTTGGAACACTGGAGGTTCTACAGGAGCTGGCGAAGCTTTCGATTATAAGTATGGATCAGGCACAGATTTTGAATGCGGGTTGGTCGATCGCCACGCGAACCAGAAGCGCCCTCGTTCTGGCCGTTGACAAGCTAATAGACATCCTCCCCAGCGATAGGCGTCAGTTGGAAGCGACTTCTCGCATTCTCGAATACTCTCCGGGCTCTGCGTCAGAGCTCGAAGATGATTATCTGGCTGCGACCAGAAGATCTAGAAAGGTTTTCGAGGAGCTTTTTTAACTCAAAAGGGGCGACCGAAGTCGCCCCTTTTGTCAATTGAATCTAGACACCGTAATAAAGCTCGAATTCATACGGGTGAGGGCGCTGAGCCATAGGCTTCAGTTCCTTCTCGCGTTTGTAATCAATCCAAGTTTCAATCAGGTCTTCCGTGAATACGTTGCCCTGCATCAAGTACTCGTTGTCCTGCTCTAGGCTCTGCAGCACTGCTTCCAATGATCCAGGAACCTGTGGAATGTTCTTGGCCTCTTCTGGTGGAAGCTCATAGAGATCCTTGTCGACTGGTGCGTGAGGCTCAATTCTGTTCTTAACGCCATCCAAGCCGGCCATCAGCATTGCTGCGAATGCAAGGTATGGGTTACCTGCACTGTCTGGGGCTCGGAATTCGATTCTCTTAGCCTTTGGATTTGATCCAGTCATAGGGATTCGAATAGCAGCTGATCGGTTTCCTGCTGAGTAGACGAGGTTCACAGGTGCTTCAAAACCTGGAACTAGACGGTGGTAAGAGTTGATTGATGGGTTAGTGAACGCAAGCAAGCTAGGGGCGTGCTTGAGAAGACCACCGATGTACCACCGAGCCATGTCACTAAGTCCACCGTAACCGGTCTCGTCATAGAACAACGGCTTACCGTCTTTCCATAGCGATTGGTGAACGTGCATGCCAGAACCATTGTCACCAAATAGAGGCTTTGGCATAAAGGTTGCAGTCTTGCCAAACTGGTGGGAAACGTTCTTGACGATGTACTTAAACTTCAGAATGTCGTCGGCACTCTTAACCAGAGTGTCAAATCTGTAGTTGATCTCGCACTGACCGGCAGTTCCAACCTCGTGGTGGGAGCGCTCAACATCCAAGCCGGCTGCCTCGAGCTCCAAGACAATCGCATCACGAATGTCAGCTAGGTGATCAACTGGTGAAACTGGGAAGTATCCGCCTTTGTATGGAGTTTTATTGCCGAGGTTTCCACCTTCTTCAACGCGGGCTGAGTTCCAGCTTCCTTCGATTGAGTCAACGATGTGGAAGGCAGTGTTGGCTTTCACCTCGTATCGAACCTCATCAAAGATAAAGAATTCGGCTTCTGGGGCGAAGAACGCAGTGTCTGCGATGCCAGTTGACTGAAGGTAACGCTCTGCCTTGTGTGCAACCTGACGAGGGTCGCGGTGATAGAGCTCACCATTGCGAGGGTTATAAATGTCAAAATTTATGATTAGCGTTTTCTCTACACGGAACGGATCCAGCCATGCGGTGGAAACATCCGGAATGAGCTGCATGTCACTCTCGTGAATCGATGCAAACCCACGGATGGACGATGCGTCAAATAACTGTCCGTTTGCGAAGAAGTCTTCATTAATCTGCGACACCGGCAGATTAAAGTGCTGCTGCACTCCAGGAAGGTCGGTAAATCGAACATCAACGAACTTAACATCATTTTCTTTGATGTATTTGAGTACTTCAGATGCGTTTTTGAACATAGGTTTCTCTCTCTTCGGTTGCCTAGATCCCGGAGGGAACATCTAAAACCTAGTGGTCAAATGTTTCAGAAATGTTAACCCTTGCGTTTCGGGGGTCTCACTCGCATCGGGTCGATTCCCTTAGGGATGGGGATAGAGAGCCCGCCCAAGGATTCCAGACGGTTCGCAACGGCCGTAACCTCGGCACGGCGGAGGGTCTTCTTGAGCTTGTAGACGGTCTTGAGAAGGTTGTAAAGGCGGACCCCAGAATTGTCCTGAGTGACCTTTATTTGATGGATTGTCACACCAGGGGCAATGCGGTGGACTTTGCGCGACTCGTCCTGCAGCATTTGTGTCAAACGAGCGGAGTCACCCTCGCCGATCAGAACCACTCCCGGCCGTCCTATCATCCGGTAAACAGCGTCACGAGTTTTGGGGCTAATTGCAATAGGTGTTGGGTTTGCTCGCCAAGATCGACGGATTTGTGAATTCAGCACTGCGGAAACGGCTCCGGCTTGACCTTCAATTTGCTTGTAGGCACTGCGCTCAGCACGACGGGACATGATGATCATGGCGACCAAAATGCCGCTAGTCACGCCCGAGATTGTCCAGAGCGTAAAGCTCCAAGGCTCTCCGCCAAATACGAAGTAACCCATGACCAGACCGATTGCAACAGAAACTAAAAATCCAAGCAGAGAGACCCACACGCTTGATGGGTCGTTCTTAGCGGTTACTTTGTATACCTGCAGCAGTTGTTTGAATCTGCCGGGTTTCTTATCCTTCTTAGCCACGCGCCTAGTTTAGTTAGGCAATCGCGCTGGCTTGGACGAATTCGACCTTATCTGCCAAGTGGCGAAGGTTTTCGGGAATTGGACGGCCTTTAGCAATCATGCTGGTGGCCCAGAGGCGGCCTGCACGATAGCTTGAGCGAACCAGTGGACCAGCCAACACTCCCAGGAATCCGATCCCTTCGGCAATCTTGGCAAGCTCAACGAATTCCTCAGGCTTCACCCAGCGCTCAACCGGATGGTGACGGGGACTTGGTCTCAGGTACTGAGTGATTGTGACAATGTCGGTTCCAGCGTTGTGGAGGTCTTGTAAAGCTGTGATGATTTCTTCTTTTTCTTCTCCCATTCCCAGGATCAAGTTGGACTTGGTTACAAGTCCATAATCCCTAGCTTGGGTGATGACATCCATTGACCTGCTGTAATCGAAGGCTGGTCTAATTCGCTTGAAAATTCTTGGCACAGTCTCAACGTTGTGAGCAAATACCTCGGGTAACGCATCAAAAACCTGACCAAGGTGTTTTGGATTGCCAGAGAAATCCGGAACTAGTATCTCAACGCCTGTGCCGGGGGACTGGTTGTGTATTTGACGAATTGTTTCTGCATATAGCCATGCACCTTCATCAGGGAGATCGTCTCGTGCAACGCCTGTGACAGTGGCATAACGCAATTGCATTTTTGAGACAGACTCGCCCACGCGCCTTGGTTCGTCAGCATCAAAAGCTGCTGGCTTGCCGGTATCAATCTGGCAGAAGTCACAACGCCTAGTGCACTGGGAACCACCAATTAGAAATGTGGCTTCTCGATCTTCCCAGCATTCAAAAATGTTTGGGCAACCTGCTTCTTGGCAGACAGTGTGCAGGTCCTGCTCTTTTACAAGCGAGTGCAGCTGCTTGTATTCGGGTCCCATCTTGGCCGTAGTTCTAATCCACTCAGGCTTGCGTTCAATTGGAACGGCGCTATTTCGAACCTCTAGTCGAAGTAGCTTGCGTTCTGGCTTAGCCTCTGGCATTTGGTATTTCTCCCATTTTCTGCTCAATCAGGCTAGCTGCATCAAGCGGGGTTATCTCCCTAGATGCTAAAACACTTAGGGTCGTTGCCTTTGCATCGGCTAGCCCACAAGCAACAATGTGCTCAAATGGCTCTAAATCATTGCTGCAATTTAGAGCAAATCCATGCATCGTTACTTTCTCCGCAACCCTAATCCCAATTGAGGCGACCTTATCGATGCCACTGGGGGACTGCACCCAGACTCCAGTTCGGCCAGCGACTCTGGTTCCCTCGATACCGAATTCGGCTATCACGTCGATAATCGTCTGCTCCAGGTATCTGACGTAAGCGACGACGTCGATTGGCTTGGGCAGATGCATTATGGGGTAGCCAATTAGTTGCCCAGGACCGTGCCAGGTAATCTTGCCACCTCGATTGGTTTCAACAAATTCTGAGCCATCATCTGGCAATTCACTAGCGTCCGTTCGTTTGCCAGCCGTATATACGCTTTTGTGTTCCAGCAGTAGGACAGTGTCTTCTCGAGTACCGGCGACCACTTCGGCATGAACTCTTTGTTGAAGTTCATACCCAGACTGATAGTCAATAAAATCCGGATTGAATGCAACTCTTTCAAATCTAGGCATGACTCGACTCCAAGGTCAGCCAGATTTTTCTAGAATCCAAGGTTTGCTTCGAACCTTGCTTCCTCAAGACGCTTCTTGACATCGCCTAAGTAGCGAGCAGCATCTGCACCATCAATGATTCGGTGGTCATAGCTCAGCGCTAGGTAAACCATTGAACGAATTGCTATTGCGTCGTTGCCATCGGCATCTGACACGACGGCTGGTCGCTTAGTGACAATGCCTGTGCCCAAGATTGCCGACTGTGGCAAGAAAACTACAGGAGTGTCAAATAGGGCACCGCGTGAACCAGTGTTGGTAACGGTGAATGTGCCACCCGATAGTTCATCTGGCTTGAGCTGGTTGCTACGAGTTCTGTTGGCTAAATCCGCTATCGCTGCCGCTAGTTGAGCAATTGACAAGCTAGCGGTGTTTCTGATGACAGGAGTCAGCAGACCGCGATCAGTATCAACTGCAAAGGAAATGTTTTCGCCGTCATGGTAGACAATCTGGTCGCCTTCAGCAGAGCTGTTAATTTTCGGGTGTGCTCGCAAGGCTTCAGCAGCAGCCAAGGTGAAGAAAGGCATGAAAGTTAGCTTGTTGCCTGTTTTAGCTAGGAAGTCACTCTTTACACGCTCTCGTAGTTGAGCGATGCCACTGACATCGACTTCCACTACTGAGGTTAGCTGAGCGGTTTGCTGCATTGATGCAACCGCGCGCTCCGCCAAGACTCTGCGCAAGCGAGTCATTGGCTCAACTGTTCCGCGCAGTGCAGAAGACACCACAGCGGTCGCTGCAGCAGCAGGGGCACTACCACTTCCAGCCGCCTGGACGTCCTCTTTTCTAATTCTTCCGCCAACTCCGGTGCCTCGAACGTTTGCCAGATTCACACCTAATTCAGCAGCGAGCTTTCTAACAATTGGAGTTATGTAATTCGGATCCGATTCGCTAGCTTGCAAGGCAACGGGCGGTGCAACCGGAGGTTGTGAAACAACTGGCGCAGTTGCAACTGGTGGAACAACAGTCGCAGGAATTGGTGCAGGAACAACTGGTGCTGTGACTACCGGTGCTGGAGCAGCGACTGGCGCTGGCGGTGCAACCGGTGCTGGAGCAGCGACCGGCGCTGGTGTCGCTGCAGGTGCTGCAGGCATCGCGGCGCCATCGCCAACAACTGCAAGTACGGCACCAACTGAAACAGTCTCATCTTCTTTGACCAGAATCTGTTGAACAACGCCTGCTACTGGACTGGGAATCTCAGTATCAACCTTGTCAGTCGAGATCTCAACTAGTGGCTCATCAACGGCGACAGTGTCTCCGACTTTCTTGAGCCATCTGGTTACTGTGCCCTCGGTTACTGATTCACCTAGTGCTGGAAGAACTACGTCAGCCATCTTCTTTACCTGTCTTTATGCGTGGGCGTGTAGAGGTTTGCCGGCGAGAGCGAGGTGCGCTTCGCCAATTGCTTCGTTCATGGTTGGGTGTGCGTGAACCAGCGGAGCAACATCTTCTGGGTAGGCTTCCCAATTTACGATGAGTTGAGCTTCGCCGATTTGCTCGCCAGCTCGTGATCCAATCATGTGGAATCCGACAACTGGGCCATTGTTTTGTCTAATCAGCTTGATTAGACCGGTCGTTCCGAGAATGTTGCTCTTGCCGTTTCCAGCCAAGTTGTATTCATAAACTGAAACATCGTTGCCAAACTTTTCCTTAGCCTGCGCTTCGGTGAGACCGATTGATGCTATTTCAGGTTCGCAGTAAGTGACGCGGGGGATTCCCATCTCATCGACTCTCTTTGGCTTCAGGCCTGCTAGCTCCTCGGCCACAAAGATTCCTTGCATAAATCCACGATGTGCGAGTTGAAGCCCAGGCACAATGTCACCTACTGCATAAACACCCGGCAGGTTGGTCTGCAGTCGATCGTTGGTCAGAACCCAACCTCGATCCATCTGCACTCCCTGCTGCTCAAAACCAAAGCCCGTGGCATTCGGTCCGCGACCCACAGCCACTAGAAGAATGTCCGCTGATACTTTCTCGCCACTCTCGAGTTCAATTTCGACAGCGGTCGGTGTCTGCGAAACTGTCTTGAACTTGCTGCCCAGTTTGCTCTCGATTCCGCGTTTTCTGTATGCGCGCTCAAGGGCTTTACTTATGACTGGTTCTTCGTTTGGGACAAGCCTGTCTAGACCTTCGATGATGACAACTTCAGCACCGAAGCTTCTCCAAATAGATGCGAACTCAACGCCAATCACCCCACCACCGAGGATTGCAACACGTCTTGGCACCCAGTCCATGAGTAGCGCTTGGTCAGAAGTAATAACTCTTCCGCCGATTTCAATACCCAATGTCTTAGTTAGCGATCCGGTTGCCAGCAGTACGTTCTTGCCTGTGTAATTCTCACTTCCAACCGAAATGGTTTTTGGCCCGGTCATTTTTCCTTCACCAGTGACATAGGTAATTGCTTTGCCACCGACCAGACCGGTTAGCCCTTTATAGAGCTTGTCGATGATTGAGTCGCGGTACTTATTCACCGCAGTCATGTCAATGCCCTGAAAAGTAGCTTGGACACCGTAAGAACCTGCATCGCGGGTGGTATCAGCTACTTCCGCTGAATGCAGTAAAGCTT
>WLDG01000008.1 GCA_009704945.1 Actinomycetota bacterium | reverse complement strand
GCTGGCGGAGAATGCTTGATTCGCACTACCACCCTCTCGCCCGCGTAAATGCTGGGGCTAGGGTGCGCCAAATCACTTTCTACGCCATCTTTCTACGCCATTAGTCTCTACCAATACGGTTTCTAGTAAACCTGCACCATTGGCTAATTCACAGCCTGAAGCTTGAGGTACGGTGCAAGCCCTTCTGGAATTGCAGCATTTAGAGGATTAGACTTCAAATAGACACAACAGAAAGACTTCCGAGCTAGATAAACATAGTTCGCACGCCTTGAAAAATACTGAGGAGTGGATTCATGGAACCAGATCTACATAGAGCAGACAAGTACATGAAGGTATTTCTTTGGTCGATCTTTGGACCCTTGGCGATAATTGCCTCCCAAATTCTAGTGAATGAACTTGAACCTGTGATTGTTGTGGAGACAAGACCGTACTTGGAAGCAAGTTCACTTTACCTATTACCCCTAACGCTCCTGATTTCTCTAGTCGCCTTTTTGGTTTGGGTAGCAGTTCTCATAGCAAACAGGCAGGGACTAAATGGTCGGACTTGGAGGAAATACTTTCTATTGACTTATCTCACCCCAGTTGCACTAAGGGTAATTGAGTCAATTCCAGGGACCAAGAAATGTGCAAAATGCCACGAGTACGTAAGGGAAGAAGCCGAGCTTTGTAAGCACTGTGGCAGCTCAATCTGATTCGATTGGCGGAGAATGGGGGATTCGAACCCCCGAGGGCTTTCACCCAACACGCTTTCCAAGCGTGCGCCATAGGCCACTAGGCGAATTCTCCTCGAGCAGTTTAGTTGCCAATCAGTGATTGACCAAAACTAACTTCTTATATGGGTCTGCCACTCACCAATTGGCTCACCATGGCTGAGTTTGCCACTGCGCATGATTGAGCCGTCTCTTCTGAAAAACTCCCAGTAGCCGTGCATCTCGCCTTCGCGGTATTTGCCTTTGGCTTTGAGATAGCCATTGTCATAGAACTCCATGAATTCACCGGTGCTCTTGGGATAGCTGGCATTGATTAGCTTGATTCTGGTTTGAACAATCTTCTTGATTAGAGATGCTGGCGGGAGCTTGTCTTTATCAAATTGGATAGCACCTTTAGAGGTTTTGTATTTTGCTAGGTCTTTTTCTAGTAGTTGGATTGCCTCGGGGCCGGGGAAGATGCTGCTGTGATCCTGGAAGCCCTGGTAGCTGAGCAGGATGACCCCGCTTAGTTCAAAAGAGGGCATTTGATAGAAGACTTTTTCGCTGGCACCGGGCACCAGTTGTTTGATGAGATTTCTCAGTTCTGTCAGGACTTTCGCCTGTGAGGCGGGATGGCGCTTGATTAGAGCGGTGATCTCTTGCATGCTGCCCCTCTTTTGGCCTTCTGGCTAAGAGTAGTCTTTTCTAGGAAGAGGTAGAAAATGAAGCTCATTTCCCACTGGATTAATGGTTCGGAAAACAAAGGCACCGGCGCTCGCCGTGGTGAGGTTTATAACCCAGCAATTGGTCAACAAATAGCAGAGGTTGCCTTTGCCGAAGATACAGATATAGCTGTAGCAGTAAAAGCAGCCCAAGCCGCCTTCCCTGCGTGGAAAGAGACTTCGCTAGCTAAGCGGTCTTCCATCATGTTCCGATTCCGGGAGCTGCTCGAGCAGCGCAAGGGAGAGCTTGCTGAAATCATCACCACAGAACACGGCAAGGTGATTTCGGATGCTTTGGGAGAAATCAACCGGGGTTTGGAAGTGGTTGACTTTGCCTGCGGTCTGCCTCACCTGCTCAAGGGCGAGTATTCAGAAAATGCTTCAACCTCAATCGATGTTTACTCAATGAAACAGCCACTCGGTGTGGTTGGAATCATTAGCCCTTTCAACTTCCCAGCGATGGTTCCGATGTGGTTTTTCCCGGTGGCAATTGCTGCCGGCAACACGGTGGTGGTTAAGCCAAGTGAGAAAGATCCATCGAGTGCGATGTGGACAGCTGCACTTTTGAAAGAAGCGGGTCTTCCAGATGGTGTCTTCAATGTTGTTCACGGCGACAAGGTGGCAGTTGATGGCCTGCTGAATCCCTCACTTGTGAAATCAATATCTTTTGTTGGCTCAACTCCAATTGCTCAATACATCTATGAAACATCAGCCAAGAACGGCAAGCGAGTTCAAGCATTAGGCGGAGCGAAGAACCACATGCTGGTTTTGCCAGATGCTGATTTAGATTTGGTAGCTGACTCCGCTGTGAATGCTGGCTTTGGTTCAGCAGGAGAGCGCTGCATGGCTATCTCGGTGGTAGTTGCAGTTGAACCAGTTGCCGATTCACTAATTGCCAAGATCAAAGAAAGAATGGCAACCATCAAGGTTGGCGATGGCAGAAGATCTTGTGACATGGGGCCACTGGTGACTAAGCAACATAGAGACAAGGTTGCCAGCTACATCGACATCGCTAAGCAGGATGGTGCATCGATTGTGGTGGACGGAAGAGATGTAAATCCAGATGGCGACGCTAATGGCTACTGGCTTGGACCAACCTTGATCGACAAGGTGCCAACGTCTTCCAAGGTTTATCAGGAGGAAATCTTCGGGCCCGTGTTATCGGTGGTTCGTGTAAAGAGCTATGAAGAAGGCTTGCAACTAATCAACTCTTCTCAGTTTGGAAATGGCACTGCCATTTTCACTAATGACGGTGGAGCAGCTAGAAGGTTCCAGCACGAGGTTGAGGTTGGCATGATTGGAATCAATGTTCCAATTCCTGTTCCTGTTGCCTACTTCTCATTTGGTGGTTGGAAGCACTCGCTTTTTGGAGATTCCAGAGCACACGGTGAAGAGGGCTTCCGCTTCTTTACTCAAACTAAGGTTGTCACCTCGCGTTGGCTAGATCCTTCGCACGGCGGCATCAACCTTGGTTTCCCACAAAACTAATTGAGTCTTAGAATCAAGGTGACTCCTCGCGTGGCATCACCTTGGCTAAACCCCCCAGGACCGAAAGGTAGCAAGGGTAACTGAGCTCTGACGGGTGCGCGAGGGGTCACCTTTCTTCTCTTCAAGATAAAATCTGATCGAAACCTAAAGGAGTTCCTTGGAAGAGTTTTTTCTGGCACTGGGAGACCTTCCACTTCACCCGTTAGCTGTGCACTTTGCAGTGGCTCTTTTCCCAGTCGCTTTGCTTTTTCTGATAATTACCACTATTTCTTCTAAGCTTCGCGACAGATATTTACTCCGTGCTCTGCTAGCAACCGTAGCCACTGTCCCATTTATTTTTATTGCTCAGCAATCGGGCGAAGCTCTCTCTGAAGTTATGTATGAGCCGCAGCCTCACTCCGAGTACGGGGAAATGCTGATGCCGCTAGCGCTTTGGGTATTGGCTGTTGGTTTTGGTCTTGGGTATTCCTTGAGAAAGTCCTGGCCAAAGTTTCTCAATCAAGTTCTAGGTTTTACATTAGTTTCCCTCTCAATCGGCGCTATCGCTATGACTGTCGTGATAGGCCACTCAGGGGCCGCCGCTACCTGGACGGGAGTTATCCCCTAGGGAACTCCTAATGTCCCCGATGGGATTATCCTTAGCAGGTGACCACCGCCCTCTATCGCAGATATCGACCAGATAACTTTGCTGACCTAATCGGGCAAACTCAGGTCACCGATCCACTTCGGGCAGCTTTGAAATCAGACCGAGTTCACCATGCTTATCTGTTCTCTGGTCCCAGAGGTTGCGGAAAGACCACCTCCGCTCGCATTCTTGCTCGCTGCTTGAATTGTGCCGAGGGGCCAACTGATACTCCGTGTGGAAAGTGTGCAAGCTGTATTGAGCTGGCCAAAGGCGGCCCGGGTTCATTGGATGTTGTTGAGATTGATGCTGCTTCTCACAATGGTGTTGACGATGCTCGAGACCTTAGAGAGCGTGCGGTGTTTGCGCCGGCTCGTGATCGCTACAAAATCTTCATCTTGGATGAGGCTCACATGGTCACCACTCAAGGCTTCAATGCGCTTTTGAAGATCGTGGAAGAACCACCAGCGCACGTGAAGTTTATTTTTGCAACCACTGAACCGGAGAAAGTTATTGGGACAATTCGTTCCAGAACTCATCACTATCCATTCAGACTTGTGCCACCAGCTGAGCTGCTGAGCTATTTGGATTCTGTTTTGAAGTCTGAGGGCTATTCGGCAGATGACGGTGTTTTACCCATGGTGGTCAGAGCATCAGGTGGTTCGGTTAGAGATGCTCTTTCCTTGTTAGATCAGCTAATAGCTGGCAGCGATACCAAAAAGATTGCGTATGAGAGGTCTATCAACCTTCTTGGCTTCACCCATGACAACCTGATGGCTGATGTGATTGAAGCTTTTGCGGAGCTGGATGCGGCCAAGGCTTTCACTGCTGTTGACAAGATTATTCAGTCTGGCCAGGACGCCAGACGCTTCCTGGAAGATCTACTTGAGCGCATCCGTGATCTCATGCTGGTTCACTCACTTGGCCAAGATGCCAAGGCAATTCTTCGCGGAATCGGACCAGAACAATTTGAGCAACTCACAATTCAGGCAGCCAGATTCGGACTTGGTTCGCTCACTCAAACTGCAGAGGCCACCGCCAAGGCACTCAGTGATACATCTGCTGCATCAAATCCAAGGTTGCAACTAGAACTACTTTGTGCTCGTGTGTTGGCTCCGGCTGCTCAAGCCAAGGTAGTCATGCGCGAAGTTCCAGCGGCTGAACCTGCTGCATCAGGAGCGAAACCAGTAATGGAAGCGAAGAAGACTGAAGCAAAGCCAGTAGCCGCGGAGCCGGTGAAAAAAGCCGCCGCTGGTGATGTGACTATCTCTTTCTTCAAAGCAAACTGGCAAATAATTCTGGAGACTCTCTCCAAGCAGTCGAGATCTGCCTGGGCTGTTGCCTTCACATCCAAAGTTGTTGATTACAACGACGAGGTTCTCACCTTGCTATTCCAGTCTCAAAAGGACGTGGAAGCATTCCGAAATGCCGGTGGTGCTGCAGAGGTTTTGAGAAGTGTAATTAGAGACATGACGGGTGTTAGCGTCAAGTATCGGGCGAAAGTTGCCGATGTTCCATCCAAGGTTGCCAGCGCGCCAGTAATTGAATCAAATGACGATGAGTTTTCTGAAGAAGAAGAGCACGAAGAGCTAAAGACTGAACCGATTGAAACAACCGATCCAAGAACCGGTGAGTTTATTCTTCGCGAGGTGCTCGGGGCTAAACCAATCAAGGGCCAGAAATAATGTATGAAGGTGCCCTCCAGCAACTAATTGATGAACTTGGTCGCTTGCCGGGAGTTGGTCCAAAGAGCGCTCAGAGAATTGCTTTTTACCTGATCGAAGCCGAAACAGATGTTGCGATGAAGCTGGCAGAGGTTTTGCAAGAAGTGAAGCTCAAGGTCCGCTTCTGCGAGACATGTGGAAACGTCTCGGAAAATGAGAAGTGCTTTATCTGTGCTGATCAAAAGCGTGATCAAGGCTTGGTTTGTGTCGTGGAAGATTCCAAGGACATTGCGGCTATCGAGAGAACCCGTGAGTTTCGTGGTCTGTATCACGTGCTGGGTGGGGCAATTTCTCCAATTGCAGGAATTGGTCCAGACCAACTAAGAATCAAGCAGCTGATGAAACGCCTGGCAGATCCAAATATTCGCGAGGTCATTATTGCCACCAATCCAAATCTGGAAGGTGAAGCAACAGCCACCTATCTAATTCGCATGCTCTCCCCGCTTGAAATCAGCATCACCAAGCTTGCCTCTGGTCTGCCGGTGGGTGGAGACCTGGAATATGCGGATGATATGACTTTGGGCCGCGCCTTTGAGGGCCGCAGAAGGGTCAACTAGACTTTTCCCCTAAGGCGCCGTCGCCTGCATCAATCCCCTTAGGAGTTCTTAGTTGGCGTTAGTTGTTCAGAAATATGGTGGATCCTCGGTCTCTGACGCCGAGAAGATCAAGCATGTTGCTGCGCGCGTAATCGCAACTCAAGCCCAGGGCAACCAGGTTGTCGTGGTGGTTTCTGCAATGGGTGACACTACCGATGAGCTAATCGATCTGGCCAACTCTGTCACTACCGATGTTGGTGGTAATCGTGAGATGGATATCCTGCTGACCGCTGGTGAGCGAATCTCTATGGCGCTGCTGGCGATGGCAATCAAAGACCAGGGACTCAAGGCAATGTCTTTCACTGGTTTCCAAGCCGGCATCTCAACAGACTCCGAGCATGGCAGCGCGAGAATTTGGAAGATTGACCCGAAGCGTATTCAAGATGCTTTAAAAGATGGCAACGTAGTAGTTGTTGCTGGATTCCAGGGATTTAGTTTTGAAAATGGTGACACAACTACTTTGGGTCGAGGTGGCTCGGACACTACGGCCGTTGCTCTAGCGGCAGCTCTGAAGGCAGATATTTGCGAGATTTACTCTGACGTTGATGGCGTTTACACCGCAGATCCAAGAATCGTTCCAAGAGCTCGGAAGCTTGCTCAGATTGATCTGGATTCAATGCTGGAGCTCTCATCATCAGGAGCAAAGATTCTTTACATCAGAGCAGTTGAGTTTGCTCGCAGGCATCGAGTTCCGCTGAGAGTTCGATCAACTTTTAGTGCTGATCCAGGCACACTTGTTTACACCACCAAAGAGGGAGAAGAAATGGAAGAGCCAGTAGTCTCCGGAGTAGCAGCTGACAGCACACAGTCGAAGGTCACCGTGATCGGTGTTCCTGACAGACCTGGTAAGGCTGCTGAGATTTTCCAGGCCGTGGCTGAGGCTGGTGCGAACATTGACATGATCGTCCAGAACGTGTCAACCACTGAGAATCACCTAAGCGATATCTCCTTTACTCTTCCGCACAACGATCGCCACAAAGCTGTTGAAGCGCTCAAGGCAAAACAGGGCGACATTGGTTTCCAGTCAGTGAGCTATGACGACGAAATTGGCAAGCTGTCAATTGTTGGAGCGGGCATGAAGACCTCTTCCGGGGTGAGTGCAAAGCTCTTTGGAGCACTGGCGAAGGCAGGAATCAACATAGAAATGATCTCTACCTCTGAGATTCGAATCTCAGTCGTAACCAGAGCCGATCAGCTTAAGGAAGCTACTCGAATTGTCCACACAGCCTTTGAATTGGATGCAACAGAAACTGCGGTTATCTACGCAGGAACGGGTCGCTAATTATGAAGCCAAATCTTGCTCTAGTTGGCGCAACCGGTGCTGTTGGCACTGTGATGATCGACATCATCAATAACCGTGAAAACATTTGGGGTGAAATTCGCCTGATTGCATCAGCTCGCTCAGCTGGCAAGAAGATTGCTGTCAATGGCAAAGAACTAACCGTAGTAGCTCTCTCGCCAGAGGCATTTGATGGCATTGATATTGCGATGTTTGATGTGCCGGACGAGATCTCTGCTGAGTGGGGACCAATTGCCGCTGCCAAGGGTGTTGTAGTGGTTGATAACTCAGCTGCCTTCCGAATGGATCCGGAAGTTCCACTGGTTGTGCCAGAGGTAAACCCGGAAATGGCAAAGAGCAGACCAAAGGGCATTATTGCTAATCCAAACTGCACCACTTTGACCATGATGGCTGCACTCGGGGCACTGCACAAAAAGTGGCAACTGACCGAGCTGGTGGTTGCCAGCTATCAAGCTGTTTCTGGAGCGGGATCATCAGGCATTGAACAGCTGAAAAAGGAAACTGCTGCAGTGGCAACCAACGCAGAAGCAGGGCTTGCCTCAGACACTGTTGCAAAGACTCTCAAGCAGCAGGGATTGAATTCTTCAGACTCTCCTTGGCCAACCCCAATCGCACTCAATGTGATTCCACTAGCTGGCTCTGTCAAAGAGGGCGGCCACACTTCCGAAGAACTGAAGGTTCGCAATGAATCAAGAAAGATTCTTGGCATCAAGGATCTCAAAGTTGCCGCTACTTGCGTTCGCGTGCCGGTGCAGGTTAGCCACTCTCTTGCAGTCCACGCAACTTTTGCTAACGACATCACAGTTGAACAAGCGAAGGCGGAGCTTGAAAAGCAGCCAACAGTTGTTCTGATGGATGAGCCTGAGAAGGGTATTTTCCCAACTCCTGCTTTTGTTGCAGGACAGGATCCAACTTACGTCGGAAGAATGCGTCAGTCGATGGATTTCCCAAAGACTCTGGACATGTTCGTGGTTGGTGACAACCTTCGAAAAGGTGCTGCGCTAAACACTTATGAAATTGCTGAGCTAGTTGCGAAAGAACTGGCCTAGCTAATAGTCAAAAGCGTTGCTGAGGGTGGGCAGAAAACTCTCACAGGCGTGTAAATGTTGGCACCTAACCCGGCTGAAACATGCAGCCAACTGTCTTTGTACTTGCTTAGTCCTTGCGCCTGCTTGGTCGGAAGATCGCAGTTTGTAACAAGCGCTCTTGAGCCTGGAAGGCAGATCTGACCGCCATGAGTGTGACCTGCAAAAATCATCTTGGCTGATAGATCAGCAAAGCTATCTAGCACTCTTAGATATGGAGCATGTGCCACGGCGATTAGGTTTGAAGATTGAATTTTTGGGGTCTTGTCAAGATTCAGGTGTGGATCATCAACCCCAACAAAGTCAATTACTTGATCTTTAATTCTCAGTTGCCCAGTTTGATTGTTTAGATTCAGCCAGCCAGCATTCTCAAATTCCCTGAGCATTCTGGGAGTATCAAGATCACGCGCTCTGGATTCAACCTTGGACGGACCCATCAAATAGCGAAGCGGGTTGGTTAGTTTGGGTGAGGAGTAGTCGTTACTTCCGTTTACGAATACTCCTGGAAATTCCAGCAGTGGCTCCAATGCTTGCAGCAATGGATTGATTGCTTGAGAGTGTCCAAGGTTGTCGCCGGTGTTCACAACCAAATCTGGCTTCAGCTGAGCAAGTTCTCGCAAGAACCCAGCTTTGTTTTTGTGGCTAGGAGCAAAGTGAATATCAGAGATGTGAAGAACTCTTAGATTAAGTCCTGTTCCCTGAACAATTTCCTCGCGAAGTAGAAAAGGTCCGGCGTTATTCGCTAGCGACATTTATTTGGTAGGACTATGACGGCTGATGCTGGAAGTACTGCCTCACCGGGACCCGGCTGAGTGGAATAGACAGAATCCTTGGGAAGATTCGGGTCACACTTATTTAGCAGTGAGGTCTGACTTGGTTGCGGAAGCGTTCCAAACAATCCAAGCTGCTGCAGCGCAGCGTATGCCTGCTCAACAGTCATTCCTCGAACATCTGGAACTGTTAGTCGGCCACCTGATGAGATGTAAACCTTCACTAGTGATCCTCTTGGAACTGCTTCACCAGCTGCTGGCGAAGTGTAGGCAACTGTGCCAGCAGGGAATGGCGATGCAACCTGCTCGACCATTACCGCTCCACTTAGCGATGCGGTCATCAGCTGAACCTTTGCTTGTTCCGCATCCAGTCCGCTCACGGCTGGAATGGTGATTGACGGTGCTGAAATGTATTTTGGATCAGGTGCTGGCCAGTTAGTTCCGCCGTATTTTGCGTTGACAGCACGCATGATTTGCTTCCAAACTACGTGACGAATAACAGTTACTTCGTTGCCGTTTACTCGCTTGCCGCCCTGCCTGACCTGACCAGAGACGTTACCAACCCAGGTAGCTGTAGCAACCTCGGAAGAAAAGCCAATCATCCAGGTGTGAATTCGGTTATCGGTGGTTCCGGTCTTACCCGCTAGTGGCACTGGTCCACCAGGGTTAGAGGCAGCACCGGTTCCTCCGGTGATTACTGGCTTTAGTGATTGCACCATTGCCAGGGCCACATCTTCTGACACAGCTTGTGAACAGCGGGTCTGTGGAACTGGTAGCTCGGAGCCATCGCGACGGAGAATCACCTTGTCAATTGAAACTGGTGAACAGTAAACGCCTCGGTTAGATACAGCTGCATAAGCTGCCGCCATGCTCAATGGAGAAACTTCATTCGTACCAAGAATGGTTGATGGGAAGTAAAGAAGCTCAGTTCCGTCAGCGCGCTGGACTCCAAAGGCTTGAGCGGTATCGCGAATTGCACACAAATCCAGTTTCGATGCCATGGCAGCAAACGCAGTGTTCTGTGATGTGATGACCGCTCTTCCAACGCTGATGTTGTCGATGGTTGCGCCTTGGTCAGTACCGGAGTTCTTAACCTCCCACAGACCAACCACGCCACCACAGCTTGCGCTGAAGTCTTGCGCGACGTTCCAAATCTTTACCGGATCCGGCTGACCATCGAGGTCAATGTCCTCACCGGTTTGGACTCGACCATCTACGTGATCACCAAGTGAGTATCCCTGCTTCAGCCACTCAGCCAGGGTGAAGAGTTTGTAGGTCGAACCTGGCTGGAAGCCACTTGATCCACCAAATGGTCGATCGGTGTTGTAGTTGACGGATGTTTCTCCAACCGGTGGTTCAGCGGATTGATTGAAGATACGGTTTTGCGCCATGGCAATCACGCGACCGGTTCCAACTTCTACTGAAACTGAAGCTGTTCCAAATCCCCACTCGTTGTCTGCGGGCAGTGCATTCATGGTGGCATCCCAGGCAGTTTGCTGGATGTCTAAGTCGAGGGTTGTGTAAATATCTAAGCCACCGCGGCGAAGTAGCATTTCTCTGTCTTCGGCGGTTGTTCCAAATTCTGGTGAGTTTCTAATTGTCCAGACTGTGTAGTCACAGAAAAATGCGGTGGTTTGGTTTAGCTCACAACCTGCTTCAACCGGTGTGATATTGGTTTGAATTGGAGCATCTTTGTATTCATTTGCCTCTTCTTGGGTCAGGTAACCCTCGTCGGCCATTCTCTGAATAACGTAATTTCTTCGGCCAAGACCGCGATCTAGATTTTCTGCTTCATCTGGTTTGTAGTCATTGGGGGACTTAAGCATTCCAGCTAGGTAAGCAGCTTGTGGAATGTTTAGGTCACTAGCCGGAATTCCAAAGTAGTACTGGCTGGCAGTTTCAACACCGTTGATTTGGTTTCCTAGGAAGACCAGGTTCAGATATCCAGCAAGAATTTCTTTTTTGGTTGCCTGTCCCTCGAGCGCGATTGCAAGACGAATCTCGCGAAGCTTTCTCGGGATTGTTACCTCGGTTGCAGCGGCGATTGCCTCGGCATCACCGGTCAGGTTGGCAGCTTCAACCAGCGAGCTTCTTACATACTGCATCGTGATAGTTGATGCACCAGGACCTTCGCCAAAGGAAGCAAGGTTGGTTAGACCTGCTCTGATTAGGGAGATAACGTCAACACCCGGGTGCTGATAAAAACGGGGGTCTTCAACTGCCACCACGGCATCAACCAGGGCAGGAGACATTTCTTCGAACGGGATCTCCACTCGGTTTTCGTGATAGAAGGTTGCAATCAGCTCAGGCTCACCCTCGCGCAGGGCATAAACATTTGAGGCCTGGGAGGCATTGATTGGCTTGATGTAATCGGGCAGGCCTTCAAAGGCTGCGATTCCGGTGGTAGCGGCAACTCCAGCTACTGCCACAGCCGGGGCAAATAACGCCACGGATAGTAGGCCAGCGATAGCGCTCAAAAACCCAAACTTTAGGAAGGTTCCGAGCGTCGAGGAGGTTGGCTTGCTCGACATAGACTCTAGGTTACCTTGCCAAATCTGATACGGAGCTGAGAATGACCAAGTGGGAATACGTCACAACCCCCCTACTTCTGCATAAAGAAACCGAAATCCTCAATACCTGGGGCAAACAGGGCTGGGAGCTGGTCCAGGTGATTACTGGGCCGCAGGGTGGGCTGATCGCCTTTTTCAAGCGAGTAGCTGAATGAGCGCAAACCAAAGGCTCAGCGAACTTGGCATAACTTTGCCAGCGGTTGCTACACCGGCAGGTGCATACGTTCCTGCAGTGGTGTCGGACAATTTAGTTTTCACGGCAGGTCAAATTCCACTAGTTGATGGCAAGTTGGTTGCAACCGGCAAGGTGGGTAAAGACCTGACTGCCGAGCAAGGAAAAGAAATTGCGCGAGTTTGCGCTTTGAATGCGGTGGCTGCGGTGAAGAGCGTGTTGGGGGATCTTGACCGCGTGAAGAAGATAGTCAAAGTTGTTGGCTTTGTTGCCTCGGATGCTTCCTTCACTCAACAGCCTGCTGTGGTCAACGGCGCAAGTGAATTGCTGGAGCAAATTTTTGGTGAAAAAGGAATTCACGCTCGAAGCGCTGTTGGTGTTGCGGTACTGCCGCTGGATGCTCCGGTGGAAGTTGAATTAATTGTGGAGTTTGTTTAGAAGCGGTAGCTCATCCAAATAGACGACTCTTCTTCAAACCCAAGTTTTTCATAGAGCTTTCTGGAGCGAGGGTTATCTCTCTCGGTTTCTAGAAAGATTACTTTCACCCCCTGCTGTTTTGCTCTGTCAATCGAAGCTTGCATTAGTGTCTGACCAATCCCAGTTCCACGCTTTGATGGTTCAATCAACATTTCATCAACCAGAGCTTCTTGCCCACCGGATTCGATTCCCCAACCCCAGGTGAGGATTGAGTAGCCAATGATTTCTTCTTGTTCTGCTACTAAGACCACGCCATGAGGATTTGTTGTTAGAAGTGGCCTCAGTCCAGTTAGTAGATGATCATCAGAGTGAGGTGTTTCGGCCTCTTCACAATAAATGCGCAGCAGAGCAAGAATGGCCTGCTCATCATCAGCAACAGCTTCTCGAATGTTTACCACTTAGTCTTCGGCTCCTAAGCCAACTCGAGTCTTGATGGTGTCCATGACAGTGGTGTCAGAGAGGGTTGTCACATCTCCAATTGGTCTGTCTTCCGCTACATCCCGGAGTAGTCTTCGCATGATTTTGCCGGAGCGGGTCTTAGGTAGTTCGCTCACGACAAAGATGGTTCTGGGTTTAGCAATCGGACCAATCATTTTCGCGACATGGTCGCGTAGTTCTTTAGTGATGTCAGCCTCACTGCCGGTGTGATCAAGTTGGCTTCGTCGCAGAATCACAAAGGCAACTACTGCCTGACCAGTCGTCGCATCGCTAGCTCCAACCACTGCCGCTTCGGCAACATATGGGTGTGCCACTAGGGCAGATTCAATCTCAGTGGTCGAAAGGCGGTGGCCGGACACATTCATGACATCATCCACACGGCCAAGCAGCCATAGATCACCATCTTCATCAAGCTTGGCACCGTCTCCCGCGAAGTACTTGCCAGGGAAGCGAGACCAGTAGGTCTGCTTGAATCTCTCTGGGTCTCCCCAGATTCCGCGGAGCATGGAGGGCCAAGGTTGAGTGATGGTGAGGTAACCGCCGTGACCATTTCCAACAACTTTGCCATCATCATCCACAACGGCTGCACTAATGCCGGGCAGTGGCTTCATAGCGCTGCCAGGTTTTGTTTCTGTAATTCCGGGAAGTGGCGAAATCATGATTGCACCGGTTTCGGTTTGCCACCAGGTGTCAACAATCGGAGTCTTTCCAGAACCAATTACATCTCGATACCAAATCCAAGCTTCCGGATTGATTGGCTCACCAACTGAACCGAGAAGTCGAAGTGATGAAAGGTCGTAGTGACTAACTACCTTGCTGCCAAGTTTCATGAAGGTTCGAATTGCAGTGGGAGCTGTATAGAAGATGTTGACGTGATACTTCTGAACAATGTCCCACCATCTGCCCCAGTCAGGAGTATCCGGAGTTCCCTCATAAATCACCTGGGTTGCACCGTTAGCCATTGGACCATAGACGACATAGGAGTGGCCAGTAATCCAGCCAACATCCGCCGTGCACCAGTAAACATCTTGTCCTTCATGTAGATCAAAGACGTTTTTGTGAGTGTAGGAAGTTTGCGTTAGGTAACCACCGGTGGTGTGGAGAATGCCCTTTGGTTTTCCGGTGGAGCCTGATGTGTAGAGAATGAAAAGCGGGTGCTCAGCGCTGAACCCCTGAGCCACATGTTCTTTGTCAACGAGAGCCATTTCTTCGTCCCACCAAAGATCGCGACTCTCATCCCAAGCAATTTCATTCGCACAGCGCTTGACTACGAGAACTTTTTCGACCGAAGGACATTTCTCATTTGCCAACGCTTCATCAACTGCTGGCTTCAGTGGCAATGCTTTTCCTTTGCGGTAGCCGCCATCCGCAGTGATCACCAGCTTGGCGCCAGCATCTTGGATTCGATCAGCTAATGAATCAGCGGAGAAGCCCCCAAACACAACGGAGTGAACGGCGCCAATTCTTGCAACAGCCTGCAT
The DNA here is from genome assembly GCA_009704945.1 of Actinomycetota bacterium. Classification (GTDB taxonomy): domain Bacteria; phylum Actinomycetota; class Actinomycetes; order Actinomycetales; family Microbacteriaceae; genus Aquiluna. The sequence continues at coordinate 41,202 of WLDG01000008.1, read as the reverse complement.
AGCAATCACTGCTTCGGGGATGTGAGGCATGTAAATCGCAACTCTGTCGCCGGCTCTAACGCCAAGCTTGATTAGCAAGTTTGCTGCCTTCTTCACTTCGGTCAGTAGATCTAGATAGGTGTAGGTTTTGCTATCACCCGGCTCGCCTTCAAAAAACAGAGCAATTCGCTTTCCCCAGCCTGCTTCAACATGGCGGTCTAGGCAGTTATAACTGACGTTCAGCTCGCCATCTTCGAACCATTTGGCAAACGGGGCATCTGAGAAATCCAGCGCTTTAGTGAAGGGTTTGTGCCAGTGCAGGGATTTGGCCTGCTTGGACCAGAACTCAACGAAGTCTTCCGCCTCGTCATAAATCCCCGGCTGGGCAATCGCCTGGGCAGCAAACTCCCGAGCTGGCGCAAACCTTCTGGTTTCGCTCAGCAGATTCTCGATTTCTGGCTCTGACATCCTCGTCCTTACTGGCCTCCATACTGCCAGACTTCCGGCCTTGGAAAACACTGGGAGTTTGTGAAAGTCCCCCAATTGGGGAACAAAAACTATGGTTTCGGATTATTCTCAATGCACTGACTTCGGTCAGTTTCTACCGGGGGAAATCCCCCCATTTTGAACCCGGTAGACGGCGGTAGCTTTCCCCCAAAGCTACCGCCCCTTCTTTTTCCACAGATATCTATTTCGCTTTATTGAAATTCTTGGACTGAGCCATGCTCACGCCATGACGATTCCAAATTGGCTTGCCCCATTGATCTCCATACCAGGGGTGAAAGATGTCCTGCTCTTTGGCGGTCACTGTCTGGTTGATTGCGGGGGAGCGCTTCAACCAATCAAGTCTCCTTTTTCTGATTCTCAAGAGCTGGAAAAAGAACTTCGTCAGCTGGCGTTTGAAAACGGCGCTCGCCTTGATATCGCATCTCCAATGCTCGATCTCAGCATCGATAATCTGCGCCTGCACATGCTCCTGCCACACGGAGTTAGTAATCAAGCAAGTTTGAGCGTGCGTGTTCATTCCGATGAATTTATAAATCTAAACAAGCTGGTTGCTGAAAAAATGCTCAGTGAAGAGCAGGCTGAATTTTTAGCAAACGCAGTATTAGGTAAAAAGACGATCGTGATTTCTGGCGCAACCTCAAGTGGCAAAACCACGCTGTTGCGAGCTCTGCTGGCAGAATCAAAAGAGCGCATCATCACCATTGAGCAGGTGCCCGAACTATTTTTACCCTTCCCAGCCATTTCTCTTATCGCGCGTGAAAACAATCAGGAGGGAGTTGGTAAGGTAACGCTCACGCAGCTGGTAACTCAATCGCTACGAATGCGTCCAGACCGGGTAGTGGTTGGTGAGGTTAGAAAAGAAGAGTTTCTGGCTTTCTTGCAGGCAGTTAGTAATGGCCATCCCGGTTCACTAACCACTCTGCACGCAACATCCCTAGATCAAATTCCGCAGAGGTTACTGATTCTTGGTCTGCTATCTGGAATCTCAGCAGAGCTCACAACTCAATTTGTTTCAAGCTCAATTGATTTTTTTATTCAGTTAGAGAGAAATCCCACAAGGCATGTCAGTGCAATTGCATCAGTTCAATTGGTTAGCGGCCACATGCAGATGGAGCGCATCTAAATGGACCTTAGACAATTAGCTGCGCTTCTCTCAGCAGGAGTTGATTTGAAAACGGCACTTTCTGAACTAAAAGCCACCGATTTGCCAGAAGAGCTAGTGCTAGGAATCCGGTTGGGTGCCCCGCTGAAGACACTTCTTATATCACTGTCCGCGCAGCAGGAAATCCTGGATAGGGCAATAGCTGAGCTAAATCAGGCCTTAGCAATGCCACGAGCCACCAGGCGTTTATTGCTTTGGCTACCAGCGCTGACTTTAGCTCTTACTGTCCTCACCGGAATCAGCAGTCTTGCTAGTTTGATCAATCCCCTAGTGCTTATCTCGCTACTGCTTGGCAGCTTACTTTTGCTGTTGGGAAATCGAATCAGTAATCGAATGCTCTCTGGAATAGATTACGAGTTTTCCATCAGTGAACTTCAAAAGTTCTCTGTTGCGATTGCTGCTGGAATGAACGTGGGCCAAATTGCTAATTACTTCCCTAATCTTCTCTCCAGTGAGAAAGTGGCAAAACTAGTCTCACTAACCAAAAGAACTGGCGCTGGCCTAGCTGCTTTGGTTGAGAGTGAAATTGAGAACACTCTGCAACGTCAACTAGCAGAAAAAATCGCAGCTCTTCGAACTCTTTCTGTTCGGCTACTTATTCCACTGGGGACAACAACATTGCCAGCTTTCATGCTTTTCACCATCCCTCCAACCATGGTTGGACTAACAAAATAAGAAAGGAGAAAAATGAACCTGATAAAAAGCGAAAGAGGTGCAATCACGGCCGAGTATGCAATCGCAACTCTGGCTGGTGTTGCCTTCGCTGGATTGATGCTGCTAATCATGCGTAGCGAAGAAGTTCGGCAATTGCTATTTGGTCTGGTGGCGAGAGCTCTTGGCATTTCATAGCGAAAGAGGTGCGGTCACCGCTGAGTTCATGCTGATTACACCAGTAGTGATCTTGGCGGTGACAGCGCTGCTGGGACTCTTCCCGATTGCTCTGTCAGCAATAAAACTTGAATTGACGGCCATGCAACTAGCACGCCTACACTCGCTTGGACACAGTGTTGAGGCGCCAGCTGGTTTTGAGCTGGAGATCATCGAGCGCGAGAGATTTCAGTGTCTGGTGCTTAGAAAAGAGCCATTGATTTTGGAGAGTGAGTATTGCGCAATCCCGATTGGCTAGAGCGTGGTTCGGCTGTCAGTTTGAGCGTTATCGTTGCCGGTTTAATCAGTTTTTTGGCAATTGCAGTTGGCTTGGCACTGGATTTTGGGCGTCAACAGGCCCGGCTGCAGATGATTACGGACCTGGCAGCCCTAGCGGGTTCCGATAGCAGAATCGGCATAATTGCTGGTTATCCCTGCCCAAATGCAGCTGAATTGGCGCGGGTTAATGGCGCAAACCTAGATTCCTGCCGTATTGTCGGTGGAGTTGTCAGCGTAAGCGCTGGTATGAATTACTTAGGGTTGGCTCTAACGGCATCGGCGGAGGCGGCCCAGAAGGATTAGGGGTTTCCAATTGGGCAAGAAGCTGGTCATTGTTGAGTCGCCTGCCAAGGCCAAGACAATAGCCAAATACCTGGGCGATGACTTTTCGGTCATGGCCTCAGTCGGCCATATCCGCGATCTGGCGGAGGCTAAGGAAATCCCCACCGAGCAAAAGAAGGCCAGCCCATCATTGGCCAAGTTTTCGATCGATATCGAAAACGACTTCACACCTTTTTATGTCATCTCCGCTGGCAAGAACAAAACCGTCACGGAACTCAAGCAGGCCCTAAAGACCTGCGATGAGCTCTACCTCGCCACAGATGAGGACCGTGAGGGTGAGGCAATTGCTTGGCACCTTTTGCAGGTGCTCAAACCTAAGGTTCCAGTAAAGCGAATGGTCTTCAACGAAATCACGGCCAAGGCGATTTCAGAGGCAAAAGAAAACACCCGAGATCTCGATGACAATCTGATTCAGGCCCAGGAGACCCGGCGAGTTTTGGATCGTCTAGTTGGCTATGAAATCTCTCCAGTTCTTTGGCGCAAGATAAACCGCGGACTCTCGGCTGGCCGCGTCCAATCACCTGCAATGCGATTGATCGTTGAGCGCGAGCGTGAGCGAATGGCATTCGTTGCCGCGAACTATGCTTCCGTGGTTGCTAGTTGTGAATTTGATTCCGTGGTCTTTGATGCCAAGCTGCTGTCAATTGATGCTAAGCGTCTGGCGGTTTCCAAGAGCTTTGACGAAAAAGGAAAACTGACAGCCGATGTTGTGGTTTTAGACACAGAAGCTGCCGAGAAGATTGCAGCTGAAGTAAATGGCAAGACATTGAAAGTTGTCTCGGTCGAGTCAAAACCAAATTCCAGAAAGCCATACGCTCCATTTACAACCTCTACTTTGCAGCAGGAAGCATCAAGAAAACTTGGGTTGAGCGCAAAGATGACAATGGATATTGCTCAGCAGCTTTATCAAGCCGGTCACATCACCTATATGCGAACTGACTCTCCAAACCTTTCGCAACAAGCGATTGAAGCTGCGAGAAAACAAGCGGGGGAGATGTTTGGCAAAGATCTTGTGGCTGACGCACCGAGAGACTATGCAGCTAAGTCAAAGAATGCTCAAGAGGCTCACGAAGCTATTCGTCCGGCCGGAGATGTTTTCCAGACTCCAGCCGAGTTGGAATCTGTGTTACTTGGAAAATCACACGCTCTATATGACCTAATTTGGCGCAGAACCCTGGCCTCCCAAATGGCAGATGCCAAGCTCTCCACCACAACGGCCAAGTTAGAGCTAAAGAGCGCCACTGGCCTGCTCGAGTTCACCGCCAGTGGCACGGTCGTGAACTACAAGGGCTTTATGGCGGTCTATGACGAGACCAAAGAAGAAGAGGATGAGGACAGCGGAAAGCTTCCAAGCCTAAGCGAGGGCGCCAGCGTAGATATAAAGGAATCAACTGCAAAGAGCCATCAAACGCAGCCGCCAGCTCGATACACCGAAGCTTCGCTCGTGAAGGCCCTAGAAGAAAAGGGAATTGGACGACCCTCTACCTACGCCTCAATTATTTCGACCATTATCGGCAAGGGCTACGTGATCAAGCAAGGTAGTGCTCTAGTTCCGGAGTGGATTGCATTCACGATTACCAGATTCTTAGAGGAGAACTTTGATCACTTGGTTGATTATGAGTTCACAGCCAAGATGGAAGAGGATCTTGACCGCATTGCCATGGGCGAACTCGATCGAAGCAAGTGGCTAAAAGACTTTTATTTTGGCGATGATGGTTTGCGTGCGCTGGTTGAGTCCTTGGCAGACTCAGATCCGCGAGCCATTAACAGTTTTGATCTGGGGGAGGGAATAACTCTTCGAACCGGCAAATATGGCCCTTACCTGGAAATCGGTTCAGGTGAAGAAAGACGAATCGTAAATATTCCAATTGGTCTAACACCAGATCAGCTAACGACAGAAAAAGCTGTTGAGCTAGCTAATGCACCTGAGATTAAGGATCGCGTGCTTGGGCCAGATCCTGACACTGGATTTGACATCGTTGTCAAGAACGGACGCTACGGCCCCTATGTTGCAATCATGGACGAGGGAGCACCTAAGCCAAAGACTGCCAGCTTGTTTAAATCAATGTCACCCGAAACAGTTTCTTATGAGGAAGCACTAAAGCTTCTTGCGTTGCCGCGCGAAGTTGGGATTGATCCGGAAACTCAAACCATGATCACAGCGCAAAATGGAAAGTTTGGTCCGTACCTAAAGCGTGGAGCTGACTCTCGCTCGCTTGAGCGCGAAGAGCAGATTTTAGAAATCACTTTGGATGAAGCGCTTGAGATTTATAAGCAACCTAAGACCAGGGGTCGTCGCACTGCCGCTACGCCATTGAAGGAGTTTGGTGAAGACCCAGCATCGAAGCTAAACGTCGTGGCAAAAACTGGCCAATTTGGCCCCTATGTCTCTGATGGTGTTATCAATGCGACAATTCCAAAAGAAGAGACCATCGAAGAGCTCTCGCCGGACCGAGCCTTTGAACTACTAGCCATTCGACGTGAGAAACTAGGAGTGGAGCCAGGCCAAGCAGCACCAAAAACTTCCAAGAAGAAAAAGCGCTGATGTTTATAACCTTTGAGGGAATCGATGGGGTTGGAAAATCGACCCAGTTGGATATGCTCGAGCGCTTCTTGGTGGACAACGGTAAACAGGTTCTTCGGACCCTAGAGCCCGGTGGCACGGAGCTCGGACAGGAAATCAGGCACCTGCTTCTCCACCGCAAGGGTGATGTTTCAGCAAGATCAGAAGCCCTCTTATATGCAGCGGATCGAGCTCACCACGTCGCAACCAAAATCCGCCCCGCTTTAGAAGCCGGCAAGGTTGTTCTATCAGATCGCTACTTTGACTCTTCAGTTGCCTATCAAGGCGCGGCTCGAGAATTAGATGTGGATGAGGTCAGAAACATTTCTCTATGGGCCGTAGATAATCTTCTGCCCGATCTCACGGTACTGCTTGATCTGCCAGCTGATGAGGCGATGCGCCGACGCGGAAACAAGGGAACTGAACCAGATCGACTAGAGCGGGAACAAGTTGAATTCTTTGAACGCGCTAGAAATGAATATCTAAAGATGTCGAACCAACCAAGATTCCTGGTCGTGGATGCAAGTTTGTCACCAGACGAAATTCATCAACAGGTTATTGGCAGGGTAAGTGCCCTGTTAGATCAGTGAAAGTCTGGCAAGAGCTGCTTGGTCAGCCTGAAGCAATTGAGCAGCTAAGCAGAATTGTTGAAGATAAAGACTCTGGTTTTCAACACTCCTGGCTCTTTACCGGACCCGCTGGTTCAGGTCGTTCAACTCTTGCCAGGGCATTTGCTGCTGCTTTGCAGTGTTCTTCAAACGGTTGCGGGGAGTGCCCAAGTTGCAAGCTTGTCCTAGCTGATGCGCACCCAGATGTCAGGATGCTAGTAACTGACAAGGTAATTATTTCTATCGAAGAAGTAAGGCAACTAGTTCAGTTCGCGGCACTTGGAGCCAGCCTTGGCAGTTACCGAATAGTCATTATCGAAGATGCTGATCGAATGTCAGAGCGAACCTCCAATGTTCTACTCAAAGCTTTAGAAGAACCACAGGAAAAAACAGTCTGGATTCTTTGCGCCCCATCAGCGGCAGACATGCTGCCAACTATTCGCTCTAGAACTAGAAATGTTGTTTTGCGATTGCCTTCAGTCGAAGAAGTAGCTCAGCTACTAGCTCAGAGAGATGGCGTGAAGGAAGAGCTCGCGCTGGCGAGTGCTCGCCAAGCTCAACAGCACGTTGGAATGGCCCGTCGCTTGGCTTTGAGTGCTGAGGCTCGTTCTCGTCGAATGGAAACCTTGCGCGAGCTAGTTGGAATCAAGGATCTATCCTCCGCAATGGCAACCGCTGAAAGGCTTCTAGCCTTGGCCAAGAAAGATGCTGAAGCGAGCAGCGAAGAAAAAAGTCAGCAGGAAAGGGCCAAGCTGCTTGCCGCCTATGGCATTGAGGACGAGAAAATCCCATCTAACTTGCGAAGTGAGTTCAGGCAACTCGAAGAAAACCAAAAGCGTAGAAACACCCGCGCTCTGCGAGATGGAATTGATCGAATTCTTACCGACACTGAGAGCTTGTTTAGAGACATTCTGAGCCTTCAACTCGGAGCAGCCGCTCCTCTGATAAATCAGGAATTGACTCAGGAAATCCAGAACAGAGCAGCTCAGACAAGTGCAGAGAATTCAATCGCTGTGTTAGAAGCCATATCCCTTTCAAGAAGTAGGCTGGAATCTAATGTTCGTGATCTTTTAGTGCTTGAGTCACTCTGCACCAAACTGATTGTTAGGGGATTCGTTGCGGCTTAGAGCTCTGCTACTTGCTTCTGTATTGGCACTAACTGGCTGTGCCAGCTTGGATGGCGCAGCACCCGCGCCGACACCAACCACAGCCATAGAGGAGCAAACCCTTGACTGGAGTGAGTGCAACGAAACTTTTGAATGCGCCAAGATTTTTGCTCCGCTTGATTGGCTGGCAGAGACCGGTGAGTTTGTTCAAATTCAACTGATGCGCAAAAGCGGCACTGAAGGATTACCGGTGATGCTAGTGAATCCAGGAGGGCCTGGTTCCACGACTACCAAGTGGTTGCGAGATGGCTATGAGACAGTTGGATCAAACTACCTGAGGGAAAACTTCCAGGTGGTTGCTTTTGATCCGCGAGGTGTTGGTGAATCGACTGCAGTCACCTGCACCGACGAGGCACTAAAAGATGACCTTCTTTATGGTCAGTCTGACCTTGAGTATGGATCTGAAGAAGATATTCAATACTCAAAAGACTTGATGCAGGCTTTTGCGGAGAGCTGCCAGGAGACTGGACCATCACCTGCTTACTTCAATACGCAGCAAACAGCTCGAGACATGGACCTTATTCGACAGTTATTCAATCAAGATTTATTGAATTACCTGGGCTTTAGCTATGGCACTGAGCTGGGAGCAACCTACGCAGCTTTGTTCCCGGACCGAGTTGGCAAGTTTATTTTGGATGGAGCATCTGACCCGTTTGCAGATTCCGGAACACAATTATTGGCACAGGTCAAAGGTTTTGATAAAGCGCTGCGTGCTTACCTTGCCGCCTGTCTAACGCAACCTACCTGCCCGTTCTCAGGTGATGTTGATTCCGCGATGAACGTTATTGCTAGTTTTTTGAAAGCTCGCGAAACCGTGCCACTGCCTACTGAATCAGAGAGAACACTGGGCATTCAACCAGCAATTGCTGGCTTGATTATCACTCTGTATTCGGATCAGTCTTGGCAGTACCTGTCCCAAGCTTTCGAAGCGGCTTTCAATGGCGACGGCTCAATCTTCTTGCTACTGGCTGATTTTTATAACGACAGAAATCCTGATGGCGGTTATCTGACCAACATCAATGAAGCCAACTACGCAATTGCTTGTGCTGATCGGGCGGCTCAACCTCATCGTGTAGACGTCGGTGCAGACATCCTTGAAGCCAGCATTGTTTTTGGTCGCTACTTCAGCTACCCAGATGTCTCATGCACTGGTTGGCCACTAGGAATTGGAATGATCGAGCTGAACTACGAGGTTGAATTAGCTAACCAGCCAATGGTTATCGGAACCACGGGTGACCCAGCCACTCCTTATGAACAGGCAGTAGCGCTCGCTGAATTGCTAGACGCCAAGCTACTGACTCTGCGAGGTGAAGGTCACACAGCCTATGGTTCAAATGGCTGTGTTAATTCCTTGGTTGATGCCTACCTTGAGGGCACCGACTTGGGTAGTGGAAACCTGAACTGTCTTCAGAGGTAAAGAGCTGCCAGAATCGCTATAAAGATTCCGATAAAGATGGCTGGCGTCACGTACTTCACGACTTCTAACCAAGGTCTAAAGCTGATTACTTTGCTACGAAGAGCGGATGAGCCGGGTAGTGATTTCAGGTCATCAATTACTGCTTGAGCCTGAGCAGCAGCAGAGTATTCAGCTAATGCCCCCAAAATTCCGGAAGCCAACAGGATGAGTGCAAAAGCGTGGATTATGAAGGGCTCACTTTGTGCGATGGTCGGAGTGGCGATTGCGGCAAAGGCTAAAAGACCGGTTGGGGCTAATTGGGCAAGAATGATGTGCAGTCGATTTCTTTGAAACTCATGGATTAGTTCGGCCTCGGTCATGGTTGCTCCTAATTGGTTATAAGTAAGGTTAGGTGACAATGGCAAACAATGCGGTGCAGGAGTACTTCTCCCGTAAATTTCGTCGCCTACTTTCAGGTGCCCCAGATGGCCAGCCTCCGTGGTTAGCTCAAGTAGCGGCTGGTAACGATCCAGGACTTTTTCTACCAAGTGATGCGCCGTGGATTGTCCACCGCGATTTTGCAACGCTTGTGGGCGGTATAAGGGCTTTGCTTTTGCAGGCAATGCATCCAGGTGCACTAAACGGCGTCTCTCAGCACTCAAGGTATGAAGAAGATCCATTGGGTCGGCTTTCTGGAACCATTCGTTGGCTAACAGTGACCACCTTTGGTTCGCTAGAAGCGGTTGCTCAAGAAGCGAACCGAGTCAATCGAATGCACGATCGCGTAAAAGGTAGCTACGTTGACAAGTCTGGGGTAGAGCAGAAGTATCAAGCGAGTGACCCCGAGCTATTGCTTTGGGTTCACATCGCATTCATGGACTCTTTCCTGAGATCTCACCAGCTCTACTCAAGAGCAGAGATTCCTGGCGGAGCAGACGCCTACGTCAAATTATGGGGAAAATCAGTCGAGCCATTAGGCCTAACTAGCGTTCCAGCAAGCGAAGCAGATTTGCTTCGGGTGATGAGTGACTTTGAAAAGGATTTGAACTGTGATGAAAAGGCTCTTTCCGTTATTCGCTGGATCAAAAATGCTCCTCTGCCAAAAACAGCCAAGCCGGTTTATGCACTGCTTTTCCAGGCGGCCTTAGCTTCGCTACCTTCAGACATTCAAAGAAGGATTGGAATCAAGCATTTACCCATCTGGCTTCTGAGACCGGTTGTGACAAATCTGTTGGGATTTTTGAGATTCGCCATCGGTCCTGACTCACCAATCGAAGATGCGGCTCTAGCAAGACTCCGCAGACTCGGTGCGATAAGCGACATCCAGTAGACTCTGCAGTTGTATCGCCACCTTAGCTCAGTCGGTAGAGCAGCTCCCTCGTAAAGAGCAGGTCGACGGTTCGATTCCGTCAGGTGGCTCTTTGGTAGGAATAGGGACTAAGTTACAAATGTTGAGGACCTGAACGAACAAATCTATTTAGGGGGGACAATTGGCCGCAAGACTATCGAGCTCAAAGCTTTACTACGCGATCCCTCCGATTGCCCTAGTAGCACTTTTCATATCCTGGGATGCGGCCATTGGAGCCGGCATCCAGATCTTGCTGGGACTTTTGCTCGTGGCGACCGTATATGTCGCTGTTCACCATGCTGAGACCGTGGCTCTTAGGGTTGGCGAACCATTTGGAACTTTGATTCTTGCGGTGGCGGTCACGATTATTGAAGTTGGAATGATTGTCGTCTTGATTCTTGAAAACCCAGAAGGCTCTAGAGATTTGGCGCGTGACACAGTTTTTTCTGCAGTGATGATCACAACTAACGCCATTGTTGGGTCCTCACTACTCATAAAGACGTTGCGAAACAGAGAAGCAACATTTAGGTCCGAGGGAGTCAGTGGAGCACTAGCTGTTTTGGCTGCTCTCAGCATCGTGAGCTTGGTGCTTCCGGCGACCACTACTTCTTCACCGGGACCGACTTTCACTGCCTTCCAACTTGGCTTCGCGGCTGTTTCAGCCTTGGTGCTTTACCTAGTTTTTGTTGGTGTCCAAACTATTCGCCATAGAGACTTTTTCCTTCCACCACCTCTGCCGGATGGAACAGTCCGGGAAACTCAGCACGTCAAGGCACCAACTAAATCCGTTGCCCTGATCAGTTTGGTAATGCTGATGGTGGCTTTGGTTTCAGTCGTTGGCTTGGCTAAAGTCACTAGCCCGCTTATCCAAACTGCGGTGACAGACTTTGGACTTCCCCAAAAAGTAGTAGCGGTAAGCATCGCCGTGATTGTTTTGCTGCCGGAGTGGATATCAGCACTAAGAGCCGCACGCTATGGCAGAACCCAAACAAGCCTAAATCTTGCCTATGGTTCAGCTCTGGCTAGTATCGGTTTGACTATCCCGGTAATCGCAATCATCTCGACGCTCTTTGCGTATGAGGTTAACCTTGGACTGAACGCAACGGAAACAAACCTTCTGCTACTCACGCTGATTGTTTCTGCTCTAACGGTAATTCCGGGTCGCGCTACGTTGATGCAGGCGACTGTTCACCTAGGTATCTTTGCAGCATTCCTTATGATTGTGGTCGCTCCTTAGTCCAGTTTTCAATGGCTTGCTAGTCTTTTTCCAGAGAAACGAGTTCCTTAGGAGAGAACATGGCTGGTTCGAAATCTGCATTTTCCGAAGTCGAACGCGAAGCAATGAAGCAACGCGCGCGCGAGGCTAGAGATTTTAAGAAACTCTCTGGTGAAGAGCAGGTTCAGCAGAAAATTGCAGAAATGAGTAAAGCTGATCAGAAACTTGCAAAAGGAATTCACAAATTAGTTTTAGGTATTTCTCCAGAGATAACCACTAGGACCTGGTACGGAATGCCCGCATACTACGTAAAAGACAAGATCATTTGTTTCTTCCAGGCAGGTAGCAAATTTGATAGCAGGTACTCAACTTTTGGGTTTCAAGAGTCTGCCAAATTAGACGATGGTCCATTTTGGGCTACGTCATTTGCATTGATAGAGCTCAATGACGAAGTTGCTAAAAAGATTACAAAGTTGGTAAAGAAAGCTATCGCTTAGTCGAGTTTGCACTCAGGCTTACCACCTGGTAGTCGGTGGCGATTCTTGGCAATCCAGTAGTAAACCGTTTTTGCCAGAGATTTGATAAGCGGAAGCCTCAGGATTCCGCCAAGTACGGAGTAAGCCGTCTTTGAATCAATTAGAAGTTGAGCAATTGCATCAGCTGCTACTAAGTATTTGCCATCTCGTACGTAGTAGACAGCACGTGAAGTCAGCTCTTCGCTAAGGCCCAGAGAAGCCAACTCCAACTTCTGGTAGGGCCTAATCGGGGTCTGTTCCTTGGTCATTTTCCGCATCACTCTGGCGGCAGAACTGCAGAATGCGCAGTCGCCGTCGAAGATAAACAGCCGAGTTTCCATTGCTCACCAGCGTAATGCAGGTGTATCGTGGTCAGGTTGCCTGATTTCGGGCTTCGGAGGCATAGGCTAAAACAGTGACTCAAGACAGTCGCAAGCGCACGCTGCATCCGGCGCAAATCGTAGTAATTGCCTTCGGATTAGCGGTTTTGCTTGGCACCCTTTTACTTCTGCTACCAATGTCCACGGCATCTGGCCAATCAACTGACTTAGTTACAGCCTTATTCACCGCCGTGTCAGCCGTTTGTTTAACTGGACTAACAGTTGTTGAGACGGGTACTTATTGGTCTGGTTTCGGACACTTTGTTATCTTGCTGCTAATTCAGGTCGGTGGACTTGGAATCGTTGCTTTTGCGACTTTGGTTGGATTGCTAATCGCCGGCAGAATTTCTCTGCGCGATCGCCTCAACACAATTACTGAGGCAAAGATTATTGGCATCGATAGCATGCCATCACTGCTTCGAACCATAATGTTGGTTTACTTTGGCTTTGAAGCAGCTCTGGCAATTTACCTTGGTACCCGATTGCACCTGACTTACAACTTCTCTATCCCAGAAGCGATTTGGAATGGCCTGTTCCATGCAGTGTCTGCCTTCAACAACGCAGGATTCTCCTTGTTTGTTGGAAGCATGACTATGTTTGCTTCCGACATGTTCATTATCGCTCCTGTCATGATTGCTGTGATTGTTGGAGGGCTTGGCTTTCCAGTGCTTATCGAGATTCACGAGCGTCTTTGGAAACTGAGCCCGCAGCTGAACGGCAAGCCTCGGAGATTCTCCCTGCACACCCGCCTCACACTTGGCACTAGTGGAATTCTTTTCTTATTAGGCAGCTTGTTTATTTTTGCCTTGGAAGCCGATAACCCTAAGACCTTGGGCAACATGAATCTTTTTGAGCAGATTTTGAACGCAATGTTTATGTCGACCATGACTAGGTCTGGTGGACTGAACAGCGTTGATACATCTCAACTAGATCATGCAACTTGGCTAGGGATGGACCTACTGATGTTTATTGGTGGTGGATCTGCCTCGACGGCTGGTGGTATCAAGGTGACAACTGTCGCTATTTTGATTTTCATCATCTACACCGAGGTTCGCGGAGAGACTGCAGTTAATGTAGGTAATCGAAGGCTACCTCGCTCAATTCAGCGTCAAGCACTAACGCTGGTCGCTTTATATGCCACCGTAATCATCGTTAGTACTTTGTTCTTGACCGCTACCACCAAGTTCAGCCTGGACAGCCTTTTATTTGAGGTCATTTCTGCTTCGGCAACCGTTGGATTATCAACCGGAATTACCGCAGAGCTACCAGACTTCGCCAAGGTCTGGTTATCTGTACTTATGTTTATCGGTCGTCTAGGTCCAGTCGTGGTGGCATCGGCACTCGCCCTGCGCATTTCTAAGAGGCACTATGAATTACCAAAGGAAAGGCCCCTAATTGGCTAAGGAAAAAGCAAGAAAGAGAATCCTTCACAGCAACGTTATGGTGATCGGTTTAGGAAGATTCGGTTCGGCATTGGCTAGGGAGCTAATGAGAACAGGACATGAGGTTCTTGGTATCGATACTGATGAGCGAATTGTTCAACAGATGTCTTTAGAACTAACTCACACAGTGAAAGCTGACACCACTGAAGAGGGAACCCTACGCGAGTTAGGTGTAGCCGAATTCGACTCAGCCGTAGTGGCCATTGGTGCCGACATCGAGGCCAGCATTCTCACCACCTCACTGCTTCTCCAACTTGGAGTTCCAAATGTCTGGGCTAAGGCCAATTCTGCTTCCCATGGAGTGATCTTGAAGCAACTTGGCTGCCACCATGTGATCTTCCCTGAAGCTGAGATGGGCAAGCGAGTAGCGCACATGGTTTCTGGTGAGACATTGGATTATGTTTCGATTGATAGCGACTTTGTGATGGTTAAGACGGAAGTACCCTCAAGCTTTGATGGTCAAACTCTAGCCGAGCTAAAGATTCGTTCAACCTACGGAGTTACCGTTGTGGCTGTTACCACTGGTGATGGTAAGTACGTGCCGGCGTTCCCAGAGACAGTTCTGAATCAAGGGAACCAGATGGTGGTTGCTGGTCAAGTCGAGCCACTGAATGAATTCTGCAAGATAGCCTAAACAGCGCGTAGTCGAAGAGGAAAAGATGAGTTTTGTGTTTTGGATTGTAAGCGCAGTCGTTATCGGCGTTGTCAGCTCTTTGTATCACCCATCCACTGAGCTAGTTGTCGGCGGATTGGTGATAGGACTTGCGCTGAACTTTTTGATTACCTGGTCATCTAGCAAGCTCACTGGAACCAAATGGTGGATTGCGAGAGTTGCGCTTATTTCAATTGTTGCAGGCCTAATGAATTCAACCGCACTGGATGTGCTTTATTCGATTTTCGCCGCACCAGCTGGCGGAAGATTCGAAATGGGAATAGAAACAGTCCTAGGCGGAGTGGTTCTAACTGCTTTGGCTTATCTAAATTCTCTTCTTGGGCCTCAGAAAAAAGAAAATCCCGGCAGCCAAAACTCCAAGCGATAACCACAGTAGCCAATAGAAGTCTGCTGGCTCTTCGGCCGGTGAAATTAGGTTCTGTCCACATTCCGGGAAGCTAAAGGCAGGATCTGCGACATAGCCAGTTGAATTTTCAACTTCGAAACTAAAGTTACCGCTAATTGGATGGCCATCCGATGAGACTGCTCGCCAGGAGACGGTGTGGGACCCCGGTTGATACAGATCAATTGGAAGTACTCCAAAGTTGCCTTCAATTGGCAAGCATCCCGAGTAGGCAACTTCACCAGTTGGATCAGTCACAACTATCTCGTTACCTGAGCCATCTTCCAGTAAAATCGGTGCTCCGCTAAACTCCAAACGAATCTCGATTACTCCAGCAGATACCACCTCACCGTCTGCAGGTGACTGGCTCACCAACGCATCATGGGCTAGTGCTGGCTGGGAAAATGCTAGAGCGAGGGCCATAACGGCGATCCAGAGTTTATGCTTCATGAGTGAAATCTAACGCAGAACTAAAGCCAATTCTTACCGGGGTCGCTAGCGGCCTTGTGGTGGGCTTGGTCGTTCTGCTCGGCCTATTTCTAGGACCCCTTGGGGGTTCTGGAGCCTCCTCTAACTCTGCCCCTGAACAATCGGAAGCTCTACCTTCCGATCAGGAAGTGGCGGAGGGGGAGCCAACTGATCCTGCTCTTGAAGAGGCAGTTAAGTGTGTCGTGACTGAACTGGAGCAGAGTGACGCAATTCTAGATTTACAGGCACAAGTAATAGACGCGGCCACTGGAACTGTTTTGTTTGATCGATCGAGCTCGGCTCCAGCCAGACCCGCATCTGTAATGAAGTTGCTTACCGCAGCGGCCGCTCTTGAAACTCTTGGACCAAATTATCGAGTCATTACAAGGGTTTATGCGGATAGTGCTGATCCATCAATTTTGTACTTTGTAGGTGCAGGTGACGTGACACTGTCTCGAACAGCTCCTGGGGTGAACTCTGTCTACCGAAACGCTCCGAAACTAGCCGATCTAGCTAGACAAGTTGCAAGCAAGGCGCCAGGTCAGACGATTAGTCAAATTGTCTTGGACAGCACCTTGTATGGCAGCCCCGATGGTGAGTATCAGAGCGTCTGGGATCAAAGAGGATTGACAGATGGATACATGTCTTATGTTTCTGCGCTGCAGGTTGATGGTGACAGAGCCAATCCTGGTTCGAAAGATTCAGCTCGCTCCAAAGATCCTGTAACAAGAGCAGGCGAGCACTTCAAGCAGGCATTAGGGCAGAGCGCCAGCAGTGCTGTTTTATCCAAGGGGCAAGCTCCAGCAGACGCAATTGAAATAGCTAGTGTGCGATCTGCTCCACTATCCACCTGGATTGATTACATGCTGGTGGTGAGTGATAACTCATTAGCTGAAGCGATGGCTAGATTGGTTTCATTGGAAGTGGGCTTGGATGGTAGCTTCTCTTCTTTGACTCGGGCTTACCAAATTGCTCTCAGGAGCACCGGGATAAACCTGTCAGGTCTGAAAGTTGAAGATGGATCGGGCCTGTCCAGATTTAATCAACTTTCACCTGTCACGGTCAATGATTTATTGAAATTGATTGACAACAACTATCGAAACTTCAAGGTAATTCTGGACGGTATGCCGGTTTCTGGTACCCCTGGTTCGCTTGGATATCGATTTGAAACTGCTGAAGGAAAAGTTGTTGCAAAGACTGGTTGGATCCGAACTGGCTACACTCTGGCTGGATTCCTGTATCCGGAAGATGGCTCTAAGTTGATTTTCACTGTTTACAACTTGGGTGCTTCGGTAAACATGGCAAACCAAGAAGCAATGGATGAGTTGGTAATGGGCTTCTATGGCTGCGGCAAGAGTCTGGCTGATCGCTAATGGCAAAGGCTCTGTTGGTTATTGATGTACAGAATGATTTCTGTGAAGGTGGGGCATTGGCCTGTGAAGGCGGGGCCAATGTCGCAGCAAAAATAACTAGTTTTTTGGAAAATAGTAAATCCAACTACGACTATGTGATTGCTTCACGCGATTGGCACACCCCAGCGGATTCAAATGATGGGCACTTTGCTGCAGCTGGCTCGGAACCAGACTATGTCAATACCTGGCCAGTCCACTGCGTCGCCAACACTTCTGGTGCTGAATATCATCCAAACCTGGATCAGCGCTTGATTGATATTCACATCAGAAAAGGTCAGAACGCCAACGGCTATTCAATTTTTGATGGAATAGATGAAAACGGTGAAACCTATCCAGAACTCATCAAAAGATTGAAAATTTCTCACGTTGACATTGTTGGAATAGCAACTGACTATTGCGTTAGAGCGTCAGCTCTTGACTCAGTCGCCCAAAATTTGACCACACGTGTCATTACATCTCTCACCGCTGGCGTTAGTCCGGCAAGCGTTGAAAGCGCAATTGATGAAATGGTAGATGCCGGGGTTACGGTAATTCCGACTGCTTAGCTATCTTTTCTTGCGCCTTGGCTGGGCTTCACAGCAAAGATGTTAGGTTCCGTATATCCCTTAGCGGCAAATTCTTTTTTACATGCTGTAGCTAATGCTTCTAGTTTTGACTGTTCAATAATGGCAATCGCTGCACCACCAAAACCGCCACCAGTCATTCGTGAACCAATGGCTCCAACAGACATTGCGACTTCAACTGCGGTATCTAGTTCTGGGATTGAAATCTCAAAATCATCGCGCATGGAAGCATGTGAAGCTAGCAAAAGCTCACCCAGTCTCTCCATGTTCCCGCTCTTAAGTGCTTCCACTGCCGCAAGTACACGAGTGTTTTCAGTGATTACGTGGCGACATCTGCGGAATGTGACATCGTTTAACAACTTTTCAGCTGCGACTAAATCTGATTCCGAGAGCTCTCGCAACGAAGAGACGTTCATAACGCTCGCCCCTTTCTCGCAGGCTTCTCTGCGTGATCGATAGCCACCGTCTGAATGTCGATGTGAAACTCTAGTGTCCATAACCGCTACCACAAGACCCTTATTTGAAAGTCCAAGCGGAACCAACTCGGTCTCTAGTGTTTTGCAGTCAATCAGCACAGCAGCATCGGCTTCAGCCAACATAGAAGCAGTTTGATCCATGATTCCAGTTGGTGCCCCGACAACTTCGTTTTCTGCTTTTTGACCTAGAAGGGCTATTTGCTGGCGGGAGAGCCCTGCACTCCACAGCTCATTTAGTGCAAATCCGACTGAACACTCAATCGCGGCTGATGAAGACAACCCCGCACCAACAGGCACGTCGGAGACAAAGAATGCATCGAAACCAGTTGTTGCCGCTTCTCTCATTGCCCAAGCAACGCCGAGTGGATAGAGGGCCCAATCCAAAGCAGTGGGCTTGGCATCAGAAATCTCCCACTGAAAGACTTCCTCAGAGATGGTTGATGCAACGCGAGCAACTTTGTCCTGCCTTATGGCAATTGCAACATAGGTTCTTCTATCAATCCCAAATGGAAACACAAATCCATTGTTGTAATCAGTGTGCTCACCTATCAGATTCGCCCTGCCTGGTGCTGACCAAACTCCTGTTGGTTCGTATCCATAGGCTTTCCGGAAACCAGCTTTTGCTTCTTCCAGCATTAGATCACCTCGCGTAGGCGAGCCGCTGTCTCTTCAGGCGCAATGTCTGCAACAAAGGCGCCCATCGCACTCTCAGAACCTGCAAGGTACTTGAGTTTGTCGGCTGCACGTCTAGGGGAGGTGATTTGCAGCATTAATCTAATTTTTTCACGACCTTCAATCATCGGTGCTTGGTGCCAAGCAGAGATGTATGGGGTTGGAGTCTCATAGTAAGAGTCAAAGGCCTGAAGTAGCCTCTTGTAAACCTGAGCTAATTCCACTGCCTCATCTGCTGTCAGTTGCGAAAGATCATTGATTTGTCTCTTTGGTAGCAAATGGGCCTCAATGGGCCAGCGAGCTGCAAAGGGAACAAAAGCCAAGAAGTTTTCTGTTTCTAAGATTGTTCTGTTTCCTGATTTTTCAAATTTCACCAGCTCTGCAAAAAAATCTCCAGAGAAGGAATCGACACTTTGGATCAGTTTTTGTGTTCTAGGGGTCACAAAAGGATAGGCATAGATTTGCCCGTGCGGATGGTGAAGAGTTACTCCAATTTCTTCGCCTCGGTTTTCAAATGGAAAAACCTGCACTACGCCTCTGATTTGCTGCAATTCTGCTGTGCGATTCATCCAGGCTCTAATTACAGTTTCAACTCTTTCGACCGGCATCTCACTCAAGCTACCAACGTGATCTGGGCTGAAAACAACCACCTCACATCTTCCGTAAGAGGTTGTTGAGAATCCAAAGCGTTCGCCGTTGGGCAGGTCAATAACGTTCGCTTCTGGACCAAAGGCAGGGCCCTTGTTCTCAAATACAGCGACATCAAATTGATCTGGTAGTTCACTTAGGTTTTCTTGGGTGGTCGGGCAGAGCGGACAGGAGTGAGCAGGTGGAAGAAAAGCTCGTTGCTGTCTATGTGAAGCAACAGTTATCCATTCCGAAGACAGTGCATCGAATCTGAGCTGAGCGGTCTGTGGACGCCCGGCTGGTTCCCTAGAGTCTGACTTTCGAGTGTTTGGAAGAGCAGAGGACTCATCATCAAAGTAGAAAATGTCTCTACCATCGAAGAGCTTGCCGTCTATTCTGGCCTTCAAGCTGTCCACCCACTCATCAATCAATAACATTAGGGAGTGCCAAAAATGCACCCTGAACAGCAACTGAGTATCGCTCGGAATTCCGAAGGCGCTACCAGTATGGCAGTTATTTCGCCCGTTGGTGGCGCCTTGCTGAACCTTAGCCTGCAAGGAACCCCAATTATTGATGCAACAGGCGTTGTCGGCATTGAGGAGATGTTCTTCGGATCCATCCTGGCGCCCTGGCCGAATCGCCTCGCAGACCACACATATTCTTTTGCTGGTAGAACATTTTCGACTCCGAACGTGGATTCAGACAACAACTCAAACCATGGGCTTGTCTTTAAGCGAGAGTTTGAAGTGCTTAATCACAGCATCGATTCAGTTGAGTTGAAGTATCAACTTGGACATGATGAGAGCTATCCATTCGATGTTGAGCTCTTAGTTGAGTATGAAATCTCGAGCGATTCACTCAAGGTTCTAGCTTCTGCAAATAATCGAGGAGAAGCAGCTCCCTTTGGATTGGGTTTTCACCCCTATTACTCGGTAGGCAATAGCTTTAGAGTGCGAGCAGATTTTGATAAGCAAATTCTCACCAACGAGAAAATGATTCCGGTGTCTAGCCGCGCGATTGAGGGGCTTGATTACACGGGAGGAGCCTTAGATGACTGCTTCTCAGGATCTAACCTAGTTGAACTTCAGACCGAGACTTATTCAGTTTCAATCACTCTTGATCAAGGGTTTGATTACTTCATGCTTTATCGACCCAGCGAAAGTGTTGGGAAGAGCTTGTTGGCAATTGAACCGATGAGCTGTCTAACCAATGCATTTAATTCACACATGGACTCAGTTGTCTTGCAATCGGGCGAGACAAAGAATTTTGCCTTTTCAATCAAAAAGAACTAGCCGGCAAATCTTTTTCGTCTGCTTCAATTGCTTGAAGAACTCTCGCCGCTACTTCCGTTGCTGTCTTACCTGCTGGAAATTTTGGCGCAGTACCTGCAATTGCCCTGTCGGCTAATCCTGTTTCAGTGTGACCCGGTCTTGCAGAGATAACATTTGTTCCAGCTCTGCGCCATTCCCGCGCAACCGCCTGCAAGAATCCGTTGATCGCAAACTTTGAGGCAGAGTAAGAAGCAATTGAGGGCAGTGCAGTCTCTGCAACTACTCCGGTCAGATTAACCACCACCGACTGCTCCTTCTTTGCTAGCACAGGCGCCAGCGCGCTGAACAGCTGAATCGGACCTAGGGCGTTGATGGCGAACAGCTTGCTTACTGTTTCGGGTGAAGTTTCAATCGCGTCGCCAAACGCGACTACTCCGCTGGCATTGATGATTCCATCAATCTCTGTCGAAGCAGCCAGGTAATCCGTCAGAGTCTTGATGCTCTCGGGTTTTGTGTAGTCCAGTAGAAGTCGCACTTCAACTCCCGCTGGGATCTTGGCGGCCGACTCATTGGTGCTGGCAGTACCAAGCACGGTGGCACCCTTTGCCCGCAATTGCACAACTAATTCGCTTCCGAGAGCCCCGGATGCACCACAAACCAAAAACGTTTTACCCGAAATATCCATTCCTTCTATAACTGGCAACAGCCGCTGGTTATTTCGAAGACTTACGTTTTCGGCCTAAACAGCCTTATTCATGCAACTAATTGCAGGTAGTAATCAAATCGAAACAATTCCCAACCCTGGCTGAGCGGAGCCTTTCTGGGCCAGGGGGATAGGCTATGACCCTGCAACGATGCAAATAGGAACACGGCTGTATGGATGGCAGGTATCGAAAGTGGCCATAACTTGTTGAACGAGGGCACTACACCTCTAACCTCAGGTGTCTCAATCAGAGGACTTAGCAAAAGCTTCGGTTCGGTCGAAGCTGTCTCCGGGGTCAATCTAGACATCCCTCAGGGTGAATTCTTTTCCATGCTGGGTCCATCTGGCTCAGGTAAAACAACTGTTCTTAGGATGATTGCTGGATTTGAAGCAGCGTCTGCCGGAAGCATTTTTCTAAACGGGCAAGACGTCACAGATCAGGCTCCGTTTGATCGTGAAGTCAACACGGTATTTCAGGATTACGCTCTGTTCCCACACATGAGCATTCAGGAGAACGTAGAGTTCGGTCTGAGAGCTAAGAAGATCTCTAAAGAAGAGCGTGCTGCAAAGGCCACTGAAGCTATTGAGCAAGTAAAGCTAGGTCACCTATCCGACCGTCTGCCTCACCAGCTATCTGGGGGACAGCGCCAACGCATTGCCCTAGCCAGAGCCTTGGTTCTTCGCCCAAAACTGCTCCTGCTCGATGAACCGCTAGGCGCGTTAGACAAGCAGCTTCGAGAAGAAATGCAAGTGGAGCTGAAGACTATTCAGCGAGAATCAAAAATCACATTTATTTTTGTGACTCACGATCAAGAAGAAGCCATGCGAATGAGTGATCGAATCGCCGTGTTTAACGCTGGCAAGATCGAGCAAGTTGGCACTCCTGAAGAGGTCTATGAAAGACCAGCCACTTCTTTCGTTGCCGGCTTTTTAGGAAGCTCCAACATCATTGACGCCAATTCTGCATCTGGCCTGATTGGTATGCAGGAAATGGTCAATATCCGCCCTGAGCGCATCAAGCTGGTCGCAAGTTCTGAGACTCTAGGCAGCGACGAACAAGGAGTTCAAGCCACCATCAAGGACACCGCATTCCTGGGGGCAAACACACTTTTCATTCTGGATGTCAACGGCATCACGATGATTGCAACACGAGTAAATGAAGAATTACCTGGCGAAACCAAGGGTTTCGTTGTGGGTGATCGAGTGCTGGCCAAGTGGAAGAAATCCCACGTAACGAGCATTCCAAAATAATGGAAGGAAACAAATTGAAGCGTAGAAAACTAGCATTTGCTGCTCTGCTTGCTTCATCTTCACTATTTCTTGCTAGCTGTGCAACGGACAGCGGAGAGCTGACACTAACCGTGCCAGATGTCCCAATGCAGCAAGAACTAGGAGAATTCGAAGGTGAACTAAACATCATCAACTGGTCAGGCTTTGTTGAGCCTGCCTGGACTGACAAATTCACCGCTGACACTGGCTGTAAGGTAAATCCTCGCGTTGCCGGAACAAGTGATGAAATGGTTACCCTGATGCGTACTGGAGAGTACGACATCGTTTCAGCATCTGGCGATGCTGCACTTCGTCTGATCGTCGGTGGTGACGTAGCTCCACTAAACCTGGAACTAATCCCTAACTTCTCTGAAGACATTGCTGAAGGCATGAAGGGCCAGATTTACGACACAGTAAACGGCAAAGCATACGGTGTTCCAATTGGCCGTGGTGCAAACCTTCTTCAGTACAACGAGACTGTTACTGGCGGCGCTCCTGAGAGCTGGAATGTTGTTTGGGAGACAGACACCCCATACGCAGGAAAAATCACTGCTTATGACGCACCTATTTACATCGCAGACGCTGCTGTCTACCTGATGTATCACAACCCAGAGCTAGGCATCAAGAACCCATATGCACTAGATGAGACTCAGCTTGCTGCAGCAGTTGACCTGCTAAAGCAGCAGAACACAATCATCGGTGAGTACTGGGCAGATCCAGTAGCTCAGATCACTTCCTTCGTAGGTGGCAACGTAGTAGTTGGTACCTCATGGGAAGTTCTGCGCAAGTTCGCTGGCCAGGACAACATCAAGACCACACTGCCAATTGAAGGATCAACTGGTTGGTATGACGCTTGGCTATTGTCCTCAACCGCCAAGAACCCAAACTGTGCATATGCATGGATGGACTACACCAGCACCGCATCAGTTAATGGCGCAATTGCCATGAACTTCGGTATGGCTCCAGCCAACATCGCATTCTGTGCATCAAGCCCAGAAGCACAGGCTCACTGTGACGAGTTCTTTGCAGAAGACGAAGAGTTCTTCTCAAGAATCTGGCCATGGACCACTCCAATCGAAGAGTGCATCGACGGACGTAAGGACGTTAAGTGCACTAGCTTCCAAGATTGGACTAATGCCTGGCTCACAGTAAAGGGCTAAGACCAGTTGCTGGGTGGGGGAAACCCCACCCAGCAACATTCCAAAGAAAGGAGGTAATCGGATGACTTCACTTTTAGAGAAAACCAAGTCCACAATGCCGATTTCTTCCTATTTGCATTTGCATCCAAAAGTCAGACTTCGTGCGCTACTAGCTCTACCAATGACATGGCTGGTTGGCGTATACATAATCTCGCTGTTTTTGTTGTTGATTACTGCTTTTTGGTTTATCGACCCCTTTACTTCTAGGGTTCGACCTGGCTTTACTCTTGAGAATTTTGTGTCCATCTTTACCGTTCCGGCCTATCTATCGACTTCAATTCGCACTCTTTTGATTGCTCTTGGCGTGACGGCCCTTTGCATTGTTCTTGCCATTCCTCTGGGAATCTACATGGCCAAGATTGCTAGGCCATGGGTTCGAAATCTTTTAGCGGTTTTAATCACCTTGCCACTCTGGGCAGGTTACCTTGTGAAGCTTCTGGCTATGCGACTTACTTTTACGGAAAACGGATTTATCAATTGGCTGCTAGATCCGATTGGCATTTCAGGACCTGGCTTTGGTATTCCAGTGGTTGTTCTAACTCTTACCTACCTATGGTTTCCGTACATGGCTCTGCCGGTCTTTACGGCAATCAGACAGATTCCTAACAATCTTTTTGATGCGTCAGCAGACTTGGGACAAAAGGCTTGGCCCACAATTTTTCGCGTTGTGTTGCCTCTCATCACGCCTGCCATAATCGCGGGTTCTGTCTTTACCTTTTCATTGAGTCTTGGCGATTATCTGGCTGCCAGATTTGTTGGAGGTTCGACCCAGATGATTGGAAGCATTATTGCGGCCAATATTAATCTGAATCCACCAGTTGCAGCGGCATTTTCTATGGTGCCAATTGCATTCGTAGTCATGTACCTATTGGTAGCGCGTCGCACCGGTTCATTGGAGCGAATGTAATGCTCAGATTCTCGAAACTCTCCAAGGCTGGAATGATTGCAATCATTGCCTTGATTTTGGCATTTATGTACATCCCTTTGTTCATCCTGATGCTGAACTCCTTCAATGAGGCTCAGGTCTCTTCCTGGCCCATCCAGAGCTATTCATTGAAGTGGTGGGAAACAGCCTCTGAGTTAGAGGCAATTAGAAACGCGCTACTGAATTCAGTGATTGTTGCTCTTGGCGCGATGGTGGTGGCTTCCATCTTGGGCACGCTGACAGCTTTTGCCCTGTCTCGCTTTGACTTTTTCGGCAAGACAACCGTCAACCTGCTGGTTGTTTTGCCCATTGCTTTGCCGGGTGTTGTTACTGGTGTTGCTTTTAGCAATACCTACAGCAACTTTTTGACTCCTGCCGGATTCCAAATTGGCTACTTCGGCATGATTGTTGCTCACGCAACATTTTGCATAGTCATGGTTTTCAACAATGTTTTTGCCCGATTGAAGAGAATGAATCCCAATCTGCAAGAAGCTTCCATGGATCTTGGACAAGGGGTTTGGGGAACCTTCCGCCTCGTGACATTCCCACAATTTCGTGCCGCATTTGGCGCTGGAGCCCTGCTTGCATTCGCACTTAGTTTTGATGAAGTTGTTGTGACCATCTTTACTGCTCCACCAGGTGTTGATACCGTCCCACTCTGGATACTTAAGGAAATGGCCAGGCCAACGCAAGCCAGTGTGGTTAATGTCGTTGCAACGGTAATCATCATCTTGTCGCTAATTCCGGTCTATGTTTCACAGCGCCTATCCAGGGCTGCTGATGATGGTAAGTAGATAGTTTTCTGTTTGGTAGTGGCGACCAGCTCATCTAGAGTCTGCGTTGAGTAGTGTTTTCCTGTGATTGAGTTTGCAGTTGATGTAATCAACCAAATTGGCCTGCTCGGTGCTGCATTTCTTATTGGTATCGAAGTGATTATTCCTCCAATACCGAGTGAGGCAGTACTTCTACTAACTGGATTCAACATCTCTCTCGGTCGCTTCGGGTTTATTGAGGCACTTATCGCCACTACTCTCGGTTCCTTAGCTGGCGCAACATTCTGGTTTCTAATTGCTTATTTCTTCACTCAAAACCGAGTGACTGCCATTATTGCCAAGTATGGAAGATGGGTTGGCTTACCCGTTGAAAATTTCACAAAGACAATGGTTTGGTTTGAAAAGCATGGACGAGCGTCTGTGTTCTTCGGGAGGATGGTTCCGATTATCAGAAGCCTTGTCAGCATTCCTGCTGGTTTGGTCAAGATGGGATGGGCAAGGTTCTACGTTTTCTCCACAAGTGGAATCCTTATTTGGAACACACTCTGGCTGACGATTGGTGTGAATCTGGGAGAGAATTGGCAACTTGGCGAGGAGTTTGCAAGCTTTCTTGATTGGGCTGCTTACGCCTTTCTGGCTGTCATTGTGATCTATGTGTTGATCAACTTCTTCAAGCAGCTAAAGAGAAACCGAGAATAGCCACTACTAGTTGAAGAGATCCAGCCTGGTTCTGACCAATCTTTCAAAAGATTCGACTCTTCCATCGGCTGCTTTTAGGTCGACAAAGTCTAGAAACATTGAAATAGAGCCGTCTTGGTGTTGAAGCAGGACGCAGGGCTCCCTACCTTGAGAAGCTGCCAGTTCGGCTTCAGTGCGCTCGTTCATGTGGACTAGTCGGAAGCCAATGCCAAATTCATCATTTAGTTTCTTCTCAAGCGCCTTGAAAGCACCTTTCTTCTTTATCGGCGAGTGGGTTATGTCGCACAAGCTGCACTCGGCTTGACCAATCAGATGGCCAAAGAAGTAGCTGAGTTCGCCGATAAGCCCACCGTTGGCTTTATAGACGCCGATAAGGGTTTTGCTGTTCACATTAGATAACAACCGAGCCGCACAGGCTTTTCATCCTCGAATTCAGCCCTAGTTTGTCTGGCGGAGGTTTGAATTCAGTTCAAAGTAGTGAACAGTCACCATTGCATCCTTGAATAACTCCACCCAGCTTTTTGAGGTATCCTGGACAAAACCCAGAGCTCTTAGTACTGAGATGGATGCGGCATTTCGACTGTCCGTGTTGGCAATAACTCTTATTGCTCCAAGCTCTCGGAAAAGGAGCGTTATGAGGGCTGAGGCAGCTTCTTTGGCAAACCCTTTGCCCTGGTGTTGCTTAGCAATGGTGAAGCCAATTTCAAATTCATCCTCAGTCAAAGAATGAAGGGCTAGGTCTCCCAGTAGCTCGTTACTCTCAGCATGATGCAGCGCTAGCTGGAGCCAATTCCCCTGGGCAGGAATGAGTACTCCTGCCTGTGACTCAATTAGAGCCAAAGCCTGTTCTTTGGAATAGTTCGTATCCCAACTTTGAAACTTAGCAATCTCTGGATCTTGTCTGTAACTAACAAAGTCCAGCAAATCCTCCCGAGCTAAAGGCTGAATCGTTAGCCTCTGAGCTAAGAGTGGGTAATCCATGCGTAAAGCTTATTTGGTCTGATCTGAAGGAATGAGAATGGCAAGGTTTAGCGCTCGTTTCTATGGCGCTTAACGGTTTCATAATGCCTCCGAGATAGCCGCCAACACTTTATGCTTCTTAGGTTGACTCAAAGTGAGGTAGCTGTGAAGTTTGCAAAGTTGTCAGCTCGATTGCTGCTAGGCGCAGCCTTGATATTTGCTGGCATAGGCCATCTCACCTTCTCCAGACAAGAGTTTCAGGCACAGGTGCCGGTTTGGTTGCCACTCGATCCAGACTTCGTAGTTTTGGCATCTGGGGTGGTGGAGATTCTCCTAGGTCTTGGGGTGGCTTCCTTCGGAAAGATTGTTCCGCTGGCTGGCTTGGCAGCAGCAGCCTTCTTCGTCATTATTTTTCCTGGCAACATCAACCAATACGTTGAAGGAATCAGCGCTTTTGGTCTCGACACGGATCAGGCGAGGCTTACCAGACTCTTCTTCCAGCCAGTTCTTGTTGTTTGGGCTCTATGGTCTACCGGGGCTTGGCTGCTTCTAAAGACGATGCTGGGAAAGCTAACTAAACGCTCATCAGCTGCTTGAGTTTTGAAGTAGGCCCCGTCGGGATCGAACCGACGACCCACGGATTAAAAGTCCGTTGCTCTACCGACTGAGCTAGAGGCCCTTGCAGCCTAGAAGTCTAACAGGCTAACTGAGGATGTCTTTAGTAGTGAATCGGCCATAGGCCAGGGCGCCAAACACGGCAATCCAGCCCAATTGCAGAACCAGATTGGACACTAAAGAACTCCATTCAATCGGCACTCGCATGAGGTCCGCAAAATCTAGCCAGTAGTAGGTGAAAAGCCAGGAGTGCATCCACTCCAGCTGTGGAATGTTTCCCAAGATGTTGCTCACGCCGGATGTTACCAACGTGGCAGTCATGGCTCCAACTGGCACCGTGGTCAAGGTCGAGATAAAGAGCCCAACCGCTGCCATCCCAGACAGTGAAACTGTTGTATAAAGGGCAACCAGCGCCATTCGTCCAAATGCCTCAAATATTGAAATTGTGTCGCCAGATAACAAGGTGACTGGACCGACAGGGAACAATGCCGCACCGATTAGAGCACCAGCGATCATCAGAGTGAAGGTGCCAGCCAGAATGAATACGAGGCTCGCTAAATACTTAACCACCAGCAATCTCACTCGGTTAACCGGAGCAATTAGAAGATATCTAATGGTTCCCAGTCCAGCTTCACCGGCAATTGTGTCACCGGAAACCACCGCCACAGTTAGAGGCAGGAACAACGGAAGTGCCAGCAGCATCGCTGTGAAGCCAGTGAAGAATCCATTTTGTGTTACCTGTGCCAAGAATGGCGGGCCCTCACCAGGTGATAGACGCTCGGATGACAGAGCGACGGCAATTGCTAACAGAATCGGAATTAGTGCGATTGCGGCTAACATCGCCCAGGTGCGGCGACGCGTAAACATTACTTTGAGTTCTGATGCCATTAGGCGTAGTCCAAGGGATTTAGCGAACAACTTCAAACCCCTCTCCTGTTAGCTTCACGAACTTTTCTTCCAGGGATGGTTTTTCTAGTCTTATCTCTCGAATCGGGATATTCTTAGAAACCAATACAGCTGCAAGCTTTGCAACGTCAAAATCATTTTCGACTTCAGTGATTATCTGAAGGCCGCGAATTCTTGATTTGCCCAGTCCTTCAGATTTGAGCACATCAATCGCCGCATCAGCCTCATCGGTTGCCAAAATCAATCGAGTTGGTTCTTCATTGCGAAGATCCTCAATCTTTCCTTGCGCAACAATCTTTCCGGCACTCATGACCGCAACGTGGGAGCACAGCATTTCTATTTCACTAAGTAAGTGGGAAGAGACAAAAACTGTGATTCCTTCATCGGCCAGAGATCGAATTAGGTTTCGAACCTCTCTGGTTCCTTGAGGATCAAGGCCGTTAGTCGGCTCATCCAGAATTAGCAGCTCACGAGGCTTTAGTAGTGCATTCGCTAGACCTAATCTTTGCTTCATTCCAAGTGAGTAGGCGTGAACTTTCTTCTTGGCTGCATTAGCTAATCCCACCCGGTTTAGAGCGGATTCAACTCTTGCCTCTGTAGTTTTTTGATCGGCAAACCTGTCAGCTGCATCGATTCTCAGGAGGTTGTTTCTTCCTGACATGAATGGATAGAAGGCCGGTCCCTCAACTAAGGCGCCAACCTTAGGAAGGATTTGCTCAATTCGCTTTGGAACTTCTTCACCCAGCAACTCAATAGTTCCCTCGGTGGCCTCGGCCAAACCAAGCAGCATGCGGATGGTTGTGGTTTTACCAGAGCCATTTGGACCTAGAAAACCGAAGACTGAACCTTTGGGAACTGATAGGTCAATCCCATCAACTGCCGCCTGATCACCAAATCTTTTGGTGAGCTGGCTGGTCTTGATTGCCAGCTCGACCATTGATTAGTTGGCCAGCTTCTGAAGGTGTGTGAGGGTGACCGCTCCGGCAAAGATGCGGCCGTCGTTAGCGATGAAAACCTTCATCAAAGGCGTTTCAAAAACCATGCCACCATCGACCGAAGTCATTAGCGAACTCAAAATCTGATTTTCTTGAATCTCTGCGAGCAGATCGTTTTCACCCGCTGGCATGATCAAAACTGAATCCCAGTCCTCACCAACCATGGTTGGCTCTGGTCCTTCATACTCACCAGCTTCAGGCTTTGGAGTTTCCGGCGCCTCTAGTTCATCTAGATTTCTCACTTCCGCACCAGCAGGAGCTGTGAAGGTGAACAAAGACTCGTCTTGGTTTGCAAATGTAATGCTCTCAAAACCAACTTCAACTGCTGGCTCCACTTGCTCAACTGAATAAACAGTGACAGCTAGAGGAACAGCGGTCTCTGAATCAATCGAAAGAACAACTGACTCAACCAGCGAAACATCGCTATTTGGCTTGACGATTAGTTGGTAAGCGGTGCGACCAGCTTTGTAGTGGTCTGTTCCAACAGAAACTTCTGAGCTATCGCCAACTAGAGACATCACGTACTCGGCTACTGCTTGCGGGTTTGTCATGTCTAGGCCAATTTCGGCAGCATACTTTTCAATTTGCTCCATGGCGCTGACTCGACCCTGGTCAACTTTTTGCTGATCAATTGACGCAAAAGTTGCTAGCTGCTCGCGTGAGTTGTAAGTCCATACTTCGGATTGATTAACAATTAGGTCTCGCTGAGACATGCGGTCAAGAATCTGAGCGCGCATTCCAGTTTCGCCAACAAAAATTCTTACTCTGTGTTCTCCTGTGATGAGCTCCATCGCTGAGGCCAACTCCTCTGAAGCGGCAACTTCGGGAACAAACTCAGCAAACTCTTCAGGAGTCTTTTCTCTCATGCGCTCAACTTCTTCTTCACTGAGCATGGAGGAAAGTTCAAAAGCGGGAAGACCTAGGTTGGTGGTCTTTAGAACCACGCCGGTGAACTCGACAGGCTGCGCATCTTGCATCATCACCATCACCTCAGTTGGACTGAGGTCTGGCAGATCAACTGCACTTGCCTGGATAGGGAAGGCCGCCACCGCACCGACGACTGCGGGAGCTATTACTGCTGGAAGCCAGCGCTTTGAGATTTTCATGTTTATCACCCTTCACCTATAACGCTAGGGGTTTCATCTGGGTATTGACTGAAAGCCCCAGGGTTTTTATTAGACAACATCTAATAACAACCCTGGGACGCTCACTTCTATTCCCAGTCTTCGTCGATGACGCTTGGATTCTCGGGGTTTCTGTCCTGAACACCGTATGGCTGCTTATATGCAGTAGCCATTAGATCGAGGAAAGCTTTGGCATCAAACTCTTCGGGAGCCTTAACCCCAACGCCTCCCCAAGTGCCTCTCGCAAGTAGCTCGAGAGCTACCACCGGAACCAGAGCGGTTTGCCAAACAACAGCTTGCGCGTCGAATTCATCGGCGGTCCACTTGGTGTCGGCTACGTGATATAGGAAGGTGGCTCTTGGCTTACCCTCTTTGCTCTTTCCAGTAACCAAAGTTCCAGCACAGGTTTTACCCGTCATGCGATCCACCAGTGAGGCTGGATCCGGCAGAACTGCTGCCACCACGTCACGAGGAGCTACTTCAGCTCGACCTGAGCGAGAGCGAACCCAAACAGGGTTCACCTTGTCCAGGCCTAGAGCATTCAAGGTCTTCAGCACGCTAATGAATTCAGAACCTAGGCCGTACTTAAACGTGACGCGCTTTGCATCCATGGTTCGAGGAAGCATGTTGACTTCTTCGTGCTCCACGTTCACACACTTAATTGGTCCGATGCCTTCTGGGAACTCAAACAGTTCAGGTTCGCTGAAAGGTCGAGTAGTAAACCAACCGCGTTCTTTTTCCCAGATCAGTGGGGGATTCAAACACTCTTCAATCACTGTCCAGATCGAAAACGAAGGAGCAAAGATCTCTTCGCCTTCGTCATTGGTGACCACAAGGTTTCCACCATCCATAATGGCAATGTCGTCAATTTCACTAAATAGGTGATCAGCTGCATAACGAGCAAAAATGTTTGAAATTCCTGGCTCGGCTCCGATCCCGATTAGCGCCAACAAACCTGCTTTTTCAAATTCTCCGTGCTTGGCATATTGCCAGTCACCGAGCTTTTCAGCTGGTTTGTTGAATGGGTCTTCGGGGTGAGTGTGGCTGAGGCTCATCGCCATGTCTAAATAGTTGACCCCTGCGTCCAACGCGCCTTGGAAGACAGATTGGACAAACTTAGGTTCAACAGCATTCAGGATGTGTGTGGCCTTGTGTTTCTTAGCCAGTTCCACCACCAGGAAGGAATCGCTTGCGTCAATTTGAGCTGCCTCAAATTTGCTAGCGATGTCGCCCGGGTGCCATTTCTTCACCCAGTCGACGGTTCTTTGGGCTCTTTCTAACGAGTAGTCAGAAACAACCATTTTTTCGAAGAAGTTACGTTCTGCGGCAATTTTGACAATAGCATCGCCAACACCGCCTGCTCCAATGAGCAAGATTCGCATTGTATTTCACAACCAAACAAGTGACCGATTTCTTGGACGGGCCCAGTCTTTGCCCTCATTCCCCGATAGGCACAAGCCTCTTTGGCGTCACAGCTAGTAACTGTGCCTTCACCTGGGGAACTACCTGACCATTATTACCCAGGATTAGTGGTTTGGCTAGTCGCCTAGCTGGCGAATCGGGATAACCACTGGGGTTTTTGCTACCGGATCTTCAATAACCCTTGCCAAAATGTTGAATCCATCGGCCAAAGTCGTGGGGGTGATGACTTCTTTGGGAGTTCCCTGAGAAATCACTTTCCCCTCTTTTAGAACAACCACCCAATCAGCAAAACGCGCAGCGAGGTTCAAGTCGTGGATAACGGTAATAATCGTCATCTTTCTCTCACGCTTCAGCGATGAGAGCAAATTAATCACCTGCAACTGGTGCGAGTAATCTAGCGAGCTGGTGGGCTCATCCAGCAGCAAGACCTGAGGATCCTTTACTAGAGCAGCAGCAATTACTGCCACCTGTCGCCAACCAGAGGAGAGTTCACCTATTTTCTTTTTCTTTAGCGACTCCAGGCCAGTGCGCGTGAGAATTTCGTCAATTTGAGTCTTTAGGCGGGGGCTTACTCTCGAAATTTGGTTGGCCAACATCGCACTTCTAGAAACCAGGTCGTAAACGGTTTCATTATTTCTAGTGGCGGGAATTGTTCCCAGAAAACCGATAGCTCCCTCAACTTCAGCTTTACTTAGCGAGGAAATTGAAACACCGTCTAGCAAGACTGCTCCACCAGAAACTTTTATCTTGCGGGCCAGAGCTTTTAGCAAGGCGCTTTTTCCAGCACCATTGGCGCCGACCACTGCGGTGATAGAAGCTGGCGCGAAGTCTAAGTCCAGGTTCTTGATGATGTCATCGGCAGAATAGCCAGCGTTCAGAGCCTGCGCGGCTAGCTTTGATTCGGCTTCGTACATATCAGCAAGCTTAGAACTTGCTAGTAGCTTGCACCGCTTCCAACCAGCGCTGATATGAGTCGGAGCGATCCTGCTTTGGAGCGAACTCTTCGGCAGCAGGGTTGAGCTGCCTAAGTTGGTCTAGAGAAGACCAGATACCAGAACCCAAACCTGCCAGTAAGCCGGCTCCTAAACCGGTTGACTCTAGATTCTTTGCCCGAACTACAACTGCTTGCAATTGGTCTGCCTGGATTTGAAGCATCAAGGAGTTTGCTGCAGCGCCACCATCCACTCTGAGTAATGCAACCTTTTTTCCAGAGTCCTCACTCATAGCTTTGACTACTGCACCAACCTGATATGCGATTGCCTCCAAAGTTGCATAGGCGATGTTTGCCTTGGAGGTTCCTCTGGTGATGCCCAGCAGGCTGCCCCGGATTTCAGAGTTCCAAAACGGCGCTCCCAAACCTGTTAGCGCCGGCACGAAAACCACTCCATCGCTGCTGCCGGCTGTTGTGGCCAACTCTTCAACCTGAGCCGAAGATTCAATAATCCCAAGTTGATCTCTTAGCCACTGCACCGCAGCTCCTGCAACGAAAACTGAACCTTCCGATGCGTAAGTGACTTCTCCATCTGGGGATTTCCAAGCGACTGTGGCAAGTAATCCTCTGTCGCTGATGACGATTTTGTCTTTGGTGTTGGTGAGAATAAATGCACCGGTTCCGTATGTGCATTTAGAAGAGCCTTCATCAAATCCAGTCTGTCCAAAAAGTGCTGCCTGCTGATCTCCAGCCATACCAGTGATTGGCGCAGCAATGCCTAAGAAGCTATCGGGATCTGTTTTTGCTAAGTTTCCCCAGCAAGAAACAATTTCTGGAAGTGCGATGCGGGGGATTTCAAAAGCAGCCAACAGGTCGCTGTCCCATTGGCATGTCACCAAATCCATGAGCTGAGTTCGTGAGGCATTCGATGCATCTGTGATGTGATGTCTGCCACCAGAGAGTCTGGCAACTAGATAACTATCAATTGTGCCAAGCGCATATTTTCCATTTTCAACGCCAGACCAAATTTCAGGTTTATTTCTTTTCCACCACAAAAACTTGCTAGCGGTGAAATAGGGGTCGATGTTTAGACCTGTCTTCTTTCGAATCCAGTCACCCTTGTTTTTTTCAGTTAGTTCTTCTGTGAAGATCGAGGTTCTGCGGTCTTGCCAGACAATAGCCCTGGTGGGGGAGACCAGTGTCTGACGGTCCCAGATAACCGCCGTCTCTCTTTGGTTTGTTATCCCGATGCAGCTAATCCCGTGGTTGATCGCGTCGGACTCTTTAACAGCCTGCAGAGTGGCCTGCCATATCTGCTCAGGGTCGTGTTCGACCCAGCCAGGGGTTGGGAAGTGCTGCTCGAATTCGCTGTAGCCGCGGGCAATAATTTGACCGGCCTTATCAATAACGAGAGCCGTTACGCCGGTGGTACCAGCATCAATGGCAAGAATCGACACTTTATTTCCTCCTCGAAATTGCTAGATGAACCGCAGCCAATAAATCTGGAATTATGCTTGCACTGTGACCAATCAAAATCAAACTGAAACGAACAAATTCGAACAGTTTGACGTTGCCATTGTCGGGGCCGGTATCAACGGCGCGGTTGCTTCCGCTGCCCTCTCGGCCGCTGGTCTCAAGGTTTTACTGGTCGACCGGGGAGACTTCGCCGGATTCACCTCCCAGGAATCGTCCAATCTGGTCTGGGGAGGAATCAAATACTTACAAAGCTACGAGTTCTGGTTGGTCTTCAAGCTTTGTCTGGCAAGAAACCGTCTGATGCGGGCATATCCGAATCGGATTAGACAAATTGGCTTTCTAGCATCGTTAGGGCCAACTGCCCCCTTTGGAAGACTGCTTGGCACTTTTGGAACCTTGTTCTATTGGGGGATTGGATTGTTTGGCACCAAGCCACCACTTTCCTACTCCGCAAGATCGGCAAAGAGGCTTGAACCAAATCTGATCACAGGCAGAAAAGCAGTTAAGTATTTTGACGCTGAGCTACCTGACAATGACTCCCGATTTGTCTTTGACTTTGTCAAGCAAGCAATGAAGCAAGGTGCGCAAGCTAGAAACTACACCGAGCTGGTTGGCGCTGAATTTGATGGCGAGTGGACCCTTAGGCTGCAATCGCTAAGCGGTGAGAGTCACGTGATTGCTAAGACCGTTATAAACTCTGCCGGCCCTTTCGCTTCCGATGTCACAAGCATGTTGAACTCCCCAACTAAAGCGAGTCTGGTTTTTTCAAAAGGTGTTCACTTTGTTTTGAATCGAAAGCTAACAAGTAAATATCAGGTTCTAGCTTTCTGGGACGAGCAAGGTCGACTCTTCTATGTCTTACCCATGGGAGATAGATCCATGGTTGGAACAACTGACACCAGGGTTGACCATCCTGTGACAGAGGTAACTGATGAAGATGTTGAGTTTGTCCTTAGACAGATAAACGCTCAGATGGAGCTGGCGGAACCAATCACTAAAGATCAGATTGTCTCGGCCAGATGCGGAGTAAGGCCACTAGTGATCGAAAGTGCTGGTGATGGAAACATTGCAGATTGGCACCAACTGTCTCGCAAACACGTGGTTGAGGGTGACAAAGATCGCAAGGTCGTGACAATTCTGGGGGGCAAGCTAACAGACTGTTTGAATGTGGGCGAAGAGCTAGTTGGCGAACTTAATCGTTTTGGCCTAAAGGTTAAAGTGCCAGGACGTTGGTTTGGCGAGGGAAGCCAAATTAGAAAAGACGAGTTCTTTGCACTTATCAGAAGGCTAGCTAAATCTGACCCACAGCTAATCGCTGATGGCCTTTGGCGTAGGCATGGCGATGAGGCGTTTGAAATAGTTGGAGATTCAGAACTCGATGACATAGTTCCTGGCCTTGGAATAACCGAGCAAGAGATTCGATACATTGCAATAAATGAGCGCGTGCAAAAACGCGAGGATCTTCTCAGAAGGCGCCTTCCAATTAGCATGGCGCGTTCGGACGCAGAACTTAGGGCTAATCAGCCGCTGCAGAAACTACTCGTGGAGCTGGGTCTGTAACTGAACTGGTTGCTTTTTACTCGGCCATTCCACAATCAGCATTGCAATAAACATCAATCCACCACCAAAAATCATGGCAAAGGTGATTGGCTCTTGACCCACTGCAACGGCGACGAGCGCAGTGAAGATAACTTCCGATGTGATGATTAGGGCCACTCGGGCTGGATCGATTAGTGTCTGAGCCCACGTCTGAACCCAGAAAGCAATTACCGTGGAGAGAATTGCAGTAAAGAAAATCGCAAACCAAACTTCCGCATTAGGAGGAGGCTGGTAACCATCGACAATTGCAAATCCCCATGTAACAACAGCCATCCAGCCAATTTGCAACATGGCGAATCTATAAGCAGAACGTCCTTTTCCATGTTTTCCGAGCAGGAGAATGTGGATGGCATAAAACACGGCGCATGCCACTAACCAAAGTTGACCAACCTGAAACTCAACGTCACTAGCGGCACCAGAGAATATGGCCAGTCCACCAAGGGCTACTAGTACTCCAACAACTACCCTCTTGGCGATCGTCTGCCGCATGAAGACCCACGCGATGAGCGGTGTGAGAACTACATAAAGCCCGGTTAGAAAACCACTTGTGGCGGCAGTGGTTAGTTCTAGTCCAATTGTTTGCGTGATGTAGCCAAGAGCCAACACTGCTCCTAGCAGTGCCCCATAAGAGACATCGCCTTTTTCGAATCTAGTTGCAACTGCCGGTCTCAAAATCAGCATGGCTAAAAAAGCAACCGTGAAACGGGTGGCAAGAAAATCCATGTAGGGCTGTTGCTTGATGGCATCTTTCATTAGGACGAAAGCGGCGCCCCAAACAAAGCCAACGCCCAGCAGGGCAAAAACTGCTAGGCGCATTTTTGTCATTGGCTAAGAATAGCTCAGGCTTTCTTGGCGCTCTTGCCAGCCATCTTTTTGGCCATTGATGGGAAGACAATTCCATGCATCGGCAACACCAACCACCAGTAGAGATGTCCAAACAATCCTCTTGGGTGATAAAGAGCCCTTTGTGTAACCAGTGTCTTGCCGGTCGGAACCCGCTCTACCTTAAACTCGAGCCAGGCTAAACCTGGCAGTTTCATTTCAGCTCTGAGTCTCAGAAGCTCTGGCCTGCGAATCTCTTCCACTCTCCAGAAATCCAGAGCCTCACCCTCACGCAAACTAAGTGGATCTCTTCTGCCTCGGCGCAAACCGACACCACCCACCATGCGATCCATTACACCGCGCAGTTCCCATGCCCAAGTGGCAGTTGAGTAGCCATTGTCTCCACCGATTGCTTCGACCCGTTGCCAAACTGTCTGCACATCATCATCTGATAGATACTTTCGCTCATCGATGTAGAGCGACCCACCTGCCCAGTCAGGATCCGTTGGCAGTGGTTGCGAGTGAGTACCGGGTGTTTGTGCCGATGACCAACGAGTTTCCACTTCGAGATCTTTGATTCGAGTCAAGGCTAGTGAAACGGCTTTCCGGAAGTCGGTCATTCCTTCCGGGTGATCAGGCACGTACTTTCTGATGTCATCATTTCTTGCAACCACTTCATGCTTCAACGAAGCGACCAATCTTTTCGCAAGCGTCACTGGCACTGGAGTGACTAAGCCAATCCAGCCCGATGCAAGCTTCGGCGTAAGTACAGGTAGCGGAATGATGATTCTCTTTCTAAGTCCGGCTACGGATGCATAGATTTGCATCATCTCCATGTAGGTGAACACTTCGGGACCACCGATGTCAAAGTCTTTGTTGACACTTGAATCAATTGTTGCGCTGCCTACTAGGTATCGCAAAACATCTCGTATCGCAATTGGTTGAATTCTGTTCTTCAACCACTTAGGTGTCACCATAATTGGCAATCGTTCGGTCAGGTGGCGGAGCATTTCAAACGATGCCGAACCCGCGCCAATTACAACGCCCGCACGCAGTTCAATTGTCGGAACTCCGGATGATCGCAGAATCTCTCCAGTTTTTGCTCTCGCTGACATGTGAGGGGAGAGGTTGTCATCTGGCGAGGCAATACCGCCTAAGTAAACAATTCTTTTCACGTCATTGGCCTTGGCTATCTGGCCAAACTTTCTTGCCAGTTCCTCTTCTAACTCCTCAAAGTTTTTAGGAGCCATCAAAGCGTGAAGCATGTAATAGGCAAGATCGATGTTGTGGAGAGCTTTCTCTAGGGCGCCAAGATCTGTTGCATCGCCCTCGACAATTTCAACCTGATCTCGCCACGGGTAGTCCTGAAGCCTTTTGGCGTCTCGAACTAAAACCCGAACTCGATAATCGTGGCTCAGCAGCTCCCTCACCAGCCTGCCTCCGACGTAGCCGGTGGCGCCAGTTACCAGCACCCGAGCCGGTAGACCATCTGAAGAGCGCAGAACGGCGAGGTCTTGAGTGACTGTTTCGATCATCTAGTTCTCAACCCCATTTAGGGCAAATTTGTTTCTAGCCAAAGCGGCCAGAAACATAATCTTCG
This sequence comes from Actinomycetota bacterium, assembly GCA_009704945.1. GTDB lineage: Bacteria > Actinomycetota > Actinomycetes > Actinomycetales > Microbacteriaceae > Aquiluna. Next base: position 2,870 of record WLDG01000008.1, on the reverse strand, counting down.
GTCTGCTGCTGAGCAGGATTGGAGAAAATCTTCTCGGTCTTGTCGTATTCGATGAGCTTTCCAGGTAGCCCTGTTCCGGCAATGTTGAAAAACGCTGTCATGTCTGAGATTCGAGAGGCTTGCTGCATGTTGTGAGTGACAATCACAACTGTGAACTTTTCCTTCAACTCCACAGCCATATCTTCAATTGCCGCGGTTGAAATTGGATCCAAAGCCGAAGTGGGCTCATCCATCAGAATCACATCTGGCTCAACAGCAATCGCGCGGGCTATACAGAGCCTTTGCTGCTGTCCACCAGAGAGTGAAGAACCTGGACGCTCTAGGCGATCTTTGACTTCATTCCAAAGATTCGCACCCTTGAGGGCCCTTTCAACCAAGTCGTCAGCATCGCTCTTGGACATTTTGTTGTTGTTGAGTTTGTAACCTGATATCACGTTGTCTTTGATTGACATAGTTGGGAATGGGTTTGGTCGCTGAAAAACCATTCCAACCTGGCGCCGAACCTTAACTGGATCAACATCATCGCTATATATGTTCTCACCGTCCATCAGTAGCTCACCCTCAACGTATGCACCAGGGATAACCTCGTGCATACGATTCAGGGTTCGAATCAAAGTGGACTTACCACAACCTGAGGGGCCAATGAATGCTGTGATTGCACGAGGCTCAATCACCATGCTGATGTCTTCTACGGCCTTGAATTTGCCGTAGTAAACATCTATTGACTTTAGTTCAATTCGCTTAGCCATTTAGGCACCCTTCGGTGAGAGGAACTTGGATATGAGTCGAGCAAAGAGATTCAGAATCATAACAATCAACATAAGTGTTAGTGCGCCAGCCCAACTTCGATCGAGGTAAGACTGCGTATCGATACCTTGGTTAGCAAATGATGTAAATACAAAGACTGGCAAGGTCATCATTTTGTCACTGAATGGGTTGTAGTTCATAGAAGTTGTGAATCCAGCGGCCAAAAGCAAAGGTGCCGTCTCCCCAATTACTCTGGCAATCGCGATAATGACACCGGTCGCTATACCAGCTAGAGCGGTTGGAATAACTACTTTTACAATTGTTAACCACTTCGGAACTCCCAGTGCATAAGAAGCTTCCCTAAGTTCGTTTGGAACAATTTTTAACATTTCCTCAGTTGCTCTAACTACCACTGGAATCATCAACACACTCAATGCAATTGACCCTGCAAAGCCATTTATTGCCGCGGCAGGTCCAAGTAGAACCAAGAAGAGAGTAAAGGCGAAAAGGCCTGCAACGATTGAAGGTATTCCCGTCATGACGTCAACAAAGAACGTCACTGCACGAGCTAGCTTGCCACGACCATACTCAACCAGGTAAATAGCGGTCATGATTCCAACAGGGACAGATATCAAGCTTGCGATAAGCGTTAGCTCCAAAGTTCCAACGATTGCATGCAAGGCACCGCCGCCAGGACCAACCACGTTTCTCATTGACATCGAGAAAAAGTCTGCGTCCAATCTTGCAATTCCGTTTGTCACAACTGTCCAGGCCAGGGATACCAGTGGAATAACTGCCAGTGCAAACGCGGCCGTGACAAGAGAAGTGATGAGTCGATCGGCTGCTTTTCTTCTTCCTTCTACCAGCCTTGAAACAATTGCAACCGTCAACAAGTAAAGGGCAAAGCCAACAAAGCCAACACCCACCAAACTGGTGCCGCCCTCAGACGGGGTCCTAGCCAAGGTGAAGACAGCTAACGCAACTGAGAAGGATCCGACCAGAGCAGCGGGGGTGAACCATCTCGGAAGAGAGGCAGAAGCTTGGAATCCCGTTGAAATGATTGCCATTAGTTAGCCCCCGAGAATTCTGCTCGACGGCTAATGATGTAACGGGCCAACATGTTGACCACCATGGTGATGAGGAACAGCATCAAGCCAGTACCAATCAAGAGGCTTCTGAAGTCGCCACCGGATTCTGGGAAGTCGAGTGCAATGTTTGCTGCGATGGTGTTGGAATTCTGTGAAGTCAGTAATGCAAAGCTAATAATTGAGGCCGGAGACAAAACCATTGCAACGGCCATAGTTTCCCCCAGAGCTCTTCCAAGCCCCAGCATCATCGCTGAAATGATTCCTGGTCTTCCAAATGGGATCACAGCCATTCGAATCATTTCCCATCGAGTGGCACCCAAAGCCAAAGCCGCTTCTTCATGCAGCTTAGGAGTTTGTAAGAAAACTTCTCGGATGATTGCAGCCATAATTGGCAAAATCATGATTGCCAGCACAATACCGACAGTCAACATGGTTCTGCCAGTCGCTGACACCTGACCAGCAAATAACGGAATCCATCCAAGGTTTTGATTAAGCCAGTTATATGTTGGTGTCAAAAACGGTGCTAAAACCAGAATTCCCCAGAGTCCATACACCACCGAAGGAATTGCTGCTAGAAGATCGATGATGTAACCAAGAGTCTGAGCAAACCGTCTTGGGGCGTAGTGAGAAATGTATAGAGCAATTCCTATTGCAAGAGGTGTGGCAATTAGGAGGGCGATGATTGCGCCATAAAGGGTTCCAAACACATATGGTGCAACGTAGGCCAGGGGCCCATCAGGCGCTTGAGCACCAAGTTCAGCATCTGGTGCAAAAGCCGGTAAAGCCTGAATGAAAAGGAAAAAAGCAACCGCGGCCAAAGTAACCAAGATTGAAGCACCGGCGATGGTTGCTAATTTGGAAAAGACAAAATCGCCAAGGCGTATTTGGGGCTTACCACGGTTGGCCGCTGTGGTCATTTCCCCTCCGCCACTATCCAATTTAGAAGATTAGCCCGAGCCCGGTTGCCCAAGCTCGGGCTAATCCTACGGTTTTTCTTTACTGAATTTGGTCGATGATGGCCTGTGCCTTTTGGCG
>WLDG01000007.1 GCA_009704945.1 Actinomycetota bacterium | reverse complement strand
CGAGTGATGTTGTTCAAAATCGCGGCAGGCACATTCATGGCCACTAAAACCCAGTTCACTATTTGATTAAGCTCACTGCCTAATAGTGGATTGAGCACTCCCAGTTGAGCGAGGTAGTGACCGGCAATAGCCAAGGCAACCAAAAATGAAAAGAAGCTCGCAATTCGGTATGGAACTGGCATTACGCCTGCATTTTGACCACCAAAAGCGTATTCACCAAGTGGAGCACCTAGAACAATCGCAAGCTGGAAAAGTGCCAGAGCTACAAATGAGAAAACCAGAAATCCGGCGGCGAACTGATCTAACATCTGCTCGCCTTTCTTTGCTGGGGTGCCTGGACTCGAACCAAGAACAAAGGAACCAGAAACCTTCGTGTTGCCAATTACACCACACCCCAATGGGACGCTACGTCGCTCGGATTATCTTAGTGTGCCTTCGAAAAGGCTTCTAATCTAGCGAGCGAGCGCTCTTTACCCAGTATCTCAAGGGACTCAAATAGTGGTGGAGTCACCCTCCGCCCAGATACTGCAACTCGAACAACTGCGAAAGCATCTCTTGGCTTCAGGCCAGCTTTCTCAATCAGTGCTTCGCTCAAGGTGCTTTGTATGTTTGCGGTCGTGAGATCCGAAAGACTGGCTAGCGCCTGAGCTGCCGATGATGCAATTTCTCCTGATTTAGCGGGCAATTGAGCTAATGCTTCGGGTTCGAAACTTAGATCGTCCGTGAACAAAAAGGCGAGCATGCCACTCGCCTCACTCAATACGGTAATTCGCTCTTTAACTAGCGGTAGGGCCTTAGCCAAATCAGCCAGTTGCGCAGTACTCGGATGTGCTGGCAAGACTCCGGCAGAGATCAAGTATGGTAGCGCGCGGTCCTGGAAGTCCTCGTCAGAGAGTAGGCGAATATGCGACGCATTGATTGAATCCGCTTTCTTCTGATCAAACCTTGCCGGGTTAGGATTCACACTGGCAACATCAAATGTTTTGCACATTTCATCCAGAGTAAATATGTCTCGGTCGGAAGAGATGGACCAACCTAGTAGCGCGAGGTAATTCAGCAGACCCTCTCGGATAAAGCCTCGATCACGGTGCAGGAACAAGTTACTCTCTGGGTTTCGCTTGGAGAGTTTTTTATTTCCTTCTCCCATCACGAAAGGTAAGTGTCCAAAGCGCGGTACAAATTTCGCAATTCCCGCCTCATAGAGTGCGTTATAGAGAGCAATCTGTCGAGGAGTAGAAGAAAGCAAATCTTCTCCTCGAAGAACGTGGGTTACTCCCATCAAAGCATCGTCGACCGGGTTCACTAGTGTGTAGAGCGGTTCACCACCTGGTCTAACAACTACGAAATCTGGGAATGAGCCAGCAGGAAATGCAATTTCTCCGCGCACGAGATCAACAAACTTAATCTCCTGATCGGGAACTCGCAGGCGGAGTGCTGGCTGTCTTCCCTCAGAGCGATAGCGCTCTTTTTCCGCATTTGTTAGTTCTCTTTCGGAGTTGTCATAGCCGAGCTGCACCGCTCTGCCAGTAGCCTTGTTCCGAGCTTCAATCTCTTCTGCAGTCAAAAAGCTCTCGTAAAGGTGACCTGAGGCAATCAGTTTTTCAACTACCTCTTTGTATATTTCTCCACGCTGGGACTGACGATATGGCTCGTTTGGGCCACCAACATCAATTCCTTCGTCCCAATCTATTCCTAGCCAACGAAGGGCTTCAATAATCTGTTGATAGCTCTCCTCGCTGTCGCGGGAAGAGTCAGTGTCCTCAATACGAAAGACGAACTTTCCACCTTGGCTTCTGGCATAGGCCCAGTTGAAGAGTGCAGTTCTGACTAGTCCAACGTGAGGAGTTCCTGTGGGCGATGGACAAAAGCGCACAACAATCTCACTGCCCTTGGCAGAGGTAATTGGAGCCGTTAGCTGAGTCATTTTGTAACTAAAGCTTATGCCACCGGATTCGAGAGAGTCCCGATGCCTTCGATTTCGCACTCGACCAGGTCTCCGCTTTGAAAACCAGAGATGCCAGCGGGTGACCCAGTGAGAATTACGTCTCCAGGAAAAAGTGTCAGGTTCTGCGACACGTAAGCGATCAGAGCCTCCGGGCTGGCAATCATCTCCTGAGTGTTGCCCGATTGACGAACTTCGCCATTCACGCGAGAAATCAGTTTTTTGTTAGCGGGTTGAAAATCAGTTTCAATCCAAGGTCCGAGCGGTCCAAAGGTGTCAAATCCTTTGCTTCTCGCCCACTGCAGATCGGAAAACTGAACATCGCGCGCTGTCACGTCATTGGCAATTGTGTAGCCGAGGATGTATGACTTAGCGTCAGCTTCCGAGATGTTTTTAGCTTTCTTTCCTACCACCAATGCAAGTTCCACTTCTAGCTCAGCTTTTTTGGTTTGGGGAGGGATTACTATTTTTTCACCAGTTGCAATCAGTGAACTCGGAGGCTTGAAAAACATAAGTGGTTCGTCTTGAGGGTTTTGGCCAATTTCAGCAGCATGGTCCTTGAAGTTGAGGCCGATGCAGATAACTTTGCTTGGCTCCACTGGAGTCAGCAGAGTAACTTCTGCAAATGAAAAACTGTGACCGGTTTTTTCTACCGCATCAAAGAAAGATCCCGCTAATTGATGAATTCGGTCCGATTCCACAACACCGTTGTGGACCTGGCCGTCCAGAGAAAAGCGAGCAAGACGCATTTGATTAGTCTGCCAGCTTAACTAGCCAGCCATGCTTGTCCGGAAGATTTCCATATTGAATGGAGGTCAATTCTTCCCTAATTGATACTGTTAGGCGGCCCGGTTCTCCTCCGCCAATCTCAATCTCTTCTTTTCTTGACTTGAGCTGACCTACTGGCGTGACGGCAGCTGCAGTGCCGCAGGCGAATACCTCTACCAATTCACCTGACTTGGCTGCGCTGCGCAGCTCGTCAAGGGCGAACCTTCTTTCTTCAACCTTGTGACCGCGGTCTCGCAGGAGAGTAATTACAGAATCTCTTGTGATGCCGTGCAGGATAGTTCCATCCAGAGCTGGAGTTACAACAGAGCCGTCTTTGAAGACAAAAAATAGGTTCATGCCGCCAAGCTCTTCGATGTAGGTCGCGGTCTCGGCATCTAAGAATACGACCTGCGAACAGCCGTTTTCATATCCTTCATTTTGAGCTAGCAAACTGGCTGCATAGTTTCCACCTGTTTTTGCTTCACCCGTGCCATGCTTGCCGGCTCTGGCTGAATCTAGTGCAATCCAAATTGATACCGGCTTAATTCCACCAGTGAAATAGGGTCCGACCGGTGATGCGATGACTCGATACTCGGCGCGGTGCGCCGCTCTTACTCCCAAGAAGTTTTCCGCAGCAATTTCGAAGGGGCGGAAGTAAAGGGTCTTCTCGCCGTCCTGTGACGGAACCCAGGCCCCGTCAACAGCTATTAGTTGCCTAAGGGACTCAACGAAGGTTTCAATGGGAAGCTCAGGAAGGGCCATTCGATGAGCTGATTTTTGCAACCGCCTGGCATTCATTTCCGGGCGAAAAGTCCAAATCGAACCATCCTTATGCCGATAGGCCTTTATACCTTCGAAGATTTCTTGTCCATAGTGCAGAACAGCTGCTGATGGATCCATCAAGATTGGACCATACGGAATTACTTGGTGTGAATGCCAACCCTTGTCTTTTTCCCAAACCACAACCACTTGATGATCGCTGAAGTGCGTTCCAAATGTTGGATTGGCAATAATCTTTTCGCGCTCGGCATCTGGAGTTGGATTGGGGTTTCTAGTTACTGTGAATTCCATGGCTAAATTCTCTCCAAAATTTCCTTGGCTACCTCATCGGTAGAACCGCTATATCCACTGGCTAAGTAACCCGCAACGGCCGTCTCGATCTTCGCAGCGGCCTCCAGAAAACCAAGGTGGTGGGCAAGCAAGCTAGCGCTCAAGATTGCTGCCGTTGGGTTAGCTAAATTCTTTCCAGCGATATCGGGAGCCGAGCCATGTACAGGCTCGAACATAGAGGGAAACAGACCAGTTGGATTGAGGTTGGCAGATGCTGACAGCCCGATTCCCCCAGAAACAGCCGCAGCAAGATCCGTGATGATGTCGCCAAAAAGATTGTCTGTAACAATCACATCGAAACGCTCGGGCGAGTTGACCATATGAATTGTGGCGGCATCGATGTGCATGTAGTCGTGCTTGACAGCGGGATACCTTGCTGCAGTCTCTTCCACGATGCGCGTCCAAAGCTTGCCAGCGTGAACAAGGACATTTGTCTTATGTACCAGTGTCAGTTGCTTTCGACTTCGTTTGCTAGCAAGATCAAAGGCATATTCGACAACCCTGCGAACACCGTGAGCAGTATTTATGGAAATCTCATTAGCAAGCTCTTGCTCGGTTCCAACTCGAACCGAGCCGCCGTTTCCTACATATAGACCTTCGGTCCCTTCACGCACTACAACAAAATCGATCTGGGGCTGACCGGATAACACTGTTGTCACGCCTTTGTACAGTTTGCTCGGACGGAGGTTTACAAAGTGATCAAATGCAAACCTGATTTTCAGCAGTAGACCGCGCTCCAATATTCCCGGTGCAACTCTTGGGTCACCTACTGCACCAAGCAGAATTGCCTGGTGCGTCTTCAGCTTTGCTAAATCTCCATCTGTCAGGATTTCGCCCGATTTCAAATATCTATTGGCACCGAGGTCATATTCAGTGGTCGAAATTTCAATGCTTGACAGTGATTTTTTTAGGGCAGCTAGAGCAGGGGCCACGACTTCTGGGCCAATTCCGTCACCCGGAATTACGGCCAAATCGAGTTTTTTCAACGTTGCCCCTAGGGATTTATGGGCTTAACCTTATTGGCTTTTCTGGGGCATGGCGACTGCCAAGGGGCTCGGCATAGAATTAGAGAATGGCTAAAGAAGTTTCAATCGATGAACTCCAGGAATCCCTCGCTGACGGTGCTTTCCTAATAGATGTTCGAGAGGTGTCCGAGTACCAGTCCGGTCATGTCCCTGGCGCAAAACACATCCCACTGGGTGCTCTCCAAGAGAATCTGAATGAGATCCCTAGGGACCAACAGGTTTGGATTATCTGCCAAAGCGGCGGGCGTTCAATGAAGGCGGCCAATGCACTGGAAGATTTGGGCTACACGGCTGTCTCGGTTGCAGGCGGAACTGGTGCGTGGATCGAATCGGGTAGAGCAACGGCCTAGGCGTTCTAGCTCTCAGATAGAGAGATAAACTTCATCAGATCTGCGTCAATTGCTTCGCGAAGCTTATCCACAAGTGCAGGTTCAATTGGTGAATCGATTGTGATGACGCTAAGCGCCTTACCACCTTTTTGTTGCCTCGCAATTGTCATGGCAGCAATGTTGATTCCAGCTTCCGCAAAAACTGATCCATAAATAGCAACAATTCCTGGCCGATCTTGATAAACCATAACTACAAGATTCTCAGCAAGGGCTAGTTCAACCTCATAGCCATTGATTGAAACAATTTTTTGATGGTGCTTGGGTCCGATAACCGTACCCCCTACGGAGACGGAAGTGCCGTCATTGAGAATAGCCTTCAGAGTTGTTACGTTGCGGTACTCATCACTCTTAGTGTCTTGAGTTAGCCGTACTTCAATCCCACGCTGCTCTGCAAGCAATGGAGCGTTTACGTATGAGACTTGCTCACTAACCATTGTTTGAAAAAGGCCCTTGAGAGCAGCCAACTTCAGGACAGTGACATCGTGGGCGGCTATTTCCCCTCGAGCCTCAAACTCAATAGCCACGATTGAAGTGTGGGCTAGTCCAGCAACAAGTTGCCCGAGCTTCTCGGCCAGAGGAATGCCTGGCCTAACGGATGGATCGATTGCGCCACCCGCTACATTCACGGCGTCAGGAACCAAATCTCCTGCTAATGCCAGCCGAACAGACTTGGCAACTGATACACCTGCTTTCTCTTGTGCTTCGTCCGTTGAAGCTCCTAGGTGCGGAGTAAGCACGATGTTTGGAGCTCCAAGTAATGCAGATTCTTTTGGTGGCTCGTTTAGAAATACATCCAAACCTGCTCCAGCAATTGCTCCACTGGTAAGAGCTTCGACTAGGGCTTCCTCATTAATGATTCCGCCACGAGAGCAGTTCACAATTCTCAAAGATGGCTTGGCAAGCGCAAATTCCTTCTTGCCAATGAGCCCGGTGGTTTCTGAAGTTTTTGGAATGTGAATAGTAATAAAGTCACTTTGTCTCATCAGCTCGTCCAAGTTGACTAACGCCACACCGATTTGTTCAGCGCGAACTGGGCTGATAAATGGGTCATATCCAATCAGCCTGCATTCAAAGCCAGCCAACCGCTGAGCCACCAAAGATCCGATTCTGCCCAAGCCAACTATTCCAATGGTCTTGTCGTAGAGCTCAACTCCAGAAAATTGACTTCTTTTCCATTCCCCAGCCGCAGTTGAATGGTGAGCACCTGGAATTTGCCTCGATAAGGCTAAAAGGTGTCCGATAGCCAACTCCGCCGCTGAAATTATGTTGGAAGTTGGTGCATTAACCACCATGACGCCAGCCTCTGTTGCGGCAGCTAGGTCAACATTGTCTAAACCTACCCCGGCTCTGGCAATTACTTTCAAGTTAGGTGCCGCGTGAATGGCCTCAGCATCCATCTTCGTAGCGGACCTAATGAGAATTGCGCTAGCGCCAGCCAAAGCTGACAACAGAGCTTTTCGGTCTGTCCCATCTGTTTGTCTGACATCAAAGTCATCCCCAAGCGCACTCAGCGTGGCTGTGGATAACTCTTCGGCAATCAAGACAATTGGCTTAGCCAAAACAGACCTTTCTTGGAAGTGGATTGTCGGTCAGTCTAGCGAGCTGCCGAGCCCTCTTTGTAGTCATCGCTGTTCTTGATCCAGCTAAAGAGCTTCCGTAGCTCCCTGCCGGTTGCCTCGATCGGATGAGCCTCGCCCTTTGCACGCAGTGCCAGAAACTCTGGTGCTCCGGCGTCTTGATCGGCGATGAATCTCTTAGCAAACTCACCCGACTGAATGTCAGCCAAGACAGCCTTCATGTTTTCCTTGACGCGTGGATCAATCACTCTAGGTCCCGAGACGTAATCACCGTATTCTGCTGTGTCGGAGACGCTCCAACGCTGTTTAGCAATTCCACCTTCATACATAAGGTCAACAATCAACTTCAGCTCGTGCAGAACCTCAAAGTAAGCAATCTCAGGCTGGTAACCGGCTTCAGTTAGAACTTCGAAGCCGTACATGACGAGCTGCGATGCTCCACCACAAAGCACTGCCTGCTCACCAAATAAATCTGTCTCAGTCTCTTCAGTGAACGTGGTCTTGATTGTGCCAGCTCTGGTTCCACCAATGCCCTTTGAATAAGAAAGTCCCAATTCAAAGGCATTTCCTGATGCATCCTGTTCAACGGCAATTAAGTTCGGTACGCCACGCCCTGCTTCAAATTCACGTCGAACGATGTGGCCAGGACCCTTCGGAGCAACCAGCATTACATTTACGTTGCTCGGCGGCTTGATAAAGCCAAAGCGAATCGCAAAACCGTGACCGAATACCAAAGTCGCCCCCGGCTTTAGGTTGGGCTCAATTTCGTTCTTGTACAAATCGCGTTGCTTTGGGTCCGGTACAAGAACAACAACCACGTCGGCCCACTTAACAGCCTCAGCAGGTGGCAGAACCTTGAGTCCTTTTTCTTCAACTTTGGAGATTGACTTGGAGCCAGGCTGTAAACCGACTACCACATCAACTCCAGAGTCCTTTAGGTTTAGAGCATGAGCGTGGCCCTGTGAGCCAAACCCAAGAACTGCTACCTTCTTGCTCTGGATGATTGCTAGGTCTGCATCCTTGTCGTAAAAAATTTCTGCCACTTTTTTTCTTTCTCTTAGTTGTTTACTTGAGTATTTTTTCGCTCATTGACTTAGAGCCACGTGAAATTGCAATGGCGCCAGACTGAACAAGTTCCTTGATTCCAAAAGGCTCCAAGACTTTTATAAAGGCTTGGCACTTCGCGCTGTCGCCCGTGACTTCAATAACTACTGCATCGCTTACGACGTCAACCACCCTCGCACGGAATAGCGTGACTGCCTCTAGAACCTGAGACCTAGTAGCGGCATCTGTCTTTACCTTGACCAACATGTGGTCACGGGCAACTGACGCATCTGGTTCTAGTTCAACGATCTTCAGAACATTGACAAGTTTGTTGAGTTGTTTGGTGACTTGCTCCAGGGGTTGGCCATCAAGAGTGACCACTGCCGTGATTCTTGATACGCCATCAACCTCAGTTGTCCCTACCGCCAGCGATTCAATGTTGAATCCGCGCCGAGCGAACAGTGCTGCCACGCGAGTCAAAATACCTGGCTTGTCTTCAACGAGAAGGGAAAGAACATGTTGGCTCATTTCTACTCCTCCCCGTCCCAGATTGGCGCAGCATCGCGAGCATATTGAACAGCATCATTCGAAACTCCTGCCGGCACCATTGGCCAAACCATCGCATCTTTACCGACAATGAAGTCGATAACCACGGGTCGATCGTTGGTCTCAATCGCTAGTTTGATCGCCTTGTCGACGTCTTCTTCTTTTTCAACGCGGATTGCCAGGCAACCGTAAGCCTCTGCCAGCTTGACAAAGTCAGGCACCATAACGGAATCGGTTCCGGTATGCAGGTCAGTGTTTGAGTACCGGGAGTTATAGAAAAGTGTCTGCCACTGACGAACCATGCCAAGGGAAGAGTTATTGATGATGGCAACCTTGATTGGAATCTGGTTAATCGTGCAGGTGGCCAGCTCCTGGTTTGTCATCTGGAAACAGCCGTCACCATCGATGGCCCACACCAACTTTTCAGGCATGGCAACTTTGGCGCCCATGGCGGCCGGAACTGAATAGCCCATGGTTCCTGCTCCACCCGAGTTCAGCCAGGTGTTCGGGTTTTCATACTTAATGAACTGAGCGGACCACATCTGGTGCTGTCCAACACCTGCTGCATAAATCGCATCAGGCCCTGAGATTTGACCGATTCTCTCGATTACGTATTGCGGAGCAATCTTTCCATCGTCTAAATCGGTGTAACCGAGCGGGTAGCGCTCTTTCAGGCCGTCCAAGTATTTCCACCACTCGCTGATGTCGTAGCTACTGCCCTTGATTTGCTTTCTAAGCTCTTCCGTCAAGAGGCTAATTACAATTTTTGCGTCACCAACGATTGGAACATCCGCATGGCGAATCTTTCCAATTTCTGCCGGATCAATGTCTGCGTGAATAACTTTGGCACCTTTGGCAAATGTTTTGACATCACCGGTGACACGATCGTCAAAGCGAGCGCCGAGTGTGATTAGTAGATCTGCTTTTTGCAATCCAGTTACTGCAGGCACGGTTCCATGCATACCCGGCATGCCAAGGTGTTGAGGGTGAGAGTCTGGAAAAGCACCACGTGCCATCAAAGTTGTGGTTACCGGCGCTTTGATTAAGTTTGCTAGTTCTAGCAGTTCCTTATTCGCGCCAGCGCGAATAACACCGCCACCGACATAAAGAATTGGCTTCTTGGACTGCAGAATCATTTCAGCAGCAGCTTGAATTTGCTTTCCGTGTGGGTCATTAACTGGCTTGTAGCCAGGGGTGAGATCTTGCTCCGGTGGCCAAGAAAATTCAAATTTTGCATTCTGCGCATCTTTAGCAACGTCGACCAAGACTGGTCCTGGACGTCCGGTTGTTGCGATTTGGTAAGCCGAGTACATAACGGCTGGAATATCAGATGCCTTAGTTACCAGGAAGCTGTGCTTGGTAATAGGCATTGTGATACCAACAATGTCAGCCTCTTGAAAAGCGTCTGTCCCAATGGCGTAGGAATTTACCTGGCCAGTTATGGCCAGAAGAGGAACAGAGTCCATCTGAGCATCTGCAATGGCAGTCACCAGGTTTGTTGCACCTGGACCCGAGGTCGCGATGCAAACACCCAGTTTGCCACTGGCTGCTGCATAGCCCTCTGCGGCATGGCCCGCTCCCTGCTCATGGCGAACCAGAATGTGCCTGATCTTTTTGGAATCCATTAGAGGGTCATAGGTCGGAAGAATTGCACCTCCCGGCAAACCGAACACAGTGTCAATGCCAAGAAGTTCGAGTGAACGAATTATTGCTTGAGCACCGGTCAGTGTCTCAGTCATTTAGTCTCCGTAAAGTAGTCGATTAGCCGCAGTAGGCACCCTCGGAGGCCGAGCGCACCATCTTGGTGAATTTAGCTAGAACACCGCGTGTGTATCGCGGGGGCAATGGTTGCCACTGCTGCTTCCTTGCAGCCAGCTCTGCATCGTCGACTAGTAAGTCAATCGATCGAGCTGCAACATCGACTCGAATCAAGTCTCCATCTCTAACCAGAGCAATAGGTCCACCTACGGTTGCCTCTGGAGAAATGTGGCCGATGCAAAGGCCGGTTGTGCCGCCTGAGAATCTGCCGTCCGTCAATAGTAAGACATCTTTGCCCAAGCCCGCACCTTTTATTGCGCCCGTAATGGCAAGCATTTCACGCATGCCAGGGCCACCTCGGGGACCTTCGTAGCGGATTACGATGACATCTCCGGCCTTTATCTCACCCTTGGTCAGAGCTTCCATAGCACCAGCCTCGCGCTCAAACACTCTGGCTGGACCTTCAAAGTTCTGAAGGTCAAACCCAGCAGTCTTCACAACCGCACCCTCAGGTGCAAGTGAGCCATGCAAAATTGAAATACCACCCGTTTTGTGGATTGGGTTATTCATGGCGTGAATGATTTTTCCATCTGGATCTGGCGGATTGATGTCTGCCAAGTTCTCGGCCATGGTCTTGCCAGTGACAGTCAGGGTGTCACCGTGTAGCAGACCTGCATCAAGCAAAGCCTTCATAACCACAGGTACTCCACCAACCTTGTCAACATCGTTCATGACAAAGTCTCCGAAAGGCTTAACGTTTCCAAGGTGAGGAACGCGGTCAGAAATTCGGTTAAAGTCTGCGAGTTGAAGATCGACTTCAGCTTCTCTAGCGATTGCAAGCAAATGCAGCACAGCGTTTGTGGAACCACCGAAAGCCATCAAAACTGCAATTGCATTTTCGAACGCTTTTTTGGTCAAAATCTGACGTGCAGTGATTCCCTTAGCGATTAAGTTGACAACTGCTTCACCGGATCGCTCAGCCCAAACATCACGTCTGCGATCGGCAGATGGTGGTGCCGCGGAGCCTGGCAAGCTCAATCCAAGCGCTTCACCAATAGATGCCATTGTGTTAGCGGTGTACATACCACCACAAGCTCCCTCGCCTGGACAGATTGCTCTCTCAATTCGATCCAAGTCTTCTTCGCTCATCTTGCCTGCCTTGCAAGCACCGACCGCTTCAAAGGCATCAATGATGGTTACTTGCTTCTCAGTGCCATCGGTCAGCTTCACCCAACCTGGTGCGATTGAACCAGCGTAGAGAAACACTGCTGCAACATCCAAACGAGCTGCTGCCATCATCATTCCTGGCAAAGACTTATCGCAGCCAGCTAGCAGAACTGCACCATCTAGACGCTCTGCTTCCATAACCACCTCGACAGAGTCAGCAATGACTTCTCGTGAAACTAAAGAGAAGTGCATGCCCTCGTGCCCCATGGAAATTCCGTCAGACATCGAGATGGTGCCAAACTGCATTCCGAATCCTCCGGCAGCCGTTATGCCTTTCTTTGAGGCAACAGCTAAACGGTCGAGTGAAAGGTTGCAGGGCGTGACTTCATTCCAAGAGGAAGCAATACCGATTTGTGGCTTAACCCAGTCATCATCACCCATCCCTACGGCTCTGAGCATTCCGCGAGCCGGGGCGCGTTCGATTCCATCAGTGACTACGTGACTTCGAGGTTTCATGTGATTGGTCATGGGTCAATCATAGTTTCATTAGCTAGTAGCCTGAGAGGGTGGATATTCAAGACACCACCAAGGTCCCAACTGGTCTCAGCCTTTACTCAATGGCTGCCCATCGCGCTGCTCGTGAGGTTATTTACAGCTACTCCACATCTTTTGGGCTGGCAACGCGATTGTTAGGCAAGAACTTCCAAGGGCACGTTGAGAACATCTATGCCTTGGTCAGAGTCGCCGATGAAATTGTGGATGGATCGGCCGCCGAGGCCCAGGCCCTGCAGTCCCAAGTTAACCCAGGACAACTACTAGACGAGTTTGAATCCGAGACCTACCGCGCCATGGAAATCGGCTATTCCACCAACCTAGTTATCCACGCGTTTGCTCAAACGGCGCGAACTGTCGGAATTAAAAAAGACATCGTCCAGCCATTTTTCTATTCAATGCGACAGGACTTGACTGAAACTGAGCATGATCAAGAGTCCTTTGAAAAGTATGTCTACGGTTCTGCTGAAGTCGTTGGACTTATGTGTCTTCAGGTGTTTCTAACCGACAGAGAATACTCACCTGCAGAGCGTGAAAAGCTTGTCCTTGGCGCTCGAGCTTTGGGAAGCGCATTCCAAAAAGTGAACTTCCTTCGTGATTTATCTGCTGACTTCAAGCGACTGGGCCGCAGCTACTTTCCTGGAGTCGATGTAAATAATTTCAATGAAGACATTAAGAAGCGTCTAGTTGATGACATAAACGCAGACCTAATGGTGAGCGCTCAGTCACTGCCGTTGCTACCAAAATCTGCCCGACGAGCGGTAGCTGCTGCTCAATTACTATTCACAAAGCTAAATGACCGAATTGAAAAGACCTCAGCTGAAGAGCTGATTAATCAAAGAATCTCAGTTGGATCTACGCAGAAAACAGTCTTACTGATCAGAGCACTTTTAGGAGCCAGGGTTTGAAGAAGCAAGCAGTTGTAATTGGTGGCGGATTTGCAGGTCTTGCAACCGCAGGGTTGCTTGCCAAAGCTGGCATGGATGTGAAGCTTTATGAGGCAAGAGATTCCCTGGGAGGTAGAGCATACCTTTGGCAAAAGGATGGATTTCGCTTCGACATGGGGCCAAGTTGGTATCTCATGCCAGATGCATTTGACCAGTTTTTTAAATTGATGGGCACATCTGCTAAAGAACAGCTGGATTTGATTCGCCTAGAACCTGCTTACCAAACCCGCAATGAAGGACTTGGCGACAAAATCCTCATGCCCCAAAACCTAGATGGCATTAAGAAGATGTTTGAAGAGATTGAAGCAGGTGCTGGGAACCAGCTTGGTAAGTACCTAGATTCAGCTCAGGAAGCATACGAGCTTTCGATACGACACTTTTTATACACAAACTTCCGCGACTTTAGAAGCTTTCTGCACCCAGATGTACTCAAGCGTCTTGGTCGATTCCTGATGCTGCTAACAACATCGCTCTACAAATTCTCGGGGAAGTACGTCAAAGACGAGCGCCTAAAGAAAATGCTCAACTTCCCAGCCGTATTTCTGGGAGCCTCTCCTTATGAAACACCCAGCATGTATCACTTGATGACTCACGTTGACATGAACCAGGGTGTGTTCTACCCCATGGGCGGAGTGCACACAATCATCGAATCGCTGGCTCGGCTAGCCCAAGCCAACGGCGCACAAATTCATACATCTTCTCCAGTTGAGAGAATATTGGTTGAAAACGGAAAAGCTGTGGGAGTCCAGCTAGCAAGTGGTGACATTCGAGCTGACGTCGTGATAGCAACGGCAGACTTGCAGCACGTTGAAACAAAACTATTGGATAAACAGCACCAAACTTACCCAGCCAAGTGGTGGGAAAAGAAGGTTGCCGGCCCGTCTGCGCTGTTGCTCTATCTAGGAGTGAAGGGCAAAGTCGAGGAACTTGATCATCACACACTGCTGTACACAGCGGATTGGGAAAAGAACTTTGCAGAGGTTTTCCATGCGCCAGATGGAAGACGTAAAGTCCCAAATCCTGCATCCCTTTACATATGCATGCCCTCCAAAACTGATGCCAGCGTAGCTCCATCGGGTCACGAAAACATCTTCGTGTTAGTTCCAACCGCAGCTGATCCTTCTATTGGAAAGGGCGGGATAAACGGAGCTGGGGATGCTCAGCTTGAGGCAGCTGCAGATTTAGTTATCCAGCAAATTTCCCAGTGGTGCAACATTCCTGACCTAAAGCAAAGAATTGTCGTGCGCAGGAGCGTTGGTCCAATGGACTTTGTCAACGAATTCAATGCCTGGAACGGAACTGCTCTCGGCATGGCACACACTCTGTTTCAAAGTGCTTTCTTCCGGCCAAAGAATAGATCTAAGAAAGTAGCCAACCTTTTTTATGCCGGTCAGAACACTTTGCCAGGCATCGGAATGCCGATGTGCCTAATTGGAGCTGAGCTCGTATTCAAGCACCTGACTGAGGACAGATCGAGTGGTCCATTAAATGGAGAGGTTGGCCCGGTCAAGAGTTGGAAAGGTCTTCGTTGATGAGTGAATCAACGAGTTTCATATATCTTTTTGTTCTTTTGATTTCAATTTTGGGTCTAGTGGGGATAGACCACAGAAATAATCTGGCACTCTTTCGCAGCCCGCTGCCAACCGTGATTAGCGTTTCGATCTCCGTTGTGATTTTCTTGATTTGGGACATTGTTGGTATAGCTCTTGGAATTTTCTTTAGAGGAAGCACGCCATTTTTATCAGGGCTTTTGCTTGGTCCAGAGCTTCCATTAGAAGAGTTGTTTTTTCTGATTCTTCTGAGTTACAACACCTTGCTTGCATACCAGTTCTTTGCGCTTAGGAGTAAAAAATGACCTATCCGGTTTTGACGGCCATTGTCCTTGGGGTGTTTGCGGTCTATGCGGTGATTTTCCGAAGGTGGATTAATTGGAGAGCGCTGTTACCTGCAGCCGGTCTGATGCTGCTTCTTACGTTGGTTTTTGACAACTTAATCATTGCTAGCGGAATAGTGGATTATGACTTTGAGAAAACCGCTGGAATCAGGTTGTTTCTAGCTCCTATTGAAGACTTCGCATACACCTTGGTCGCTTTAGTTTTAGTTCCAAGTTTGTTCAATTGGCTTCGGAGCAGGCTGTGAACACAGTTCGCCGGTTGTTGGTTTCGTCGAGGCCCATCTCCTGGATCAACACTGCGTTCCCATTTGCTGCAACTTACTACTTTCTTGGTGGGTCGCTAAATGTTGGGTTCTGGATTACTACGTTCTTTTTTCTGGTTCCTTACAACTTGTTGATGTACGGAATCAATGATGTTTTTGATTATGAAAGTGATCTTAGGAATCCTAGAAAAGGCGGAGTAGAGGGTGGGTTGTTACCCCCAGAACTCCACTCCACGACCCTCAAAGTTGTAGCAGTAACAAATCTTCCTTTTATAGCCTTCATTTCATGGCAGTCCGCAACAAATTTTGTGGCGTTTGCTGTTTTTATAGGAACCATATTTTTTGTGGTGGCTTACTCAATCAAGGGCCTCCGATACAAAGAGATTCCTTTTCTTGACTCAATTACCAGCTCATTACACTTCATAGGCCCGATGCTTTTTGCCGTTGCACTGGTTGGGCAATTTACTTCTTTTCTCTCTATCGCAATACTGGCTTTTTTCTTGTGGGGTGCAGCATCTCATGCCTTTGGAGCAGTGCAAGACATTAGGGCGGATAGAGAAGCTGGTATTGCCTCTATAGCAACCGCTCTTGGTGCCCGCCGCACAATTCGGTTGGCATTCGCGTTGTATTTAGTTGCTGGTAGTTTGCTACTTCTCTTGCCCGATCGATTTGCATTTGCATCGCTAGCAGCTCTTCCCTATTTGTTCGTAATCGCAAAAAGCTTTTCCGTGTCAGATGAAAATTGTGAGGCAGCAAACAAAGGGTGGAGATGGTTTCTGGCTCTTAATTTCCTGGCCGGGGCAATAGTTACTTCTTTATTGATCGGTCCCATGTGATGCCCACTCAATTACGTGGTCATCGCTATACCCGTTAGCACAGTGTCGACAGCTCAAAAGAGCGTTTGGTCTTCGCATCCTGAAGTGCTGATGGCCTGCTGGACAAAAGCCAACCCAGCGAGCCGTTGAGGTGGCCATCAGGTGCCAGCTGGTCGGTTGAAACTTGTAGCCGAGCTCTCGAGCCTTCGCCCTCCAAATTGGGCCATGGCCAGCATCTTTGCCAACCAACGCATGAGCGATCTCATGCAAAATAATCTGCTCAACCTCATGAAGGCTGCAGTTTTCCACTAGGTGTCGGCTAACGGTAATTCTTCGAGCACGAAAATCACATTGACCAGCACGATTGATTGCACGGTCAAATCCAAATGAGTAGTTGATTAGGCGATGCTTGACAAACAGCTCCTGCGCCAACTGAATAGCTTGCTCATGGGCAGATCTGTATTTCAATTGCACAGCCATTACGCCTCCAGGACGCTCGCCATGCGGCGGACGGCTTCCGAAATGCGAGTTTGACTAGTGGCGAAGTTGAATCTAATAAAGTCTTGGTATTTGCCGTCATGAGAATGTTCAGGTCCTGACACCACGGCTACCTTCCCGTCTTGCAGGAGTCTTCCTTGCAAGTTGTCTAAGCCGTAAGCACTTAGATCAAGCCAAGCTAGATAAGTGGCAGACATGTCAAAAAATTTAGCTTTAGGTAGCTGTTTTGCTAATTCGAAACGCAGAAAAGTGAAATTCTCGTGAATTATCTTTACAGTCTCATCCAGCCAGTTCTCACCGTTCTTATAAGCCTCAACCATAGAAAAAGCACCCAGCAATGATGCTCTCCAGTTCATGGCCTCTGGCAGACTCCGCATGACATCTTTGATTGCAGATGATTGAGAAATCAGGAATCCTGCCTTAAGACCAGCCGTGTTCCAGGCTTTTGATGTTGATGTGATGGTCACCGCGTGATCATTCGCAGATTCTCCCAGCGATAGAAAAGGTGTAAATGGTTTCCACGACAGTGGGGCATGTATTTCATCGGAAACAACGAGCGCCCCGTATTTAGCAGCGAGTTCGGCGACTCTGGATAGTTCTTCGCGAGTATGAACTGTGCCGACCGGATTTTGCGGTGAGCAGAGTAAGTAAACCCGAACACCCGCCTTAAAAGCCTCTTCGATTGCATCAAGATTCAAAGACCAACGATTTTCTCGCAAGACCAATGGTGCGTCATGCGGAACCATCTCCACTTCAGCTATCCACTTAAAGAATGAAGAGTAGGTGGGTGAATTTATCAAGACTCGATCGCCCGGTTTAGCAACTTTTCGAAGAATCTCTACAGCGGCAACACCAACATCTGTCGCCAGGCGAATGCCTTGATCGTCAATTTCCCAATTCCAACGATTTTTTGCAAATTTTTTGAAGGCCGGGGCTAACTCGGGTAAGGGACCCAGATAACCCATATCTGAGTTATTGACCATTTCGACCAACCGACGCCTGATTGGTTCGGCGACTTCCAAATCCATTTCAGCAACGTGCATTGGCAAAACATCTTCAGGAAACCGACGCCACTTAGAGGATGCTCTTCCTGCGAAGTTACCGAATGATTCTGGGCCTTCTAACACCCTTTGATTATCTACCTTGAATCACTAATTGAACTGGAAGGTAAGCAGCATTGCAGCAATTGAAATCATGACTACGGCGATAAATATGTCTAAAACTCTCCAAAAGTTTGGGTTCTTTACAAATTTGCCCAGCCATGAAGCACCAAAACCTAAGCTGAAAAACCAAACAAAAGAAGCTGTCATGGCACCAATACCAAACAGCCAGCGATCATCAAATTGATTAGCAATTGAACCCAGTAACAAAACCGTGTCGATGTAAACATGAGGATTGAGGTAGGTAAGAGCAAGAGCAGTGATCACTGTTGAGCGAAAAGAGTCTGCTTGAGTTTCTGACTCGATTAGTGCTTTTGGTCGAAGAGCTCTTCTGATTGCCAAACCTGCAAACCAAAGTAAATAAGCAGCTCCCCCGTAACGAAAAACTTCGATAAGAAGCGGAACTGAATTGATTACAGCTCCGAGGCCTAGGATCCCTAGGGCAATAAGAAAAGCATCAGAAAATGCGCAGATCAAAACCACTGTCAAGACTTGCTGTCTACGAAGACCTTGCCGCAGGACAAAGGCATTTTGCGCCCCAATTGCAACAATCAATGACAGGCCAGTGAGGAATCCGGCAGGAACGGTTAGCAAGAATGCTCTCTTTCAAAGATAGTCTTTAGTGATGTTACATACTTTTCAACATTTCAACGATTTAGTCGCAAACGTCGACATCAACCGAATTCCCTCGGGTCAAGGCATTGATTTCCTGGTTTGGCCACTAATGATTGGTGCCTTTTTCTACATCGTGTACCTAACTACCCGAAAGAACCCTTCCGAAAAGGGGAATAAGGAAGAGGAAAAGTAGTTTTCCTTGGCATGGCACTAAAAATTGGATCGGCAGCCCCTGCCTTTAAGCTAAAAAACCAAGACGACAAGCCAGTCTCACTCGCTGACTACAAGGGGAAAAATGTAATCGTCTACTTCTACCCAGCCGCTTCTACACCTGGCTGCACCACACAGGCTTGTGATTTTCGAGACAACATTAACTCTCTAAAGTCTGCCGGTTATGTCGTTCTGGGCATCTCTCCAGACGAACCTGGCAAGCTCAAGAAATTCATGGACAAAGAAAAACTCAACTTTGAGCTGCTCAGCGACCCTGACAACAAAATCCAAGAGAAGTATGGGGCATACGGCGAAAAGAGCATGTACGGCAAGACCTACATGGGAACAATACGGTCAACTTTTGTGGTCGACAAGGCGGGCAAGTTGCAGCATGCCTTTCACAACGTCAAAGCAAAGGGCCACATCGAATTCTTGAGGAAAGAGCTTGGTCTCTAGCCTCTAAGTGGAAGCAGAGCACCAATCGCGATAAAGACTGAGCCAAAAACTCGGTTGAAGTTTTTTCCCACTCTTCTGAGCCAGGGCTGAATCTTGTCTGCCAGAGCGGCCACCATAAATTCGTAAATGAATTCGATTACTACAAATGTCGCTGCCATGACAATGAATTGAATTACCAGGGAATTGATTGGATCAATAAACTGCGGCAAAAACGCAACAAAGAACAAAATTCCCTTTGGATTACTGATTGCAGACAACAGGCCTGCCTGAAATAGGCTCCGATTGGAAGAACCCGTGTTAGCTCCCCGCGAATCTGCCAAAGACGGCGATCGCCAAACTTGAATGCCTAAGAAAATCAAGTAGGCGCCGCCCACCCACTTCAAAACCACCAGTAGTCCAATGTTTGCGGCCAGTAGCGCCCCGATACCAAACATCGACAAACCAATGACAATTGTGAACCCAAGTGAACCACCAAGAATGGTCGCGACCGTGCGCTTTGCTCCGTATAGAGCGCCATGAGTCAATGCTAGGAGGCCATTAGGCCCTGGCGTAAGTGAGAGTCCAAGAGCGGCAAGGGTATAGAGAAGCCAAGTTTGCAGTTCCATCTCAATACCCCAACTCTCTACTCACAATTCCAATCAAGTTACCTTGTTCAACGAACGCTTTGACGTTCTCTCGCAAGCGCTGCGCAAAGAGTCTCGTGACTATTGGCATCGTGTCAGCAGTGTGTGGAGTAATAATCAGGTTTTCAACTTCCCACATCGGATGGCCTTCAGGCAGTGGCTCGGGGTATGTAACATCAGTTGCCGCAGCAGCGATTGTCTTTTGCTTTAGAGCCTCAACCAGATCATGTTGATTGACCACCTCTCCTCGAGCGACATTGACCAGGTAGGCATCTGACCGCATTCGGGAGAACATTTGCTTATCAAAGAGGTTTCTAGTTTCTTCTGTCAAAGCACAGGCAATAACAATAAATTTTGGTATTGAAACCTCTGAATTCAGTGCGTCAAAACCCAGAACTTTGGAGTGCGGACTGTTTTGAAACGGCTCACTTGTGCGTTTTCGGATCACCGTGATTCTTGATCGGAAAGGCTCCAATAAGTCAACTAGCTTCTGCGCGATACCACCGCCACCAATAATGAGAAGATCTTCGTCAAACAGTGAATCGGCGTACTTTTTACCCCAGCTCTTGGCCCTGACTCTTTCGGGCAGAATTCGTCCTAAGGCAAGAGACAACATCAATGCGTGCTCTGCCACTGGCTCCGAATAGGAGCGCTTCGCGCTGGTAAAGACAACCTGAGGATTGTTCGAAATAATTTTGCTAAACGCATCCACTCCGGCGAATGGCAACTGCACCCACTTAAGTTGAGGATTCTCGGCAAGAGCAATCTCCAAAAGGTCCGGCCTGGCGTAGTCAGTCCACACCAATGCAGAAACGTCAGCTGCCAACTGGGATAGCTGCCCGCCTGATTCCTCGATGGCAGTTGCATACTGATCGAACCTCTTTGGTTCCAGAGCAATTTTGTTGTTCAATTCCGGCCCATTTCTATTTGTCCAAAATTCCACTGACAACATTAACTAAGTGAGATTCTGGCACCGAAACGAAAAGTACGCCCCCCGGGACTCGAACCCGGAACCCGCTGATTAAGAGTCAGCTGCTCTGCCAATTGAGCTAGAGGCGCAACAGGCACAAATCCTAGCACTCTCAGGACCCCAGCTCTCCCAGGGTCACGCTCCGGCTCAGCTCGAAATTCAGCAGAAGTTCAGCTGCGGACAATAGTCTGGAGGGCATCGAAGGAGCAATGGTGGCGGAACAGTTTCAGGCCTTATCTACTGGTGATCAAGCCCCTGCTTTTGCGCTGCCTAATCAAGATGGCATAAGCCTCACTGAGACTGATGTATTCAAGCAAAACACCATTCTTTACTTTTTCCCATCGGCTGGAACACCTGGTTGCACCAAGGAAGCCGCCGATTTCCAAGATCACCTATCGGAATTTGCAAAACACGGATACCAGGTGGTGGGAGTCTCGCCGGACTCTGTCAAGAGACTCAAAAGCTTTGAAGACAGCCATGAGCTGACCTTTACCCTGCTCTCTGATGAGTCATTGGCTGCCCATCAGGCGTATGGAGCATATGGGGAAAAGAACATCTTTGGAAGGATTTATAAAGGAGTGCTTCGCTCAACCATAGTTATTGAGGCTGGTGGGCGTGTAAAGGAAGCGATGTACAACGTCAAAGCTACCGGGCATATCCCGCATCTACTTCGCATAATCGCTAGCTAGCGTTGTGAAATATTTCTCGTATTCCTCCACCAAAAAGTGCAACGAAACACGTAACAGCTGCACTCAACAGCGAGATTCCAATGACTGGCTCGGCAAATTCACCACTGAAACTGGCAGTGGCTATTGCAGCAAAAATTAGCTGCAGAACAAGACCAGCAGTGTGAGACCACTTCTTGAGCCTAAAAAGTCCAATTCCAATGTTTATTGTCCACAGTGCCATGGCGAATAAAATTCCAGTCAAGAAAAGTGAGCTTGCAATATTCAAGTAATCGCCCGAAAGTAAGGCAAAAACTGACCAAAATGTCAAGCCCCAAATTAGAGCACTTTCGAGAAAAACCAGAATTATCGCTATCAGCAAACGCTTAGGTAAGCGGTTGAATTGGGTATTGATTTCTTTGCTCCCGTGTGAAAACATTTTGGCGTCAGTAGGACTCTACCTGCAAACAAAGACGTAATCGACCTTAGGAATAACTGAAAACTATGGATATGCGTTGGCTAAATCAAGCCCGTTGCCTCAACGAAGACCCGGAGCTGTTTTTCCCTGTCGGAAACACCGGACCTGCCCTTGAGCAAATAGAAAAGGCTAAATCGATTTGTCGCCAGTGCAATGTTTCAGCTCAGTGCCTTGAATACGCAATTCGTGAAAACCAGGACACTGGCGTGTGGGGTGGCCTAAGCGAAGATGAGCGCAGATCTTTGAAGCGTCGCTACGCTCGAGCCAGACGAGCCAGCTAAAGCACCAAATCAAGCGACACTTTGGTCCCGCCCCTGATGGGCGAGGTCCAACTGATAGTTCCGCGTAATTCAGACTCGACCAGCGTCCGCACGATTTGCGTTCCCAAACCAGTTCCAACTTTTCCTTCTGGTAACCCAACACCATCATCAATAACCTCGATTTTTAGTGCCTTGGGAGTTCTTTCTGCAATGACAGATACCTCTCCAGATTTATCCGCCAAGCCATGCTCAACTGCATTGGCCACTAGCTCAGTTAGGACCAAGGCCAGGGCAGTTGCCTTCTCAGTTGAAAGGTCACCAAAGCTTCCTGAAAGTGTTGTTCTGACGGTCGTGTGATATCCGGTTGCAATTTCTGGAACCAAAATCAGAATGCGATTAAAAACTTGATCAAATGAAACCTCTTGATCAATCCCTTCGGATAGAACATCATGAACAACCGCAATCGCACTAACACGTCTCATTGCTTGGGCAAGAGTCTCTTTGACTTCCTCAGTGTTGCTCTGACGCGATTGAATTCGCAGTAGCGAGGCTACCGTCTGCAAATTGTTCTTTACCCGGTGGTGAATTTCACGAATTGTGAGATCTTTAGTTAGAAGCTCTCGCTCACGTACTCTCAGTTCTGTGACATCTCTACACAGGACAGCTGCACCAACGCGTTCTGAATTATCAGTAATCGGGATCGAGCGTGCCGCAATAGTTATCTCTGGAAATTCAATGTCCGTTCGCCAGGCACCCTTGCCTGTCAAGACAAGTGGTAGGCCTTCATCAACATTCGATTCACGATCCGAAATTGCAGTAACCACTTCAGCTAGGAGTCTTCCCTCTAGCTCGCCATCCATTCCAGCGCGATTGAACATAGACAGAGCGTTTGGCGAAGCAAATAAAACCCTGCCTGACTGGTCTAATCTGACCAATCCATCAGTAACTCGAGGAGCGCCACGTCTTGGTGCCGTCCCTGCCTCTCTGATTGGAAAGTCTCCTTGGCTGACCATTTCCAAAAGTTGCTCGGCCGTGGCAACAAAATTCAGTTGCAGTTTGTTTGGGTAGCGAGACTCCCCAAGATTGGTGTGCCGAGTAATAATGGCGAGTGGCTGGGTGCGGTCAACTTGATCAGGTGCATAAACAGGGTATGCGGAGATACGTGTGGCATTGCCACTGAATTCCGAAAGCGTTGGAGCAACGACTGGCTTCCCTGTTTCCCAAGCCTCGTCAATGACTTTTAGCCAGTCCGTTCGCGCGACACTGCCTGTGATGTCGCGATAAAACAATGTTGCAGCGGTTGAAGGGCGCGCATGGGCATAAACATGGAGTTTGGTTCGCTTCGGAACCCATAAAACTAGGTCAGAAAATGCAGCATCGGCAATTAACTGCCAGTCTGCCATTAGTGTCCTAATCCACTGCTGGTTAGGCTGCGTAGTTTCCTCCACTTGGGTGAGTTTACTCTTCTAGGGCGATAGAGATATCCTGAGCTAGTTTTCTTAGTCCCTGTTGTGCCTTGGAGGGTCGGCCCTGCAATTGAAGTGGGCGAGTGCTCTGCAGCATGATGTCAAACCCCTCGTCTTCCCAAATTTCGCCAATCAAGCTTTGTTGAGCAGCTCGGGTTAGCACGGTTTTGAGTTGATTGGACGGGTTCCGGCCCAAGACGCTGCGCCTAACTCGATTTGCAACGGGCCACACTTCTCTGCCCACCTCACGCAGATCAAACAACAGACGATTTATCCCAACAGGGTCGGCAAGAAAAAGAGCCAGAACTATGTCAGCGGTGGCAAGTAAATGCTGAGTAGCCTGATTGCGATCTCTTCCAGAGTCCACTGAAATTAGACCCACTTCGCAATAGCTAGCAACGTCCCATATCAGGTAGTCAAATTCTTCAGAGAGCCGGTCTATAAGACTCTGCAGTGCAGATGGTTCGGCTTCTGGCCATCGACTAGGTGAAGTCAATCCGGTAATTACCCTCAACGAGGATTGGGGAAAATCAACTTGCTGGACCAGTCTTTCAAATTCATCAGAATTAAATCGGTTCTGTTTACTCAGCCGAAGACAGGCTGCTAGCCCTCCTGCGACTTGAGTGATACCAAGCAGTGCGGCAATCGAAGGGTGGTAAGTGTCTGCGTCAATTAGGCAAACCTGCCAACCATTGCTAGCAAGTTCAAAACTGAGGTTGACAGCAACAGTGGATTTGCCCGATCCAGCTGAGCCCCAGCAAACAACATTGCGAGCCCTCTGGCCGCTCCTAACTGTTGCCAATTCAGATCTATGTTCAATCAATGTCATTTTGTTGGCAACACAAACACTTCGAAATCGGCAGCCAAAGCAGTAATTACTAGCATTGCCTGTTCTTTGCCCAGTAGTAGCTCGACCTCTGGTATCTCCTCCGCAAACAGCCCCTCGCCATATTTGACTGCAGCAACTTCAGCTCTATCGACCAGCTGTTGAGGTTCAAACCCGCCCGCCACTTCCACCACTTGCCAAACGGACACGAAACTTCCTTGAATAACAGAAGCCGAAGGTTGAGTGCTTGGAATCAAACGAACTGCCGTCTGATTATCGAGAAACTGACTACCGAGCCGACTCAGGGGAATCAGCTCTCCCGCGCCGATTGCCGACCTAACGGCTTTTCCTTCAGAAAGAGCGCTCGCATACCTATCAGCCAATGGCCCGAGATCTAAAGCAACTGACTCAACATCCTCCGAAACTATCAACTCTCCTGCCACGAGATCGCGCTTAGCCACCAAATAAGTCGGCAGTGGTTTGTTCAGAGCCATGAAAATAAGAACTGCACATGACACCGCTGCCACGCCTAGAAACAACGTCCATGGGCTAACTCGTCGCCTAATCCTGATGGTCACTTGGCACCCTCAATAAAGACACTCTCGCTCTCAGCCACGACAAGTTGCGAAAGAGGAACCCAAACTACGCCTTGCTGACCTGCTACGCGTAACCAGTTTGAGGTGACACTCAAAAGCCAAGCTGTGTATGTTCCTTGATTAGATTGCAGGACTAATTTGACCGGTTGTTTTTGGAGCGAAAGGTAGCCAACTAACTTTTCATCTATCGATTGCTCAATTTCTAGGCCTGTCAGTTCAAAGATGGAAGAAAATGGCAAGAAATACACTCGAAAGCCACAACGGCCCAAAATAAAGTCCGGACCAAGTTTGGCCTGGTCAAACAAAAAACAACTGATGGATGTTTGAACTTGCAACTTAGAGCTATTATCTATCCTCCTAGCTGCAAACTCTTCTTCTAGTTCGGTTATGAATTCCATGACTGAATGAGACCACATTCACAAAAAGCAATGGTCCAGTTATCCACAGGGTCATTCAAACCCCTTTCCATAATCTGTGGGACTGAGGATACTTTTCTCCACCTGTAGGAAAGAGGGGGAAATGACACTAACCAATCAGGTAGCAACCGATCAACCCGATCCAGCTAAATTCTTTGCAGAAATCTGTGCTGCATATGTGGAGGTTCTAGCAGGACTGAGACGACCAGAACAATTAGCTCGCTGGCTGAGCGATGGGGCCTATTACGACGTTTGCCAGCGCTACCGCCGAGGTGCTCGGCAAAGACAACTCACTGGCACTAACCACCGCCCGGAGATAGTTTTGCGAACCACAAAAACCTTCTTGACAGACAAGAATGCTTACCAAGGAGTTGTAATTCTGCAAATTTCCGGAGCGGTCAAAGCCGTTTCAGTCCGAGCAGAGCTCATCCACGAAAGATTTCGAATAACCGAACTAGTTCTGATTAGTTCTTGAAGAAAGCTGAGCCTTGACCAGAATTTCTAGGTGGGTTCTGGTCTGAGTCGCTCTTGCCCGTAGCATCCTCTTGCACTTCCACTCCACCTTGTTCAGATGGCGCGGAGTAAGTCAGCTGCTGCGGTTGCTGCATGGTGACGTCAGGAACCGATTGCTTAACTTCAAGGTTAAACATCAACTGAACGGCTTCTTCACGAATTGCCGCCATCATGTCCTGGAACATTCCATAACCTTCGCGCTGGTATTCAACCAACGGATCGCGCTGTGCCATGGCACGAAGACCAATTCCTTCTTTGAGGTAATCCATCTCGTAGAGGTGGTCACGCCACTTTCTATCGATAACGGAAAGCATGACTCGTCTTTCAAGCTCACGCATAAGCTGCTCGCCGATTTCGCTGGTTCGCCGGCCGTAAGCGATTCGCGCATCACTGTTGATTTCCTCGACAAGCCACTTGGCAGTTAGTTTGGCCGGAGAGCCAACCTCTGCGATAACTTCATCAATTTCAAGAGAGATTGGATAGATAGCCCTGAGTTGGTTCCAAAGTGATTCCAGATCCCAGCCTTCAGCATCGAGTGCTGAATTGCGCATGACCGTGTCAGACATGACTTCAGCCAAGAATGAATCCAGGGTCTTTGAAATGTCCTCGCCTTCAAGAATCTGACGTCGATCCGCGTAAATTGCTTCACGCTGGCGATTCATCACATCGTCATACTTCAAGATGTTTTTACGAATTTCAGCGTTTCTTCCCTCAACCTGAGATTGGGCTGAAGCAATTGCTTTTGAAACAACTTTAGATTCAATTGCTTGCTCGTCAGGAACCGAAGACCTGTTCATTAGCGAAGCTGCTGCACCTGAGTTGAATAATCTCATTAGGTCATCTGTTAGCGACAGATAAAAACGTGATTCTCCTGGGTCTCCCTGGCGACCTGATCGACCTCGAAGCTGGTTGTCAATGCGTCGAGATTCATGTCGCTCGGTGCCAAGAACGTATAGACCGCCGACTGCCAAGACTTTCTCTGCCTCTTTGGCTACCTCAGCCTTGACCTGCTCAAAAACTTCATCCCATTTGGCTTCATACTCTTCTGGGGCTTTAGCTGGGTCGAGGCCAAGCTTCTGCATTTGCTGCACCGCTAAAAACTCAGCGTTACCACCAAGCATGATGTCTGTACCACGTCCAGCCATATTGGTTGCGACTGTCACAGCACCGAACTGTCCAGCTTGGGCAACAATGACGGCCTCGCGCGCATTATTTTTTGCGTTAAGTACCTCATGACGCACTCCGGCTTTGGCAAGCAACTTTGAAAGGTACTCGCTCTTCTCAACAGAGGTGGTACCGACTAATACTGGCTGACCGCGCTTGTGGCGATCCATGATGTCAGCCACGACCATTTTGAATTTTGCTTCTTCGTTTTTGTAAATCAAATCTGATTGATCTTTACGGATCATCGGCTTGTTGGTTGGAATTGGGACTACACCAAGATTGTAAGTCGACATGAACTCGGCAGCTTCAGTCTCTGCGGTACCGGTCATGCCACTTAGCTTGTTGTATAGCCTGAAGTAGTTCTGGAGGGTGATTGAGGCTAGAGTTTGGTTCTCTGCCTTAATGGTCACATTCTCCTTGGCCTCAATTGCTTGGTGTAGGCCCTCGTTATAACGACGACCAGGCAAAATGCGACCAGTGTGTTCATCAACAATCAAAACTTCACCCTTAACAACCACGTAATCACGGTCGCGCCTAAAAAGCTCTTTTGCTCTGACGGCATTGTTTAGGAATGAAATAAGAGGGGTGTTGGCTGTTTCGTAAAGGTTATTGATGCCTAGATAGTCCTCGACTTTGTCAATTCCATCTTCCAATACGGCAACGGTGCGCTTCTTCTCGTCAACTTCATAATCTTCATCGAGTTTGAGAGTTTGGACTAGCTTTGCAAAAACGCTGAACCAGCGGTTGACATCCGCGCTGGCGGGGCCAGAAATGATAAGGGGTGTTCTAGCTTCGTCAATCAAGATTGAGTCAACCTCATCGACCACGGCAAAATAATGACCGCGTTGAACAAGATCTTGTTTACTCAAAGCCATGTTGTCGCGAAGGTAGTCAAAACCAAATTCGTTATTTGTTCCGTAAGTTATGTCGCAGGCGTATTGAGTCCTTCTAAATTCAGGGTCTTGTCCGGTAACGATGCAGCCAATTGTCATTCCCAGCGCTCGATAAATTCTTCCCATTAGCTCTGATTGATAGCCAGCCAAGTAATCGTTAACCGTTACGACGTGGACGCCTCTACCTGGAATGGCATTCAGATAGGCAGCCAACGTTGCCACCAAAGTCTTACCTTCACCAGTCTTCATCTCAGCGATGTTTCCTAAGTGCAGTGCCGCACCGCCCATGATCTGAACGTCAAAGTGGCGTAGGCCCAGAGTTCTTACCGACGCCTCTCGCACCGCAGCAAAGGCTTCAGGAAGAAGTTCATCTAGCGTCTCTCCCCCAGCGAAACGCTCGCGCAGGGTCCGGGTCTCGCCCTTTAGTTCCTCATCAGATAGCTGTTGATAGTGGGGCTCGAGTGCATTCACTTCTTTTGCTATCGATTCGAGCTTGCGAAGCAGTCTTCCTTCGCCGGCGCGTAAGAGACTGTCTAGAACTGAAGCCAAGTGGTTCTCCTTAGTGACGGGGTAATTCTAGTCGCGTCAGCTAAGCAGTTTCTGGGACTAAAAACCGCCAAACTCTGGGCCTTTGGCGGGTCTGAGGTCTGAGGCTGAGCGGTTTGCCACGACACAGCCAGTTGATACTCCATAGCCGGCAGAGCGCAAACATCGGGCTAGTTCCTGCAGAGTCGCACCAGTAGTCATGACATCGTCAACTAGCAGGATGTTCCCACTGCCTGGCTGGGCAGAAAAAGCAAAGTTGAGGTTCGCCTTGCGCTGCTGAAAACCCAGTCCTCGTTGATCAACCAGACGGCGACTTGCTGAAATGCGAACTCGCTTGAGACTTGAAAGAGCTGGATTCTTAGCCAGCCTCTCCACGGGGCTAAAGCCACGCTGACGATAGTTGCTGGGATTTCTTGGGGGCAGAGCAAAAGCATCAAAGTGATCAAGTTGTCTCGCCGCTTCAATCGAGACTCTAAGCAACTCGCGCAATGATTTCTCGAGTGCCATTCGATGTTTGTCTTTATAGCTTCGCACGACCTGTTCCAGATCACCCTCGAGTAGCCCTGCCGAGAATACCTTTATTGAACCAATCGTGCTTATTGAAATCTGTGCTCGAGTCTCACAATCTTCACAGAGGGGCTTTGGCAACCTGCCACAAACTACACAAGGTGCCGGGAGCAAGAAATCAAGAATCATGATTCAAGTATTCAGCGAAATTGACTAGTTTCAAAAAAACTGGGTCAATCTGTGAAAAACTCAGCGGCCAGTTGAGATGTCAGTAACTTCGGTCTGAATTCTTTGCCATGCATTGCTTGAAAGAATCCAAACCTCTCCTGTTTCCGACAGCAAGTAACTGTCAATTACCGTAAAGCCAGCCTCAATAACTGATCCTGCCGTTAAGGGCGCTGTTCTTTGCTTTCTTGGGCCACTGATTGGGTAGTCGTAGATGCTGCCCGTTCCGCTTGCTGTCTTGGAAAGCATTCGTAGCACAGATGACTGCTGCCAAGTCAGAGATGCCGCACCGCTAGCTTCAGGCTCAACTATTAGATTTCCACTGAGTCTAAGCGGCAGGCCTTGCTGGTTTCTAACTATTCCAAACACTCGAACGGACTGTCCTGAATCTGAAACCAAAACAGCTAACCGAGCGCCCTCGGGAGATATGGAAGCTGAAAGCACTGTGCCGGTAAATGGCAGAGGGATCACGGAAAGCGCGTCGTCCGCACCGATGATTTCCACAACCCCAGGATTTGAATTGGAGAAAACCCAAGTGTTGCCAAACAGATCCCCCTGTATGTCTGAAACAGTGTTGGTTCTCGAGACTCGATTCGATGAGTATGTTTCACCTCTAGCCGTCACCCTGTATACACCGGTTGGGGCTGCCAACAGGTGTTCAGCACCACCATTCACACTCGCGATCCGGTTTGGGCGCAACTGACCTGTGATTTCCTCGGTTCCCACCAAGGGACCTGCTTCCGAACCGCTTAGGCGGATGATTCCAGCTGAAGTGAGGGCAAAAGTAGAAGCGGCAGGAATTGCCTGGATGTCTGCTGGTGTGATGTCTTGCTCGGCTCCAGCGATGAAAACTGCAACGTCTAAAACACCGGGTAACTGTAAGAGTGTGCTCCTGAGTTGAGCCAATAAAAGTCCTCGTTGCCGGCTATCGGCGGATAGTGCAGTCGCATCTAAGTCGACAATTGCTTTGCCTTCTTGCACCAAGACCGCGTTCACCTGCAGTTGCGTTCCTGCTGGAATTGCTGAAAGAACAGATTCGCTTAACCAACCAGCTGGTCCACTCAACAGCGCTGCGACTAGTTGCGTGGGGGTTGATGCGCGATTGGGGAACCACCTGACATCCGGAACAAGTTGAGAAGCCGTGGAGTCTAGGAAGTAAATCGGATACTGCGAGAACACAACTTCAAATACAGGAATTGTGACTACCGTTAGGTTTGGAGCACTTGAGATGCGCCATTCACCATTTTCTTGGGTGAGCCTAAATCGCAAGGTTGATGTGGTGGGGCTTATGTTTTCGAATGACCCATCAGCACTCACTCTGGCTCCAACTGTCAAGTTGACAATTTGAAGCTCATCGCTGGCGGATTGAAGATCGTAGGCACCGACTCGGATAATCGTTTGTTCACCAGGTCGCCATCGCGGGGCAAAGCCATCCGTTAGGTATTCCCTGGCAACCTGATAGTCATTTTGAGGACCAGTTCCTGCCGAAAGAAACCCTGAAACAATCTCGCTAGGTGTAGCGCCTGGTAACGGCGACGCTGGCGAATAAAAAGAGAGGTCCTGCTGATCCAGCGCTGATAGCTCAGGGCCAACTTCTATGTCAACTTGGCTCGGTAAACTCGCACAACCGCTGAGCACTAAAGCAGCGCAGATTCCAATCAATCTTTTGATCATGCCTCAAGCCCCCTTGGCGGCAAGGGAAGTGGAGAATTTGCAATGACTGCATCTTTGGTCTTAGGAAGAGTGAGTCTAAAACTTGTGCCAACTTTTGGTTTAGACCAAACCTGCAGCCAGCCTCTGTGAAGGGCAGAGTCTTCTTTCGAGATGGCCAGGCCAAGCCCAGTTCCACCCACTGACCGCTGACGAGCTGGGTCAGCGCGCCAGAACCGGTCGAACACACGCTCAAGTTCGTTTCGGGACATGCCAACACCACGATCAGTAACACAAATTGCTACCGCTTGCAGGTTTTCCCCAACTTCTACAGTGACGTCTTTACCACCACCGTGTTCAATTGCGTTGGAAAGAAGGTTTCTTAGCAATCTTTCTATTCTTCTAGCATCAATTTCTGCGCGAATACTCTCTTCTGGCGCAAGCAAATGCAGGCTGGTGTTTCTATCTTTTGCCAGAGGTTCGATTGACTTTATGGCCGCAGATGCCACTGCCTTGACATCGTGAACTTCAAATTCCGGGACAATCGCACCAGCGTCATATCTTGAGATTTCTAATAGATCACTCAAAAGGCGATCAAATCGCTCGATTTGATCTTGCAAAAGCTCTGCCGAACGAGAAAGCGCTGGCTCAAGTTTGGAGCGATTACTAAACAGCACCTCTCCCGCGAGCTTGATGGTAGTCATCGGAGTTCGAAGTTCGTGAGAAACATCAGACACAAATCTGCGCTGCATGCGAGAGAGGGCGTCTAATCTTTCGATTTGGGTTTGCAGGCTAGTGGCCATCTTGTTAAAGGAACTTGCCAAAGTAGCAATTATGTCCTGGCCTGCTTCAGGAAGGCGTTTATCCAATTTACCTTCGGATATTTCACGTGCAGCTTCGGCAGCTTCCTCAACTGGTGCGACGACTCTTCTGGTAACAAAGAAGCTGGCTGCAGCAATTAGGGCCAGCAAGAAGAATCCACCAATCGCGAGAGCGTTTTGGACTAGCTCCAAGGCTCTCTGCTCCGCTGAAAGGCTGTAAACCAAATAGAGCTCAAAGTCGCCGGCAATAGGGATGGCAATTGGAGTGCCCACCGTAATTCCAGGAACATCCGCTTGGCCTTCCGCAAGTGAAACAGGTGTGTATGTAAGCCTTCCGGGAGACTGCCTGACTTCCTGTCTCAATTGATCTGGGATCGAGCGAAGGTCAAGGTTTTGAGAAATCGGTGACTGGAACAGTTGCAGCTGTCCCTGTCCGGGTGAGCGCAATAAAGCGACCTGTCTTGGCGCTGATCCGCCTGCTATTTCCAAGGACG
The DNA here is from genome assembly GCA_009704945.1 of Actinomycetota bacterium. GTDB lineage: Bacteria > Actinomycetota > Actinomycetes > Actinomycetales > Microbacteriaceae > Aquiluna. Next base: position 24,763 of record WLDG01000007.1, on the reverse strand, counting down.
GTACTACCGAATTCAACAAAGTCTGCAGCGCGGTTTCATCGGTCAACGAACTCGCTGCAATTGTGGTTTGAACCGAATCAACGGCTCGCTCTGTTTCTGTTAGAACTTGACTCAGTCGATTTTGATAGAAACTATTGGCAAGTGAATAGGACAAAAAGCTTCCAATAATTGCAACTGATAATCCGCCGAGAAAAACAGTAGTTAGAACTGCCCTAGCGGTCAGAGAACGACGAAATAAGGAAATCACTGAGTTTCAGAGCCAGCTCGATATCCATGGCCGCGCACCGTCATGACAATTTTCGGATTCTCGGGATCTTCTTCAATTTTTGAACGTAATCGCTGAACATGGACATTCACCAATCGAGTGTCCGCCTTGTATTGATATCCCCAAACTTGTTCAAGCAACATCTCTCTGCTGAATACTTGCTGAGGTTTTGCGGCGAGCGTGTGAAGGAGCTTGAATTCCAAAGGAGTTAGTGAAAGGTGCTGCTGACCTCTGCGAACCTCGAATGTCTTAGGGTCTAAAGACAGAGAACCAATTTGAACAGTTATTGCCTCGTCTGAGATAGGTCGCAGCCTTGCACGAATTCTTGCCACTAGTTCAGCGCCGTTGTGTGGCTTCACAACGTAGTCATCTGCACCAGCTTCAAGGCCCGCGACAACATCGTCAGTGTCACCCTTAGCTGTCAACATGACAATTGGAACGCCTGAGAATGCTCGAATTGATTTACAAACTTCAATGCCACTTTGTCCAGGCAACATGATATCTAGAAGAACCAAATCTGGATTCTGGTCTCTGAAGACTTCAACAGCAGAGAGTCCGTCGCTTGCAAAAACCGGTGAGTAGCCGCTAGCTGATAAAACTAGGCCCACCATTTCCCGCAGCGCATCGTCGTCATCAACCACGAGAATTCTGTGTGTCATGACACTCTCCTATTGGAAGCTAATGCGACTAGGACCAATTTAGCTGTTCCGAATTGCCCTGACTGCCAGCTGAGTGATTTCCTCCATCAGCGACTGGTCATTTGATTCAACATTCAGTCTAAAGAGTGGTTCCGTGTTGGAAGGACGAATATTTGCCCACCACCAGCCTCTAGAAGTGGAGCCAGAGAAGGTAGTTCCATCAAACTGCTCTTCTAAGTCCGCCCCTATTACTTCCCGAACTCGTTGCAGCGCAGCTGGGCGATCTGTCACGGTTGAGTTGATTTCTCCGGACGCAAAGTACGGAGTGGTTTGGGCAGCAAGTGTGGACATAGGAAGAGCGCCTGAGCCTAATTCACTGATGACATGCATGGCAGCGAGCATCCCGTTGTCGGCGCCCCAGAAATCACGGAAGTAATAATGAGCTGAATGCTCTCCCCCGAAAACTGCTCCAGTCTCGGCCATTCTGTCTTTGATTAGAGAATGGCCGACTTTAGTTTTGATGGCCGTGGCGCCGTTTCTTTCGATTTCTTCGCTCACAAATTTTGAAGTCAAGAGGTTGTGTAGGACAACGATGTCTTTCTCGCCAAGCTTCCTAACTCTCTCAATTTCACGCCTGGAAACAATTGCGGCCACGGCTGATGGATTTACAGCTTGCCCCTTTTCATCCACCACAAAACATCTATCCGCATCACCATCGAAGGCCAGTCCCATGTCAGCACCCACTTCAAGAACTTTCTTCTGAAGATCAATCAAGTTCTTCGGTTCAAGTGGATTGGCCTCATGATTAGGAAAAGTTCCATCAAGTTCAAAATAAAGATCAACTAATTCAATGTTTGGGTTTCCACCTAAAACAGCTGGCACAGTAAGCCCCCCCATGCCATTGGCAGCGTCCACAACGACTCTAAGTTTTCGGATACTGCTCAAATCAACCAATTGATTTAGGTATTGAGCGTATTGCGACAGCACATCCATCTCGCGAACAGTGCCAACCGTCTCAGCTGGTTGAATTCCAGATTCCAAAAAGTTTTTTGCTCGATCTCTAATTTGAGCTAAACCAGTATCAAGGCTGATTCCCCTTGCGCCTGCTCTAGAAAACTTAATTCCGTTGTAACTAGCGGGATTGTGGGAAGCGGTAAACATGGCGGCTGGTAGATCTAGTTTCCCAGAGGCAAAGTAGCTCATATCTGTCGAACAGAGTCCAATTAGAACAACATTTGCTCCGCGTTGGTTCGCACCATTTGCAAAAGCCCTAGCGAATCCTGGCGAAGAGTCGCGCATGTCATGCCCAACAACCAACTCTTTACCGGTTAGTTCTAGTTCATCAACAAAGCCGGCCCCAAAGCACGTAACTACCTCTTCGGTTAATTCACTGCCTACTAGACCTCGAACGTCATAGCTCTTGACGAACTTATCGAAATCGACCAAAACACCCTCATCGCGATTGAAACCCAAGAATACAATGCCCTCATGGTCGGCAAAGTCAGTAGAGACCGCCACGGGCGGGGAATGCGTCGACCCCTCCCCTCCAAACTCTTCAAACCCGGCACCAGGACAGAGCTTTTCAGCCTGGTGGTTGAGCAAACTTGCGAGTACCTCAGGAATTCGTTTCCAGAACTCCGCGATCTGAAGTGGCAAGTCGAGGAGGTCCCCGAGCTAGCCAATGGTGAAGTGCTTACTCGTTACTCGGTCAATAAGGCGCGCATGAGCATCACGCTTTTCAGAATTCCAATTGAACGACTGACTTATCGAGGTGCCGACTTTAGAGCCCAAATTGAGCAAACAGTTGTTTCGGCTGCAGCGGAGCTCATTGGAAAAGATCCTTGGGAACTAATTCATCCCAACTAGCGAATCAATACACTGAGCGACTGCCCTGGATTTGAATTCTCGCTTGGATTTATCACTGCATAACCACTCGCAGTCTTCAACTGCAAAGCGGCCATGAAGTTGAGATCGGCGGAGAGTGCTAGACGGTTTCCAACAATCGGGAGCAGCTGTATTTGGTTTGGTGAGAGCTGCAATTGAATTTCTTCAACTCCAGCCTGAGAAAAAACCTGTCCCGTAACTCTGATTGTGTTACTGGTTGGATTTAATAAAGCAAGTTCTGTAGGTACTCCAGGAATTGGCAAGTACAGCTCTGATAAAGACTCAAGCGGAGAAAGCCACTGATAGTCCAGCGGGGCTAACGATGGATTCAAAACGCTGGCTGCCACCGGCACATCGCTCTCAACCTCAATTGCATAAGTGCCGCTTGCAAGTTCTAGTTCCAGCTCCAGCAATTCACCAGACTTCAGCGAAACCTGTTGACTCAGAGTTCGAGTCGAAGAGGAGTGATAAGTGACCAGTACCGTTGCCCCAGCAGTCGGAGCAAACAACCGCAACCTTGGTGACTCATAGCCCTCGGCCAAAATTTCCACCGGCGCGATCCAAAGATTGGTGTCTGCTTGCCTAACTGCGGTGTCTAAAGAAACTCCAAGAGAGTTCAAGCCATCGCTATAGCGGTGTTGAATGGCAACCACTAAGCCTGCTCCACCGGATTCAAAGTAGATGGCATAACTCGGTTCAACACCAACCAGAGCCGCCAAGCTAATCAGTTGCTCACGCTGCGGACCAATGACAAATCGCTCAGTGATGACCGTGTCGCCTAGATGAATCTCAACGAGCAGTTGAGTATCAACGGTATTGGGGTTAGCAGCTATAAGAACAGTCTCTTTTCCAGCACCACCATCGCCAGAAACAAACCAGCCGTTTGTCACGGGCTGTTCGCAGTAACCCGCGAGCAGTCCGCTGGCTCTAGGCCTATCGACATTCTGATACTGGATTGCGCTCAGTAGCTTGGTGGACTGCTCCTCGCCAGGAGCACTAATAGGAAGATAGCCGGTTGTAGATGAGGGAACTTCTAATTCTTCGGTGGATTGATAACGAACTCTCGCACTATCCACCTGTTCGATTTTTCCAACTTCAACTCCACTCCTGCCAGCAACCTCTACAAACGAACCGGAGCAGGCAATGCTCAAAGGAAGAGGATTCACATCAATTGAGTACTCGTCCGGACTAACTGAAATCTCAGACTGGTTTGACGGCACCAAATAAGCTGCGCCCACTAGCAAAAGTGCAACTGTGGCACTCAAGCCCTTAGCAAGTGCATTCATCGAACTCCCCTCCTGCGATAGCCACGAATTGTGGCAGGGGTAGGGATCACCAAGAGAGCAAAGAGTCCAAGAATTGCTAGCTGCGCATCTCTAAACATCGCCGACGCCGCAAACACGGGCTGACTGACGGGGGTAGTGACTCTGAACAGCGAGCCAAATTGACTGTCTCCAGAAATCTGGAAGAACTCCATGCCGCTGACCGAAGCCTTAGTGGAAAGCGCCTGAGCCGAATTTCCAGCCACCAGAACAAAATCAATGCCGAGATCATCCAACAGTGCACCCACCTCTGCTGGATTAGCTGCTACCAGCTGGGCGGTGAGGTTGGCCAACTGCAGCTTTAGTTCTGACTCGGCCCCTAGAGCGCTGTAAAGCACTGACTCCTCGTCGACGCTTCTGCCGTCGCCCCAAATCAGATCAGCTGTCAAACTGGGTTCAAAGCTAATCAACAACGTCCGCGTTGATGATTCCGCATCAGCCTGTGCAACAACCAGTGCTGGTGCCACCAGGTCTTCAGCCTGAATGGGGCGCTGAGCCAGGACACCAAACAGGATTGCGCTAGAGCCAACAAAAAGGGAAGTGGTGGTTGCGGCGATTGCCTTGGCCTGCTGACGTTTCAGTGAGTCAATTACTGCAACTAACAAAGCAGCGACGGCCAACATAATCAACGCTGAGACCTCGGCATACCCAAAGCCTAGAAGCCGATCAACGATCATCAAGATTGTCACTAGCGCAGCTACTCCCAGCGCAAGAGTAGCTGAGGAAACAAAGCAGGCAACCACCACAACAGCAGCTAAGCCAATCAAATACCAAAGTGACTGATCAACAGCAATCACTCTCGCTGAGCTGGTGAGTGCAAATAACTCCCACTGCAATCGGAGAGTTGTCTCGAGCCAAGGAAGCAACAGTGCAACGCCTGGGATAAAACTTGCCAGCAGTTGCGGAGCTCTTCGAATTGAGCTCAATGCGATGAAGCCAGCAAAAACAAAGATCAACCCAAAGACAACCGGATTGGCTATTGCAACAACTGTTCCAGCCAAACCTGCCAGTGCTGTCCAGCGCCAGCTGCGAGGAGCATTGAAAGCGCTTTTAGTTTTCAAGAGCAGGTAGAGCACCAAAGGTGTAAAGACAACGACAGCCAACTCCACGACCGCCGCGGTGCTCTGCAGCACTAGCGCCTGCGGGCTCAATGCAAAACCGAGTGCAGCTAGATTTCTCAGCCAGGTCTTTTTAGTTAGCTGTCCAAGCAGCAACCAAGCTGCAATAAAGGCTAAAGAGCCGCTTAGGAAAACAAACCAGTTCAGAGCCAATGACGGCGAAATTGGCAACAATGCCAAGAGCGCAAAGAACCAATTAAAGGGATCACTCGGGTAGGCAACGCCGGCTAGGTACTGAACTCCTGTTACGCCGGTATTTTCCCAAATGCTCTCAAAGCTGCGACCGATTACAGATGACTGGGTTCTCAGCGCCCCGAGCGGAAAACCACCGATTGATAAAACTGGAACAAGCAAAGACAAATAGAAGGCGCCCGATGCAAAGAAGCCCTTTTGCCTGTTCTTGGTATCTTCTGGCGGAAACTCCAACTCTTTTGATTGTTTTTGCCTAATCTGCTTTCTAGTAGCAACTAGGCTCCCGACAGCGGCAAGTGATCCAATTGATCGAAGTCTCTTTCTTGCGGCCAGACGGCTTGGCCAAGTGAACCAGCCCCAAAGCCAAGCAGAACCCTGACCAACACTCTTGCCTAATCTCTTACTAACGAGGTTGAAAGGAATTTGGGCTAGTACTCCAAGTGGTAGCAAGAGATAAATAAATGGAATCAGAATCGCAGGAGCCAAAAGCGTTGCTAAGTGCAGATGTGCTTTTGCAATTGCGGACCTATAACCACCACCTAGCCACTTGCGAGCTCGCTTGCCCTGCATTGACAACCCAGCATGCAGAACCTTGGCAGAAGGCTCGACAACTACTCGATAACCAGCAGCCCTAACCTTGAGGGAAAATTCGATGTCCTGAGCCAAAACCGGAGAACGATCGTCCAAGCCACCAAGAGTTTTCCAAACATCAAATCCGACCAACATGCCTGCCGTTGAAACTGCAAGGGTGTCGCTGCTGATGTCAAATTGTCCCTGGTCAAATTCACTTTCAACTAAAAGAAATGGTTTGCCTGTTGGGGTAACCGTTAAACCAAGCTGCTGAATTTCTACTGGCAATTCCCAGCGCAAGAGTTTTGGACCAACCACGGCAACCGATTCCGATAGTTCGGCAGCTCTAGCAAGTTGGGAGAGGGCATTTGGCTCAGGTGCTGAATCGTCATGAAGAATCCAGATCCACTGTGGTTGTTGAGCCAATCCAGCTATACCAGCACTAACCGCAGCTCCGAGAGGAAGATCTCCGGGTTGAATGAGAGAAAAACCGTAACTGGAAACAAGTTCGGCGGTCTCAACACTGCTCGCAGTGTCAACCACCATTACTTGTTGGATGGGGTGAAGTTGTTTGGAAAGTTGACTTAGGGTTTCGGCAAGGTAAAGGTCAGCTGAATTTGCTACGACAATTGCCGCTACCGTGACGGTCACGATTAACTATGCGCGACGGCGCAGTCGACGACGCTCACGTTCAGACAAACCACCCCAGATTCCAAACCGCTCATCATTCTTGAGCGCATACTCAAGACACTCGGCTCGAACCGTGCACTGAGCACAGATTCTCTTGGCATCTCTGGTGGAGCCGCCCTTTTCTGGGAAAAAAGCTTCAGGGTCTGTTTGTGCACAAAGTGCATCTTCTTGCCAAGCCAGTGGGTCACCATCTAGTTCCCCGCCGTAGGCTTTTGCTACCCCCAGCTTTAGGACATCTACGAACCAATTAGCAGGCACTTGGTTTTTCTCCACGCCGCTTCCCTCCAGTTGAATAACGCTTCTGTAATTACAGCGGTGTAAGTATGACCTTGTCAAGTTGAGTTTTAGTGGTCGGTTACCAAACTGTGAGGAAAGCCTCAAGGTAGCCTTTAGCCATGAAACTCTTGGTGACTGGCGGGGCTGGCTACATCGGCTCCCACATCGTCTGGCAAGCCCAGCAAGCAGGCCTCGAGTGCACAGTGATTGACAATCTATCGACCGGCCTTGGCGACCGAGTGTCTTGTGAAGTTGCCCAGATTGACCTGGCAGCAGAGAGTGCAATCGGCCAGTTAGAGAAGCTTTTGAGCAAGGGTTTTGATGCCGTTATTCACCTAGCAGCTCGAAAGCAAGTTGGAGAATCGGTAGAAAAACCAGAGCTTTATTTCAAGGACAACATCGGTGGGCTAGCAAACCTTCTATTGGCGATGCGCAGCACATCCCATCACAAATTAGTTTTTTCATCGTCCGCAGCAACCTATGGAATGCCAAATAAAGACAGTGTGTCCGAAGATGATCCAACAACCCCAATCAATCCATATGGACAAACCAAGCTAATTGGTGAGTGGATGAGTGCTAACGCCAAGCAATGGGGATTACGAGCGGTCAGCCTTAGATATTTCAACGTGGCAGGAACTGGCAAGGCCGGACTGGCTGATACGGCAGCCCTAAACCTGATTCCAATTGCAATTGGACAGTTGCGAGCAGGTAAGTCTCCTGTGGTGTTTGGCAACGACTACCCCACCCCCGATGGCAGCTGCATTCGCGATTACGTTCACGTGAATGACTTAGCACTCGCCCACATTGCAGCGGTTGACTATCTGGGACGTGAAAGTAGACCGTTCGATGTATTCAACATTGGCACTGGCAAGGGAGCCTCAGTAATTGAAGTTCTAGATGAGCTAAAAAAGGTCAGTGGACTTAACTTTCAATACGAGGTAAGCGAGCGCCGAGCTGGCGATCCTCCCAAGCTCGTGGCAAATGTTGATCGAATGGAAAAAGAACTGGGCCTGAAGGCACGCTACGGGCTAACTGAAATCATCGACTCAGCCTGGAATCTTTAGAACCTGACCGACCCGAATGTTGTTGGCATTCGTTATGTTGTTGAGCTCCTGAATGCTGCTAACGGTAACTCCAAACCTTCTGGCAATTGAGATCAAGGTATCCCCTGACCTAATTGCGTAGGTCCGCTGGGTAGGAGTTGGTGTCGGGGTTGGGCTGGCAGTCGGCGTGCTACCACCAGTTGGAATCCTGAGCACCTGGCCAACTCGAATGGTGGTTGAAGTGCCCAGATTGTTCAGTTGCTGAATGCTGCTGACACTTACCCCGAACGAAGCTGCAATCCTAGAAAGCGTATCCCCTGACTTCACAGTGTAAGTAGTTGCTGTGGGCGTAGGTGAGGGAGTCGGCGAAGGCGATGGTGAAGGGGTAGCCGTCTGAGTTGGTGTGGGAGAAGGTGTTGCTGTCGAGTTGCTTGGAATGCGCAAGACCTGTCCAACGCGAATCGTTGTTGAGCTACCCATGTTGTTGAGCTGCTGAATGCTGCTGACGCTAACACCAAATCTCCTGGCTATCCCGCCAAGAGTGTCACCAGCAACTACTCGGTAAGTAGCAGGATTTGCACTCTCCGTCTGGGTTGGTGAAGGGGTTGGAGTTTGGGTCTGGGTAGGCGTTGGGGTTGGTGAAGTAGTTGGTGTCGGAGTTGGGGTCGGCAGAGTGCCGCCAAACACTAAATCTCCAAACTCACCAGATGGAACAGTTCCACCGCTTGGCAGCGTCACTGATTGTGGAGCCGCGGCACCAGCGGGGATCTTGCTTGCAAAGTAAGCGGAGGCTTCTATGTGGCCAGGACCATCGCCGCGCAGCTTTGCCAGCTGATCCCAATTAGAAACTCTTCTCTTCTTGCCATCCTCTATATAGAAAAGAAGTCCACGGTTGTCTCTCATAAATGGGCCGACTACGCGATCTGAAAGCTTTAGAGCACTGCAGGTGCTGCTCGCAAGCGGATAGGCAGTTCCGGGGAATTCAGCAATGGCAACATCTGAAATCCGGTGCAGGGCTCCCTTATCCAGTAGATACTGCCCCGAGTTACATTGAACCTTGATTGAGTTAAATCTGCTTCGGATTTGGAAGCTGGCCAAGTCTGCAGATCGATAGGTGAACACCTTGGAACTTGAGACGCTCTGTGATTGGGCAAGCGACTCCAGGCGCACGAGATTGCTGATGCCATCGGCCAGGAAGTAACTGTTGCCCTGTCGAACAATCGAGCCTGGAGCGATTGCTAATCCAGCATTCAGCAGTGAATTAATCGCAGCCTGCGGTATTTGAACAACCTTGTCCTGTTTCAAAACAGACAAGAATCTAGAAGTCATGTCCGCTGAGGTTGAGCTTCTGCGAGTAGCTCCGGTGATTAGATAGCTCAACTGATTGCCTGGGGCGCCAACCATCACAGGTGTCGAGAGCTGTCCTTGCACAGTTGGGATAGCAGCTAGCAGGTTGTCGGGCACCACTACAAACTGGGAAGTCCAGTTGGCAGCATCGGTGATCGGCAACTTCCCATCCGGAGTTATGACGAAAGCACTACCGCTGGCGGATGACACGAATCCTCTGATTAGCTCTGGGTGAAGGCTCGGAGCTATGACTGAAGCTTCAACCGTCGCCCCGGTTGAAACAAACCAGCGCTGCAGGTTTGTGGCGCTCGCCAGAGACGCAACGAACCGATAGGTCTTGCCACCGCTAGCCACCAATACATCATTAGATCCCGCTAGAGCAAACCTTGCAAGCTCGGACGCGAGCGGAGCGCCGGGAGTAATTGTCGCCACCTGTTCAACATTCAAATCAATCTGGCGCTCAGCTTGTCCGCCAACTGTATTGAGAGCAAGCGGATCAACCACTAATCGATACTTGCCATCCTCCACCCAATACTGGGCTCCCCCAACGCTGGTTAGGCGAGTAAGTGCTCCACCAGAATCAAAGTTGGCCAGCTGAAGTGGAAGCAGTGGGATAGCTGCGTTGCAATCTAAGCCATACTCGCTAGCGATAGCGCAATCTGTGACTTCATACTTCTTAGAACCTGCCAGAACGAATCGCGTTGTTGAGGAGCTATCGACCACCATGTGTCCCATGGTGCCTGCGTCTGTAAAGCTGTCGAGATAGGCCTGGGAGATTTCACCCAACGGACCCAGTGGTTCCAAAGATGCAAATAGTTTCGGATCAGAAACCAAATAGCGCTGGTTATTCACAATTAGATAGTTACCTGAGGTCTCAGATTTGAGCAGGTAACCTCCGCCGATCGGAGAGCCAAACCAGTCGTGATAGAAGCGCCAGAAGTTTCTATTTCCATATGCCGAGCAGCTGTCGCCAGTGCCATAGAGATTGCGAAGCGCCGCATCATTTGGGGTGTATGGGGTGTAGTAGTAAAGATTGGCGGTTGCCTGGTTCTTCAGCAAAAAGCTCTTGCTGCCACAGGCGGCTCTAGGGTGAAAGCGCATGCTGATGACGCGGCCTGGTCTCCAATAGGTGAAAGACCCTGCTGGATTGCCATACCAGCGGAACTGCTTGGCCGCTCTATACATTTGGTTGAAAAGCCCGACGAAGACTTTTCCACAGATTGCCGGGTCAGAATCCGGACAACCAAAGCCCATTGCTGCCCTATACATATAGTCAGTGGGTCTGGTTGAAGTAACTAAGCCTTGCTCTTTTTGCAGCGTAACGATTAACACCCGAGGATTTATCCCACACGCTACGGAAATTGCATGAATTAGCTGTGCCGCAGATGCTTGGGGATTGCCAGGAATCGCTGCACAAGGACCAACTTCGTTAGGTCCGGTTGCCGGGGTATCGGGGATGACAAACTTTGCATCCTTTAGACAGTCGAGTGCTGGATCAGTGGCTCGACAGTTCGTGACTCTGGAATCCAAAAACCTTTGAATTTCGTCAACCGTCATTGCTCCAAAATCAAAAAAGACACTGTCGCTGATTATTAGCCCTGGATCAAAGGCACTACCTGGTGGAGCGGCTTGTGCAGGTTGCGGCATTGCCACTAAAACTGTTGCGATAAGCGCACTCGACACAAGAGTCGTAAGAGTCTTTTTCATTATGGAATGACCACCGAAGTCGCAGCGGATTCTCCGATGTGGCGTTCGGACTCGTAACTTACTGTCACCACCCCGTTACCACTTGGCAGATCCGCTAGTGGGAGTTCGATTGGGTAACACTGGGTATAGCCAGCAGATGGCTCGGCTGCTACTTCTAAAGTTTCTTCAACATTTCCACTTAGGAAACGAACCTTGCACTTTCCATCGCTTTCATTAATGGTTGGAATTCGTGCTACAACTGTCAGAACACCAATCTCTTCTTCGACGACTGCCATCAAGATCTCGACAGTGACTTTTTCCTTCGGAATCGCGGTTTGGGTCGGCTCCTGAGTTGGTTCGGGCGAATCAGATTCGGTTGGGGATTCCTCGGTGGCAGGAGAGCTAGTTAGCTCCTCTTCAGGCAAGCCTTCAGCTCCCCAATTTGGATAGAAGACGGAGCAGCCGGTGAGCAGGGTAAGTGAAGTCGCCGCAATCAAAAAAGTACGAAATTTAGGCATGACTCACCTCCAGCTACCTTCAACCCTAGGTTGAGATTCTGAAAAAACCCTGATGAGTCGGGTGGTTTTGAGGATTTAGCTGCCTAAAGGCTGGATTTTAGATTTTTGTTTTTTTCTTCAACTAGTTTCTGAAGGTCTTCTCTGTAAATGTCGAGTTTTTTCTGAATGGCTACATCTGAGATGCCCAAAATCTTGAGTGCAAGCAGTCCCGCATTTTTTGCTCCATCAATAGAGACGGTGGCAACCGGAACTCCAGCCGGCATCTGCACAATAGAAAGAAGAGAATCCATTCCATCCAAGTTATTTAGTGAAACCGGAACACCAATGACTGGAAGTGAACTAACGGATGCCAACATTCCAGGTAAGTGTGCCGCGCCGCCAGCGCCAGCAATGATTATTTTGATTCCTTTGGAAGCGGCTTCCTTGCCCCAGCTAATCATTTTTTCTGGTGTGCGGTGAGCGCTTAAAACTTCAACATCGGAATCAACTCCGAATTCATTCAAAACAAGTTGAGCCTGCTGCATGACTTTCCAGTCAGAGTCAGATCCCATAACAATTGCAACGCTAGCCATAACTAAAGCTTAGACACCGCCTCTATAGAGTGCATCTCTTGCCGCGAGAGTCATGTCCAAAATTTCTTTGGCATTAGAACCCAATGTAGTGAGGTGCCCCATTTTGCGTCCTGCTCGGGCAGATTTTTCATAAGAATGGAATTTCACCCTTGGAAACTTTTTCATAACCGCCGGGTAATGTTCGACGAAAGTGTTTTTGTCATCAACACCCAGCAGATTGACCATGACTGCCATATCGGACTTCATGTCTGTTGCGCCAAGCGGCAGATTAGCTACTGCTCGCAGATGCTGCTCAAATTGCGACGTAACTGATCCTTCAATTGAGAAGTGTCCGGAGTTGTGGGGTCTCATTGCTAATTCATTTATAAGAAGTCTTCCAGCCGAATCTTCAAACAGCTCAACTGCCATAACACCTGTAACATTCAGTCCCTCGGCAACTGTCTGAGCAATCTTTGAAGCTAGAGCTAGGTCACTAGTCCCAGGTGCTGGAGCAATAACCTCTGAGCAAACACCTTTGTGTTGATTGGTTTGAACTAAAGGCCACGCTGAGAACTCACCATTAGCGTTTCTCGCACTCAGTTGAGAGAGCTCGCGCTGGAAATCAATTTTCTGTTCTGCCAGCAAACTGCCACCGAACTGTTCTAAGTTTTCTAACCAATCCGCCACTTCGGAAGTCTTGGTCACGACTCTCACCCCCTTACCGTCATAACCTCCAATTGGGGTCTTCACAACGGCCTGAGCATGATCGTTGAGGAAGTTCTGCAGATCTCTTTCAGAACGGACTTCTTGCCAGATTGGCTGTGGGAGAGAAAGTTTTTCCATAGCTTGTCGCATGACCAGCTTGTTTTGTGCGTGAATAAGTGCTCCCGCACCTGGTCTCACCAGTACGCCGGTCTCTTCAAGTTTTGCGAGATGAGAAACAGGGACATGCTCATGGTCAAAGGTGATTACATCGACAGTTTTTGAAAAATTCTCTAGGACAGAAAATTCGTTGTAGTCCCCCACCATGCTGACGGCTTGATGAGCTGAAGAATTCTCGGACTCAGCTAGCACTCTCAACTCAACCCCGAGAGCGATAGCTGCGGGTTGCATCATTCGAGCTAATTGGCCACCACCGATAACGCCAATTCTGGTCATATGCCCTCTCTACTTGCGCAAGTGCCAAACATCTGCTGCCGCCAATAAGTGTTCTCTATCGGCCATTACCCTGAGCCTGCCGTCCGACTCAATATCAATAGCAGTCCCGACAATACTCTCACCCGTAACCAGCTCTGCTCGAATAGCGCTTCCAATTGTTGAACAGTGAGTTTTCAGGTAATCAATCAACCAACTGGTATTAGACGAGTTTTGCCAGAGATTCCAGTTTGACTTTAGCTGGGCCAAGACTGCCGACAGCGTGCTGTCAAAATCTGTGTCCACTAGTTCCGCCAGTGCAATTGCATTTTCAGGAGCTCGCTGGTCTGCAAGATTAATCCCGATGCCTGCAACAATGCTCTGATCTGGATTCAAACTCGCCAAGATACCTGCCAACTTACGCTCGCCAATAAGTAGGTCATTTGGCCACTTGATTGAAAGAGCTATTTCTGGAAACAACTTGTGTAGTGCCTGATGAGCACTTACCGCTATCAACAGAGTTACCAGCGATGAGTTTTGTTGATGAACTGGACGGAGCAAAACTGAGAGGGAAATTGAAGATCCTTTTTCTGAAACCCAGCTCCGACCCGCTCGACCCTGACCAGCGGTCTGTTCGGCTGAAACTAAAACGTGGAAGTCGGCTAATAGCTCGTACTCTCTAGCCAGGGCAAGGTTTGTGGAGTCGATCGAATCGACGAACTCAAGGTTTGGCACGACAGCCCTAGCCAAAGGAAGATCCATGGGAAAACCCTATTGCAGAGCCAAAACTTGTAGCTTTCCCCAATGAATTTCCAATCTCTTTGTCAGAAGTAGGCAAAACAAGCCTTCAGTTCAGCAATAAAGTAGGAGGGCTAGTGAGGAGACCTGTGAGCGAGAAACCAGATCTAGGAACAACAGCCGGCAAGCTCGAGGACCTAAAACACCGCTACCACGAAGCTGTTTATGCAGCTGGTGAGGCCGCCATTGAGAAACAGCACGCTAAGGGCAAGAAAACAGCTAGAGAGAGAATCGACCTCCTACTCGATGCAGGATCATTTGTTGAAGTAGACGAGTTTGTGCGGCATCGCTCCAATGCCTTTGGCATGGAAAATAAGAGGCCCTACGGAGACTCCGTAGTCACGGGCTTTGGAACTATCCACGGTCGCCAGGTTGCTGTTTATTCACAAGACTTCACGATATTCGGTGGATCTCTAGGAGAAGCCGCTGGAAACAAAATCATCAAGATTATGGAGCATGCCATTAAGAATGGTGTTCCGCTAATTGGAATTTTGGATTCTGGTGGAGCCCGAATCCAGGAGGGAGTGATAGCTCTCGGTAAGTATGGAGAAATATTTAGACTAAACACTCACGCATCTGGCGTGATTCCACAAATCTCAATCATCATGGGACCGGCTGCCGGTGGTGCCGTCTACTCTCCTGCACTAACTGACTTTGTAATCATGGTTGACAAAACTTCCAACATGTTTGTGACCGGACCTGACGTGATCAAAACGGTCACCGGTGAAGATGTTGGTATGGAGGAACTAGGTGGTGCACGAGCACACAATGAAACCTCCGGAGTAGCCCACTATCTTGCATCAGATGAAGATGATGCAATTGATTTTGTTCAAGCACTTGTCGGCTACCTGCCTGACAATAACCTGTCAGAGCCAATCAAGTTCCAGAGCGATGCTGAAATGGAGATCACGGAATCAGACCTAAAGCTAAACACTTTGATTCCGGACAGTCCGAACCAGCCATACGACATGCACACCGTCATTGAAGCCGTTGTAGATGATGGCGAATTTCTAGAAATACAGGCGCTGTTTGCTCCAAACATAATCATCGGCTTCGCACGAATTGATGGGCAATCGGTCGGGATTGTTGCCAGCCAACCACTTCAAATGGCAGGGACATTGAACATTGATGCCGGTGAGAAGGCTGCCAGATTTGTGAGATTTTGTGATGCTTTTTCAATTCCAATTCTTACCCTCGTAGATGTTCCGGGTTACCTTCCCGGAACCGACCAGGAATGGGCTGGAGTTATTCGGCGCGGAGCAAAACTGCTTTATGCATACGCCGAAGCGACTGTTCCACTCGTGACCGTTATCACCCGAAAGGCTTACGGTGGTGCATACATTGTGATGGGATCCAAGCAACTAGGCGCCGACATAAACCTCGCATGGCCAACTGCTGAAATTGCCGTGATGGGTGGCCAAGGTGCAGTGAACATCCTGTTCAGAGATCAAATCAAGCAAGCTGAAGAAAAAGGTGAGGACATAGCTAAGGTTCGAGACAAGCTAGCCCGGGAATACACCTATAACGTGGCCAGTCCTTTTCTCGCTGCTGAGCGAGGCGAGCTAGATGGCATTATTGAGCCCGCTGCCACCAGAACTGCAGTTGCCAAATCGCTCCGCGCTCTCAAATCCAAGCGTGCTTCGTTACCACCGAAAAAGCATGGGAACATCCCACTTTGATTAAGAAACTATCTGCCGAAGAACTGGCAAAAATTGTTGAAGTCAAAGGGGCAACTGACGAAGAGGCAGCAGTTGCAATCGCTGTAGTGCATTCCTTGCTCACAAACTCAGAGCAAGCAAAGAAACCCCGTCGATCGGCATGGCAGAGAAGTCGGGCCGGTCTTCGTAAACAGCTTGGAAGCAATTGGGATGGTGAGCTGCGCTCCTGATTGTCCCCTAAACAAGTGCCCCGAATCTGCAGAACTTCAGACCGAAAAGTGCTTGGCTATTGGGATGATTCGCTGACGCATCGAAGGGATTGCGGAATCTAGCTGGGGAAAAACAGGCGACTTCGGTCGCCTTTTTTTATAGCCGAATAAACAAATCAGGTTTGTCGGCATCTTTTTGAATTGCAGCCATTGTTAGTCGCCAACCATCTCCCATTGAAGCCCTGATTACGACTTTGCCAGCGTTTACTTCATTCAATCTCACACAGATTTCATCTAAAAATGTCTGTCGATCCTCTTCGGATAAATCATCTAAGCCACCGTCATCCAGCAATTGCACTTCAACCCCACGCAGCCTTGCATTGCGAGTTGCTTGGATTACATCCTGGTTCAAGAGTGCTCTTGCACGAATGCCATCTCGAAGCTGGGCTTCCATGAGAATTGCTTCTCTCTTGTCTGGATCGCTCAGTTCACCTGATTGATCCCGAATCTTTTCTAGAAGAGGTAGTGCGGTGCTGAGCGTATCTTGGAGTCTCTTTAGCTTCTCGGCCCGCGCTGCCGATGCCGCTGTCACAGCGGAGTCAATGTCAATCGAGCGGATTTGAAACTCAACTGCTCTTTTTGCACTTGAGATAATTGCTTGATAAGCGGCCTGCGCCACTGCCACAAGAATCAAACCTCCAATTAATCCACTATTGAATATCACTTGAGGGCCTCCCCAGGCGAATAGCTGAAGAGTCAAGAGGATGAAACCTATCCAAGCGATTGTCGGATGTTGTCTAATTGCCACCACGGCTAGCAAAGTACTTAGAGCCGCAATGTGCCAAGTCGCATAACTGCCCTCGCGAATCTCACTGAGAGATCCGTAGATCAACTGAGAAACTATGACTACCACTATCAAGACTCCTATCGCCGAAATAAGACGCATGCGGATTCCTGGCTTGTCAAACAAAACAAGCAGTAACGCCAAGCAATAAGTAGCAATTGCCAGCCAGGCGAATTGTTGGTTGGAGTATTCGGGAAGGCTTACAATTCCCAACAAGCCGTGATAAGAACCAAACAACAAAGCAACAACTACCAGAGAAGCTCCGCTGACTCTAATCATTTGGCCACCTCAGGGTGACAATTGTCCCGGCCCCTGGGGAACTGCGAACCTCTGCCGTTCCCCCAATGGACTTAAGCCTTTGGTGTATTGAGGTGCTAATCCCAATCCGATCTTTCGAAACTCGCTCCGGCCTAAATCCAATGCCATTGTCTGAAACTTTGAACTCAACTCCACTGGGATCGGAAGACAGAAGCACTCCTATGATTTCAGCGCCTGAGTGTTGAATCGAATTATCGAGTGCTTGGAGAGTGGCTTCAGTAATTGCTTGAGCCACTTCGGGAGGAATCGTATCGGCGCTACTCCCCCGCGTTTCTACCTGGATTCTCGGATCCAATTTCATTGCTGCGCTTTCAAGAGCTCGAAAGAGTCCTGCTGTAGTTACAGTCTCTGCCCTCTCCTGCTCGAGCTGAGCTCTCGTCAGAGCTGTTATTGCCACCTGTGCCGAATTGCTCGCAGCGAGGCGCTCCTCTTTCGTCTGAGCCCGAGCAGCCAGTAACAAGGTGTGTAAGACCTGATCATGAACTAAAGCGTCAACCCTTTGACGCTCTCGTTCAACCGCCTCGATTCGAGCCTGCTCTAGCGAACTCTGAATCGCTTCGCCATTTGCGAGATCAGTTTCTCGCGCACCTTGTCTGACTAAAGAAACCAGAGCCATGACGGCAAGGCAATAGACAACAAAAAATGCCGCGTCTAATCCAGCTTGAAGCAGTCTTGGTTCTCCAAAAATCTCGAATTCGACATAGAGCCAGGCGCCACTGATAACAAAAAGATAGCTGACCCACTGAGAAGCTCTTGTCAAGACTGCAAAGAGAATTGTGGAAAATCCAATTGCCCACCAAATCCAAGGTCTTGTGTTGCCAGGTAGACCGCTTTCTTGAATACCGGAAAACGGAATCAAAAAAACTATTAACAAGACCGTGGCACTGTAGCAAACTGGCCAGAACTTGCCCTTTCCGAACCACAATGAGACAAGTGCGCAAATGGCAACTACCAAATATAGAGACAATAAAGCCATTCCAAATGAATTTTTTTGATACACCTGAGCAAAGCCATTCGCAGTAACCTCAGCGGCAATTAGCAAATGGACAAATCCACTAATGCGGCGGATTAGCTCTTCCAGCCGATTCGAGGCAATAGATGCAAGTTGCACTACAACAAATCTCCAGAAATGATTCCATCTTCCAGAGCTCGCTTGAACAAATCTACTTTCGTCGCGGCCTGCCTACCGAGTTTGGCGTACTTGACGCGAACCCGATCAATGTGTTCTTTTGCGGAACTCTGCTTTATTTGAAGCTGGAATGCAACCTGCTTCAGGCTCATACCAGAAGCATAAAGAGACAGAACTTCGCGTTCTCTAGCGGATAGAGATGCTTCTTTGAACGAGGCGTCCGAATCAATTGTTGCTGTGGTCTCCGCATTGTTGATAATTGCGCCTTGGCTTGCCAGCTCTATCGCTTCAAAAAGAAATTCCATTGGCTGGCTCTTTGGAACAATGGCTGTTGCACCTGCCCGAACTGCAGCTCGCATAAGTTGAGGTTTATCTGCAATTGAAAAAATTAGTACAGCAGGCCCAGCGGCTACCAGTCTTGAAACATTTTCTGAGACCGTTGAGCCATCTGAAAGGCTTAGGTCTGTAACAACAACCGCACAGTCTTTTCCCTCTATTTGCGGAAGCAATTCATCAACGGTTGCAGCAGATCCCACTAAGTCGACTTTTTGCTTGAGGCAATAATTACTAAATCCGAGTCTGATGGCCTCATGATCGTCGACGATGGCAACTCGAATCCCCATGACTATAGGTTAGCCAGTTGAAAGGACAGCACTGTTTCAAAGTGGTGGGTATGAGGGAATATATCTAGAGCTGAAAGCTCCACAAGCCGATATCCAAGGGATGTTAGTTCATTCAGATCCCTCGCTGCTGCAACCGGGTCACAAGCTACGTAAACGATTTTCTTTGCACCCAGCCTTGCAATTTGAGTTAGCACTTTGCTGTTTGCGCCAGATCTCGGCGGATCTAATACGACGGTATCCAGATTTTGCTCACGCCGTCTGAGATACATAAGGACATCTGAGGTTTCAAAAGACAGGTTTTTCAAGTCACGACTACTTCGCTTGCCATCTTTCACAGCTTGCTTGTTCAGCTCCACCGACGTGACAGAAATCATCGGGCTGGCGCTAGCAATCGCAGCACCAAACAGCCCTACTCCTCCATAGAGATCAACCACAGAAATTGGATTGAGAGCCTCTAACTTATTTAATACGTCTGTCGTTAGGGCAGCTGGAGCATTCCGATGGGCTTGCCAAAAAGTTTCTGGCGAAAGCTCAAACAACCGCTCCCCTACTACCTGCGACAGAAAACGAGTTTCTTCAGCTGGTGCAACATTTCCAAATGTGTCAATAGCAAAGGAAACCCGTTGGTCTTTGTATCCGGCTGAATTTTTCAGAGCCAGAGTCTCCAGTTTTTCATCTGCGAGAGGGAGCGATTGCACGGGAATGAGGTCTTCACTTCGAACTTTCTTGACGCATGGTCTTCCCCTGTTGTCGTAGTGAACTTGAATTCGGGTGCGGTAGTGCAAACCGTCTGTCTGATCAATTTCCCTGACGACAGCGCTACTTTCCAGTTTTGCGAATCTCATCAAAGACTCTTGCAGGACTTGGGTCTTCAGCTCGCGTTGGTAGCTCAGCTCTATGTGCCCAAAGTCGATGCCGCCGGCGCCTTGAGCGCTCTCCGGCCAAATGTGAGATCGACGATGCTCACTGGCCTGGAGAACCTCTTTTACAACAGCACGCTGAAAGCTTGACTTCTCATCCACAATCTCAGCTAAAACTCTTTCGCCTGGCAGAGCGCCCTCGACAAACACAACCTTGCCCTCTGGTCTTGCCACAAAAACACCGCCGTGGGCGACTTTTTCGATATTTAGCTCGAGCTGCATCCGCCTAGTGTTTCACAGCTAACCTAGATTGGTGACTAAATTGCTACTTGCATCGACTTCTCCAGCGAGGAAAAAACTGCTGACCGAGGCCGGAATTGCGTTTGAAACCATGCCACCAGGGGTGGATGAAGAGGCGTTGGTTGAGAAGCTTGCTCCAGCCACTGCCGAGGAATTGACCCTACTTTTGGCCCGAGCTAAGGCCGAAGCAGTCGCGGATAAGACAAATCTCCCACTGATTTTAGGATGCGACAGTGCGCTGGAATTTGCAGGAACCATATACGGCAAACCCCTAATCGAAGACATAGCGATCGAGCGATGGAAGTTGATGCGTGGGAAGTCAGGCACCTTGTTCTCCGGACATTATTTATTAGATAGTCAGGGAAATGGTGTGAGTATGTGTACTAAAACCAAAGTCTTCTTTGCCGATTTGTCTGACCAAGAAATAGAGCGATACGTGTCGACCGGTGAGCCGCTGTCCGTGGCAGGAGCCTTCACAATTGATTCAATCGGTGGCAGTTACGTGGAAAGAATTGAAGGCGACTACCACACCGTGGTCGGTCTCTCATTGGTTGCCCTGCGAAGGCTGATGAGCGAGCTGGGCCATGACTATCAGGACTTCTGGCGATAAACGCAACAAAAACGACAGTTTTTTGTCGATAACTCATAAATTCTGTCTGAAATAGCCCAATAAGCTATCGGATTATGGCCGAGCGAAGAATTACCAAGCTGCTGATTGCTAACCGTGGCGAGATAGCGGTTCGTATCATACGAGCAGCTAAGGACAGCGGAATTCAAACCGTGGCCGTCTATGCCAACTCCGATCGCGATGCCCAGCATGTGAAGCTTGCGGATGAGGCTTATGCCCTCGCAGGAGAAACGGCCGCTGACACATATTTGGTAATCGACAAGCTAATCTCGGTGGCTCGAAGGTCAGGCGCCAACGCGATTCACCCTGGCTATGGATTCCTGTCTGAAAATGCTGACTTTGCTCGCGCCGTAAAGCAAGCAGGATTGATTTGGGTTGGGCCACCAGCTGAAGCTATTGAAAGACTGGGAGATAAAGTCTCCGCCAGAAAAGTTGCTGAAAAAGTTGGGGCCCCTTTGGCTCCCGGTACGGCGAATCCCGTGGGCAGCGTTGCAGAAGTAGAAGAGTTTGTTGAAATCCATGGCTTACCAATTGCCATCAAAGCTGCTTACGGTGGTGGCGGTAGGGGTATCAAGGTAGTTCGCGAAAAGTCTGAAATAAAGGAACTTTTCGAATCTGCCACACGAGAAGCAATTGCTGCTTTTGGAAGAGGCGAATGTTTTCTCGAGAAGTACCTGGAGAAACCTCGCCACGTTGAGACTCAATGCCTTGCCGATGAGCACGGCAATGTTGTTGTGATCTCTACTAGAGATTGTTCCCTGCAGCGTCGCCATCAGAAGCTTGTCGAGGAAGCACCCGCTCCTTTTCTTAGTAAAGAACAAGAGCAGGCTCTTTACGAATCTTCGAAAAGGATTTTGAAGGAAGTTGGCTATGTCGGTGCTGGAACTTGTGAGTTCTTAGTTGCTAGAGATGGGACTATTTCATTCCTTGAAGTAAACACCAGACTGCAAGTCGAGCATCCTGTCTCTGAGGAAGTAACAGGCATTGATTTAGTGCGAGAACAATTCAGAATTGCTGAGGGTGGAGTGCTGGACTACCCAGATCCTGTGGTTTCAGGCCACTCCATCGAGTTTCGAATAAACGGTGAGGATCCGGGCAGAAACTTTCTTCCTTCACCCGGACCTATCCACCTTTTCCAGGCTCCTTCCGGTCCTGGCGTCAGGGTCGACTCAGGTGTGGTCTCAGGCGATGTGATATCAGGCAACTTTGACTCAATGATGGCAAAACTAATTGTGACCGGAGATAGCCGCGAGCAAGCTCTTCAACGAGCACGTCGTGCTTTAGCGGAAATGCAGGTTCACGGACTCCCAACTGTGTTGTCGTTCCACAGATTAATCTGCGACGAAGCTGCGTTCGTTGCGGCTAATGGGAAGTTTGATGTCCACACACGTTGGATTGAAACAGAGTGGAGTAATCCACTCAAACCTTGGACTGGACAGCAAGAAGAGCTTCCGGCTTCGCCTGCAATGCGAGAAATTGTCTTAGAAGTGGAAGGAAAGCGAGTAACCGTTTCGGTTCCTCGCTATCTGCTTACGGGCGAGGCGGAGAAGCTTCCGAGCATGCATAGAAGAAAACGTGGCTCACAAACTTCCAGTCACACTGGTGCGAAGGGTAATTCCCTGCTAGCTCCGATGCAGGCGACGGTCGTAAAGCTGGCTGTTCAAGAGGGTGCATCGGTTCAAGAGGGAGACCTGCTCGTGGTATTAGAAGCCATGAAAATGGAGCAACCTCTAACTGCTCATCGAGCTGGAGTCGTTAGCAACGTTGGAGTTGAGGTTGGTGCCACAATTTCCGCCGGCACCAGGATCCTAGATATTCTCGACTAATCGATTATCGGATGAAGAGCGCTGGCTGCCTCGGCAATTGATGCAGATAACGATGGATAAACCGTGTAGGTTCTGGCGAGTTGATCCACCGTTAAACGGTTTTCAATTGCTACCGCAATTGGATAAATCAAATCTGAAGCTTTGGGAGCCACTACTACCCCACCGATGACTGTTCCAGATCCTCGAGACGCAAAAAGCTTTATGAAACCCTCGTTAATTCCCTGCATTTTTGCTCTTGGATTGCTCTCAAGCATCACCTGCTCAACCTCACCACGCACCAGACCGTCACGGATCTCCTGCTGTGACCAACCAACCTGAGCAATTTCTGGAGTGGTAAAAACGTTTGAAGCCACGTTTCTAAGTCTGGTGGGAGATGCCACATCGCCTAGCGTGTGATAGACCGCTGTTCTGCCCATCATGGTCGAAACGGACGCCAGTGGTATAGAAGTCGCACAATCTCCAATTGCATATACGTTTGCTCTGGAAGTTCTTGCCACCTTATTGGCAATTACTCGTCCGTCTTCAGCTAGAAGAACTCCGGCCTCTTCAAGTCCTAGGCCATGGGTGTTAGGAATAGCGCCAACCGCCATCAAGCAGTGTGAACCTGAAACTTTTTCGCCGTTGGACAACCAAACTTCAACACCGTTTCCAGTGTTGACTACCGAACTAGCCCGAACACCCTTCAGAAGATTCATGCCTGAATGAACAAAGACTTGTTCGATCAATGCAGCGGCATCTTCGTCGTTTCCGGGAAGCACTTTGTCTCGAGAGGAGACAAGAGTGACTTTGCAACCGAGCTGCAAGTAGGCGGAAGCAAACTCAGCACCAGTTACTCCTGAGCCAACCACCACTAGGTGTTCCGGGAGTTCTGTGAGTGAATAGAGCTGCTTCCAATTCAAAACTCTTTCACCATCGGTCTTAGCATCCGGGAGTTCCCGTGGTGATGCTCCTACTGCAATGATTATGGTTTTTGCTTCTATCTTGGTTTCTTTGCCATCTTGCAAAAACACAACGTGGTGATTTCCATCCAGGCGGGCAGTTGAGTTGATAACCTCAACCCCATCGCGCTTTAGATTTTCCAACATTTCCTGAGATTGGCTTTTCGCCAACTGCAAAAGTCTTTTGTTCATCGCGGCAAGATCAATGCTCACGACTGGGTTTACAGGCTTACCCTCTTGGGTGAAGCTAATTCCGAGTGATTTTGCCAATTCGATTTGCTGAGCCGCTTCAGCGGTGGCAATTAATGTCTTTGAGGGCACCACGTCAGTGAGAACAGCATTGCCGCCGATTCCGCTTTGTTCAATTAGGACAACCTCAGCGCCTAACTGTCTAGCGGTTCTAGCCGCCTCATACCCGCCGGGGCCGCCTCCGATAATGACGATTCGTCCTGTTTTTGAGTTAGTAAGCACAGGACAATCTTTCCCTAATTTGATCGGTTTGGTTTAGAACTACACTTGAAAACTATGGTCCACCCTCTATATGCCGAAGGCGTCAATCCCTTCGAATTCGCCGAAAAGGCCGCCCAAGCAATCGCCGATAAGTCGGGCATCCCAAAGCATGACATTGCTCTGACCCTTGGTTCAGGCTGGTCCAAGGCTGCCGACTTAATCGGAGAGACAATCAGTGAAATACCTGCCAATGAGATTCCTGGCTTCTCCAAGCCTGCCGTCGTTGGCCATGTTGGGACTATTCGCTCTATCAGGTTGCCCAATGGAAAACATGCGCTGGTGATCGGTGCTAGGACTCACTTTTATGAAAACCATGGGGTGAGAGCAGTTGTTCACTCAGTTAGAACCGCTGCTAAGACTGGAGCAAAGATTATGGTGCTCACAAATGGAGCGGGTGGCATAAAGCCTGAGTGGGCTGGTGGAGCTGCTGTTCTTATCTCTGACCACATCAACCTAACTGCATCGTCTCCTCTCGAAGGCGCAAACTTTGTTGATCTAACAGACCTTTACTCAAAAAGACTAAGAGCACTAGCCAAAGAAGTTGACTCGACTTTAGATGAGGGTGTTTATGTGCAGTTTCGTGGTCCTCATTACGAGACCCCAGCTGAAGTTCAAATGGCAAAAACTCTGGGCGGTCACATAGTAGGAATGTCAACTGCTTTAGAAGCCATCGCCGCACGTGAGAGTGGAATGGAAGTAATGGGTATGTCATTGATTACCAACTTGGCAGCGGGAATTCAAACTACTCCCCTAAGCCATGAAGAGGTTATTGCTGCTGGTAAATCGGCGGAAGCTAGGATTTCAAAACTGCTTGCGGAAATAGTCGCTAGGTTCTAAATGTCAGTAATTGAATTAGCCAGAGCTTGGTCAGACCAAGATCCGGATAGT
>WLDG01000006.1 GCA_009704945.1 Actinomycetota bacterium | reverse complement strand
GCAAGTTCCCCAAGGCCGTGGTAACCATATGGTTGTTTTCCACCGGTGTAGAACCAAGCAGCCACTATTGCAGCTAAGCCGATTGCAATCAGCCACCACTGCTGGGTCAATAGAACAATGGTTAGACCGACAAGAGCCGCTAAGCCAAAGCTTATGAACGCTGCACGCTTGACGGCTGCAGGTCTGGCAAGACCTGCTCCAGTGATTCGAGTAGGGCCAACTCTTTCACTGTCCGTTCCTCTAATTCCATCGGAATAGTCGTTGGCGTAGTTCACGCCTATTTGCAGAAGAAGTGCGACCGCTAGAGCTAGCAAGCTAAGCACTAAATCAAATCGATCAATCGTGGATGCGACTGCGCTACCCAGGAGAATAGGTGCAATTGCTAAGGGCAAGGTTCTAACTCTTGCCCCAGTTATCCAAGTCTTGATGGCCATCAGCAAAGACTAATCTGCCAGCAGCTTCGAGCATTCCCGCAAATCAACCTTTCCCGTTGAGGTCAGCGGAAGGTGATTTAGACGCAGGACTTTGGCCGGCTTTGCGGCCACCGAAATTTGCTCGGCAAGTCCCTCGAAGCTAACTTCTGGGCTGCCAACGTAAACAATTCCAACAGACTGTCCCCACTTGGAATCAAGTGCGACAGCGGCTACTGCTTCAACACCAGGGAAACTTATAGCGGCCTGTTCAATTCTTTCTAAAGAAACTTTCAAGCCGCCCGAGATCACCACTCGATCTGCTCGACCGGTTACGTGCAGTTTTCCATCCACCACTTCACCCAAATCGCTTGTGACAAATTTCTCGCCAAGACCGAGCGCCAGAACAGGGCCTGCGATTGATATATGGCCATCCTGCAGGTCGAAGCTAACGTCTCGCAGTGGGACTCCGTCATAAATGCAGCCACCGCAAGTTTCCGTCATGCCATAGCTCACAATGACGTTGATGCCTTTTGCTTTGAGGTGTTCAACATCAGCCCAGTTTGGTGCTTGGCCGCCAACCAAAATCGCGTCAAATTTGCGAAGCATGGAAAACACAAAAGCATCGGTCTCTGCATCAGCGACAAGTTTTGCCAGCTGAGCCGGGACTAACGATGTGTAGCGCCTGGGTCCCTCCATGAGGGATGCTCCTCGAACAAAAGCCTCGGTAGTAAAAGGAACTCGAGTATTCATAATCACTGGTTGAGTATCTGAAAGAATAGATCTAACTAGAACGTTTGCACCGGCAATGAAGTTTGCTGGCAGCGCCAATAGCCACTGACCATGACCGCCGAGTCTTTCTATGCTGGCTTCCGCGGAGTGCTTGAGGGCTGGTAGGCCAATTTTGATTTGCTTGGGGGTTCCTGTTGAGCCGGAGCTTTCAACGATTAGCGCAATCTCATCTTCAACTGTGTTTGGCATTTCACTGGGTTGCTCATCGGTAGAAATGAATCCGGCGACGGTTCCGTCTAGAACTTCCACAATTAACTGCAAAGCAGCAAAGGTGTCGTTAGCGCTAACTACCCGAAGTGGTTTCATTTAGAAGTGCCAGGGGAAACTCGACCAGTCAGGATTTCTCTTTTGCAAAAACGCATCGCGTCCCTCTTTGGCTTCATCAGATCCGTAAGCGAGTCGAGTTGCTTCACCTGCAAAAAGCTGTTGGCCGACCATGCCATCGTCTGGCAAGTTGAAGGCGTATTTCAACATTCGAATTGCAGTGGGTGACTTAGCCAAAATTTTCTCTGCCATTTCGATTCCGGTTGTCTCTAGCTCTAGGTGTGGGACTACCCGATTGACAACGCCCATTTCATAAGCGCGCTTGGCGTCATACTCTTCACCCAAGAAGAAAATCTCACGAGCAAACTTTTGCCCTACTTGTCGAGCAAGAAGTGCTGACCCATAACCTGCGTCAAACGAGCCAACGTCCGCATCCGTTTGCTTGAAGCGTGCATGTTCGGCCGATGCCACCGATAAATCACAAACAACATTTAGAGAGTGGCCTCCGCCGGCTGCCCAGCCAGAAACCAATGCGATCACTACTTTTGGCATGAAGCGAATAAGTCTTTGAACTTCCAAAATGTGCAGTCGCCCGGCCGATCCCGGTTCATACTCATAACCACTGTCGCCTCGAACGCGCTGATCTCCGCCTGAACAAAAAGCCCAAACACCATCCTTTGGTGAAGGCCCGTTCCCAGTTAGAAGTACTACTCCAACATCGGCGCTCATTCGAGCGTGATCCAGTGCCCGATAAAGCTCATCAACAGTCTGAGGTCTAAAAGCATTTCTGACTTCTGGTCTAGAGAATCCAACCCGGACAATACCTAAAGACTTGTGGCGGTGGTAGGTAATGTCAGAAAGACCAGCAAAGCCCGGCACCGTCGACCACAGAGCAGAGTAAAATGGGGCAGCTGGCTGAAAAGTCATGCTCCTAGACTAATCAAATGGCGCAGTCGAAATTCACGGATTTAGCAATCTTGTCGCTGCCCCTGCGCAATAAGTTCAGACAAATCCAGACCCGTGAAATCGCCATTTTCAAAGGCGAGCGTTGGTCTGAGTTTTCGCCCTTTGTTGAATATGGCGATCAAGAATCAGCTCAGTGGTTAAAGGCTGCACTTGCCTGGGCGAATGACCCGCTTCCAGCTCTAAAGCGAACCAGCATCCCAGTCAATGCAACATTGCCCGCTGTCTCGCCTGAATCAGTGCAAGCTGTACTTTCAAGCTTTGGAGTGTTTTCAACAGTGAAGGTAAAGGTTGCTGAAAAGGGCAGCACAGTAGAGGAAGACATTCAGCGTCTCAGAAAAGTTAGAGAGCTCTATCCAGAAGCCAAAATCCGATTAGATGCCAATGGTGCTTTTGATGTTGAAACAGCTCTGGACCTTATTGGCAAGCTAAGCGACTTCAACCTCGAATACTTTGAGCAGCCCGTTGCAACAATCCCGGAACTTACACAACTTCGACAGAAGTTGGCCGATGCAGGTATTGCACTCAAGATTGCGGCAGATGAATCAATCCGGAAAGTATCTGACCCGCTTGTGGTTGCGCGAGAAGGGGCTGCCGACATTGCCGTCATCAAGGTTCAGCCACTTGGTGGAATCCGGAATGCACTGCACATCGCCCAAGCGTCTGGTCTTGAAATAGTTGTGAGCTCTGCCCTCGAGAGCTCAATTGGAGTAGCGCATGGTTTGCACCTTGCAGGTGCGCTAGACGAACTTCATTATGATTGCGGGCTGGCAACTGCAGCGCTGCTAGAAGCTGATGTTACAGATAACCCGCTTCTGCCAATTGATGGGCAGATTGAAATTAGAAGTGTGGAACCCAACGAAGAACTAATTGAAAAATACTCCGCTGCCCCAGATCGCAGAGATTGGTGGCTCCAGAGAATTGATCGGTGCTGGAGTCTTCTAGAGTCCTGAGTAAACGTGAAGACCTTTGAAGAAAAGGTTCACGATAACAAAGTTGAAGATAACCGCTCCAAAACCAATTAGACCCAACCAGGCTGCCCTTCTACCTGACCAACCTCTGGTTGCCATTGCGTGTAGATAACCGGCATAGACAACCCAGATGATGAAAGTCCAAACTTCTTTAGTGTCCCAGCCCCAATAGCGGTGCCAAGCACGCTCTGCCCAAATAGCGCCCGCTATCAGAGTGAAGCTCCAGGAGACAAAACCAACCATGTTGAATCGGTAAGCGATGCGCTCCAGCTGCTTTAGATCAGGCATGCGAGACATAATCACGCCACCCCAGCCCGCATCCTTAATTAGATAGAAGATGTGAAAGCCTGCTGCAATTGCAAAGAACCCAACAGCCATGATTGCTACCACAACGTGAATAACCAACCAGTAGCTCTGCAGTGCAGGCATGATGGTCTTTACTTCTACATAGAAGAGACTTACCGCAGCAAACAGGGTAACTAGTGTGAAGCCGGTTACGAACGTTGCAACTGAACCAATGCCCTTAACTTTCAAGCTCATCAGATAAATCGTCAAAATCATCAACGCGCTGCTGATGGCGAACTCATACATGTTTGCCCATGGAACGCGATTCGCAGCAATTCCACGGAGAAAGACGCCAACGGCAAGAACTAGGGTTGCAACTCCAAGAACCCAAAAGCCAACTTTTTCGAAACGTGTCTCAGTTGGGTCGTCTTTGAGCTTTGCTAGCTGAAACGCAAAGAGGAGCAAGGCAACAGATAGGAAACCCATGGCCGCAGAAACAAACAGCAATGAGATCTGAGACAGCTCTTCGTTTAGAACAATGTTCACGCGCTTCGACCCTCTATTTCTTCCTTGATTTCAGTAACAATCTGCTCCAGCTGTTCATCGTCGCCCCTGGCCAGACCTGCGTACTCAATTCTCTCATCCCCAATCCGCACCCAGACTCGCCTGCGAACAACGCTCAGGGAAATCACAACTGCAAACAAAGCAATGAACGAGAAGATCAAGACCCAAATACCACCAGGATTGAAGGCAACATCCAAAGAAGCAAACCTTAACAGCCCATCAAAGCTCACCGTTCCAAGGCCATTAGGCAATGCTGCACTTTCGCCAATCCGCAATTCCAGCGCGGGATTGGGAGCATCGCGGCCAGCCACCAACTCCATGTCACTGACATCTAGGGCATAGACATTTCGAGGAATCCCGGAATCTAGACCCAAGTCGCCGGTATAGACGTTGAAGGTTAGCAGCGGGTCAATCGGGTCCGGATAAATAGATGTGTAAGCGCCACTCTCCAGCTCAGTAACTGTTGGATAGAAGAAACTAATCATTCCGATTTGCTCGGGATTGGCATCTGGAACTTTAATAACGCCTATCGACGTCATGTTGCCATCTTGTGGAAGATAAACAACCGGACCGGTGTAGGCAACATTTCCCTCACCATCACGAACAGTGATCACCGGGGCAAAACCATTTCCTGTCAGATAGACATTCGCTCCGGGCACAGGTAATGGGTGGTTAACCCTGACGATTCCTTCAGAGGTTTCCTGAGTGGTGGAGACAGTTACCTCGGCAATGAAGTCAATTGGTTGACCTAGGTTGGCAGGGTTCTGCAGGTCATACAAAACATTGAATTTGTTCAGCGTCAAGCTGTAGGGCTGCAGTTCTTCTTCAAAGAACAACGGGCCAGGTGAAAAAGCATCATAACTTGCAAGGTTATTAACAAAGGTTTCACCCTCAACTAAAACTCTTTGTCCACTGTAACTGAACCCGCCACCAACTCCAACTGCAATCAGCACGGCAAGTAGCGAGTAGTGGAAAACTAGGTTTCCAGTTTCCTTCAAGTAGCCCTTTTCAGCTGAGACCGAGTTTCCCTGCACTGCAACTCGGAATCCGCGCTGCTTGAGAACTTCCCGCGCAGCCTCAAGGGATACGCGCTTGCTGCCGATTTGGTGAACTGGCATTCTCGTTAGAAGTTCCGGAGTCTTGACCGGTTTAGCTCGGAGCGCGTTGTAATGAACTTTTGTTCTTGGAATTACACAACCAACCAAAGAAACAAAAAGCAAGATGTAAATCGCTGAGAACCAAACGGAGGTGTAAACATCAAACAATTGCAGTGAATCAAGAACTGCAGCCAACTCGGGTTGTTGGCTGAAATATAGTCTCACTCCATTGGGATCGGCGCTTCGCTGAGGATAAACCGAGCCAGGGACCGCGGCTAGTGCCATCAGGAGGAGCAAAAATAGTGCTGTCCTCATCGAGGTGAGTTGACGCCAGAACCAACGCAACCAAAAGACAGGACTAAAGCGGGAGGGTGAATCCACTATTAATCACCCCCAGCCAATTCGTAAACTGCAACCACAAACCACTCGCGATAAGAAGTCCGAGCAAAATCAGCACCACGCCACCAAAAATGTTTATTGCTCGCAAGTGGCGTTTCACGAACTCTACTGACCTAGCGGCAAAACCAAACCCAGCTGCAATTAATAGGAAAGGAATGCCAATTCCCAAGGAGTAGAAGCTGGCAAGAATGGCGCCTCTGAGCGGATCTCCGGTATCGCTGGCCAGCACCAACACTGCTGACAGAGTTGGCCCAATGCAAGGAGTCCAACCCAGTGCAAATACGACACCAAGCAGTGGAGCACCGGCTAGACCAATTTTTGGAGTTGGAAGTTTGATTGTTCTTTGCATAAACCCAACCGAACCAAGCATTGCAAATCCAAACAGAACTACTAATAGGCCCAGTATCAGCTGAACCAATGGTTCACGAACCCAGAAGACTAAGCCTGCTGAGCCGGCCAAGACTCCTAAGGTCACAAAGACTGCGCTAAAGCCCAAGACAAAGAAGGCAGTTCCTAGAACCACTTTCGATTTCACATTTGCTGAAACAAAACCGAGGTAGCCGGGCACTAGCGGCAGTACACAGGGCGAAACAAAGGTAATGATTCCCGCTAGAAGCGCAATTGGGATAGCGACCAGTATCGAGCCAGACAGAACTATGTCGCCGGGGTTCATTCGTCAATCACAGTCTGAATTAGCTCGCGCAGAATCGACTTATCAATTCTGCCGAGGATGCGCGATGCAATCTTTCCCTCTGGTGTTATCACCAATGTTGTTGGCACAGCTTGAGGACTAACCACTCCAGTGAACGCAAGTGAAACAGAGCCCGTCTGGGCATCCATAATGGATGGGAAGGTGATTCCAAAGTTTCGATCAAACGCCAACGCTGTCTGCGCGGTATCGCGAACATTTACGCCAACGAATTGAACATTTTGATCTGCGAACTCTTCGCTCAGTGCCGCTAGATCAGGTGCCTCCGCGCGACACGGTGCGCACGCTGCGTACCACCAGTTCATCACAACTACAAAACCCTCAAGTGATTCCGAACTAAGCTGCACTCCACTTTCTGTGATTCCAGTCCAAGGTTGAATGTTGGCGCGTTGGTCAATTGCAAACTCAGTCACTGTTCCATCGCCGGCGATGTAGTTCTTGTTGTCGCCAGCTCGAAATTGTTCAGCTAGGGGATCACTGGTGCAGCCAGTCAAAAGCAAAGTAACAAGCGCTAGGCCAATTAGTTTTTTCACCGCTGACCCTGCGCAATCTTCATGCCTGGTTCTCGGTAATCAACTGGAACTAATCTGCCGTCCGCAACTTCAAACGAAGTAATCGAAGAAAGACTGCAGCGACGATTTCTCGGGTTATGTGGAAGACGAAGACCACTAGCTGACAAATATGTCATCCAGATTGGCAACTGGTGAGAAACAAAAACAACATCAGCTCCGCCGGCAACTTCCCAGGCTGAGATAGCCGCTTCATTCATTCGCTGTGCAATCTCCGTGTAAGGTTCACCCCAGCTAGGTTGAAGCGGATTAACTAAGTGAACTGCCAGTGCAGGGTTTGAGATAAGGCCTTTGGCCCCCATTGGATATCCGCGCCACTTGTTCCACGGTTCAATGATCCGCTCTTCGATTTGAGGATTTAGCTGGAATCGTTCTGCAATTGGAGCTGCTGATTGTCTGGTTCGCTCCAGTGGCGAGACAAATAGATTTCCAATTGGTCTATCTAAGCTTGCAAGCTCATCCGCGGCCGCTTGAGCCATGTTGTGACCGAGATCACTCAGCGGAAAGCCGTCTAGCCTCTCGTAAAGCAGGCCTTTGGGGTTAAATACCTCACCGTGACGAACGAAGTGAAGGCGGGCGGGCATAACCTAAGTTTACCTTCGCTAAACTTTCCTAATCACCGCTATCAGCTCACTCTCAGAGGATTCAGATGCTCAATCGCTCACCGATAGGCAAACTTGCCGCTTCCCAGGATGGGCCAGTAACAATCGCTGGCTGGGTGGAGACTCTAAGAGACCAAAAGCGCATTCAATTCATCATCATTAGAGATGAGTCTGGCTCGGTGCAAGTCACATACCCAAGACCGGCAGATGAGGACCAACTAGCTGATGAGGTCTCTTCTCTCAGCCACGGCAGCTTTGTAATAATCAAGGGCAACCTAAAGCACGACGAGCGTGTGAAGTTAGGTGGCATTGAAATTCTTCTTACCTCAATGGAGATTGTCTCCCGATCACTTCCTGATAGCCCAATTGCTGAAGACACATCAATTGACAAACGTCTGGACTGGCGCTTCCTAGACATTCGCCGACCAGAACTGAACTTGATGATGAGAGTTCAAACCACCATCGAGCAGGCTTGGCGCGAGCACTGGCTAGCCAATGACTTTGTTGAGATTCACTCCCCGAAATTGATGGCGTCTCCATCTGAATCACATGCAGAGCTTTTCAAATTGGAATACTTTGAAACGCACGCTTACCTAGCGCAATCACCACAGTTCTATAAGCAAATGGCCATGAGCGCAGGCCTTGGCAAGGTTTTTGAAATCGGCCCGGTTTTCCGTGCTGATCCATCCTTCACCTCTCGCCATGCCACTGAATTTATTTCGGTTGACATGGAGATGAGCTGGATTGAGTCACACGAAGATGTGATGAGTTTCCAAGAACAGTTGATGGTCAAAGCAATTACCGCTGTGAAGGAAAAGCATGGCGAGGAAATCAAAAACCTTTACGGAATTGACGTCCAGGTTCCAACGACTCCATTTCCTAGAATTCCACTTGCTCAAGCTCACGAAATTGTTGAGGCTCGCGGTTACAAAGTTCCAAGAACAGATGGAGACATGGACCCAGAGGGTGAGCGAAAAATTGCGCAGTATGCCAAGGAAGAACTTGGCCATGACTTTGTTTTTCTAACCGATTATCCAAAACACATTCGCCCGTTTTATCACATGCGCAAAGCTGACAATCCGAATCTAACCAACAGCTATGACTTGATTTGGAAAGGCACCGAGATCACTACCGGTGCTCAGCGCGAGCACAGAGTGGAAGTTCTAGAGGCGCAAGCTAAAGACAAAGGACTAGACCCCGAAGGGCTTTCTTTCTACATCGACTTCTTCCGTTATGGCGCTCCACCGCATGGTGGATTTGGAATGGGTCTGACGAGAGTGGTCATGCTCCTACTTGATCTGCCAAACATTCGGGAAGCGAGCTTCTTGTTCAGAGGACCAAATAGGCTCCAGCCTTAGTTAGAGTTTTGAATCTCTAGCCACTGATCAACTCCAATAGCCACCAGCACCCAGGCGATTAACACTGACCAAATCACCATTCCTGCCGTGACTAGCGACGCAGATTTGAAGGGCTTAACTCCGGCGGCAACGGAAATGGCTGCTGCGAACTGGGTCCCAATCAAAATGGGTCCAAGCAGAGCCATTCCATAGATTCCATACTTATCGAACGCGGCTTGAGCTTTTGCAAATCTCTTTGATTCGCCAACCTTGCCTTTTGCTTCACGACGACTAATCAACCACTGTCTGATTTGTGATCCTGCATAGGCAAAGACGAAGATCGTGATTGCGTTGCCCGACACTGCCGCTATGACAGTGAGAATTGGATCCAACCCAAAAATGATTCCGGATGGGATAACCGCAATAGCCTCAAACCATGGAATGGCCCCAGCAATGAAGATTCCCAGAAGTCCTAGCTGTTCGTAATTCATCGCTTCCTTTCAAAAAGTTTAGAGAATCCACTGAGCAAGGACTCCATGGGTCCTTTGTCCTTGAACTTGAGATACGCCACCGAGGCAGCTGCAAGCGCTAGCCAAGTGAACGCAGCGATCAGCGTAACTTCCAAGACCCCTAGTTTCGCGAACAAGCCAAAGCCCCAAGCCGAAAACAGAGTTGAGAACACAACTGACTGACTGAGATAAACAGTCAAAGACATCCGTCCTGCCGACGCCATCAAACCAAGTTTCAACTTCTTGCTCACTTTCCACAACAGAACTACATAAGCTGCTGAGAGTAGCGGGGCAGTCAGGAAGTTGAGTGAGAGTGAAACTAGGTAGAGACCCAGGCTGTCTGGTCCAGTTGAGTTACCAATGAATATGTAGGCAGCTAAAAATTGCAGCGGAAGTCCGATCGCTAGCCCCCAGACAAGGAGTTTCTTCATTAGAGCTGGGTTTGGTGTGACTAGCCCGTTCTTTCGTGCCACCAAGACACCGACCAAGAAAGCTGCAAAAACCAACGGACCTTGCAGCAAGAACCCGTTCGGCGCTGCCAACAGCCAAAGCTCCAGTCTTGGTCCAACAGTTTCTAGGAATGTGCCTGTTTCGAGAGCACCATCCAACCTCGATGTGAAGGTTTCATCTGGCAAAGATTTTCCTTGAGCACTTAGAGCCATTTCGCCCACATAAGTAAGGACAGAGAGAGCAGCAAACAAAACTGAGATTGCAATGTAAATCCCCTTAGTCCAACCTCTAATCACCTTCTCTGAGCGGAAATACAGCGCCGTCAAGATCAAGCCAAACAACCCATATAGAAACAGGATGTCGCCGTGGAATAGGAAAGTGAAGTGGATAACTCCCAAAATCACCAATCCAATTGATCTAGCTACCCACCGGCGCCTGTTCGACTTGTCGTCCTTCAGAACGTAGTGAGCCGAATAACCAAACAGGAATGAAAAGAGCAGATAAAACTTTGCCTGGAACAGCGCCATCACAATAAAGGCTGCCGCTGCGTTTGTAGGTTGAGTTAGGTCAGCTCCTTCGGCCGCATTGATGGTATCGAGCGACAAATAAGGAATGTTGACCAAAGCTATTCCAAGCAGAGCAAAGCCGCGCAAGATGTCCGGAAAGCTATCTCTTGATTTTGTCGTCATTTCTTCTCCATTTTCAGTTCCTGAGAAAGCATCGCCATTGATGGCAGCATGAAGCTGTAACCGAAAACTAACCAGAAGAGAGCCTGAACCTGCGGCCAGGTAAAAGACAACAGATAGTTGAACCCATCAGAGTCAGTTTGAAAGTCGACAACAATCGAGTAAACCATCAGTGCTGTCACAGCACCGAATGCAATTCCTGATAGCCAGCGGTAGGCCACCACATAACTTCGATTGCGCTTCTGTAGCAGCATCTCATCAAGTGCCTCGTCAGGTGCTTCCGAGACAAGTCGAACAGACTGTCTCAGTAAGAACCAAAAAACAAACACCAGCAGTATGTGAATCAGAGAATAAGCCGACCAAGCGTTATCCCCGACCTGCAACAAAAAGATAGTTCCACCAACTAAGGCGACATTCGAAGCAACTAAAAGGAACCGCTTTGCGCTTGAAGTCCTAAGTCCGTCCCACTTTGTGTCGTCTAACTGCTTTTCGACCGACTTGACAGACGCGGTAGTCCATGGAGTATCACCTGAGAAATCTCCTTTGAAAGCCTGCCAGTATGCCTTGCTGAGCCCTCGGGCTTTTAGGTAAAGAAGGAAGATGGGAAGTTCTATGGCCAGTAGCACAACAAGTGTGTAAACAAACCAATTCAGTTCAAAAGTGAAAAGCTGGAAGATTGGATCCGAAGACCAGAACAGGATTGCTGAAATAGCAATTGGAATGGACGTGACAACTACATCGACCCAAGCCATCAACTTGATGTTGTTACCTATGTACTTTGGATATATCCATAAATAGGCAACCGCCAAGGTAACCAAAATGTAGAAAACAACTAGTAGTTCATTCATTAGCTTTCCTCTTCAAGCCAGAAAATCTCCTCGACGCTGGCCCCTAAAACATCTGCAATTTGTAGCGCCAGCACCAATGAAGGCGAATACTCACCGCGTTCGATGTATCCGATTGTTTGATAGTGAACGCCGACCTGATCGGCTAATTCCTGCCGACTCAACCCAGCCTGGGTGCGGAAATCCTCGACCCGGTTGGCTACCCGGTCTTCGTCTGATTTCGGTTTACGACCCATGGATGTAGTATAAATACTATGTAGCAATAATGCAACATTTCGGAAAGACTTTTTAGAGTTTTTCCATCAAAGCTAAAACGCGATCAACATCGATTTTGAAGAAACTTACCTGTTTGCCATTTAGGAGCAGAACAGGAACCTCCTCAGAATATTTCCTTTGCAAAGCTGAATCAGAATCAACATCCAAGACCTCTACTGCATAAGGCTTATCTGGATAGAGTGCCGAAAAGCGAGCCACTAATCGCGCCAAGTCATTACTCGCCTCTTCGCAGAGGTGGCAACCTTGCCGCGTAATGAGAGTTAATTCTGCGTCATAATCCATGTAGCAAGATTAGGCGAAATACATTGGCAATAGACTTAGCCGGTGCCCGAGACCAGCCCTAGCCCGAAGATTGCTGCATTCTTCGATGTCGATAACACGCTAGTTCGTGGTTCAATTTCAATCCTGTTTGGGAAAGTTGCGTTCTCAGGTGGAAGCATCAAGCGACGAGACATCTGGCACTTTATGTGGGAACACCTGAGGTTCATTAGGCGCGGAGAGAAGAATTCCAAGATGGCCAACATCAAGGACAAGGCTTTGTCTCTTACCAAGGGGCACTCAGTAGAAGAATTACGCGGACTAATTGATGAGGTCTACCGAGACGAAATCAAACCGAGGCTCTGGCCAAGAAGCGTTGAGCTTGTGAAATACCACCTGCAAGAAGGACATGAGGTCTGGCTCGTGTCAGCTGCCCCAGTCGAACTAGTCGAAGCAATTGCTAATGACCTGGGCGCAAATGGTGCACTTGGAACTCTGGTTGGTCACAAAGATGGAGTTCTAACTGGTGAACTGGTTGGAGATCCTCTGCATGGAAAAGCGAAACTTCATGCAGTTGAGAAGCTCGCCAAAGAACGCGGAATCGACCTAGATCAGTCTTATGGATATTCAGATTCAACCAATGACCTGCCCCTACTAACGGCAGTCGGTCACCCGGTTGCCGTGAACCCAGACCCCCAGCTGAGAAAGTATGCGGCGGCGGCTGGTTGGGAAATCCTGAGACAACACCGCCGGGAGATACCGAATAAGTAAAAACCCGCCACTTGGACGGGTTCTGACTACTTCTTGTTTCGACGTTGGTGTCGAGTCTTGCGAAGAAGTTTGCGGTGCTTCTTCTTCGACATGCGCTTACGGCGCTTCTTAATAATTGAACCCACAAAAACCTCTCAAAGCTTTTCGCCCAACTGGGCAACTCGGGAAAGTCTAGCCTTTGCGCTTGAGTCGCTCAACCTCAGCATCAATATCGGCCTCTGTAATGGGCTTTTTCGCCAGTATTCCGTAGGCATCCATCCAGGTTGCAACAGCCGCAATCCCCATGCCAAACATTACCCAGAATGGCCAAAAGGGCCCTTCAGGTGTTGTAAAGAACCAAATGACTGTGACTAGAGCTGACACAAGGGCATAAACCCCCATGTACTGACGGAAATCTTGCTTCTTTTTCAGTTGCTTCTTCGCATACTGTCTAACGTCATCGCTCATTTCTTACCCCCAACTTTGCTCTTCACGTCCTTGGCAACTTTTTTGGCCTCAGTCTTTACTTCCTTCACAACTTTGTTGGTCTGGGTCTTGACTGTCTTGGCAACTTTGTTGGTCTCAGACTTAACTGTCTTGGCAACTTTATTTGCCTCAGCGGTGACATCTTTCACCACTTCATCCAGAGTTTGGCGAGCAAGCTTTTCAAACTCCCTGGCACTTTGCTCTGTTTGAACTTTGGCATCTGCCAGTCTTCGACCGAGCTGTCTGCCCAGATCCTTTGGATCAACATCTAAATCAAGTTCCTTGACCTTGGCCTGAACCTGAGCAGTCAACCAGCTAGCTCGCTCTGTTAACCAAGTGCCAAGTTTTGCTCCGGCGTCACCAAGAACTCCTGAAAGATCCTCTTCGCCTTCCGCATCAAAGCCAAGTGAGAGAAAGTCGATAACCCAATCCTCAATCTCCTCCAGTGGTTCCGGCGTTACGGTGTAGAAACGCTTTTGGCCATCTTCGCGAGCTGCCACCAAATTGGCATCACGCAGAATTTTCAGATGCTTGGAAACAGCTGGCTGTCCCAGTTTGGTCTTTTTGACTAAGTCATTGACCTGAAGTTCTCCTCCGCCAGCCTGAGCTGCTAGGAGTGCTTCAAGAATCTGACGACGGGTTGGGTCTGCAATTACTTCAAAGATATCGGCCATGCAAGAAGCCTAATCGTTACTGGCGGCAATTTCACGGGCTCTTTTCACAGCCGCCTCTAAGGATGATTCGAACAGCTTAGAAAGTTCGGCTTCCTCCAAGGTGGCGATGAGTTTTTCCGTGGTTCCACCCGGAGAGGTAACGTTTTTTCTCAAAACAGCTGGGTCTTCATCGCTGCTTGCCAGCAGTTCCGCTGAACCAACCAGGGTTGACCGGACAAGCGTCGCTGCTTGTTCAGCAGTGAATCCTTGATTGATAGCTACTTTCTCCCATTGCTCCACAATGTACATAATCCAGGCTGGTCCCGAACCGGAAATGGCACTGAGCGCGTTGATCTGAGACTCACTCACTTCAACCACTTCACCTACAGTTCTAAACAAATTGCTCGCTGCTTCTATGGCATCTTTCGAAGCGCTTGCAGCACCGACTAAACCGGTGACTCCTTTGCCAACTAAAGCCGGAGTATTGGGCATGGTTCTAACTAGATTCTTATGGTTGGGCAAGCTCTGGGAAATGGTAGCCAGTTCGATTCCAGCTGCCATTGAAATGACAACGGCTTCCCTGTTTACTTCTTCACTGATCTGGTTCAGAACCTGATTGATTTGATAGGGCTTCACGCCAAGAACAATTAGTTGAGCATCTGCCACGAGTAGTTGATTGGCATCTGGCGAAGTATCAGTTGCGAGTGCGCTAATGCCAAGCTCTCGAAGCTTGAAAGAGCTAGCTTCAGATTTGGTAGTTGCTGAAATCAGTTTCTTTTCATAGCCACTCGCTAGCAGGCCATGCAAAATAGCAGACCCCATTGAGCCTGTGCCAACAAAACAGATTCTTAGCTTTTCCACGTATGAATCCTAGATTGGAAGTAGTGGTGCGATAAGGGGATAGCCAAGAAAGACTGCTGTGTTCATGGTGGTATGAGCAATTATCAGTGGTGCGACCCGCTTCACTCGGAAGAACAAGTATGCGAACACTAGCCCCATGATGAAGTTGCCAATGAATGCTGAGAAGCCTTGGTAGAGATGGTAGCTAGCTCTAAAGAGGCTGGAGAGAAGCACCACTGCAACGATGGTGATTTCCGGTCGGATCAGCTGAAGCTTCTTGGCAAAGAAAGCAACTGCGATGATCTCCTCTTGCAAGCCAGCTCGAAGAGCGGATAAGAAAAGAATTAGTGGTGTCCACCAGTAATCACCAAGAGTGCTTGGGATGATCTTTGCTGTGATTCCAGCCTGCACTGCCCAAACATATAGAGCGATGCCTGGAATGCCAATCAAGACAGGAAGTCCCAAACCCCAGAGAAAGTCTTTGGCCTTTGGCAAAACCCCAATTGAGATTCGATCTAGCGATAAGAGATACAGTGCCAGTAGCACCGGCACCAAACTCAGAGTCAAACCAGCTAGTTGGGAAATGAAATCTAGCCATTCGACCTCAGCCATTGGCCGATTGATTGTCGCCGTCGAACCGGCAAGACCTTCTTCGCTAGTTAGTTTTCGTAACAGGCTCAGCATGGAGTAAATAGCGCTGGCGCCAAGAGACACCATGAGAACCAGCCAGAACTCTTGAGAATGCTTTCTCAGGTTTCCTCCTCGACTAGTTCGATGAGTTTATTTGCGACTTTAACTAATTCAAAACAAAGCGTTTTTCTTCAGAAAGAACGCCATTGACTTCAACTCGAATTTTGTAAGTCGCGCCAGCTGCCGGCACCACATCGTTACCTTCTAAACCACAGCCATTTGCAGACGAATAGGAACGCTCCCACTCACTGGCTATGGCTTCGACGGTTTGACCAGATTTCAGAACAATCATGCTGTCCTGCAGCCCTTCTCGGTTGCAATCCTTAGATGACCAATATGTTTGATCACCGGAAGATATGGTGAAGAAGGTGACTCTGGGTCCAACATTGAAAGAACAATCGATAGTTCCTCGGTTTGTGATTTGATACCAAAGGGCAGGGAAGGTACCGGAGTCAAAATTGTTCAAGGTTTCTCGGTTTTGTGTGCCATCGGCATTGACTTCATTGATTCTTCCAACCATTACTTCAACCGCAACTACCCCTGGCGCGCAATCCTCGACACTTGAAACATCCACTTGCGCATCGCCAGTGTCGATTATCTCGTTGGCGGACTGGCCGCTAAAGAGTTGTGGAATACCCCAGATGATGCTGACAAGTAGCGCTAGCGCTACGACTGCGAGGGCTCGTCTACGACGAAAGATCTGTTGCTGAGTTGGCACACAGTTAATCTAGCTAGAGCTTTTTCAACATCCTGGTGTTACCCAGCGTGTTCTGCTTAACTCTCGCCAAATCAAGGAATTCCGCTACACCTTCATCGTGAGATCGGACCAACTCGGCATAGGTAGCTGCATCTACCGGAACATCTGAAATCTCTTCAAATCCGTGCGAGGCAAAAAACTTGGTCTCGAAAGTGAGGCAGAACACCCGATGAATACCGAGTACCCTTGCTCGCTCCAGCAACTCGCGCAG
This sequence comes from Actinomycetota bacterium, assembly GCA_009704945.1. Lineage (GTDB taxonomy): Bacteria > Actinomycetota > Actinomycetes > Actinomycetales > Microbacteriaceae > Aquiluna. Next base: position 47,506 of record WLDG01000006.1, on the reverse strand, counting down.
AATTGCAGCCCCTACTCCCCTGCGCTGTGCAGAAGATGAAACAGCCAAGGTTCTTACCTCCGCAAGGTCTTCCCACATCACGTGTAGCGCCCCGAAGCCAACAACTTCACCATCAAGTTCGGCTACCACAAACTCTTGAATGGATTCATAGAGTTCTACCGGTTCTTTTCCAAGCAGAACGCGCTGCTCAACCAATGGGTTGGCCAGTTGTCTGATCTTTGCAACATCTGAAGTGTTGGCGGAACGAACCGAAAGCATCCGCTAATTATTGCCTCAGATGCGCTTGATTGCTACCAGTACTTCATTACGGCGCAGAACCGGTGGGGTCCAAGGACCGTTATATCTGGCGTATTGAACATCCCCGACGGCTTGAAAACCGGCTGCTTCGAGCTCTTTGATAAGAGCCTGAGCTTTGCTTTCAAACAGCCGGTCGGTCGCTGCACCACTGAAACGCTTGGCGGCCATTAGACCGCCTTCGACTCTCTCAACACTCATGCCAGAACGAATTGGCTTAGGGGCATTGACTAAATCGTGTGGCATTACAAAAGAAACATCAAAGCCACTAGCACTCTTTTTCTGAAGCACCGGCGCTGTCATCGCGATCTGCTGACGATTTTCATTCTCGCCACCGATGTAACCTGCGAGATAACCAAACGCGCTATAGCTAGCGGACCCCATGGTTCCTTGCATTGGTTTTGTAACCAGCGTGTGAGGCTCGTAATCTCTCACCTCGAATCCTTTGTGAGATTCGATTACCTTGTAGCGCTGGATCTCAGCCAAGAGTTACTTGACCACCTCAGGTTCGCGAGTCTTTGCCTCAAATACAAACTTGCCATCAACGAAGTCAACCTTGATGTCTTGAGCGCTCTGGATGGTGCCAGTCAAGATGCGCTCAGAAATCTCATCTTCGATTTCGCGTTGAACAGTTCGGCGAAGTGGTCTCGCACCAAGTGACGGCTCGTAACCAAGCTCAATCAGTCGATCCTTGGCGCTGGAGGTTAGTACTAGTTTCAGGTCACGCTCATCTAGACGAAGCTGCAGACGCTTGATGAATAGGTCAATAATCTGCATAAGCTCTTCGCGCGTTAGCTGCGGGAAGACGATGGTTTCATCAACACGGTTTAGGAACTCAGGTTTGAAGTTCTTCTTGAGCTCTTCGTTCACTCGGGACTTCATCTGGTCGTAGTCGTTTTGGCTGTCGCCTTCCAAGCTGAAACCGAGTGCACCGCGAGAAATCTCGCGAGTTCCCAGGTTGGTGGTCATGATGATGATTGTGTTCTTGAAGTCAACCACTCGACCCTGACCATCGGTTAGTCGCCCCTCTTCCAGAATCTGAAGCAGAGAGTTAAAGATGTCTGGGTGAGCTTTTTCAATCTCGTCAAACAACACAACCGAGAATGGCTTACGGCGAACCTTTTCAGTCAGCTGACCGCCCTCGTCGTAACCGACAAATCCTGGAGGAGCACCGAACAATCTTGAAACTGTGTGCTTCTCACTGTATTCGCTCATGTCTAATGCGATTAGAGCGTCTTCATCATCAAACAAGAACTCTGCCAGCGCCTTGGCTAGCTCGGTCTTTCCAACACCGGTTGGTCCAGCAAAAATGAATGAACCAGATGGACGCTTTGGATCCTTTAGACCAGCGCGCTGACGACGAATTGACTTCGACAGAGCAGCGATGGCAGCTTCCTGACCAATCACACGCTTGTGAAGCTCCTGCTCCATGAAGACCAGCTTCGCACCTTCTTCTTCGCTCAGCTTGAACACTGGAATACCAGTAGCCTGGGCAAGCACTTCGGCAATCAAACCTTCGTCAACAATTCCAGTTTCTTTGACGTTGCCTTCGCGGAATTGCTTCTCCAACTTGATTTTTTCTGCAGTTAGCTTCTTTTCCTCGTCGCGCTTCGACGCAGCTAGTTCAAAATCTTGATCAGCAATGGCTTGTTCCTTCGCCGCTTTTACTGCCGCAACCTTGTCTTCCATTTCCTTCAACTCAGGTGGTGAGGATAGGAAGCTCAAGCGCATTCTGGCGCCAGCTTCGTCAATCAGGTCAATCGCCTTGTCTGGCAGGAAGCGGTCTGTCACATAACGATCGCTCATTGAGACAGCGGCAACAATTGCGCCGTCCGTAATGGAAACCTTGTGGTGAGCCTCGTAGCGATCGCGCAGACCCTTCAAGATGTTTATTGCCATAGCAGGAGTTGGTTCTGCTACCTGAACTGATTGGAATCTGCGAACCAGTGCGGCATCTTTTTCAAAGTGTTTGCGGTATTCATCGAGAGTTGTAGCACCTATGGTCTGCAGTTCGCCTCTGGCCAACATTGGCTTCAAGATAGATGCTGCATCGATTGCGCCTTCAGCAGCACCGGCACCCACCAGCGTGTGAATCTCATCAATAAAAGTGATGATGTCGCCGCGCGTGCGAATTTCTTTGGTGACCTTCTTAAGTCTTTCTTCGAAATCACCACGGTAACGAGATCCTGCAATAAGAGATCCCATGTCTAGCGTGTAAAGCTGCTTGCCGCGAAGAGTTTCTGGAACGTTGCCAGAGACAATTGCCTGCGCAAGTCCTTCGACAACTGCAGTCTTTCCAACACCAGGCTCTCCAATCAAAATTGGATTGTTCTTGGTGCGGCGAGAAAGAATTTGCATGACTCTCTCGATTTCACGCTCTCGGCCAACCACTGGATCAAGTTTTCCTTCAGCGGCAGCTTGCGTTAGGTTACGACCGTACTGATCTAGAACCTGTGAGCCTTTTGGTTGTGGATTTACTTCTCCGCCAACCGAAACAGTTTCTTTGCCCTGGTAGCCAGACAAAAGTTGAATTACTTGCTGGCGAACTTTGTTGGTGTCAGCTCCAAGCTTGGTTAGAACCTGCGCAGCTACGCCTTCGCCTTCTCGAATAAGACCAAGAAGAAGGTGTTCAGTTCCGATGTAGCTGTGACCAAGCTGCAGCGCTTCGCGCAATGACAGCTCTAAAACTTTCTTAGCTCTTGGGGTAAATGGAATGTGCCCACTCGGTGCCTGTTGGCCTTGCCCAATGATGTCCTGAACCTGTTCGCGAACCTGCTCCAAGTTGATTCCAAGCGCTTCTAGCGCCTTGGCCGCAACACCTTCACCCTCGTGAATCAGACCAAGCAAAATGTGCTCGGTTCCGATGTAGTTGTGATTCAGTAGCTTCGCTTCTTCTTGAGCGAGCACGACTACTCTGCGGGCCTTGTCGGTAAATTTTTCGAACAAGTTGGCACCTCCCAAACTTCTTATGAAGATGCTAAATCCGAGAGGGGTAAGAAACTAGGGCTGTTCGCCCAAGGCGTTAGTGCGCTTAGCCCGCTCTTCCGCCTCAATCTGGGCGTAGGTGTCGCGTTCTTTCTGGTCTGCCCTCAAGATTGAGCGCAGCATGACCCAGAACAGGACCCCCACCAAAGCAGGTGGAATCAATGAGATCAGCGCATCTAGCAGCAGGTTGTTGGTCATATCACTACTTAACCAGCGGGAACAAAATTGTTTCCCTAATTCCAAGACCGGTTAGGGACATCAACAATCGATCAATGCCCATTCCCATGCCGCCGCTCGGTGGCATGCCGAATTCCAAAGCCTTGAGGAATTCCTCGTCTAGTCGCATTGCTTCTGGATCACCCTTTGCCGCAAGCTCAGCCTGCTTGGTAAATCTCTCACGCTGAACAACCGGATCAACTAGCTCTGAGTAACCGGTGGCCTGCTCAAAACCTCTGACATAAAGATCCCACTTCTCAACCACGCCTTTTTGGCTTCGGTGATCACGAGTTAGCGGAGAGGTGTCAACTGGGAAGTCCATTACAAAGGTTGGTTTGCTCAGAGTTGGCTTAACAAAGTGCTCCCAAAGCTCTTCGACATACTTACCGTGCAGCGGGTGATCGATTTCAATTTCAACTTTGTCAGCAATTTTCTTGAGGTTTGCAATTGGAGTTTCTGAAGTCACTTCTTCACCAACCGCGGCAGAGAGTGAGCCGAACAAAGAAATTCGATCCCATTGACCACCCAGGTCATTGATTTCTCCATCTTCCAAAACAACCTGGTGTGTTCCAAGAACGTCCATCGCAGCATTTTGAATTAGCTGCTGGGTCAGAACCATCATCGAGTTGTAATCGCCATAAGCCTCGTATGCTTCCAGCATCGCAAACTCAGGTGAGTGAGTTCTATCAGCACCCTCGTTGCGGAAGTTGCGATTGATTTCGAATACTCTTTCCAATCCACCAACCACTGCGCGCTTTAGGAAAAGCTCAGGTGCAATACGAAGATAAAGCTCTGTATCAAAAGCATTGGAGTGAGTCTTGAACGGTCTGGCAGATGCTCCACCGTGCATGACCTGCAGCATCGGGGTTTCAATCTCAGTGTAGGCCTGATTTGCAAATGTGCTTCTGAGCGACTGCATCACTTCAGAGCGAATCTTCACAACTTCTCTAGCGCGATCACGAACAATTAGATCTATATAGCGGTGACGAACTCGAAACTCTTCTTCAAGTTCGTTATGCAAGTTCGGCATCGGACGCAGAGTCTTCGCTGCCATTTTCCACTCGCTCGCGAGAACAGAAAGCTCTCCGCGTTTGCTGGTGATAATCTCACCGGCCACAAAAACGTGATCACCTAAATCAACGAGCTCTTTCCAGAGCTCCAATTGTTCTTCGCCGACCTTGTCTAAAGAAAGCATGGCTTGGATGCGCTCGCCGGTACCAGATTGCAAAGTCGCGAAGCAAAGCTTGCCAGTGTTGCGCAAAAACATAATTCGGCCAGCCAGTGCCACCTGGTCACCAGTAGTTATGTCTGCTTCCAGATTTGGATAGTGAGCCTTTACGGCTTCAATAGTGTGAGTGATTGGCAGCGCTACGGGATAGGCATCAGATAGTTCATTGAGCTTTTCGCGCTTTGCCATGCGGAAGGCAATTTGTTCCGGTAGCTCGGATTCGTAATCTTCGCTCACGCTATCCGCCAATCAATAAGTTATCGATCAGTCTCACATCTCCCACCCAAGCAGCGATTATCAATAAACCGCCGCCCGCAGGAAGTTGTTCAACTACCTCAAAGCTTTGTGGATCCACAAGCTCCAGGTACTCAAGTCTAGCCTCGGCAGACAGCTGTGCCTTGGCAGCTGAGAGGATCTGCTCTCGCTTCTTCCCTGCGCTGGCTCCCGCTAGAAGAGCCTGCTGCAGACTTCGTGAAATTAATATTTCAGCTTCCGAGAGTCTGGAGTTACGGCTCGATAAAGCAAGCCCGTGCTCATCGCGAATAGTTGGGCAACTCACCACCCGCATGGGCTCTCGTCTGCCAGCTGTGATTTGTTCGCTCACCATTTGTTTCACTAGTGCTAGCTGCTGAGCATCTTTTTCTCCGAAGTATGCATAGTCAGGCGCCACCAAATCAAACAGTCGACTTACGACCTTCAGCATCCCAGCAAAGTGTCCGGGTCGAAACTCGCCCTCGAACTTTTCCGCAATAGATCCCGGCACCGGCTCCGCCAAATCCAAATCTGCGGGAAAAACTTCTGCCAGGTTTGGTGCAAACAAAACATCAACTCCAGCATCAGTTAGCAGCCTGGCATCAACTCCAAGAGTTCTGGGATAGGAATTGAAATCATCTTTCTCACCAAACTGCAATGGATTGACAAATACCGAAACAATTGTGAAGTTTTGATTGGCCTGAGCCGCGCGAACTAATGAGAGATGACCTTCGTGCAATGCACCCATGGTTGGGATAAAGCCGATTGAGTTTCCCTCCGCCTTAGCTTGGCTAACCGCCTGAGCTAATTCTTTCACGGTGTGACAAAGAATCACTGAGCATCTCGCGGATCTATTGGTTGAATCGGTGTCGCGAGCGCATCGTCCACCGCACTGCGAACCACCGGTCCAATTAGTTGTGCTGGGTGTGAAACCTCTGACTCAGCAAGAATTCCCATCGCCTGCTGAACAACTAATGAGGAGAAATCTCTAGCAACCTCAAATGCTTCAGCATAGGCAGCTCTTTGAAACTCTGTGAGTTCAAACGGCTCTGCACCAATCTCAATCACGAGTGCCTGGGCTATCGCTCGATAGGTATCAGGAGTGGAAACGACAAAGGTTGCGCCCTTCATCACTGTGATGTCCATCGATGTGCCAGTGAAGTGCATCAGCGGATGCATCGCGATTGGAATCGCTCCCTGCTGCGCTGCGTCTGCTAGAACTCCGTAACCGCGATGCGGGGAAAGATGCAAAACAATTTTTCTCGGACCAAACAGTTGCATATCAGCAAGGCCCGCCACGGTTAGATCGATGTCGGCTGGTGGAATGGCAAGAATGATTAGTTCTGCAGCTTCAACAACTGCTGCCATTGGAGCAATTGGAACATCTGGCAACAGAGCTTCAACGCGATCGATTGCCGCTGGTGTCTCAACATAAACTCCGACTAAATCGTGACCTGCATTAGCCCAAGCCTTGGCCAGAACCGGACCGGCTGGCTCATTGCCAATAACGCCTATCTTCACTCTGCCCCCTCACCAGGATCTTTCGGAGCTCGGCAGTTGAATTCAGCCAGCAATCCGCCACCGAGCATACTCGCGCTGCCCAGCAGTCCCAGCAGTGTTGGAACTACTAGTCCAACTGGTGCAACGCTGAAACTAATCAACCACATCAGCTGCCCTAAATGCCAGCCCGCAAACAAAGAACCGGTCAAAGCCACCGCTCTAGCCACGACTAAAACGCGAAAAGCAAAGAAGGGGTTGGGTCTGGTTGGCCTCGGTCCAGGTTCAAACTTTTCAGCTTTTTTCCGGTAGCGGTATATCGGATAGCTCGCAATGTAAATAGCTATCGCAATCAGTGGCAAAACAAGTAGCAATGAGTTGGGGCTAACTAAGAAGCTGTAACCCAACCCGGTTGCTAGCTGCGATGAACTTAATCCCGCCACTAAACCGATTGCTAGAAAGAGTAGAAGTTGAGTTGGTGGCAGTGATCTCATTTTTCTAACCTCGAAACCAAATCTTGAATCGCTCCAAAGCCAACCAGCTGTGCCGAAGGTTCGACTTCAAGCCATGGTTTTAGTACAAATAATCTTTCGTGCGCTCTTGGATGCGGAATGGTTAACTGCTGAGTCACCAGCTCCAACTCACCAAAAGAAATTAAATCAACGTCAATGGTTCGGTCTTGCCACTTAGTTTCGCGGACTCGGCCCAACTGCTGTTCTAGATCTGAAGTCTTCAAGAAAAGTTTTTCAACCGTCAAACCAGTCTCAAGAATTGCGACGGCATTTAGATAGCTTGGCTTGGTCTCATCTTCACCAGCTTCAGTTAGCGCGACGGTCTCGTGAAATGATGAAACCGCTAGTAATTCACTATCCGAAAAGTTTTTTATTTGCTCGAGGGCTTGGTTGAGATTTTCTTCTCGATTGCCCAAGTTGCTGCCCAGTGCCAGGACGGCTCTAGCTTTCACCACGAGCTCCAGAAATCGTGACCGAAACATCTCTGATCTCATGTCCGATTGGTGCTGAAGGTTTATGAATCGTTATGGTCGCTCGCAAGACTCTTGGATCAAGCGCGAGCACTGCCTTGCTAACTTCATTAGCCAAGGTCTCGATTAGGTCAAATTTATTCTGTGTTGCAACTCTGACAATCTCATCGGCAACGCTGGCATAGGAAACGGTTGATGAAATGCTGTCTTCGTTACCGGCTTCAACATCGAGGTGCGCATCGATGAAGAAATCCTGGCCGTAGTCTTTTTCGTGTTGCAGCACTCCGTGATAGGCGAAGACTTTCAAGCCATCAATCCGCACCTTATAAATCACTTGTCTTCTGCTTCCTTTAGCGCCGCTACCACGCTAATCGCATCAACGGTGGTCTGCACGTTGTGCACCCTTACCCCCCAGAGCTTGCGCTGAAGCAGCAGTGCTGTCAGGACAGCGGTCGCGACATCTCTTCTGGCGTGGTCAACTGATTGTGGGTTCTCTTTATCGAGAGCATGGGCAATAAATCGTTTGCGGGATGCGCCAACCAGGATAGGCAGCTCTAGTTTCTTGAGCTCATCCAGCCTTGCCACTAGATCCCAGTTCTGTTGCATGTCTTTGGCAAAACCCAAACCAGGATCAACAATGATTCGATCGCGCGATATCCCACTGGCCACCGCCATTGAAACCTGCTCAGCCAGTTCAGCGACCACTTCTCTTGCAACATCGGAATACTGGGCTCGCTCATCCATGACATCGGAAAATCCGCGCCAGTGTCCAAGGACGTAAAGACAGTTGGTTGGTGCAATAGCTAAAGACATTGCAGGATCAGCTAGGCCACCAGAGACGTCATTCACTATGTCCGCTCCAGCTTCAATGGCTCTTCGAGCAGTCTCTGAATTCAAGGTGTCAATCGAGACCAACACCGAAAGTTCTTTCTTGATTGCGTTTATAACAGGCAAGACTCTCGCCTGCTCTTCCTGAATGGTTATTCGACCGGCTCCTGGTCTGGTTGATTCACCACCAACATCAAGAATTTCTGCGCCTTGCGAAACCAAAAGTTTTGCTTGCTCTAGAGCATTCTCAAGTGAGAGGAATTGACCGCCGTCGCTGAAAGAATCTGGAGTGACATTAATCACTCCCATCACTTTGGGTTTCTGCCAGCTCATGCTGAAACCGAAAGTAGCGCCATCGCCTCCTGGCGCTGCGCAACGTCGTTATAGGCTCCGCGACTAGCAAGAGTGATGGTGTTGACCTCCGGCTGACGAGCGCCACGCGATGCCACGCACTGGTGTTTCGCTTCGATGACAACCAGCACACCCTTGGGTGTGAGTGCTTTTTCAATCGCATCCGCAATTTGATTAGTGAGATTTTCCTGCAACTGCGGACGAGCGGAGAGAATCTCCACCAGGTTAGCCAGTCTGCCTAAACCAACAATGTTTTCGCTTGGCAAATAGGCGATGTGTGCAAAACCAGTAAAGGGAAGCAGGTGATGCTCACAAATCGAAACCAGTTCTATGTCTTTCAGCATCACCAGTTCGGTATTTTGCGCAGGCATGGTTTGTGAAAGAGCAGCGTGCGGATCTTGTCCAATGCCACGAAAGAAGCTGGCATATGCCTCAGCTACCTTCTGCGGAGTCTGACTTAGCTCTGGTCTATCTGGATTTTCACCAATTGCAATCAGAAGCTCGCGGACCGCATCACGAATTCGGTCGGTCTGCATCCTTGCTCTTTCGCTTTTCAGTTACCTCTTTGCGCTTTGGAACCGCAATCGGGCCGCGTGCTGAAACTGCACGCTTGGTGGATGAGCGCCAGGTAGCACGCTTTGGCAGCTTCTTTACCTTTTTGAAAATAACTGCAATCTGATCTTGGTTCAGAGTTTCTTTTTCAAGTAGTTCCTTGGCCAGCTGGTCAAGAACAGCACGGTTGGTGCTGAGGGCTTTGTAAGCCTCGTCCATTGCCTGATCCAAGATGGCACGAACCTCGTTGTCGACAATCTGTGCCATCTCGTTTGACCAATCACGCGTGGTAGCAAGTTCGCGACCGAGGAATGGTTCAGCGTTTCCACTACCGAGCGAAATTGATCCGACCTTCGCGCTCATTCCATATTTGGTGACCATGGTTCTTGCAATCGAAGTTGCCTTCTCAAAGTCGTTGGATGCACCAGTGGTGGGATCTTTAAAAACAATTTCTTCTGCGATGCGGCCACCCAGTGCATAGGCAATCTGATCCAGCAGCTGATTACGGCTAATCGAGTAGCGGTCCTCTAGCGGCATAACCATGGTGTAACCGAGTGCTCTTCCACGCGGCAAAATTGTGATCTTGGTAACTGGATCTGAGTAGTTGGCAGCTCCAGCAACCAGTGCGTGACCAGCTTCGTGATAGGCGGTAACTAGCCGCTCGTGGTCTTTCATGACTGCGCTCTTGCGCTGCGGACCACCGATTACTCGATCGATTGCCTCGTCAATGGTTTCGTCGTCAATCTTCTTTTTATCTAGTCGTGCAGCTAGCAGCGCTGCCTCGTTGAGAACATTCGCAAGATCGGCACCGGTAAAGCCGGGGGTGCGCCTAGCAACCAAAGCCAGGTCAACCTTTTCGGCCAGCGGCTTGTTCTTGGCATGCACTGCCAGAATCTGCTCGCGTCCTTTTAGATCTGGTGCGCTGACGCCAACCTGTCGGTCGAAGCGACCTGGACGAAGCAGCGCTGGATCTAGAACATCAGGACGGTTAGTAGCGGCAATCAAAATGACGTTGGTAGAGGTATCAAAGCCATCCATTTCAACTAGCAACTGATTTAGGGTTTGCTCCCGCTCATCATTACCGCCACCAATACCAGTTCCACGGTGACGACCAACTGCATCAATCTCATCAACAAAGATGATGGCTGGCGCTGATTGCTTAGCCTGTTCGAACAAATCTCTAACACGCGATGCACCAACACCGACAAACATTTCAACAAAATCAGAACCGGAGATCGAGAAGAAGGGAACTCCAGCTTCTCCAGCAACTGCCTTAGCAATCAGAGTCTTACCGGTTCCCGGAGGACCATAAAGCAAAACACCGTGCGGGATCTTTGCTCCCATGTCCTGGAACTTCTTAGGGCTCTTCAAAAACTCTTTAATTTCATTTAGTTCTTCGATTGCCTCGTCAATGCCAGCAACATCAGCAAATGTGATCTTGCTCATTTCTTTATTGACCAGTTTTGCTCTGGACTTACCAAATTGCATTACCCCGCGGCCACCACCGGCCATCGAGCTCATCAAGAACCAGAACAGAGCCAGAATGATGATGAATGGAAGAAGTGATCCAAGCAGCGCCAAAATCCAAGGCGTGTTTGGAACTTCATCGCTCCAGCCTTGAGAAATGTTTGATTCAGCAACGATTTCTGCAACCGCAGAAGCTCGACCAGAAACAAAGTAGAACTGAACCTGCTTGCCAAATTCAGCATCTGGATTGCGAAGAACAACATCTACTCTTTGATCACCATCAAAGATGGTCACCTTCTCGGCTTGACCAGAAGAGATCATCTCTAGACCAACCTGGGTGTCAACCTTGGTGAACTGCTCGGTGTTCATCAGCGATGAACCAACAAACACAACAATCAGAGCAGCGCCAATCCAAAGCCAAGGTCCGCGCAGGAACTTCTTGAGCTTGGTCTGGTTCTCTTGCTTCTTTTCAGTCATTCAAAACCTTTAGCTATATACGGATGGAGAAAGAATTCCAACTCCATCAAGTGATCGGTAGTTCTCATTGAAGTCAAGCCCGTAGCCGACCACAAATGCGTTTGGGATATCAAAGCCCACCCATCGGACAGCTATCTTTACCTTTGCAGCTTCCGGTTTCCTGAGAAGGGTCACAATCTCAACGCTGGCAGCACCGCGAGCTCTCAAGTTAGAAGTTAGCCAGGACAGGGTCAGCCCAGAGTCCAGGATGTCCTCAACTATCAAGACATCTCTGTCCTTTATATCAGCGTCCAAATCCTTCAAGATCCTCACCACTCCAGAAGAAACGGTGCCAGAGCCGTAGGAAGAAACTGCCATCCAGTCTTGCTGGATAGGAATGTCCATCGCTCTAGAAAGATCTGCCATGAATGGAACCGCTCCCTTGAGAACGCCTAACAGCAGCACATTCTTATCGCGGTAGTAATCAGAGATTTCACTAGCCAATTCAGCAACCCGAACCTGGATTTGTTCAGCGGTTACTAATACCTCTTGAATGTCAGGGTGATTCAACTGCACTAGCAGGCTCCTGGGGTTAGTGGTTTGGTGCTTTTGACAACCAGCTGGTTTGCCACTCGCTCTACTGTAATGCCAGAAAGGCTGCTCTTTTTCTGCCCGTGCCAATTGGTGAGTAGCTCATCCAGTGCCAAGATCTGGGTTCTAGAGATGTTTTTAGCCCCGGCAGACTGACAGATTATATGTAGTGCTTTTCTTCTAACCGCAGCCTTAGCCTTCGACAGCGTTGCCACCTGATAACTAACCTGGCGAGCGCCGGTTTTCACCAGTGCCTTCTTCACGCACTTGGTTGCCAAATCGGTAACAACTTCATCCGCCTCCGCAGCGCTTTCAGCGGTTCTACTCAGAGCCCCAGCAAAGCCTGGTCCAAGATTCTTTTCCAGCTCACCAGCTAACTTTCTAACTCGCACTCTGGCAAATTTGCTGTCTTCATTATGCGGATCATCCCAGAAGCTAATGCCGGCATCGGCGCAGGCCTGACGCAAAGTTTGCCTTGGCAGATCAAGTAGCGGTCTGAGCAGTCTTCGCTCAGCATCAATCGCGCTCATCCCAGCAATCGATCTAAGACCAGATCCACGCGCAAGCCCCAGCAGAACTGTCTCTGCTTGATCATCTAGGTTGTGACCGAGCACAATCCATTCTGCTTTTTGCTTAAGTCGAATTTTCTCTAATGCTTTATATCTGGCAGTTCTAGCTGCTGCTTCAAGGCCTTCACCGGTTTGCCTTACTACTACCCTCTCGACCACCACTTCTTGCACGCCAATCGCTCTCAGTCGCTCAGCAGCTTGGTTGGCAATCGCTTTACTATTTGGTTGCAGAGCGTGATCAATCACAGCCGCAGCAATCTCAACCTTGAGTTTTTTAGCCTCAAACACCACAGCCGCGCTCAGCGCTAGCGAATCAGCACCGCCAGAAACCGCCAGCAATACCTTCTTAGGTGCTAGCTCAGCCAATACCTCTCTAACCGCCCGTCTGGTCTGGGCGATGGCTGGGGTGAGTCTTGGTCTGACTGGCATGGCTTCTATTCGCTAATCTTGTTGAAAGCCTAATTAGGAGAAGCCTTGTCTTACGAAGTCGTTATTGAAATTCCTCGCGGAAGCCGCAATAAGTATGAAATTGACCATGAGACTGGCAAGGTTTGGCTCGACCGAGTGCTGTTCACCCCCTTTGTCTACCCGGTTGACTACGGAGCATTTGAGGGAACCCTGGGCGGCGACGGCGACCCACTGGATGCTCTGGTACTACTTGAGTACCCGGTTTACCCAGGCGTCCACATCAAGGTTCGACCAGTTGGCATGCTTTTGATGGAAGATGATGGCGGTCAAGACGAAAAGATTTTGTGTGTGCAGGTGAAAGACCCTCGCTACATGCACATCCAGGACATCCAAGATGTTCCGCAGCAGGTTAAGAATGAAATTGAGCACTTCTTCGAGCGCTACAAAGATCTTGAGCCGGGTAAGTGGGTAAAGCTTGGTGGCTGGCAGAACAAAGCAGCAGCTGAGAAGGTTCTGGCAGCCGGCTACGAAAGCTATAAGAAGTAATGCAAGCGCCAGAGACCTCTTCAATTGACACCGGTCTAATCAAACTGCTGGATGACTACTTCGAGGTTATTCACGCGCAAGATATGAACCTGTTTGACTCTGTCTTCCACAAAGATTGCTGTCTCTACTCCGCTCAGGGCGGAGAGCTGGTGCTAAGACCCTACGCCGTTTATCGCGACCAGGTTGCTAATCGTCAATCGCCAAAAGAATTAGGTAATCCAAGAAAAGATCAAATTCTTGAAATAGACCAGATATCAGACAGCATGGCCTGGGCCAAGGTTCAGCTGCAGATGTTTGGTGGCATCATGCAGGACTACCTGAACCTTGTGAAGATTGATGGCAAGTGGTGGATTATTGCCAAGCTCTACGAAAAAGTTGGCGAGTACTAACGAGAAGCAGTTGGACGGCCTGCATAAGGCCAAAGCTCACCAAAGCGAACTGGCACAATTCGAACCGTTCTGGCTGGGTTTGGCGCTTCCAGCATCATCCCGTCACCCAGGTAAATAGCGACGTGGTATTTGTCTCCAGAGAAAGCTTCTTCTTCAGACCACCAGATCAGATCACCACGTTGAGCATCCTGGAAAGGAACTAGCTTTCTTTGAGCTGCCATCACGTTGTATTGAGCTGTGGCTGAGTGCCAACCGATATAAACACCTGCAGCAGCGTAGCTCTTCATGGTGATACCACTGCAGTCCCAAACGTTTGGACCCGCACCACCTAGAACATATCTTTCGCCCAACTGCTCTCGAGCAAAGTTGATAGCAATTTCAACAAGCTCTTTGTTTGGTGGGCCGACTGTGTAAAGCTCTGGAGCGGTCGGAGCGGTTCTAACTGCATTCTGTCTGCGCTCGGCTGCTAGACCTTCTCTTCTTTGACGTTCTAAATCTTCAGCGTTGTCCTGCAAACTTGCCAGCTGACTCATCATGGTGGCGCGTTCGCGCTCAGTTGATCTGACCTTAGCAATTACTGCATCAGCTGCTGCTTGAGCTTCGTCAAAAAGTTGCTTGGCTTCTGCCTCTACCACTTCAAGTTGCTTTTTGGCTTCTTCGAGTTCCAGCTCTAAAGCTTGAGCCTGCGCCTGCTGATCAAGAGCTGCTTGATAAATCGATTCTGTTCTTTGAGCAATGATTTCTTGCATGCTCATTTCAAATAGCAAATCTTCGGCGCTCTCGGGATTAAAAAACAGTTCAAGTGTTATGTCGTTAGCAGAACGGTCTCTAAACATTTGAGCAACCAATTGCCCCAGTTGCACTCTTGCCGATTCAGCCTGGGTTGCTGAGCTTTTAGCTTGATCTTGCAAACTCTTTACTTTGGCTCGCATGTCATCAGCACGTCTGAGTGCACGAATGTATTGCTCGCTCTTTTCAAGAGCAACTTCTTCTAGTGCGCGAGCTTCTGATTCAAGAGTGTTGAGGATTCCCTCGATGCGGGTGATCATCTTGCGCTTTTCGGTGACGCTGCGCTTGGCTGCTGCCACCTCAGCCGCTGATGGGTAGTTAGGGACAGCCCAGGCTGGGGTTAATAGAAGGGATGTGACGAGGATGCTCAGGGCCGTAAAAATGGCTATTAGCCGTGCGCGCATGGTCAACCTCCCCTTCAAATATCGTAGAAACATTAAAGTATTGCCTGAGAGTTGGCTATGTGTTGCACAACTTGCCGAGCGACGGGTAGTCTTGACCCTCGGTGCCAGCCTTAGGCCCCATCGTCTAGTGGCCTAGGACGCCGCCCTTTCACGGCGGTAGCACGGGTTCGAATCCCGTTGGGGTCACGATAAGGCCAGCAGTATTGGCCCTGTAGCGCAGTTGGTTAGCGCGCCGCCCTGTCACGGCGGAGGTCGCGGGTTCAAGTCCCGTCAGGGTCGCGGTCGCTTTTAGCGACTTGGTTGGGGATAAAACCCCAAGGCTCTGTAGCTCAGTTGGTAGAGCGAACGACTGAAAATCGTTAGGTCACCGGATCGATGCCGGTCGGAGCCACCGGGAGGTGGATAGTGACCATACTGTTTGGATTGCTATCCGCTTTTTCTTATGGTTATGCGGACTTTGTTGGAGCACTTGCTTCAAAAAAAGTAAGACCGCTAACTGTCACCACAGTTGCATTTATATTTGGGCTTTTCCTGGCACTGCTTTTCAGCATTCCAATGGGTGCAAGTTTTGAACCTAACGTGATTCAAATTGGAATTTTTGCTGGAATCTGTTCGGCAGTGGCAATTACATTTTTATATGCGGCACTTGCTCTTGGACCAATTTCCATCACCTCACCATTGACGGCAGTGTTGTCTGCTTTGGTGCCAGTGGTGCTCGATATCTCCACGGGTCAACAGTTGAGTGAATTGGCTCTAGTTGCCCTTGGGTTGATTTTGGTGGCGGTAGTTTTGGTTGCATTTGTCCCTGGGTCAGATGTTAGGTTGCCAAGCCTTCGAGCAACTCTCTTTTCAATAGTTGCTGGCCTTGGCTTTGCAGGAATATTCATCTTCCTAGATCTTGCTCCTGCAGATTCTGGTCTTGGTGTGCTGGTTGTGATGAGAGTGGTTGGCATCAGCATTTTGCTAGCTGGACTACTAATGCTGTTTTTTGCTGGCAAGAGTAAAACTGTGATTGAAAAGACGGTTTTTAGTGCTGGGACTATCTGGCTGGTTTTGCTAGCTGGGTTGGGTGATGTGACAGGAAACGTCTTCTTCATCATCTCTACTCGTGAGGGAGCGCTAGCGGTGGCAGCAGTACTTACCTCTCTATATCCGGTTGGCACCATCCTGCTTGCAAGAATCTTCTTGAAAGAGAGAATTGCGCTAAGTCAGAACTTTGGAATTGCTCTGGCTATCGGAGCTTGTGCTCTACTGGCGCTTACTTAAGCTCGCGGTCAGCAAAGTCAACAACAGCGTTGTAGATGTATTGGCCAAGCCCTTCGCGATAACCTTCATAGGTTTCTTTGTATGGCGTTGGCAGGATGTAATTCATGGCCAGTGATTTATAACTCTCACGATCTGGTGTCCAGAATCTAAGTATGAATTCATAGTGCTGCTTCACAGCCTGTTGCATCTGCTCAGAATTGGCTGGCAGGTTCTGATCCAGACAAGCAATCATCTGTTGGGTGATTACATCAAACTGCGAAGTAAATTTCTGGTTTTCTTCCTGGCTGAAGTTGTTCTGATACAAGTTGCCGGCAATCAAGTTGTTCTGTGAATCAAACATTCTGAAAGGCTAGCAAACAGGAAAAGTAGCTGGAAATATCTTCCAAAACCGCTAGCCTGAGAGAGTGTTAGCCAACTGGAGAGTGGCTGGCCTGGTGTTTTTCGGTGGCGCGATTGGCTCCATGCTGCGTCATGTTGTTCATGATTGGGTTGCTTCTTTTTATGCATACCCAACTAGCGAGATAATTTCGCTCGGATTTATCAATCTGCTTGGCTCTTATTTCCTTGGACTCGTAATCCGTCACCCGCTATTCCAGTCTGAGTATCGCCAAGGTTTCTTTGGCACTGGCTTGGCTGGTGGCTTTACCACCATGAGTGCCATCACAATCTTTATCGTCGCCGAAGACCTCACCTCTGATATTGCAGTGATGCTGTTCGGTGCTGTGATCGCCTTTGCCGCTGGCTGGCATCAGGGCAGAAGAGCCGCGAAGAAAAAGGCGGCCAAATGAGCGATCTGATGATTACTCTCGCCATTGGTGGAGCCGGTGGTGTTGGAGCAGTATTGCGCTGGTTGATTATTCGCTGGCAGGGAGTTTTGCCCTTCGGTCTTTTTGCAGTGAACATCTTGGCCGGAGCAATAGCGGGATATATCTATACCCACAATTGGACCTTTGACATGATCCTGATCGCCTCGATTGGGTTGGCAGGTGGACTGTCTACCTTTGCCGGTGTTGCCAAGGATGCCTTCGAGTATTACCACCGAGGCAGGCTTGCCCAGATGTCTTTGACCCTTGCCATCAACATTCTCATGCCGATCCTGGCAATGAGGCTTGTGATGTGGGCTCTCTAGCGTTTGCTATTATCTAGGCAGGTTTCGATCCTGTAACCGGGGCATAGGCCCAAGATTGCAAGAGAATAAGGGGGCTCGCCATGGGGCGTGGCCGTCAAAAAGCAAAGAACACTAAAGTCGCGCGCGAACTTAAATACTTCAGCCCGAACACCGATTACTCTGCTCTGGAAGCTGAGCTCAGCGCAAAAGCCGGAAGCGAAAACGAAGAATACGTTGACCGCTGGGCAGATGACACCGAAGAAGACGACTACGCACCATCAGATGATGATCGAGTAGTTGAACTGGACGACGACAAGTAGTTACCAGGCGCTAGCGCCAACCACAATTCCGACCAAAACATCCAGGTTCACTCTGCTGTCGCTATAGTCCTCGGTTAGCGCGAACCCTTCGCCATCCTCTGATGCAATTCGGACTGTGATATCTGCGGCCTCCAGGTAATCGATAGCTGCCTGCTTGGTCATCCCAACCACCTGACAGGCCTTCAATTTAGTTTCGACGTGCAACTCACTGAACTGATCAGTAGCGGTGTCCTTGAAGCAAAGCTGGTTTGGAGTTTCTCTGACGACACTGACAGTTGCTGTATTAGCGCCAAGTGCGATGCCAAGCATCAGGGCTCCGGATGTTGTTAGTAATCCAATCGCACCAATGACGACGGCAGATTTATTGCGCATAGTTGCCTACCAACCTAACTGCTCCCCCGCGCACACCTTTTGCTTCTGTGACATATCCTTTGTCATCGCAAGCAGTCGATTCAATTACACCAACTTGCCAGGCTGGAATTCCCATCGCAGTTGATTTGGCAATTATTTTCTCAGCCGATGCTTTTCTCACAACAGCAGCGAAACCAATTCCTAGATTCCAGGTTCCCTCAAGATCAATCAGGTTGTGGCCGGCTAAATTTGCTAAAACTCTGAAGACAGGTTGTGGTGACCAGGTTGATCTGTCAATGTCCAATGAAACTGTCTCGGGAAGAATACGAGAAAGGTTTGCTGCAATGCCGCCACCGGTGATGTGGCTGAGCGAAGAAAACTCACCTGGAAATTCAGTTAGCAAATCTCCAACCACCTTGGAATAAAGCCTGGTTGGTTCGAGCAGTTCTTCACCCAAGGGGCGAGAAAAATCAGCCAGCTTAGATTTGTAGTCAAGTCCAGCATCGCTAACAATCTTGCGAACTAGCGAGTAGCCATTGGCATGCAGCCCTGAAGACTGCATGGCGATTACAACATCGCCCACCTCTACTCTTTCGCGGCTGAGCAGCTGGTCCTTTTCAACTACACCCACCGCTGCACCTGCCAGGTCATACTCGTGATCCTGCATGACTCCTGGGTGCTCAGCAGTTTCGCCGCCAACCAAAGCCACATCCACTTCTTGGCAGGCCTTGGCAATTCCTTCAACAATCTGAGCAATTCGAGTGGGCTCAACCTTGCCACACGCGATGTAATCGGTCATGAACAGGCTCTTGGCTCCACACACCACGATGTCATCAACCACCATGCCAACCAGGTCTTGACCAATGCTGTCGTGCTTATCGATTGCCTGAGCAATCAAAACTTTGGTGCCAACGCCATCTGTTGAAGTTGCTAAAACTGGGTGCCGATAGTTTTTTAGAAAAGCTGCATCAACTAATCCTGCGAAACCACCAACACCAGTGAGCACCAGACTGCCGTGCGTTGCACCAACAGCTTTCTTCATTAGCTCAACCGCTCTATCACCAGCGGCCGTGTCAACTCCAGAGGATGCGTAGGGATCAGTCATTGATGTGAACGTGGCCTTCTTCTTTGATGGAGGCAACTCCGCGCTCCAACAGGTTCTTACCTAAGCGATCAGCTGCAGGAAGTTCAATTGGATATTGCCCACTGAAGCAGGCGGTGCAGAGAGTTTCTTCTGATTGTTTAGTGGCAGCAATCATTCCTTCTTTTGAAAGATAACCAAGTGAATCAGCACCTATCGATTGTCGAACTTCTTCAACTCCTAGACCCGATGCAATGAGTTCTGCCCTGGATGCAAAATCAACACCATAGAAGCAGGGCCAAGTAATTGGTGGAGAAGAAATTCGAACGTGAACTTCAGCAGCTCCCGCTTCCTTCAACATCTTCACGAGTGCTCGCTGAGTATTACCGCGAACAATCGAATCGTCGACAACAATTAATCGCTTTCCAGCAATTGCTTCTCTGAGTGGGTTGAGCTTTAGTCGAATACCAAGTTGGCGAATAGTTTGGGAAGGTTGAATGAAGGTTCTGCCGACATAGGCGTTCTTCACAAGACCATGGCCAAACGGAATACCACTTTGTTCGCTAAAGCCAATAGCTGCCGGAGTTCCTGATTCAGGAGTTGGCATCACTAAATCTGCCTCTACGGGATACTCCTTCGCCAGGGTTCTTCCCATCTCTACCCTTGCTTCATAAACCACCTGGCCGTTAATTGCAGTGTCGGGTCTTGCTAGATAGACATATTCAAAGACACAACCAGCTCGCTTAGTTTGGGCAAACTTGGTTGAGCGAAGACCATTTTCATCAATTGCAATTAGCTCTCCCGGTTCAATTTCTCGAACAAAAGAAGCTCCGACGATGTCTAGTGCAGCCGACTCACTGGCCACCACCCAGCCGCGCTCCAGTCTTCCCAAAACCAAGGGTCTAACACCCTGCGGATCACGCGCTGCATAAAGCGTTGATTCATCCATGAACACCAGACAGTAGGCACCCTTGACCAGAGGCAGAAGTTCTAGTGCAGTTGCTTCCAGTGAGCTGTCAGCATTTCCTGCCAACAGCGCTGTCAGCACCGCGGTGTCAGTTGTGTTACCAGAACGAAGATCGCCCTCGTGATTTGGATATCTCTTTTCGAGCAGTTCCATTAGCTCAGAAGTATTAGTTAGGTTTCCGTTGTGACCAAGCGCGACAGTGCCATAGGCAGTTCTACCAAGAGTTGGTTGAGCATTGCGCCAGTGCGATGAGCCTGTGGTGGAGTAGCGAGTGTGACCAACTGCAATGTGACCTTGCAGCGACTCAAGCGCTGCTTCGTTGAAGACCTGGGAAACCAGTCCCATGTCTTTGAAAACTAAAATCTTTTCGCCATCAGCGGTTGCGATACCGGCAGACTCTTGTCCACGATGTTGCAGCGCATAAAGACCGAAGAAGGAAAGTTTTGCTACCTCTTCGCCTGGTGCCCAAACCCCGAACACACCACATTGATCTTGTGGTCCTTTTTCGCCTGGTAGCAGGTCGTGATTTAACTTGCCATCCCCGCGAATCACTCGGTCACCCGATTGGCTAGTGCGCGTTTAGCGCGGCGGGAAGAAATCAGATCATAGGTAATTGCAAACGCTGCACCCAGACCAAGCCCCAGCGAACCAAATGAAATGAGCGTTAGCCCAAAAAAGTTTTCTGGCAGCTCTGCATTAGGTGGGGTAATAAAAAGGAGTAGAACTGCAACCAGCATTCCTAGCGCGGCGAAAGTCAGCATGAAGGGCAGGATTTTTGGGGCTCTTCTAATCTCAATTTCTTCGCTGGCCATGCCCTAATTATCCAGTAGTTTCGGGGCTTGCGAGACCCTAGAAACTGTCCTAGTCTGAACAGGTAAGGCAGACCTTAGTAAGGATCCAAATGACCACCATCTCCCAGCTGATGCGAGAGTCCTCAATGTCAGACCACAAGAGTGCTGAGAATGCATCTTTTATCAAGGACCTAATGGCTGGCGAGCTATCTGCTGCTGACTACACCCGATACCTAAACCAGATGGTGTTCGTCTACCAGGCGATGGAAAGCAAACTGCCAGATGCAGCGCCACTGCCATTCGCACCAGAACTGAAAAGACTTGACTCAATGATTTCTGACCTAGCCAAGCTAGGGGTTGCAAACTGGAGTGAGACTCCACTGCTGCCTGCTACCGCTGAGTATGTTGCAAGAATTGAATCACTGGGCGGAGTCGAAGACGTTCGTCTACTTGCACACCACTACACCCGCTACCTCGGAGATCTTTCCGGTGGTCAAGCAATCGGTGCACTAGTTCGTCGCCACTACGGCCTAACCGAAGAGCAGACAAGTTTCTACCACTTCGCAAAGATTGAAGCAGTGGTGCCATTCAAGGAAGGCTACCGAGCAGCGGTTGACGACCTAGTAATGACAGATGATGAGCTTCTTCTACTAGTTGCTGAAGTTAGAACTGCCTTCAAGCTAAACCAGCGTCTATTTGTTGAGCTTGGCGATTCCGAACTAATCGCGGCGTAGCGGGAAAAGATCAGCTAACTCTTTAGCCTGTTCACCACTAGCCAGAACTTTTCCATTTGCAACTTCTTGTTGCCAAGTTGTCTTTCCTAGACAAATCGAAACAAATACCTGCGGGGATATCTCCACCACGTTTGGTGGCGTGCCCCTTCGATGGTTTAGCCCTTCAATGCACTGAATAGCCCCATAGGGCGGAACCCTGAGCTCAACTGAGCGACCAGGTGAGCGCTTTTCAATTAGCTGCAGAAGATACCTAACGGCTAAAGCCAAATTAGTTTCTGGACTAGCCAGAGCTGCTTCACCAATCTCAGCGGGGATCTTCTTCTTACTCACACGGCCATTATTGCCCCTCAGGGCTAAACGCTAAACTCGCCTCAATGAGAATCCTGGTAGTTGGTTCAGGCGCTCGAGAGCATGCGATAGTCAAAGCTCTCATCCGAACCGGCACGCCCGCAGCAGATCTGGTTTGTGCTCCAGGAAATGACTGGATTGCCAAAGAAGTCGAAGTTAGAGAAGTCGATATAAACGATCGGCTAGCTGTCACCAAGGTGGCTCTTGAAGAAAGAGTTGGTTTGGTTGTAATTGGACCAGAAGCACCACTGGTTAATGGTGTTTCGGATGCTCTTCGAGAACAGGGAATTGCAGTATTTGGACCTGATCAGAAAGCAGCTCAGTTAGAAGGATCCAAGGCTTTTGCTAAAGAGGTGATGGCGGCAGCCGATGTTCCGACTGGCATGGCTAGACAGTGCACAACCATCGAAGAAGTCGAATCAGCACTAGATCAGTTTGGTGCTCCCTATGTTGTCAAGGCAGATGGCCTAGCTGCGGGCAAGGGTGTGATTGTCACCAAAGATAAAGACGCTGCCATAGCCCACGCCAAGAACTACATCGCAGGTGGTGTGTTGATTGAAGAGTTCCTAGCGGGACAAGAAGTGAGTCTGTTTTTCTTGTCTGATGGAGAAACAGTTGTTCCTTTATCGCCTGCGCAGGATTACAAAAGAGCATTTGATAATGATGAAGGACCCAACACTGGTGGCATGGGAGCGTATTCACCAGTTCCTTGGTTGCCAGAAGGCTTTGTTGAAGACGTAACTGAGAAAGTTGCCCTTCCAACTATTCGTGAGCTCGCAAGAAGAAACGCAAAGTTTGTTGGTCTTCTCTACTGCGGACTTATTGTCACAGAGCGTGGAACCAGAGTGATTGAATTCAATGCAAGATTTGGTGATCCAGAAACACAGGTTGTTTTGCGAAGATTAACTTCAAACTTGGCTGACCTCTTATATAGAGCTGCGACAGGCAAGCTCTCAGTTGGACTATCCCCTGAATTTTCAAAAAAGAAAGCAGTGACGGTTGTCCTGGCGTCCGAGGGCTATCCAACATCAACCGCTGAAGTACGAGAAGTAACCGGCATTGAATCAGCCGAGAGCATCGATGACGTTGAGGTCTGTAAGGCAAGCCCAGTGGGCCGAGTGTTATCGGTAATCGGTTGCGGAGAAAGTTTTCAAGAGGCAAGAACTCTTGCCTACGAAGGAATTAGCAGGATTCAACTGCAGGGCGGACACTTCCGCAACGATATTGCTCTAAAGGTCAGCTAATGGAAATTCCTGGCTACCAACACATTTACTCAGGAAAAGTTCGTGAACTTTATCAACCCACTGATGCCAAGTTGTCTCATCTTGCACTGGTAGTTGCTACGGATCGAATTAGTGCGTTTGACCACATTCTCTCTCCGACAATTCCTGGCAAGGGAGTTGAGCTAACACAAATCACAAACTGGTGGCTAGACCAAATTGATTTTCCCAACCACCGCACCGATGAACTCTCTCCGCCAGCAGAGTTAGCAGATCGAGCGGTTGTGGTGAAGAAGCTTGAGATGTATCCAGTTGAGTGTGTGGTTCGAGGATATATTTCTGGTTCCGGCTGGAAGGAATACCAGCAAACAGGATCAATTTGTGGGATTGGACTCCCCGCTGGACTTAAGTTCGGCGATCGATTACCACAGCCAATTTTCACCCCTGCTTACAAAGCCCCGCAGGGGGAAAAGGATGAGAACATCAGTTTCGAAAAAGTAATCGACCTCGTCGGTTTAGAGATTGCCGAGCAGCTGAAAGCTGCCTCGCTGAAGATCTATGCCTATGCCGCCGGGGTGGCAGAGAAATCCGGATTGATTCTTGCTGACACTAAGTTTGAGTTTGGCAATGACCCCGCGACCAACCAACTAACCCTTGCCGACGAAGTGCTAACCCCAGATAGCTCTCGCTATTGGGACAAAGCGCAGTGGGAGGCCGGAGTTAGAGATCAGAGTTTTGACAAGCAGATGGTTAGAAACTGGTTGTCGGAGCAGTGGGATCAAAAAGGCGAACCGCCCACTCTGAGCCCTGAAATCGTTGAATTAACAGCCCAGCGCTATCAAGAGCTGCGGAAAAAACTCACCTCTCACTAGCAATAGAGTGGGGGAATGCTAAGAACCCCGCTCTATGACGAGCACCATGCCCTGGGCGCCACCTTCACTGACTTTGGTGGCTGGGACATGCCGGTCCGATACGGTTCAGATCTAGCCGAACACCACGCAGTCAGAAACTCTGCCGGTCTGTTCGATATCTCTCACATGTCAGAGTTCTCGGTGGTGGGTGACGATGCTGCCAAGTTTCTGGATTATGCCTTTGTGACAGAGGTTTCCAAGATTGCCCCTGGCAGAGCTAAGTATTCAATTCTCTGCAATGAAAATGGCAAGTCACTCGATGACGTCATTATCTATCGACTCGCCGATGTCGATTATCTAGTCATAGCTAATGCTGCTAACCGTGCAGTGGTTGCTAAAGAATTGTCAGAGCGAGCAAAAAACTTTGATGTTGAAGTCACCGACAACTCTGACGACACTGCCCTGGTTGCATTGCAAGGACCCAAGTCGGCTGCCATCTTGCAAAAGCTATCCAACATCGATGTTGCGCCTTTGAAGTATTACTCAATTGCGAGCGCCGAAGTTGCAGGAATGATTTCTTTGATCGCTAGAACCGGCTACACCGGTGAAGATGGTTTTGAAATCTTGGCTCAGTCAAAAGATGCAGTGAAACTCTGGCAAGAACTGATCAAGGCAGGCGGAGAGGATCTCACGCCCTGTGGGCTTGCAGCTCGAGACACTCTGCGATTAGAAGCAGGGATGCCTCTATATGGGCACGAACTAACACTTGAAACAACGCCGTTCTCAGCCAACCTTGGCCGCTCAGTGAATCTTGAACGAGGCGACTTTGTTGGTAAAGCAGCTCTCGAGCAGCCACACACAGGTCCAAAGCTCTATGGCCTGGTTGGCGAAGGCAAGAGAGCTGCCAGAGCTGGCTACCCAGTATTTTTGCCGGGCAGCGATAGCCCAATCGGGGAAATTACCTCGGGAGTGCTATCGCCCACCCTTGGCTACCCCATCGGATTTGCTTACCTCTCGGCAGAGCTAGAGACTGGTAGCAAGTTAGAGGCTGATGTCCGGGGCACCAGGGTCGGCTATGAAGTAGTAAACCTGCCGTTCTATAGGAGACAAAATGGCTAACCCAACCCACCTTCAATACACCAAGGAACACGAGTGGATCAAGCTAGAGGGCGACACTGCCACCGTTGGCATCACCAAGTATGCAGCTGATGCACTGGGTGAGATTGTCTATGTGGACCTGCCGAAGGTCGGTTCCTCCACCACTTATATGAAGATTTGTGGCGAGATCGAATCCACCAAGAGCGTGGGTGAGCTTTATGCCCCAATGGACGGTGAAGTGGTTGAAATCAACAATTCTCTAACTTCTGCCCCCGACGCGATTAATAGTGACCCGTTTGGGGAAGGTTGGCTGATTAAAATCCGTTATACCCAGTTACCAGAGCTTCTTTCATCTACCGAGTACGACGCCTTAGTTGGAGAGTAATTGCTAGCCGATCACCATCAGTTTCGCTTCCGCCACATTGGTCCTAATGCTGCCGAGCAGAAAGAAATGCTCTCCTATCTGGGCCTCAAAGACCTAACCGAGCTGATGGACAAGGCGCTGCCGGAATCCATCAAATTCAAAGGTGGCTCAACTCTGCCTGACCCAGTCAGTGAAGAAGAAGCGCTGGATCGACTAAGAGAGATCGGCTCTCAAAACAGAATCACTCAAAGCTTTATTGGACTTGGCTACTACGGCACCAGAACCCCAGGTGTTATCAAGCGCAACGTTTTGGAAAACCCAAGTTGGTATACCGCCTACACCCCATACCAGCCAGAAATCAGCCAGGGCCGACTCGAAGCAATCATCAACTTCCAGACCATGGTCACCGACCTAACTGGAATGAAGACTGCCAACGCATCCATGCTTGATGAGTCAACCGCGGTGGTTGAGGCCATGATGGTTGCGCTCAGAAGCGCAGAAACCGAAAGCAAAGTCTTCTTTGTCGATAACGACCTCTTCCCACAAACCAAACAACTGCTTGAGCACAGAGCAGAGCCAGTTGGCGTCACCATCAAATACTTCGACGCTGCAAAACCTGAACAACTAGCTGAGGAGTGCTTCGGTGCTGTGATTCAGTATCCGGGAGCCTCGGGAAGAATCATTGAGTTTGAAAACCTATTCGCCAAGGTTCACGAGTTTGGTGGTCTGGCAATCGCAGCTGCCGACCTAATGGCACTTGCCCTGATCACACCGCCAGGGGAAAAGGGTGCAGACATTGTCTGCGGAACCACCCAACGCTTTGGTGTTCCGATGGGCTTTGGTGGTCCGCACGCTGGCTACCTGGCAGTTAGAGACAAGCTTGAGCGCACCATGCCAGGAAGACTGGTTGGTGTTTCGGTTGACGCCGAAGGATCTCCTGCCTACCGCCTAACTCTGCAAACCAGAGAACAGCACATCAGACGCGAGAAGGCAACATCCAACATCTGTACCGCGCAGGTATTACTAGCAGTAATGGCGGGAATGTATGCCGTCTACCACGGCCCAAAAGGTCTGAAGGCAATCGCTTCTGAGATTCATCAGAAGACCACAGCTCTTGCCAAGGTTCTCTACGAAGTTGGCTACCACCTGCAAAACGACAAGTTCTTTGACACCATTCGCATCACCAACATCGATGCAGAGAAATACTTTGATGCTGCTAGAGACAAAGATCTAACACTATTGATGGTTGATTCCAAGACTCTTGGTATCTCAATTGACGAATCAACCACCTGGTATCACCTAGCAGAGCTAGCCGCTGCATTTGGCGCAAGAGCACCTAAAGCATCGGATGCAGAAGACCGCTTGCTCTCTCACCGCAAGAGTGAGTACCTAACTCACCCAGTTTTCAACACCTACCACTCAGAGACAGCAATGCTTCGCTACCTAAAGAAGCTCTCTGACTTTGACTACGCACTTGACCGCGGAATGATTCCACTGGGATCCTGCACCATGAAGCTGAACTCAGTGACAGAAATGGAAGCAGTTACCTGGCCAGAGTTTGCATCTTTGCACCCATTCGCACCAGCTGAAGACACCCAAGGATATCTAGAACTAATTGAAGAGCTCACTTCTTGGCTGAGCGACATCACCGGCTACGAAGCAGTTTCTCTGCAGCCAAACGCTGGTAGCCAAGGAGAACTCGCAGGACTGCTAGCAATTCGCGGTTATCACCACTCACGCGGCGAAAAGAATCGCAACATATGCCTAATTCCATCATCTGCTCATGGCACCAACGCTGCCTCAGCAGTTCTGGCAGGAATGGAAGTTGTGGTTGTCGCCTGTGACAGCGATGGCAACGTCGATGTTCTAGATCTAAAGCAGAAGATTGCAGAATACAAAGACTCGCTATCTGCACTGATGATTACCTACCCTTCCACGCATGGCGTATATGAAGAGGCAGTAGTTGAGATTTGCAAGATGGTTCACGATGCCGGTGGTCAGGTTTACATCGATGGTGCCAACACCAACGCAGTAGTTGGCTATGCAAAGTTCGGTGAATTCGGTGGCGATGTTTCGCACCTCAATCTGCACAAGACCTTCTGTATCCCGCACGGTGGTGGCGGACCAGGTGTTGGACCGGTGGTTGCCAAAGAGCACCTGCGCGAGTTCTTGCCAGGACACTCAATGGCTCAGACTGAACTGCCTAACTATGGACCGGTTTCTGCTGCACCATTTGGATCACCAAGCATCTTGCCGATTTCTTGGGCTTACATCCACCTAATGGGACCAGAAGGACTGAGAGCTGCTACCGCAGTTGCAGTTCTGAGCGCCAACTATGTTGCCAAGAAACTGTCGGATGCCTATCCACTTCTCTACACAGGAAATCACGGGCTGGTTGCTCACGAAGCAATCATCGACATTCGACCACTTCAAAAAGAAGCAGGCATTGGAAACGATGACATCGCTAAGCGACTAGTTGACTACGGCTTCCACGCACCAACCATGAGCTTCCCAGTTGCCGGAACACTGATGATTGAACCAACTGAAAGCGAACCCAAGCAGGAACTAGATCGTTTCATTGATGCGATGCTTGCTATTCGCGACGAAGCAAGAAGGGTTCAAGAAGGTGAGTGGCCAAAGGATGACAACCCACTGGTCAACGCTCCTCACACCGCAAGTCACCTAACCGATGAGTGGAATCACCCTTACTCGCGTGAAGTGGCTGTCTTCCCAACTGAGAGCCAGCGCCGAAGCAAGTACTGGCCACCAGTTAGAAGAATTGACGGAGTGTTTGGAGATCGCAATCTCACTTGCACCTGTCCACCAATTGAGAGTTTTGCAAAGAACTAAATTTGTTTTAGATGCTTAGCAATCCAGCTAGCAGATTGATTTAAATCAAGTTTTTTCGTTGCAACACCCAAAACAAAATCAAATGCTTCGTCTTGAGTTGCGTAGATTACAAAACCGTTCAGTAACACAAACGCGTTTAGTGCAAACCAGGATGACCTTTTGTTTTCATCAATCATGGGATGATTCAAAATGATTGATTCAAGCATTGCAGCGGCCTTAAGCTGCAGTGAAGGATACGCATCCTCACCGAACAATGAGGTGCGCGGCCTTGCCAATGCTGAATCAAGAAGACCCAGGTCTTTTACAACGAAGCCGATGCGAGCAGTTTCTCTTACAAAAGACCCCAGGGTCAGATAGCGAGTCACGCGTCTGAGAGACGACGAAGAAGCTCTGCGTCGCGCTCAAGAACGAGATCGAATGCCTTGCGAGTAACAGCGTCGGTGCTCTGCTGTTCAAGGTAGTTCTCGATGGCATTGACAGCTGCTTGCGCCTTCGAGATTCCTTGGGAATTAGCGAATTCAGTCAGTGCCTGATCAATTTCAGGCTTTAGTCGTAGTGTCATGGCCATGACCCTAATGGTATCAAAGTGATACCACTTGGCAAAGACCTAAATCTGTTGAAAACTCGGGGGTTTTAGGGTTTGGGGAGAAGTAGCTCGTAGGCAGCCTCTAGTTCAGGCGACAAATCCCTATCTGGTCCAACTCCAGGCACCCGCTCACGCAGAATTCCAATCAGCTCGCCAGTGACAGGTGATGGCTTGAGTGGTGCCCGCATCTCAACCGCCCTGGCAGCTGCAATCAATTCGATTGCAATTACTCGGCGCAGATTATCAAGTGCTCTTCTGAGCTTGCGACCTGCGTGCCAACCCATTGAGACATGATCTTCTTGCATGGCACTAGATGGAATTGAATCAACGCTGGCAGGTGATGCAAGTCTTTTGTTCTCTGAAACAAGTGCGGCCTGCGTGTATTGAGCAATCATCAAACCAGAATCAACACCGGGATCATTTGCCAAAAACGCTGGCAACTTTCTGTTCCGTGCAACATCCAAGAAGCGATCTGTTCTGCGCTCGGAGATTGATGCAACATCAGCTGCCGCAATAGCTAGAAAGTCCAAAACGTAAGCAACCGGTGCTCCGTGGAAGTTTCCGTTGGACGTAACCTCACCGGAATCTAAAACAACTGGATTATCAATAATTGCTTGCAGTTCGCGAGATGCAACAAGTTCTGCGTGAGTCACAGTGTCACGAGCTGCACCATTAACTTGCGGAGCGCAGCGCAAAGAATAAGCATCTTGCACAACCCCATCGCCATGCCGATGTGATTTAACAATCTCACTTCCCTGCAGCGCATAGAACATGTTCTTGGCGCTGGTTGCTTGGCCTGGGTGTGGTCGAAGATTTTCATGCAGTTCTGCGCGGAACACCTGATCTGTTCCCAGCTGACCCTCAACGCTCATTGCAGCGATGATGTCAGATTGATCTAGCAGATGCTCAAAATCACTGATTGCCATTAGCAGCATGCCAAGCATGCCGTCGGTGCCATTGATTAGCGCAAGACCTTCTTTTTCCTCCAGCTGCACAGGAGCAATGTTTGCTTCCTTCAAAAGTTCAATGACAGGTCGCTCATTTCCATCAGCACCAAACGCTCTTCCCTCGCCCATCAAAACCATGGCGCAGTGAGCAAGCGGTGCCAAATCACCCGAGCAACCAAGCGACCCGTATTCCAAAACTCTTGGAGTAATGCCAGCATTCAAAATCTCTGCATATGTTTCTGCCACTACCGGCCTAACACCGGTTTGTCCTGAACACATGGTGCGAAGGCGAAGCAGCATCATGGCCCTTACAACTTCTCGCTCAACCGGATCTCCCATGCCAGCGGCATGCGAGCGAATCAGAGATTTCTGCAGCTGAACCCTGTCTTCCTTAGGGATGTGCCTTTGAGCCAGTGCACCAAAGCCTGTGGAGATGCCATAAACAGGCTCTTCTGAGTTGGCAAGCTTCTCGATGTGAGCGCGGGTCTTGGCCATGGCTTCAAGTGCAGGGGGAGCAATCTCCACCATCGCATTACCTCTAGCAACCGCCAGAACTTCCGGAGCGGTTAGACCACTGGTTGATAGCACTACCTTTTTCATTTACTGCCTTTCAAATACTCGCCGACCGGCGATGTAAGTCTGTGAAACAAGTTGAACACCAGGTCTGTAAGACAAAAACACATGCGATGGCGCGTCCAAGACAACAAAGTCTGCACTCGCTCCAACTTCTAAACTTCCACCTTCAGTTCGAAGTGCTTTTGCTCCACCGCGCGTAGCTGCCCATAGTGCCTGCTCAGGTGTTAGCCCCATCTCGCGAACCGCAACCGCAATACAAAACGGCATCGAGGTTGTGTAGCTGGATCCTGGATTGCAATCAGTGGCAATTGCCAAAGTAATACCGGCACTGGCAAGTCTTCGAGCATCCGGGTATGGACTCTTAGTTGAGAACTCAGCTCCCGGCAAAAGTGTTACAACAGTATTGGAACCAGATAGCACAGCTATGTCTTCAGCAGTCAAATGAGTTGCGTGATCAACCGATGCGCAGTTCAGCTCAACTGCCAGAGGAATAACGCCAAGGTTGGCAATTTGATTGGCATGCAGTCGTGGCTTCAGCCCAGCTGCAATACCCGCTTCCAGAATCTGCTTTGTTTCCTCAACGCTAAAAGCACCCTGGTCACAGAAAACATCAATCCACTTCGCATAGGGGCGAACCGCCTGCAGCATTTCGCCTGTAACGGATTTGATGTAGTCGGCTCGCTGAACTCCCTCGGGAACAACGTGTGCGCCCAGGAAAGTGGTGTGCTGAGTATGTTCGGCAGCAATCTTTAGTGAGCGCAACTCTGTTTCAACATCCAGCCCATAACCGCTCTTGATTTCAAACTGCGTAATGCCGGATGCATAAAACTCAGCGATCAGTTTTTCTGCATTTGCCCTTAGCTCTTCATCACTGGCAGCTCTGGTTGCGCGAACGGTTGTCCTAATGCCACCTGCTGCATAAGGCTTGCCTGTGATGCGAGACGCAAACTCTTCGCTTCGCTCACCCGCAAAGATCAAATGGGCGTGCGAGTCAACAAAGCCAGGAATGACACTTCTACCGCCAAGATCAATCTCCTGATCACAAGCCGGTGCTTTGCTAGCAGGCCCGGCATATAAAACCTTGCCGTCAGCAACTGCGAGCGCCGCATTTTCAACAACCAAGACGTCGCCAAAGCTCTCACCAGTTAGAGCTAGTGAGCTAATGCCTTTATAGAGTGTGCTCACTCGGTGTCCAGCATTGGGACGTGCACGTGCTTGTGACGAGCCACTCCCTTAGCTTCTTCGTAACCGGCATCAACGTGGCGAATAACTCCCATGCCAGGGTCGTTAGTCAAAACTCTTCTGAGCTTTTGCTCGGCAAGATCTGTTCCATCTGCCACTGATACTTGGCCCGCGTGAATAGACCTACCAATGCCAACTCCACCACCGTGGTGGATGGAAACCCAGGAAGCACCGCTTGCGATATTCACCATGGCGTTAAGCAGCGGCCAGTCAGCAATTGCATCAGACCCATCGAGCATGGCTTCTGACTCTCTATATGGTGATGCCACCGAACCGCAGTCCAGGTGGTCTCTTCCAATCACGATTGGCGCTGAGACTTCTCCCTTGCGAACAAGTTCATTGAAGGCAACTCCTGCTTTGTCTCGCTCGCCATAACCCAACCAGCAAATGCGAGCAGGAAGACCCTGGAACTCAACTCTCTTCTGAGCCATGTTGATCCAGCGACGAAGGTGTTCGTTTTCTGGAAAGAGTTCCAGTACTGCCTGGTCTGTTCTGTAGATATCTTTTGGATCACCAGAGAGTGCAACCCATCTAAATGGACCCTTACCCTCACAAAACAGTGGACGAATGTAGGCAGGAATGAAACCAGGGAACTTGAACGCATCATTGAAGCCGCCCTTGCGTGCTTCATCGCGAATTGAGTTTCCGTAGTCGAAGACTTCAGCACCCTTGTTCATAAAGCCAACCATTGCAGCAACCTGCTTGGCCATGGCAGCTTCTGCGCGCTCAGTGAATTCCTTTGGATTCTTCTCTGCGTATTCGCGAGCATCCTCAAGATCAACACCTTCTGGGATGTAATACAGCGGATCATGAGCTGAGGTCTGGTCAGTCACGATATCGATTGGTACATCTGAGTGGAGAAGCTTGTCAAAGACAGTGGCGGCATTTCCTACAACACCAACCGAGATTGCCTTCTTCTCGCTGCGATAGCGAGTGACTCTCTCAATTGCATCATCTAGGTTGTCGGCTAGTTCATCGAGGTAACGAGTCTCTAGACGCTTGCGCAGTCTTGACTCATCGATGTCCACAATCAAACAGGTGCCCTCGTTCATAGTGACAGCCAGTGGCTGAGCACCACCCATGCCACCGCAACCACCAGTCAGAGTTAGTGTTCCGGCGAGCGTGCCACCAAACTTCTTGGCAGCAACCGCAGCAAAGGTTTCATAGGTTCCCTGCAGAATTCCCTGGGTGCCGATGTAGATCCAAGATCCGGCAGTCATCTGCCCATACATCGTCAGACCCAACTTTTCGAGTCTTCTAAACTCCGGCCAGTTAGCCCAATCACCAACCAGGTTGGAGTTGGCTAGAAGTACTCTTGGTGCCCACTCGTGAGTTTGGAAAACACCAACTGGTTTTCCGGATTGAACCAGCATGGTCTCATCGTTTTTTAGATTGGTAAGAGTTTTGACCAGGGCATCAAAGCTGGTCCAGTTACGAGCTGCCTTGCCATTACCGCCATAAACAATTAGTTCTTCTGGGTGCTCGGCAACCGAAGGATCAAGGTTGTTGTGCAGCATTCTGATGGCTGCTTCTTGCTGCCAGCCCTGGGCGGTTAGTTGGTTGCCGGTGGCTGCTTTGAGGGTTCGCGTCGTTGCGGTCATAGCTAAAGAGTAGCAATTTCCAAAGACTTCTTTTCAGCCCGCTAAGCCCTAGAACTAGGGGCAGCTGGCCTAGTTAGAGCTTTCTTCGCTAGCGTTAGCTAGACCAAACGAAAGACTTATTGCCATGGCTGATGATCCAAAGTGGCCAAGAGCCGCATCCCTAATCAGTCATGAAATATCAGATATCGCAATCATCGATATTCCTGCCTTCAAAACAGCAATCTCAAAAACCGGCGCTGATAAAACCCCAAAAGCAATCAGAGAAGCGCTCAAGGGCTACTCAACCTTCAGCTACACCACCAAGTCAGATCTTGGAAAGCTTTCTATTGAAGACCTGGGAGAAATAGAAAACCCAGATGACAATGAAGAAAAGACCATTGAAAAACTCAAAGCTCTTCACAAGAAACTAGTAATCGCTCTCGGCGGCGACAACTCAATCACCTATGCCGCAACTCTTGGCTTAGTAGGCAAAGACCTAGCAACTGCCAGACTGATAACTCTTGATGCCCACCACGACCTAAGAGACGGTGTATCGAACGGATCGCCAATTAGAAGACTGATTGATGCAGGATTTAACCCAGCAAATATTTATCAGCTTGGCATCAATGACTTCTCAAATTCCCCCGAATACGCAATCTATGCAAAGTCAATTGGTGTGAACGTGATTTCCAGATCCGAGATTGCCGAGATTGGAATTGAGAAAGCCTGCAAGAAAGCCCTCAAAGGGGCAGAGGGCAAAATCTTCGTTGACATTGATGTTGATGTTTGCGATCGCTCAGTTGTCCCAGGCTGCCCAGCTTCAGCACCCGGTGGCCTCAGCGCATTTGAGCTGAGGCAAGCAGTTCGCATTCTCGCCAGCCACAAATCCGTGCGGGGCATTGACATTACTGAGATTGATGCAACCTCTGATTCCGCGGATCAAAGAACCATCAAGCTCGGAGCACTGCTGATTCTGGAAATCCTGGCCGGCTACCAGATGCGCTAACAAGCTTTCTGAGAGCTGGTAGTGGCAACTTTTGGCTGTGTTTGAAGCCGCTAAACTGATGCCAAACCGCCTCACCGCCGCGGCTTTATCCAACCCGAAACTGGCAAAAGCCAGCCAACCGAAGGGGAAAAGTGCCAAAGATCATTGTTGAGATCATGCCTAAGCAGGACCTGCTCGATCCCCAAGGAAAAGCCGTAGCAAACGCCCTTCACCGCTCTGGCCACAAAGACATCAGCGCCGTGAGAATCGGAAAAAGAATTGAACTTCACTTCAACAGAGAAGTAACCGAAAAAGACATTGCAGAAGCCAAAGAGCTAGCCAAGAGCTTTCTGTCTAACGATGTAATCGAAGACGTTGTAGCGGTAGTAGTCGAATGAGAATCGGCGTCATCACCTACCCAGGTTCCTTGGATGACCGGGATGCTCAAAGAGCAATCAAGCTAGCTGGCGGAACACCGGTGCCGCTTTGGCATGCCGATAACTCTCTAAAGAAAGTTGATGCCGTAGTTCTGCCAGGTGGCTTTTCCTACGGCGACTACCTCAGATGCGGAGCAATCGCAGCGCAAGCTCCCGCCACCAAAGAAGTTATCAAGCTGGCAGAAAAAGGCTTACCTGTTCTTGGTATCTGCAATGGCTTCCAGGTTTTAGTTGAAGCACATCTACTGCCAGGCGGCCTAATCAGAAACGAACACCAGCACTTCATTTGCCGCGATCAAAAGCTCAGAGTTGAAAATAACCAAACAGCCTGGACCTCGCTATTTGAAAAAGACCAAGAGATCACCATTCCCCTCAAGAACGGTGAAGGTGGCTATATCGCAACCCCCGACACCATCAAGATGCTGGAAGAAGAAAACAGAGTTGTCTTTAGATACCTAGAAGTAAACCCAAACGGTTCCATGAACGACATTGCAGGACTCACCAATGAACGCGGCAACGTAGTTGGCCTTATGCCTCACCCAGAACACGCAGTTGAACCAGGCTTTGGCCCTGACAGACCAGAAGCCATGCGAAGCGGGACCGATGGTCTCAAATTCTTCCAAAGCGTCATCACGCAGCTAGTGAGAAGCTGATGTTTTGGAAAAAGAAGAAACCATCGGGTGTTGACACTGTTCTAAACGCATCCCAAACCCCAGAAAAAGAACAACCTTGGAAAGAGCTGGGTCTCAAAGAGGACGAATACCAAAAAATCAGAGAGATCCTGGGCAGAAGGCCAACCTCCTCTGAGCTAGCTATGTATTCGGTGATGTGGAGCGAGCACTGCAGCTACAAGTCCTCCAAGATCTACCTGCGCCAGTTTGGTGAAAGAGTAACGCCTGAAATGAAGAAGCACCTGATGGTTGGCATAGGTGAAAACGCAGGTGTTGTTGATATCGGTGAAGGACTAGCTGTCACCTTCAAAGTTGAAAGCCACAACCACCCTTCCTACATTGAACCCTTCCAAGGCGCTGCCACCGGAGTGGGAGGAATTGTCAGAGACATCTTGGCAATGGGGGCAAGACCAGTAGCAGTTATGGACCAACTCAGATTTGGTTCTGCCAATCACCCCGACACCGCCAGAGTTCTCAACGGCGTAACCTCCGGAATCTCCTTCTATGGCAACTGCCTGGGACTGCCAAACATTGGCGGAGAAACAGTATTCGATTCGGTTTATCAGGGAAACCCGCTTGTCAATGCCCTTGGCATTGGAGCTCTCAAGCACGAAGATCTCAAACTCGCTAAAGCCTCCAACAAGGGAGATCTAGTAATTCTGTTTGGTGCAAGAACCGGAGCAGATGGCATTGGTGGCGTGAGCGTCCTCGCCTCTGAAAGCTTTGATTCAACCGGACCAACTAAGCGACCTGCTGTGCAGGTGGGAGATCCATTTGCCGAAAAAGTTTTGATTGAGTGCTGCCTAGAGCTTTTCCAATCCGGCTCAGTTGCCGGTATTCAAGACCTTGGTGGTGCTGGCATATCCTGCGCCACATCAGAGCTTGCCTCAAACGGTGGCATGGGCATGAGAATACAACTCAAGAACGTACTTCTTAGAGATGAGAACCTAACACCAGAAGAAATCCTGATGAGCGAATCACAGGAGAGAATGTGCGCGATTGTTCCAAAGAAGAAACTAAAGGATTTCAAAAAGATCGTTGAGAAGTGGGAAGTTGAGTACTCGGTTCTTGGCGAAGTAATTGGTGAAGACAGGCTCTATATCAACTGGGGCAAAGAAGAAATCGTCAACGTGCCACCTAGGACCGTTGCCCACGATGGCCCTGTCTATAACAGACCCGTCGAATACCCCAAATACCAAGACAGCCTAAACAGTGACAGCTCCAAGAAACTAAAGCGAGCAGAAAACGAAACAGAGCTGGCGACTCAAATCATGCAGCTGATTGCCTCCCCTAACCAGGCAGATAAGTCTTGGGTGACATCGCAGTATGACAAATACGTCATGGGCAACACAGCCCTTGCCATGCCAGATGATGCCGGCATGATCCGAATCAATGAAGAAACAGGACTTGGTGTAGCGCTCGCAACCGATGCCAATGGCAAGTACTGCTACCTAGACCCGTATGAGGGAGCAAGGCTTGCTCTTGCCGAAAGCTACCGAAATGTTTCAGTGACTGGAGCAGTGCCAAGAGCAGTAACCAACTGTTTAAACTTTGGCTCTCCTGAAAACCCAGAAGTGATGTGGCAGTTCAAGCAGGCAACAGCAGGGCTTGCTGATGCCTGCCAGGAACTGGGAATCCCAGTCACCGGTGGAAACGTTTCCTTCTATAACCAAACCGGTGACCAAGCCATCTACCCAACCCCAGTGGTTGGAGTGCTGGGTGTGATTGACAACGTGGCAAGAAGAATTCCTTCTGGCTGGCAAGACGATGGCAACAACATTTATTTGCTTGGCACAACCTATGACGAACTAGACGGCTCTGCCTGGGCTAAGGACATCCATGATCACCTGGGTGGAAAACCACCAAGGCTGGATCTCAAAAAAGAAAGAGACCTAGCCGAGCTGATTCATGGAGCATCCATCCAGGGACTTATCGAAGCAGCTCATGATCTCTCTGAAGGAGGTCTCGCTGTTGCTGTTATTGAAGCAAGTCTGAGATTCAACATTGGCTGCCGAATCTGGATCACAGAACTCATGGAGCGAGACGGATTAGACCAAACAGCAGCGCTGTTCTCTGAATCTCAGTCAAGAGCAATCGTGACAGTGGGTCGAGAGGACGATGTGAAGTTCCAAGCGCTCTGCGAAGCAAGGGGAGTGCCGGTTCTGAGAATTGGCGTCACCGATAAGGAATCTCAAGCAATTGACATTCAAGGCATTGCCAAGCTTCCGCTAAGCGATGTAAGAAGAGCTTGGCAGCAACCGCTTGTGGCCGTTTAGGAAACTCGACAGGTCATTGCTAATTATCGCCCGTAGAGCAATTTATTTCTCTGCCTCGAGACTTGCACCTCAAGGAGAGACTCAGCTTTCTTCTTGAGCAAGTAGCTCTGCATGGAGATCTTCATATAGTTGATCGAATTTTTGTCCGTGCTCTTCCACCCAAGCTTTTGAATAGTTGAGTCCGGATTCGATCATTGTGTGGTGCTTTTTCAAAGCAGTAATGGATTTTGCTTCAGTCTGCAAACTCGTGAGCAGGCTTTCAACTTTCCCCAAATTTAGAGAGTTTTCAGACGTTCGTTTTCTAGCTGCAACTGATTTGCTCCATAGATATGCCAATCTCACCAATCTTTGGTCTGGCTCATCTCGATCAAGAACAAGCATCAGCTTGTTCCCGTGAAACTCCTGCCATTCCGGTTGGTTGTCTAATCCATCTGAATCTGCGACAAAAATGGCGCAATCTGCTTGGCGGTGCTCCATCGCAGCATTTAACTCTTGGGAGACAGCTGACACAGACAGAAAACCCTTTTCGGATTTGAAAGGTTTCTTTTGAGTCTTCGCCTCCCAGATAACTTTGAACTCAGAGCCGGAGGAGTTGTAAGCCTCGGCGAAAGTGACCATGGTGTCGCCAACTTGCGTGGAGCCGCCGCCGTCGGCGCCGACGAACTCTGCTAAGTCACCATGGCGCATGCTTTCACTTTTAACAAGCGCATCCACGTCCAACTCAAAAGCTGTTCCCTTGGCGGCTGTTCTGGACTCGACAGACTTGGCTCCCTTTTTCGCCTGTAGTTGTTCAATGACCTTCTCGAGGTCCTTCTTGATTGACGCAAAGGGGCTACCTTCTGAATCTGGACTCAGTTCATCAACAATTTCCCTGAGTATCTTCTCTTTGAACACTGATATCAAAGACAGTTTGTTTCCTTCGTCAAGCTGATTATTGAAAGTCTTTTGCATCTCCTGAACAACGGAACCCTGGGTTTTCTCTAGTTCTTCCCGAACTTTCTTGAGTGCTGACTCAATTTCCCTAACTTCTGCCTGGCTAGACACGGTAGCCAAAGTGTTCAGTCCAAACTCAAGAGCCTCATTTAGAAAACTAGCCTGATCTTCCCCGGGGATTGAGCTTAGGTACTTGACCAGGACCGGATTGGTGAATTCAAAGTCTGTGATTCGAATTGTCGAACCATCTATTTTGTAACTTAGCATTTTTCTACTTTCTTAGTTGGGGTAAAACTTTTGGTTGCTTGTGTCCAGGTCACGTGCGTTTGCAGCGGACGTAACTCCACTTTGAAAATTGCTTACGGCACTAGGCCATTTCCCGCATTGAGGTAAAGCACTTTTGCACCAGTGAAGCGCATTTGCATGCTTAGAGCTTGTGGCAACGAAATGACTGCAACGGTGCCACCGCGACTGACAACATGCTTGGCAAAAGGAGCCAAGCCTCCGTCACCGCTTGCAAGGTAAATCGTTTTGAAGGTCTGTTCAAACTTGTTGTCAAGGAGATCCCTCGCAATGAGAATGTCAGCCCCGTCATGCCCTTCTTTGCATTGAACTCTGGCATTGGGCCAGCCAAAGGATGCAGCGGCCAAGTTTGAACGTGAACTCACTCGGATGAAAAACTGGTCGAGAGAGCCTGGCTTCACGAGTGAGAGATATGACTCGCGAGCCTGCACAACCTGTTCCGTTGTGGGGTTCGAGGCCCCACATATGTTTTCAATATCAATTAGATGCACGCTTCTGCTGGGCTTGAGTGCGGCCTTACTTTTTTGATTCATGTTGACACCTCCTATTGGTCAAACAAGGTAGTTTTGGGACGGATCTCTATTCAGGGATAACGCCGGCCCTCTTGAGTCGGGCAACTAACACTGTGAACTCTGACGTGGGATCTATCTTTTGCTGAAATCCAACTTCTCGAACATCGTCCGAAAGAATTCGCGGAGCAATTTCCTTGACTCCAATCGCTCTTGCCAGAGAATAAAGATTTGCGAAGCGAAGTTCTTCGATTGTGATACTTGCCTGTCGACCGACCTTAAGTGAGGTGCCCGCGACGAGCTGTTCCTGGACAGCTTGGTGAGCCTGCAAATGAGCTCGTGCAATTTCAAATCTTCGATCCTGACGCAGTCCTCTGATGTCTGACTCCCTGGGGCCTTTGCGATCGTTTCCAAGTTCAGAAGTCCCAATTCGGACAGCGCGCAGACCGCCGGCTCTTTGAGATGCCATGGCAAGTTCATAAAGGGGACGGAAAAGTTGTTCCAACTCTTTCTCAGCCATGAAAGCTGATTCATTCAACTTGCTCGCGTAGTCGGTGAATCTTTCAGAGGAACCTTCGCGGGGCCAAACAGGCAGCTCAAAGCTCAGCAATGGTAGTAAGTAAGTTTGAAACTCAGACTGGTTCTCAGGATCACGAACGAATCCTGTGACAAGAATTTCAGCCTCAATCGCTTTCTTGCTCGCCTTGAACTCCGCACTGATCACAAATTGTCCCCGGCCAACAGCAGGATTGTCAGGGCCCAAGTAGCCAAGAAAATCAAGGCGAAACTGGCCAGCGAGGGTTTCTAGTCTTCGTTCTGACATTTGTGCTCCTTCTTTTCGTAAAAGAAATCATACTTCTTGACTCGAGGGTCTTGACAAGACGTCTACCCAAGAAGTAATCTAGCACAAGTTATTCGGAAATGGAGCAAAATGCAAAAGAAATCAGTAAGTGTTTACCCTCTACTTCAGCCTGGGCTGGCTTCTGGATTGGAGGCTGTGGCGGAGCTTCTCCACAAACACCTACTTTCCCACCAGACGGTGACTTTGCTGTTCGAGGACCCTTCAGCCAAGGCAGACCCCAAAGATATGCCTGCGCTGCTGGTATCTCGGTTGCCTGGTGAGGACTGGGTCCTAGAGATTCCCCTACCGCCGATCACATCCAAACAGAGCCTGGGCTCCAAGGTGAATTTCTTCATTTTCAACGACTGGTATGGGCCAGCAGAAGAGATCGCTGGTTCATTTAGCTCCGGGCCAAAAAAGTTGGTACATGAGCCAGATGCTCGAAGCCTCGCAATTGCGATGCTTTCTGCGGTAGAGGACCTGCTATTAGTTGCCGATCAAATGGAGGTCAGCCAGATTCTGATTGCGGATAAGAACGGTGAAGTCTCCGAATCTCTTGCGAAAACTTGGACTCGCTTTCTAGCAGCAAACTCAAACAGAATCAATTTGCTGCCGGCTAGTAGCAAGTTCTTCAAGCACTCTTCTTTTGACGATGAATTCTCAAAAAAAGAATCTAGAGAAGCGGTCAAGCAACTATTTAGGTTGGCTGCCATTCTTGATCGCAAGAAAATCATGTTTTTTGCAACGACCTGTTACATGGGGCTGCCAAGAAATCTATTCGTTCTGGATAACAGCGGTA
This sequence comes from Actinomycetota bacterium, assembly GCA_009704945.1. GTDB lineage: Bacteria > Actinomycetota > Actinomycetes > Actinomycetales > Microbacteriaceae > Aquiluna. Next base: position 6,668 of record WLDG01000006.1, on the reverse strand, counting down.
ATGAACCGCTTGTGCTGGTTTGGAATGGGCAAAACTTTGTTGCCTGTAACGAGCTCCACATTACTGATTCGATCAAGAACAAATGTAAGCCTCTGCAACCTGGTGGACCACAGGAATTACCGCCGGTATTTGTTTCCGACCTATGGCCTGACGCTCTGGTGAAACTCGGTCTACCCACGGTCGAGGTTGAGGGGGAAGAGTAATGGAGAACTTAAGTCTTGGTCTTAGATTTAGTGGCTTTGATACCTCTGAGCTCGCTGAAGTAATGGCACAAAGTGCCATGTCCTCTAGCCTGTTAAGTCCTGTAACTTGCCTGGTTGGAATTCCAAGCAACATAAAGCAGTGGCCAGAGAACCGATCCTTTTTATCCGTCACCCGTGTGGCTACCGAGACATTCCTAATCCAACTTTCGCACTTCAACGAAGTGTTGGTAATTGAAGTAAGTGATCGACACCACATTCCCAAATCTTTAGGGTGGTTCGAGCCTAAGCTATACGGTGGCATAAACGTCCCCAGCTGGCACAAGCTCGTTAACCGACCCAGTCAGATGAGCCTGAAGCAGGCGCTGGTATATGCGTTCGATGACCTAATGGTTACCTACAGCCATCACGATGCTAATTCCGAGAATTTTTATTTGCTTTCTGGCCAAGCTAAATTTACTCAGCAAGAAGTGCTTTTACTTGAAACGCAGTCAGGTTTTGTTCACAAACTGGATCTTCAAGCGCAAAAGCGACTGTGGAGTGCAAAGCAAATCTTCACAGAATCTAAGCGCAAGGATTATCTGGGTATCAATGCCGATGACTGGGATGACGAAATTGGTTACTTGCCAAGATTTGCAGCTCTGACGAATCATCGCGGGTATCCGATGGTGCTCTTCCAGGTAGACGTGCCCCTGTTTGGTTCGGCAGAAAACCTAAGAATTTGGAACGGCAAGCAATTTACAACAGCTGGTGAGCTAGCAAAGACCCTCTGCTCACCAGAAATTGTCAATCGAGCAGAATTCCAATTAATCAGCTCTCACCTGGTTGAGAAGCTGTGGCCCAGCGCACTTAGCAGCGAACACAGATAGGAGAAAGAAATATGTCAGTAATCAAACACCGCCAGGTGTTACCCAGTTGGTTAGCAGCGCAGCTGCTGGGCAGCTCAAAGTTTGACCGGGATTTGCTTATCTTCCAGCTAGTGGAACTTGGCTGGACCCAAACAGCAGTTGGCGACGCAATTTCCATGAGCCGGGAGGGGGTGAGGCAGGTTCACAAAAAGATGTCGGGTGTTTTGGGAGGATCCCCTGCGCCATCGCACGCACCTCTGCCCCTGCCCCCAGAGCGTCCAGTCAAGCCGAAGAAAACATACACAGTTCCATCAGATTCCACCCTAGACCGACTGCGTCTGCTGATGCCGATTGCCCAGAAGGTAAGAGGTAAGGGAAAGAGCTACCGCAAAGAGGCCGAAGAGTTCACTGCCTTGCTAAACCACGCCCACAAAATTGAGGGCGTAAGCATTGCACGCCTTTCGAAGCTACTTGGTGTCACTCACGGCGCGATTCGCTTCCGACTTTGCCGCTACGGCTACCTAAAGCCTGTGTCTGGCAAGTCAATGGTCTTCAACCCAATCAGTTTAGAAAACCGTTTCAGTTAGGAAGCTGCGGATGCCATCAATAGCGCCTCGATTGTCCGGGGCAATTCAAACTGTCAATAAGCTGAGCAGGTGATTGATAACTCCATGAATGACTATGTTTATTTAGCCGACAACTTAGAAGTGCTGAAAAATATCCCTTCCGGCTCTGTTCAGCTGGTCTACATTGATCCACCCTTTAATACAGGGAAGACTCAGAAGCGTGAGTCCATGCGCACCGTCCGCTCTGACAGCGGAGATCGCAAGGGATTCAAGGGGCAAAGTTATGAATCAATCCGTGAATCAGTAACTTCCTACAATGACTCATTCACCAATTACTGGGAGTTTTTGGCACCCAGGCTCGAAGAGGCACACCGGATTCTGCATGAAACCGGAACCTTGTATCTTCACCTTGATTTCAGGGAAGTTCACTATGCCAAGGTGATGCTCGATGGCCTGTTTGGCAGAGACAACTTCGTCAACGAAATAATTTGGGCCTACGACTACGGAGCACGCTCAACCAAGAAGTGGCCAGCTAAGCACGACAACATTTTGGTTTACTCCAAATCCCCCAACTACTTCTTTAATTCTGAAGAGGTAGACCGTGAACCCTACATGGCGCCAGGCCTAGTGACACAAGAGAAGGCAGAGCGCGGAAAGCTCCCGACAGACGTTTGGTGGCACACCATTGTTTCCCCAACCGGTAAAGAAAAAACCGGTTATGCCACTCAAAAACCAGAGGGCATCCTCAGAAGGATCATCACAGCAAGTAGCCGACCCGGCGACCTGGTGGTTGATTTCTTTGCTGGGTCTGGAACCACTGGAGCGGTAGCCAAAAAGCTAGGTCGACACTTTCTTCTAGTGGACCAAAACCCGGACGCATTTGAAGTGATTAAAAAACGTCTGGAAGCTATTTCCTCCGAACACAAAACTATTTTTGAAAAGATTTTGAAAGGCTGATTTTGAATCAATTTGAACTACTCGGAAAGATTTCCGAGTCTTTTAGAGAGGTAGCACCAAAGCCTCTGACTTTTGGTGAGAACAACCCGTTTAACTGGCTGCTCACAATGCCAAGTGCAACCATCGGCGCCTATGGCGCCAAGTTCGTCAGCGAACTATTTCGAGCCAACGACTTTAATGTCCTTCGGCCACTGGGCGGATCTGACCATGACCGGGTAATCAACGGACATCGAATCGAAGTTAAGTTCTGCACCAGACGCAAGGAAGACGCCAGCTTTTGGTTTGAGCAGATTAGAGACCAAGAGTATGACTACGTACTTTGTTTGGGCCTTTCCGCAGATGCTGCTAACTGCTGGGTAATCCCCAAGAGTGAACTAACGCTTCCAAAGGAAGGGCTCTCCCCGCAACACGGCGGCAAAGAAGGAAAAGATACTTTGCAGCTTCAATTTCAACCTGACGCTGTTCCCGCTTGGCTACATGAATTTGGTGGCAGTCTCGAAAAGGGAATGCAAGTCCTCAATGCTGCAGGCATTGGTTCCTACAAAGGCAAGCAGCTGCGGAAGGATGATCTGATCTCTTTGCCCATTCTCAAAGCAAGTTAGCTGGCGATGTTGCATCTCAGATTGAGGCTCAATACGCCTCCAACTCTAAGTAACCAAGGGACTTTTCTTAGCCTGGTTCAAATTAAGCTTTGTTGAGACCTAGGTGGGGGATATGACAAAGCTAAGTAGCAAAGACTATGTGAAGGTTTATGGCGAGGTTCAGAAGCTGGCTGATTACCGCATTAAGCCAATAGCCAGGGTTATCCATAGCGACACCTTTGAGATGCTGATTGCTCTGGTGATCGTGGTGAACGCGGTCTGCTTAGCCATATTGACTTTCCCCAACATTGATCCAGAAACCCGACAGCTCGTTCTGACACTCGACTATGTCTGTCTTGGAATATTTGTGGTTGAGCTGATTGTTCGAATGATTTCCTATGGCAAGAAGCCATGGATGTTCTTCAGAAGCGGCTGGAACATCTTTGACTTTTTGATTATTGCCGCCACTCCAATCTTTGCCGGTCAGACCACCATCTTGCGTCTACTGCGTATTTTTAGATTGATCAGAATCTTTAGGTTCTTGCCTGAGGTGAGAATCTTGAGTGCATCGATTGTGAAGTCGATGCGGCCACTTCTGAGCATGTTTGCCCTTATCTGCTTGCTTTTGTTCCTCTACGGAATGGTTGGCACTTACTTGTTTGGTGCTGAGTTGCCAGTTGCCTGGGGAACCATTGGGGCATCGGTGATGAGCTTGGTGATTCTCTTAACACTTGAAAACTTCCCCATTTACTTGGAAGAAGCAATTGCTGTTAATGGGTTAGCTATCCCATTCCTGCTCTCCTATGTCTTCATCATCGTCTTCACTGTCTTGAACCTGCTAATTGGAATTGTTCTAAATGCCATGGACGAGGCAAGAGAAGAAGCTAAGGCTAAGGAGAAAGCTCCAGAGGGATTAGATCTAGTCAGTCAAAACGTTGATGAGATCAGTGCCGATGGTGTTGTTACCCTAGAAGAAATCAAAGCTCTGCAGCAGGAGATTTCTAGACTAAAGAAGCTACTAGAGCAGAAGTAATAGAACTAGTTCAAGTTAGCCGCGGGCGAGCTTAGGGAGTTCTTCTTGCAGATAGGGAAGAAGGGTGTTGTCGACCCACTCCACATAATCTTTCTTGAGAACAAGCTCGAAGGTTTCTGGCAGTGATCTGCCGGCACGAGCAACTGAGATATCAACAAATGCCTGGAATTCAAAGTCTGCGATTAGCCGCTCTGCCACGAATAATCCGAGGTTGTAACCCAGCTGGGGCCCAGAGTGTTGGCACCTGTCGTCATTGCGAGGGAAATTTAGGATGTCTTGCCTGAGGGTTCCATCAGTTAGGCCTTCTCCGTTGTTGTAGTAGCTCACCAGTCCAGCAGCTCTGGTGGTTCTCTCGAAGGTGAGCTGTGAAACGCTTCGTCCCTGATCATCGGGATAAGCCATGGCAAAACCAATAAAGGTTGCAGGTCCCTCAATCATCCAACACGGAGCATCCGGGGTGCTAACACCTTGCACCGTGAGTGACTCAAAGAAGTGGGCCACTTCGTGCACGTAGTAATCAACAGATTCGGTTGGTGGTGGGTAGCTAGCCGATGCCATGAAATACATGTTGGGGATGCCGGTAGCTGTTACACCAACTGCTCCACCGCCACCTGATACTGCTAGATTCCACCAGAACTCTCCAGTGTTGTCTCTGCCTAATTTGGCCCAGCGTTCTAAGAACCATTTCTTGTCGTTTGGGTGAACCACTGTCATGGCAAGCGGCCTATCAGAGTCAATGAATGGTGCCCACACCTTGAGAGCGTATTCAACGCCGTTACGAATCACTTCGGCATGATTGGGATCGGTGCTGGGAGACGCTGCAAAATCCAATGGGTGAGGCTCACCAATGTTTGAAATCAAACCTTCTCTGACGGACTCAAAAGCTGTGAACCAAACTCCCTCAATCGCATTCGGATTAACGGGGCTGGCCTGCTCCTCATAGAAGCAAATCACTCCGTCTAGATTTGAATCTAGATGTTGATTCTTGGTGTAGATCTGAGTTGAAACAGCAATTTCAATTTCTTGATAAACAGCTGCCGCTGCGAATCCAACCGCTGGACCTTCTAGAAACCAAAAGTCTTCCCACTGCTCACAAGTTTCAAGTCTAGGAATTCTGTTATCTTCCAAAAAATATCCGTGATCCGAATTCTCAGCATAAATTGGAGCTGGGACGCTGTTTTCCAAAAGCTTGGTAGCAACTTCATCCATCTCTGTTGTTGCGCTTTCACTGTTTGTCATTGTGAGAATGGCCGTTGCTGAAACAGCAACAACTGCGAGCGCCGCAATAGGAACTAGTAGTTTTGGAGGCTTACGCTTCGGAAGCCTTTCGCTGACTTCTGGCTTAGCAAACTGGGGGTCATCTTGTCGTGTATTGCAAAAGCGACACAGGACAGCATCTTTCTTGATTTCCTCAGCGCAAGCTACGCAGGGCTTCTCCGATTGATCCAAAATTCCCCCGGCTGGCGTTTGTGAAGTTCAGTCCCAATATCATCCAGATATTTCTCTTGAATTTACAACGCTTTGGCCGGTCGGAATGACATTTGAGCAACCCCCGGAATTTCACAGCCCAGGATTGGTTGAGTTTTCAACAAGTTGCGTATTTGGGGTTGGGGCTAGGGACTAGCCCGGCTCTAGACTTCAAAAAAGCAGACAGGGGTTTCCCGATGTCCCTATCCCAGCTCAAAGAATGGGTGGCTGATATAGCCGCGCTAACTAAGCCTGATCGAATCCAGTGGTGTGATGGCTCTGGCAATGAACAAGAAGCAATCAAGAACCTACTTGTTCGCAAAGGCACACTGATCCCCCTCAATCCTGAACTTAGACCAAATAGCTTTCTAGCAAGAACCAACCCGAAGGATGTAGCTCGCGTAGAAGAGCGCACCTTTATATGTTCTGAATCTGAAGCAGATGCTGGCCCCACCAACAACTGGATGGAGCCTTCTGTCATGCGAGTGATGCTGAGAGAACACTTCCATGGCTCCATGCGCGGAAGAACTATGTATGTGATTCCCTTCTCAATGGGTGTGGTTGGTTCTCCACTGGCCAGATACGGCGTTGAAATAACAGATTCCCCTTATGTGGTTGCCTCAATGCACATCATGACCAGGGTTTCCTCCAAAGTCTTAGTTGAAATAGAAAAAGGAGCGGACTGGGTGCCAGCTGTTCACTCGGTCGGCATGCCACTAATTAGTCGCCAGGGAAACATCGTTCAAGATGTTGCTTGGCCATGTAATCCAGAGAATGTTTACGTTGTTCACTACCCAGAGACCAAAGAGATCTGGTCTTACGGATCTGGTTACGGTGGTAACTCACTACTTGGCAAAAAAGCCATGTCACTTCGAATTGGATCTGTGCTTGGAAAAGAGGAGGGCTGGCTTGCTGAGCACATGCTGCTGGTCAGACTGACATCACCTGAGAAAAAGCAGTATCACCTAGCTGCCGCTTTCCCATCGGCTTGCGGTAAGACCAACCTGGCAATGCTG
>WLDG01000005.1 GCA_009704945.1 Actinomycetota bacterium | reverse complement strand
CTCACTCTTCGCATTGTTTTAGCTTCCGCAATTGGATTCATTGGAGCGGCAGTTGCCGTGCTTTCAGGAGGAACAACCGATGGAGGATTTGCAATTGGTTATCTTTTTGCTCTAGTTGCGGCAGTTGTCTGGGCAACTTACTCACTAGGAACAAAAGTTGTTGCTCCGTTTCCAACTGCGGTCGTTGGGCTCTTTGCCCTGGCAGCTGGACTACTGGCACTAGCTTCACACTGGCTATTTGAAAAACCCACCTCCATTCCGATGGAGTCTTGGCCGCTACTAATCGCACTTGGAGTTGGACCACTGGGGGCTACATTTTATTTCTGGGATTATGCACTGAAGAACGGCAACCCCCAGCAAGTTGGATTGCTTTCTTTTCTCACCCCGCTACTTTCAACCGCACTACTTGTTGTTGTTACTGGTTCGACTGTCTCTTACTGGTTACTTCTTTCGGCCGTGCTGATAATTGGTGGCGCTGTGTTGGGTAGGCAAAAAATCTCATGACCGACAACTTCAGAAAAAGAAGCCTGGCAGCGCCGATTTATCTGCCGTCACTTTTGATTACAGGTGCTGAAGGAGCCCTACTTCCAATTTTGCCAGTAACGGCAGTGAGCTATGGCTTTTCACTAGCTGAGGCAGGAATAGTTGCAGCGGTATTGATGATTGGAACTTTAGTTTTCGAAGTTCCTGCTTCCTACCTAACTAATCGGATCGGCGAAAGAAGCACGATGCTGATTGGTTCTGGCCTTGGTGTAATCGCTGGAGTGCTAGCTTTCCTTGATCTTGGATATTTCTCGCTGCTTATTGCAGCTCTAATGTTTGGTGCTGGACACGCATACTTTGGACTGGCGCGACATTCGGTACTGGCTGAGTTGGTTCCAGTCGAACACCGCCCCAAGTCGATGTCTTTACTAGGTGGGATGTTTCGCGGTGGGATGGCGATAGGTCCGATCATCAGTTCCGCCTTCATCGCACTCTATGGAGTGCAGGCAGGATATCTGGCCGTCGCTCTGATGTGTTTGTTAGCGGGTGTTTCTGTCTTTACAGTCCCCGTGCATAAACTCACCACGCCTCCTTCTGGACTAGGTGGGAACGTTAGACAAGTAGCAAAAAAATATGCAAAGCAATTAGCAACCTTGGGGGTTGCGTCAGCGATCATCAACGCCGGTCGCACAATTCGAATGGTTGGTTTGCCGCTATTGGCCATCGAGTTGGCACTTGATCCCGCCCAAACCTCTTTCATTTTTGGAGTGACCGGCTTTTTAGATTTTGCCTTGTTTTACCTTTCGGGAATTGTGATGGACAAGTTTGGAAAGTTCTGGGCATCTGTTCCAACACTGCTTGCACTTGGAGTTACCTACGCCTTCTCGTTCTTGGTGATTGACCCAGTTGCATTTTGGATAATGGCTGCAGTGACCGCTTTGGCCAACGCCATGTCTGCGGGGATAAATATGATTCTGGGTGCAGATATGGCGCCACCTGGTTCTAGAAGCGAGTTCTTGGCGGCCTATCGCATTCTCACCTCTGGTGGCGTAGCCATTGCACCGGTAATGATCTCGGGTTTGACCGCTGTGATTGGATTGGCCTCAGCCCTTGCGGCAACTGGTCTACTGAACTTTGTTGGGGCCTATTTGTTCTGGAAGTATTTACCGATTTATGCCCCTGACAAACTAAAAAACTAGGAAACTTCTGGCTGATGCTTCTCGACAGAGGCTCATTGAATTAATTTTGAGTCCAAAAAGATCTTGATAGCGGGCACAGATTCGAACATGGCTTGTTTGCCCGCTGGTCCAAGCCTCTACCTGCAAAATCTCGAGCCGGTGTGAAGCAGGGGTTATTGGAACGAATTCCTCGACGTGAAGTTTCAATCTACCTACGTTTGGCTTACCCGCTCTGACTGCACGATCATGTCCGTAGAGAACAGCAAAGTCAGCAACGCCCTGAACTCTGTGACTCGCCAACATTGCAACACCAACACTGCTAAACCCAATCACCGTGAGAAGGACAATAGACAAATAAGTTGCGAGCAAAATTGCAATACTCCCCTGCTCTTTCATTTTGGCTCCAAACCAGCAGCCTGAACTGCAACAGCGTTACCGACTTGAATGCTCAACACTAAAAGGTCTCCCTTTTCGCATCTGCCGCAATCAAAGTCGAAACTGGCAGTCCTAAGCCAGCTGGTCGAAAAAGTTTCGACTGCCCGTTGTAATACAGGTTCAAAGTCTGTCTCATCTGACTGCAATACGGCCAACCTAAGTGAATGCCTGGCAATTGACTCTGCCGCAAGGGCATTAAAAACTTCATCGAAGAGAGAAAGCATCGGACCGAGTGGTAAAAGTAGCACAGCCAGCAAAGCTGCTGTTTCAACCGGTGACGAACCATCTTCACCGGCTAGAAATTTGCTCTTTAGCAACTAGAACCTCGGTGAACGATGGTGAAAGAGGAATTAGCCCAAGGACTGGGAGCTGGGCCCGGACTCGAAAGCCAACCACCGCATCACCAACAATTTCCTCAACGCTGTAACTGGCGAGCAAAGGCAGGCGATCGTCCAAAAGCTTTCTTAGATAAGGCTGCTGAGAGTGCGCCTGGGGCAAAGCCGCTTTTGCGGCTGCATCTATTGCTGCGTCCCTGATCAGCAAGGTGTTGTATGCGCTCAGCGAGAGACTAAGCAGGCTCAATGTGATCAGAGTGGCGAAAGTTATGTTTAGCAATGCTCCGACTACTGAATTGCCTGCCGCGTCAGAAAGAGATGACTCTATCCAGCGCTTCATCGAAGACTCCCTGCAGTGCTGGACCAGCCACTGCCCAAATTAGAACAACCAATCCGGCTGTCATAAGGGTTATAAGAACCCAACCTGGAACGTCTCCTCTTTCTGTAGTAACTATTCGTTTCATATTGCTTCCTCTCATATTCCAATTTGCAAAAGCGTCAATGATGGATAAACGGTGAACAAGATTGTGATGGGCAAAATGAGAAAGATTGTTGGCACCAGCATTTTGGTTTCGTTGCTGCCTGCTTTTTTGAGTAAAAGGGCAGAAGTCTGTCCATTTGCAGTCCGAACTAGCGAATCAAGTTGCTGAGCCAATGGAGTCCCTCGCTTGACGGAAACCAAGAGCTTCTGAGCTAACTCAGACATGATCGGTGAGGGTAGCGACTGCCATTGCTTCAATAAGTCAGAGAAATCAGCACCTAATTCAAGATCGCTCGATGCATCCTTCAAAACTTCTCCAATTGAAGATTTCATTTTGGTGGCGAGCCAACTAATTGCGACCGTTGAGGGAACGCCATTGCGAAGCAAAAGAGAAAGGGCTCTCACAAAGTCTGTCGCCTGGAATTCGAAATCTTGCGAGAGCTTGGCACGCTGAGTCTTAGCAATGGCAAGTATCTGCGAGAAGTTTCCACCTACTCTTGGGGTTTCGGTGTGAGTAGAGAGAATTCTTTCAGCTAACATCGAACACCCGCTGAGGGATAGGGAGGCGCCCTAATGCTGAAGTTAGAAAGTAAGCGAAGAAACTTAGCAAGAGTCCTATCAGCAGAATCATCGTGCCGGTACTGGACGCAAAAGCTTCTTGATTTGATTTGACAGACAACAAAACAAAGACGATGAGCCAAGGTGCAAGGACTGCCATCTTTGCGCTTCCCAAGACCCAGCCCTGTTTGGCGAGAACCTGATTCATCAGTTGCTGTTCACTACGAATTTCTTGACTCGCACGCTCCCAGATGCCAGCCTCACCCCGTCCGCCAAGCTCTGAAGTTATGAGTAAAACCATCACCATAAAGTCACCACTTCGAGAACCGACTTGATTTTGAAACCTAGATAGAGCTTCTTGAATTGACTTACCGTGTTCCAAATCCATAAAGAGCTGCTGAAAATAACGTCGAACTGCCAAAGGTGATTCATTGGCTAGGTATTCAATTTGCTCGTGAAGGGTCAGGCCTGCTTCGGCGCCAGAGCGCAGAACATCAAATAATCCAGGCCAGATCTGATCAAGGGCTTTTTGCCTTGTCCGTCCTACCAGACGAAGAAATTCAAGGAATATGCCAAGGCTCAGAAGTGAGAGTGAAATACCTAGACCTGCTAGTCCAGTTGTAGCGTAAACGACCATGCCTATAAAAATCAGAGCCAGCACTAACCCCATCAGAAGTTGTTTTGCGATGGGACCTAACCCTGCTGCACTCAAGATTTCACGCCAGAATCTCATCACGCACCTTCAGAATCTCGGAGATCTTTCTGGTTCCAGCTGCACTTCTTTCACAATGAACAACTAAATCAATCGCTGTGGGAATCGTCAGCCGTAGAAAGCGATCCGTGATGTTCTCACCAGCTAACAGAGGCAACGTGAGCAACTTTTCAAGGGCTCCTTTTGCGCTGCGGGCGTGAATTGTGCCCAGACCAGGAATTCCTGAATTCAAAGCAACCAAGAGATCTAAGGCTTCAGCGCCTCTCACCTCTCCGATAACTAGCCTGGAAGGCCGCATCCTCAGTGCTTGCTTAACTAGTTCTCTGAGGCTGATTTCAAAATCGCCTTCAGGAGATGTGGGTCGAGTCTGCATTGCTACCCAGTCAGGGTGATCAAGTGAAATCTCAAAAGTATCCTCGCAAGAAACAATTCTTTCCCCTGGTCCAAGCTCATTGAGTAGCGCCGTCAACAAGGTGGTCTTGCCAGCTTGAGTAGCACCACTGACCAGAATGCTTTTGCCGCCTAAGACTGCTGAAGTAAGCAAGCCAGCTTGGTCAGTCGTCAGGGCCTCTTTGGAAATCAAGTCGCTGAGTGAAATCCGGGTGCGAGAAAACTTACGAATGTTAATTGCCCAGTTTCTTCGCGTCACATCAGGCATAACCACATGCAGGCGTGACCCGTCCGCCAGGTCTGCATCAACGTAAGGTGTAAGGCGGTCAAGTTTTCTGCGGGAATGGCGGAGCAACCTGCGAACTAGGTTTTGAATTGTTAATTCCGATAATTCAAGCTGAACAACTTGCTTGCCCTCTTTAGAAAAGTAGTGCAGCTCCCCCGGTTTGTTTATCCAAATTTCTTCGATATCCTGATCATCTAAGTAGCGTTGCAAAACTCCATAGCCAAGCAGTTCGACTTCAATTTGGCTTGTCAAAGATTCTTCTTGAACAATCTGTTCTGAGCTTTCAGCGAACTCGTCGATGGCAGTTTGGACCGCTTGCTTGGCGGTTAGCCCGCGCTGGCGGACCAGTTCCCTTGATCTGTCAATTAGAGGCGCTATCTGCATGCGGCCAAGATTTACAAGGATTTAGGAACCACGCTTTGAGTTTTCCACAGCCTCTATAGCCACTAAGCTAGCTAGGTCCCAGCGGGTGTGGCGAAATTGGCAGACGCACCAGATTTAGGTTCTGGCGCCGAGAGGCGTGGGGGTTCAAGTCCCTTCACCCGCACGAAACAGGTGGAACTAATTATTTCTTAGTTTCACCTTATTTTTTTCGTGGTCAATCTCAAACTTGTAGGGGCCGCGACGGACTACCTCCGTCGACTCTCCACCTTCAGATTCGATACCAAGTTCCTTGGTAATTGACTTAAAGAACTTACGTTGGCTACCCAGCTTTAGCTCGGTTCCTTGATACCAGACCTTCGATGAACCATGCGACTTCACCGTTAGGGCTGGCGAGCCATCTACATCACTTTCGACAAACTTTGCGATTACATCAGCCGACAAGTTTCTGGTTAGCTCGCTCCAAAGCTCTATTTTGTAGCCATTGGACAGAGCGCCTTGGCCTTCGCGCAGTGGATAAAACTCCTCGACATAGACTCCGGCCAGTTCCTTGACCAGCTTTCCGCCGTAACCGCCAAGCTTCACTCGAAGCGTTCGATCTGCGGTGTTGGTGAAGTAGGAGACAACTAGGTTTCCCCCTTGTGCAACATAGTCGTGGAAAACTCTTTCTTCCTGCTCGCTCAACATATGGACCAAAGGCATTAGAACCAGTTCATATTTACTCAATGTTTCAAGTGAAGCGTCAGCTGGAACAAAGTCGACTCTGGTTCCGTTTTCCCACATGGCTCGATACCACTTAGCAACAGTCTCTGCATAATTGATGTCTTGAGTCGGCAGGTTAGCCTGCATCAGTGCCCAGAACTGTTCATAGTCATAGACGATGGCCACATTTGCCTGATCTGTTGGATAGTTGGCAACATCGGGATTCGACTTCAACCAAGCACCAAGTTCACTCACCTCGCGGAAAACACGAGTGTCAGATCCTGCGTGAGGAACTAGCGCTGAATGGAACCTCTCGCTGCCGGCTTGTGACTGGCGCCACTGGAAATACATCGAACCTTGCGAACCGCGTGCAACAAAGCTCGCACTGTTTCTAAATTCTTGGCCCGGAGTTTTGGCATAGTTTCTTGGTTGCCAGTTCACAGCGGAAGTGCTGTGCTCCATTAGCAGCCACTGCTTGCCATCCGCAAAGCCACGTGTCAGGTCTGCTTGTTGAGCAAGATCGATGTGGTTTAGCGGGTCGTGCTGAGCTAGATAGTGGTCTGTAGAAACAAAATCCATTTCCTTTGCCCACTTGAAGTAATCCATGGCATACGTAAATTTCATAGACATGAAGTTGGTGGTGATGGGACGCTTTTGGTCATACTTGCGAATGATGTCCCGTTCCATCTTGAATAGTTCAAGGTGTGCATCACTGGAGTAGCGCTTGAAGTCCATCTGTTGACCAGGGTTTGGGTGTGTTCCGTCTGGTGTTCTCTTCGGAACAACTAACTCATCCCAGTCGTAGTAACGCTGCGACCAAAAGTCAGTTCCCCAAGCGGCGTTCAGTTCTTCAATCGAGGCGTACTTTTTCTGAAGCCATTCAATGAATGCCTGTCTGGATTGCTCCGAATAGCAGTAGGGAGAGTGGCAGCCGTACTCATTGTTAACATGCCACATTTCAATCGCAGGGTTATTGCCATAGCGCTTTGCGATCTGCTCAACTAATGCCGCGGCCTTCTGCTGATAAACCTTAGACGCCGGTGAGTATTGCTGTCGTCCCCCATGCGAAAGGCGAACACCATCAAAGTTGATTGGAAGAACATCGGGATGTGCCTTGGTCAGCCACGCTGGAGGTGAAGCAGTTGCGGTGGCCATGTCGATTGCAATGCCACCCTGGTGCAATAGTTCGATTGCTTCGTCTAGCCAATCAAAGTGGTACTCGCCATCTTTGCGTTCAATTTTGGCCCAGGAGAAAATGCCTAATGAAACCAGGTTGACTCCTGCTCGCTGCATTAGTTCAATGTCTTGCTTCCAGACTTCCCTTGGCCACTGCTCAGGGTTGTAGTCGCCGCCAAAGTGGAGTTTTCCAAGATTGAGCATCAGCTCTCCTTTATTTCGATCAACATTGCATTTTCTGGATTTAAAACCGGTGGTCTGAGGCCAACCGAAGCTAGAGCTTCTCCGGACAGCTTTGCTCCAGCTAGCCATGCCACCTGGGTTCTTTGAATGTAGGTGGGTTCCCCGGCTGGGAAAACTGCCGAAACGGTGTAACCCTTCTTCGGGTCTAGGCCGGGGATAACGATTGCGTTCGGCCTAGAGCCCATCGCACCAGCCAGGGTTACGTAAGCAAAAACGGCGTTGGTTTGGTCATGGGAGACAACTCCATGCACGAAAGTGCTGGCGTCAATCTCTGAGCGAATCATCCGACCTGAATGAATAAGTGAGCGGTGTTTTTTGTAGTAGTCGCTGAATCTTCTGAGTAATGCTCGTTCTTCGGCATTTGTTTGAGTGACATCCCACTCCAAGCCGGCGTGACCAAAAAGTGCGGTTATAGCTCTGAAAGATAGTGAGTGAACTCGACCGGTGGTGTGACTCTGAGTTGGCCCGATGTGGCTACCCAGCATTTCTGGTGGAATGGCAATCTGCGTATAGCGCTGAATGTATTGACGCTCAAGGGCATCATTGCAATCCGAGGTCCAGAAGCGATCGACGACTTGGGCCATGCCCAAATCAATTCGCCCACCACCAGAGGCACAGGATTCGATTTCCAATCCTGGATGACGTCGTTTCAGCTCCGCAAAAAGTTTATAAATTGCCAATGTTTGATTGTGAACGGCAGGAACGCCTTGGCTTGCCGGTTCCAGGAGAAATCGATTGTGGTCCCATTTGATGTAGTCAATTTCATACTCACTAAGAATCTTGTCAACCGAGCTAAGGATGTAGTCATAGGCAGCTGGATTGGTTAGGTCAATCACGAGCTGCCGGCGTCCTTCCAGCGGAACTCTGTCTGCAGATTTCAAGATCCAGTCAGGGTGTGACCTATAGAGATCACTGTCCGGATTGACCATTTCACCCTCAAACCAAAGGCCAAATTGCATTCCGTTGCTCTTGACTTTCTTGATTAGCGGCGACAAACCTTCTGGCCAAACATCTTTAGAAACAAACCAGTCTCCCAAGCCTGAGTTATCAGATCTTCGAGAACCGAACCAACCATCATCTAACACAAATCTCTCGACTCCAATTTCCTTGGCGACATCGGCAAGCTCTGAAAGTTTTTCTAAGTTGTGATTGAAGTAGACCGCTTCCCAAACGTTTAGGGTCAAAGGTCTAGGAGAACTCGGGTGATTCTTTCTGGCTCTGAGCCAGCTGTAACTGCGGTCAGAGATGCCATCAATTCCGACATCTGAGTAAATGGCATAGACATTAGGAGCCTGGTGCTCCTGACCTTGTCCGAGAATTATTTCGCCTGGCAATAGCAGCTCGCCGGCGCTAATTGTTTTTCTACCCGACTGTGACTGCTCGATGGTGTGGCGAGAGTTTCCAGAGAAGCCAACTCCGAGGGACCAAACATCTCCAGATTGATAGTCGGCTGACTTGGTCATTGCAAGTTGCAAAATCGTGTAATCATGAGAAGAACGACCCTCGCGTACTTCCCTCACCCAGAGCCCCGACTGAATTTCTCGCCGTTGTGGTTGCCTTTCCTTAACCCAGCGCCCTGTGAAGTCCATCGATTCACTTGCCCGATCAGGCAAAGAAAGGAACACTTCCAGCGCCTGAATTTCAAAACTCGTCGATCCGAGGTTTTTTACCCCTTGCTGAATTTCTAATACGCCACTGCCTACAAACTCATATGAAATTGAAACTTCTAATTGCGCTCTTTCATCACGACTCACAGCAACAACGCGAGTTTTCGAAACATCTACGCTCACAAGTTCAAATTTTTGAGAAAAATCCTGACCAGAGCGGTGGCCCAAGAGCGCTGGACGAGATGTATTGCCTCGGGAGTTTTCTCTCCAGACTCCGTGAAAGTGGTGTGCGTCTAATTCAGCATGAGCCGTTGGCTCAATTGCCGCGAGCACTAATTGATCTGCTGGGTCAACTAGTTCGGAACCCCAATGAAGGACTTGCGGAGTGCCATGCGAAAAATCCAACACAAGACATACACCGGCTTGGCTGATTTTCGCCGAAGTGGGAATCACGGAGTCCTTCATCTTCCTAGTCTGATAGCTGTCACTGGGCGGAGTAAAGCCCCGCCCAGTGACTACTCAGTTGCTATTCAATTGTTGCTCTCTCCCGAAGAAGAGGGCCTGTCCGCTCGAACCGACCCAAAAACCTGACCTTGTTAGACCCCGATGATTAGGTCTGAACGAACTGGACCAATATTCCCAAACTTTTCGAAATAAAAACGACAAAAGTAATCATTCCGTTAGTAAGAAAACGGGCATATTCGTAAATCGGCAATAATCTTTTGCCAAGGAGGGTGGCCAAAATGCTTGCAGCACAGCGAAAAGCCAAGATTTTAGAGGAGGTCGGCTCATCAGGAGCTCGCAGAATCTCTGATCTGGCAGGGGCCTTGGGCGTATCAGAGGTCACTATTCGAAGAGATGTCGAGCAGCTCGCCTCGCAGGGCCTGGTAGATAAGGTCCACGGTGGCGTTACGGCCAACACTCTTTCGCTCACGCTCGAACCTCCCTTTGCGGCGAATTCCATGAAGGAGCAGCAAGCTAAAGAAGCCATTTCGGCAAAAGCAGCAGATTTGGTTAGACCAGGCATGGCAGTTGCGCTCATGGGGGGTTCGTCGGTCTATGCACTCGCCAAACGACTGCGCGATGTTCCGGCTCTGACCATCGTCACAAATTCAGTTCCAATCTCAGATTTGTTCGCTCAAAAATCCAGAGCTGACCAAACAATTGTCCTTACCGGTGGAGTGAGAACTCCAACCGATTCTCTGGTTGGAAATATCTCAACTGAAGTTTTTTCCCGATTCAATCTTGATTTAGTTTTCATGGGAACCCATGGAATGGATAGTGAGTTTGGATTCAGCTCTCCGAATTTAGTGGAAGCTGAAACAAACCGAGAAGTAATTAGGCGCAGCGCAAAATTTGTTGTCTTGGCAGACTCCACCAAATGGGGGGTTAGAGGATTTTCATCATTTGCGTCATTTGATCAAGCAGATGTTGTTATTACCAGTAAAGGTCTAACCAATAAACAACTGGTCGTTCTTAGATCTAAAGTAAAAGAAGTTATTGTTGCCAACTAGAGCTTGAGGGCGAGTAGGTGGCTTCCGATCGGTCTTCCGAAACGCACAGCTACGTTGGCTAAATGGCCCTGCTCTAAAAATCCTTTTTTCTTATGAAGTGCGATAGATGCCTGTGCGCCTCGATCTGCAATGATTGCAATTACTTCTTTGATGCCTACTTCTCGACAAGCATCAAGAAGGGCATCAAACAGTTTGCCTCCTAAGTGCTTCCCAGTGGCTGCAGCAGCCAGATAAATCTGATTCTCGACTATTTTCTGATATCCACTCTTTTGGCGCCACGGGGAAACAAGAGCGAAACCAAGAACCTCAGACTCTCTATGCATTACCAGAAAGGGCAGTTCCAACTTCCTTAGATGGTCGTGTTTTTCCTGCCAGTAACTAAGGTGTAGTGGCTTGTCATCAAAAGTTATGACTGTATTTTGAATATAGAAGTTGTAGATGTCCTTGATTTGCGGAAGGTCAGCAGGTTCGGCAGTTCTGATAAAGACATCTGGTTCGGTCGTGATTGATTTCTGCTTTTGTCTTCGAACTAGTCGCCAGCGAGTTTCGGAATCGACCATCGTCAGCTCCAATCGATGGGTTGTTCACCCAGTTCAGTCAAAAGCTGATTGGCTCGGGAGAAAGGTTTTGATCCAAAGAAACCCCTATAAGAAGATAGCGGGGAAGGGTGAACGGACTTGATAACTTTTGAGTTGGCCAATTCCTCTTCAAGCTCCTGGGCTTTAGTCCCCCACAAGATTGAAACCAAACGGTTTTCTCTAACTGCTGCCAAGTAGCGGACAGTCTCTTTCGTAAAAGCATCCCAGCCCAATTTAAAGTGAGCTCCGGTCTGATTTTCATTGGTGGTTAGGTGTCGATTCAGAAGCATTACACCTCTGTTTTGCCATCTGGAAATGTCTGAGTCACCATCTGTTATGCCGAGATCTGATTCCAATTCCATCAGTATGTTTTTTAGACTGGGTGGAAGTGGTCGTGTCTGAGCGGGAACTGCAAAGGCCAGTCCCATTGCGTGCTCCGGATTTGGATAGGGATCTTGTCCAATTATTAGGACTCGGTATTGCTGCGGTGAGCGCTCGTATGCTCGGAAGATAGCAGTTTCAGATGGGATGAAGGTCTCGCCGCTTAGCTGCTGGCGAATTGAATCCAACAGCTCGCGCTGAGCATGAAACAGCGGGTTCCAATCAGGATGGACGGAATCGAGCATGTGCCAATAGTAAAAGTGCAATGATGATTACAGAAGAAGGAGCATCGATGCCATCAGCACAGGATCTGCTTAGAGAAGCTGCCGAGTACGGCCCAACCATGGTTGAAATTCGCAGAGAGCTGCACCAGATGCCTGAGTTTGCGCTCAATTTGCCAAATACTCAGAAGAAAATCCTGCAATCGATTGAGGGCCTTGGGGAGATAACTCTCGGAAAGGGTCTCACCTCGATTGCTCTTCTAATAAAAGGTAAGAATCCCGGCCCAACAGTTCTGTTGCGAGCAGACATGGACGCGCTAAAAGTGGTCGAAGAAACAGATCTGCCTTATGCCTCGACCAATGGCTACATGCACGCCTGCGGACACGACCTCCACATGGCAGCGGCAATCGGAGCAGCTCACCTAATTGCAAGTCATAAAGAACGACTCAACGGTGATGTCCTCATGTGGTTTCAACCAGGAGAAGAAGGTCATCACGGCGCCGATGTGATGATCGAAGAAGGAATGTTGGAAGTAAGTGGGTCTCGTCCGATAGCTGCATATGGTTTGCATGTCTTTACTTCAATGCCCAAGGGCTTAATCGCGTGCAAGAGTGGTCCACTAATGGCCAGCGCCGGAGATTTAACTGTGACGTTCCATGGTTCTGGAGGTCACGGTTCAATGCCATGGCTGAGTAAGGATCCAGTTACTCCAATGGTCGAGTCAATTACCGCACTCCAGAATCTTCTAAATAAACAGTTCGACCAATTTGACCCAGTCATCTTGAATGTCGGTTGGATCAGAGCAGGTGATGACGCGACAACCAATGTCATTGCTGACAGCGCGAGCTTCGGTGCAACTGTTAGAACATTCTCTGAAGAAAACACTAAAAAGTTGCATGAACTAGCCCCTCGATTGATCCATAGCATTGCTGAGGGTTTCTCCGTCAGAGCGGACGTTAGTTTTGGCCAAGCCACCAAGGTCCTGCTAAATGATGCGGCCGCTGTCCAGCGGGTAGAGGAGGTTTCTAAGCAGCTGGTTGGTGACCAGGGCTACATGCCTATGCAGAAACCAATCGCGGGGGGCGAGGACTTTGCATCCATAGTGGCTGAGGTGCCAGGCGCTTTTGTGTTTGTTGGAGCATGCCCGCCTGACATCGATTTTCAAACGGCACCGACTAATCACTCTGCCAAAGCAAAATTTGATGACTCTGTCTTACCGCTGTGTGCTGCACTTTTGGCGTCTTTGGCATTTAGCCACCTCTCCTAGCGTTACTTTTTATTTCACCAGGATTGCCATGGGACCTAAGATGACTTCATCTCAAATCTTTAGAAGGGTTCACTAGAAAGCCCATGGACTTTCAAATATCCGAGGATTCTGCTCCCTCTGAGTTCATCTCGGAGGAGCAGCGTCGACAGCTGGTTGGAAGACCGCCCGCTACTGGAGCATGGCTGGCAGGCGACCCGATCGGAGACCGAAAGTTTTCCGAACCGTTTGCTATCGAGCTTGAATCTGGCAAGCAACTTCCCTCTGTCCGACTGGCCTATGAGAGTTGGGGAGAACTAAACGCCAGCAAAGATAATGCCGTTCTAGTCCTGCACGCTCTGACTGGCGACAGCCACACCATTGGTAATGCAGGTGATGGTCACCCAACAGCAGGCTGGTGGAACGGTGTTATTGGACCAGATCTCTACATAGACACAAACAAGTATTTTGTCCTTACGCCAAATGTTTTAGGCGGCTGTCAAGGTTCGACTGGGCCTAGCTCACTTGATTCCAAAGGTAGAGAGTGGGGAGCTAACTTCCCACAGCTAAGTATTAGAGATCAGGCGAAGGCTTTTGCGCTGTTGATGGAGCAGCTAGGAATCAGCAGCTACTCCGTAGTTGGCGGATCAATGGCTGGCATGCACGCACTCGAATTGGCAATTGAATATCCTGATCGAATTAATCGTTTGGGTATTTTGGCCGCTCCTGCCTACTCAACGGCCGATCAAATTGCGTTGAATACCGTTCAGTTAGAAGCGATTCGATCTGACGAGAACTACGCAGGTGGCTGGTACTACGACGCTAAACCTGGTTTTGGTCCGCATCGGGGATTAGCACTGGCCCGCAGAATGGCCTTATTGAACTATCGATCACCGCAAGAACTAAACGAAAGATTTGGCAGAGCTTGGCAGTCGAAGGTTAGCCCAATCACAGAACAGGGTAAGTACGCAGTCGAGAGCTATCTAGATTTTCATGGAAACAAATTTGTTAGAAGATTTGATGCCAACAGCTACATCACGCTGGTGAGCGCAATGAATTCTCACGATGTTGGCAGAGATAGAGGTTCCGTTGTCGAAGCCCTGCATCAAATTAAGTGCCCGACTCTGGTCCTTGGAATTGAAAATGATCGACTATTTCCGCTCAGTGGGCAAAAACTGATAGCGGACTCCATTGGTGGCCCACTGGTGGGTGGAGAGTTGCAAGTGATCCAGAGTGAGTATGGCCACGATGGTTTCCTAATTGAGACACAAGCAGTTGGCTCTCGACTAAAACAGCTTCTCCCCTAAAGTTGAGGGCGTGAGTCTTCTTCGTCCAAAAATTGCGGTTTGCTTTTTCTTCCTGTCTGGTGGCAGCGCACTGGCACTCTGGGCAGTCCACATCCCTCTCATTGAGAAAACAGTTGGCATTACCTATTCAGTTTTAGGTGCTTTGCTCATGCTCAGCGGTTTGGGTGGCTTTATTGCGATGCAGCTTTTCGGATACCTGGTCGACCATGTTGGGTCTAAGACTGCAACTCGAATTGGTGGTGTGGCAGTTGGACTTTCGCTACTTGGGCCTGCCTATGCAAACACTCCCCTAACCCTCGGAATAGCGATTCTTTTATTGGGTTTTGGAATTGCCGGGGTTGATGTTGCTATGAATGCAGCAGCCCTGCAGGTCGAAAAAGAGAACCATCGTCCGATATTTACTTTCTTTCATCTTTTTTGGTCGGTCGGAGGACTGGTCGGAGCAGCTCTTGGATTTGCAACAATTTCAGCTGGACTGGTTCAGTCTCAGACTCTCAGCACAATTGGCATCGCGTTATCTGTTTTTGGCTTCTTTATCGCTAGCTGGCTTTTACCAAACAAACCGAACGCTGTCTCGAATGATCGGGCAGCAGATAAGCAAAGCGGTAAGCAGAATAGAAGAGTTCTCGGTTTTGTAATCTTGGCTGGCTTGATGAGCGCATCAGGGGCAATTATTGAAGGCGTCGCACATGACTGGTCAGCACTTTATCTGCGAGACATTCAACTAACCGATCCAGCAACTGCCGCCTGGGGTCTGGTCGCCTTCAACATTGGCATGATCACGGGAAGAATCTTCATAGACCGAATTGTCGAAAGAAAAGGTAGAGGATTTGTAATTGTCTGGGGGTCTCTCTCTGCAGCGCTGGCGATTGGTCTGCAAGCAATCGCTCCAAACCTCACGTTGTCACTAATCTTCTGGTTCCTACTTGGCTTGGGAATCTCCGGAGTGGTCCCGCAACTTTTTGCAGCAGGCGGCGAGATTGGGGAAGCTTCTCACTCTGGAAGAAACATGGCGAGAGTGGTGGGAATCACTTACATCGGAGGTCTTGCTGGCCCATCGGTAATTGGACTGCTCACACTGGCTATGCCACTGAACTTTGCTATCGGCTGGGGAGCAGTGCTAGGTCTATTTATAGTTTTTTCTTGGCCTCGACTACAGAAAATGGATAAATGAGCAAGCTATTCACGCCGATCAAAATTCGTGATGTTGAAATAAAAAATCGCCTTTGGGTTTCACCGATGTGCATGTACTCCTGTGAAGGTCGAGACGGAATAGTCGGAGATTGGCACCTTGTTCACTTGGGCGCCAGAGCAATCGGTGGAGCTGGTCTTGTCATGGTTGAAGCGAGTGGTGTAAAACCGGAAGGTCGCATTACTCCTTGGTGCGCGGGTATTTGGAATGATGAGCAGGTGAAAGCCTGGAAGAGAATCACAGACTTTATTCGAGACGCTGGCGCGGTAAGCGCAATGCAGCTTGCTCACGCTGGACGCAAAGCTTCTGTCTACAGAGCTTGGTCAGGCAATGGTTCGGTTCCAATCTCCGATGGCGGCTGGAAAACCTACTCCAGCACTGACGAGGCATTCACCGGCTACGAAGCTCCGAGAAAGTTATCCACCGCTGAAGTCAAAGAGTTAGTGCAAGACTTCAGGTCGGCAGCGAGAAGATCAATCGAGGCGGGCTTTGACGCAATTGAAATACACGCGGCCCACGGCTATTTGCTTCACCAATTCCTATCTCCCATCTCAAATAAACGAGATGACGAATACGGCGGAAGCCTAGAAAATCGTGCTCGGTTGCTGCTGGAAATTGTCCAGGCGGTCAGGGCGGAAATCGGTGAATCAATGCCGCTGCTGGTTCGATTCAGCGCGACTGATTACGTTGAGGGCGGTTGGGATCAAGAGCAAACCAATCAAGTTGCCAAGTGGGCTCATGAACAAGGTGCTGATCTATTTGATCTTTCATCTGGTGGGTTAGTTACCGGAGTGAAAATTCCTTCAGGGCCTGGCTACCAGGTTCACTTCAGCCAATCCGCCCACCAGGCAACCGGCGCCCCTGTTTCAGCAGTTGGCCAAATCACCGATGCCAAGCAAGCGGAAGAGATTGTTGCCAGTGGACAAGTGGATGTTGTGATGATGGCAAGGCAGTTGTTGCGTGATCCATATTTCCCTTTGCGGGCTGCTCACGAACTAGGTGTTTCAGTTTCCTGGCCTAGCCAGTATGAAAGAGGAACTTGGCCTAGCGCCTAGTTGAGTCTTCAATTTCTCCGACTAGAACCTCAATGATGTCTTCTAAGAACAGACAGCCTGTGATGGTTCCGTCAGCAGAAAATGTTCTAGCGATGTGAGCTCCATACTTGCGCATCTGTGCAAGAGCATCTTCCAGTTCTGCACTCTCAGAAACTGAAATCAGCATTCGCATGCGCTTGGATTGAAGCGGTGCAGTGAACTTCTCTGGATTATCAATCAGCGCGTCCTTGATGTGCCAATAGCCAACTAGGTCTCCAGCATCACTTCTAACGGGGTATCTACTAAAGCCATGCTCGCTCACCGCATCTTGGAGTTGAGCTGGCGTGGCATCGGGCTTCAATGTGACCAGCTCTTCGATCGGATGGGTTATGTCAGCCACGATTTTTTCAGTGAATTCAAAAGTATTTGAAATTGTCATTGATGCATCGGCTAGTGTTCCACTGCGCTGCGACTCTTCCACAATGTCTTCTACCTGATCGAGAGTGAAGGCAGAGTTTGCCTCATCACGAGGTTGGAAACCAAACAACTTGAGAATCAAATTCGAGACCTGGTTCAGTACCCAAACCACTGGCTTTACCACCTGTGATACGGCGTAAAGCATTGGTCCGAGAATTAGTGCCGAGGACGTTGGTAAAGAAATGGCCACGTTTTTTGGGACCATCTCCCCCAGCACAACATGCAAATAGGTAACCAAAATCAGTGCAATCACAAAGCTCAAGACAGAAACAGTTGCATACTCTAAGCCGAGTGCTTTGAGTGGTTCTTCCATCACATACTTGATAGAAGGCTCCGCGATCACCAAGATCAGAAGAGATGACACAGTAATACCAAGCTGAGCCGTGGCTAGCATCAGTGACACATTTTCCATGGCTTTGAGAGTTATCTTTGCCGCCGGATTTCCCTTGTTGGCTAAAGGTTCGATTTGTGCACGCCGAGCAGAGATGACCGCGAACTCTGAACCAACGAAGAAAGCATTCGAAATCAACAGGCCGACGAGCCAAACAAAGCCCGAGAGATCACTCGACATCGTCGCCTCCCGGTTGATACTTAATTCTGTCCACTCTGCGGCCATCCATGCGAATAACCTTCAGCTCACCAGTTGGTAATTCAACGACATCGCCATCTTGCGGGATACGACCTAGTTCACTCATCACGAAGCCGGCGATTGTGTCGTAGTCCTCGTCATCGGAAATGCTCAAACCAATCTCGCGAAGCTCACTTGGTCTAGCTAAGCCGCTGAAGGAGGCGGAACCATCTGAGTATTGAACAATGTGCGCTTTCGTTCGATCGTGCTCATCCGCTAGCTCGCCAATCAGTTCTTCTACGGCATCTTCCAACGTAGCAATGCCGGCAGTACCTCCGTACTCATCAACGACCACACCAAATTGGAGTCCCCTGCCTCGTAAGGTGAGAATCAATTTATCTAGCGGCATAGTTTCAGGAACGCGGATGGGCTCAACCATGATTGCAGTGATTGGCACCTGATCTCTGCGTTCAAGTGGAATGGCGACAGCATTTTTTAGGTGCACTACGCCAACGATGTCGTCAGAGTCTTCGCCGATTACCGGAAAACGTGAGTGTCCTGTTTCTCGAGCCAGGGTCACGAGTTCTTTTGCGGTCTGGTCTTTGTCTAACGTTTGCATCTGTGGACGCGGTGTCATGATGTCGCTAGCGAGCAGTGATGTCATCGAAAGGGTTTTTTCAAGCAGCTTGGCTGTGTCGCTTTCTAAAGATCCCAGATCAGCTGATCTCCTAACCAATGAAGTTAGTTCTTCGGCTGTTCTTGCAACAGACAACTCCTCCTTGGGCTCAATTCCAAATCTTCTCAAGATCCAGTTGCCGTTTCCATTCAGGAAAAGAATCAACCACTTAAAAACAAATGTGAATCCAAGCTGAAATGGGGCCACGGCTTTCAGGACCTTTTTAGGTGAACTGAGGGCCATGTTCTTAGGAACCAGCTCGCCAAGCAAAAATGAAACAAGTGTGGCAATTGTCATTGCAATCACCACAGAAAGAATGGAGAGCCCTTCGTCTGATAATCCAAAGCCGCTAAGACTTGGAGCCAGTAGACGCGATAGGGCCGGTTCTGCCACAAAGCCAGTTAGCAAGACGGTGAGGGTAATTCCCAGCTGAGCCGCTGAAAGTTGGGTGGCGGTGGTCTTAACAGCCTTGATGGAAAGATCTAGACCACGCTCGCCCGCCTCACGCTTTGACTCGAGATCAACCCGGTCAACGTTGATGATTGCGAACTCGCTGGCCACGAAAAGACCCGTGCCTACGACAAGTAGGGCTCCAAACAGGAGAATTAGGTAATCGCTCAAGCAATCACCCTAGGAAAGCGTTTATCATGCTCCATTTCAGAAAACACTATAGCCCCTGAATTGGTTAGACTTTAGGGCGTCCGCCAGCAACTCAATAAGGGGAAATGTTGTCCTCCTCCAATCCAGGCAATACCCAGGCTGATTTCGGTGCAAATGAATGGCTAGTTGCCGAAATGTACGCCCAGTGGCTCGAAAACCCAGACTCCGTCGACAGATCCTGGATTCCTATTCTTGAGCGGTACCAGCAAAGCCAAGCCGGCGCCCCACTGCCAACAAATCCGGTTAGCACGCAGGCTGCACCAGCAGTGACTGAGGCAATCACCATGCCAATCGCCAAAGCAACCGACACCGGTTCTTTCACAGCACCTGTGCCAGCCAATCTTCCTGCCACGGGATCAATGCCAATAGTGGTTCAAGAGGAAGAGGCGCAACCTGAAGTAAACATCCTTCGCGGCATGGCTAAGACATTGGCTTCCAACATGGATGCTTCGTTGAGCGTGCCAACGGCCACAAGCGTGAGACAACTTCCTGCCAAGCTTCTGATTGATAACCGTATTGTTGTCAACTCGCACCTCAAGCGCACAAGAGGTGGCAAGGTTTCGTTCACCCACATCATTGCTTATGCCGTGGTACAGGCACTAAAAGAGTTTCCTAGTCAAAATGTTTTCTACGACGAAGTCGATGGCAAGCCAGCTGCAATAACCCCACCAAACATCAATCTCGGTCTAGCAATCGATATTCCAAAGCCCGATGGAACAAGAGCACTGCTAGTTCCCAACATCAAGAAGGCACAAAAACTTAACTTCGCAGAATTTCTATCTGCTTATGATGACTTAGTTGCAAGAGCAAGAGAAAACAAACTAGCCGCTGATGATTTTGCTGGCACAACAATTTCTCTGACCAACCCAGGCGGTATCGGAACCGTCCACTCGGTGCCAAGGCTGACAAAGGGTCAAGGCTGCATCGTTGGTGTTGGCGCTTTGGAATTTCCAGCCCAGTTCAAGGGCCTCAGTGAGGAACAGTTGGCCGAACAAGGCATTGGCAAGGTTTTAACTCTTACTTCCACCTATGACCACCGCGTGATTCAAGGGGCAGGTAGCGGTGAGTTCCTAAAGATTATTGAAGAGCTTCTGCTCGGAGAACGAGACTTCTACGGAAAAATCTTTGCCGATATGCGCATCCCTTACACCCCGGTTGTTTGGGTTAGTGATTTCTATTGGGATCTCGCAGATCAGTCAGGCAAGAACACCCGCATCCAGGAGTACATCTCTGCCTTCCGCGAGCGCGGACACCTAATCGCAGACATTGACCCGCTTGAGTATGTCCAGCGCTGGCACCCAGATCTCGATATCAGGAACTATGGACTATCTCTATGGGATCTGGATAGAACCTTCAAGACCGGCGGCTTTGGTGGAAGAGCAAAAGCCAAGTTCCGCAACATGCTTGGCATCCTGCGCGACACCTACTGCCGTACCGTGGGCGTTGAATACATGCACATCGCAGATCCAACCGAACGCAAATGGCTGCAGGACACACTAGAGCAGCCCTATCGCAAGCCATCGAAAGAAGAGCAGTTCAGAATCCTCGCCAAACTAAACGAGGCTGAGGCATTTGAAACTTTCTTGCAAACCAAATTTGTAGGTCAAAAGCGCTTCTCATTGGAAGGTAGTGAATCTTTGATTCCAGCAATGGATCAGATTCTGCAGTCAGCTGCCAATGCAGGTTTGGACGAGGTTGCAATTGGCATGGCCCACCGTGGTCGTCTGAATGTTCTAACCAACATTGCAGGAAAAACCTATGGTCAAGTTTTCAGAGAGTTTGAAGGCTCCACCGATGTGAAAGGCGTGCAGGGGTCTGGTGACGTGAAATATCACCTTGGAACCCACGGCACTTTCACCTCCCCCCAGGGTTCTTCAGTGAAGGTTTACTTGGCGGCTAACCCATCACACCTAGAAGCGGTAAACCCAGTTCTCGAGGGAATTGTTCGTGCCAAGCAAGATCGCCTTGGAAACCCAGCTAACTGCCCGGTGATGCCGGTTTTGATTCACGGTGATGCTGCCTTCGCAGGTCAAGGAGTTGTTCCTGAGACCATGCAATTCAGCCAGCTCGAAGGTTACAAAGTTGGTGGAACAATCCACGTGATTGTGAATAACCAAGTTGGTTTCACTACCCTGCCCAAGGATGCGAGAACCTCCACCTATGCCACTGACTTTGCTAAGGGCATCCAGGCGCCAATCTTCCATGTCAACGGCGATGATCCTGAAGCAGTTGTTCGTGTAAGCCAGATTGCATTTGATTACCGCCAGCAGTTCAACAAAGACGTAGTGATTGACATCATCAGCTACCGCCGCCGTGGTCACAACGAAGGAGATGACCCTTCGATGACTCAGCCGCTGATGTATAACCTGATTGAGGCCAAGCGAAGCGTCCGCACTCTTTATATGGAGAACTTGATTGGAAGAGGCGACATCACCCAGGCTGAATTCGATCAACAGAACATCAACTTCCAAGCAACTCTAGAAAACGCCTTCGTTGAGGTTCACCAAGCGATGAGCCAGCCAGTTGGTTTGCCTGAGCGACCAGTTGGAATTGGAACTACCGCGAGTGAGAAGCAAGAAATCACCAAACCAACAGCAATTAGCAAAGAGCTGGTGGAAGCAATTGGAAACGCTCACGCTAACTTCCCAGCTGGCTTCACCGTTCACCCCAAGCTGGCCCAGCTGCTTCAAAAGCGCGTAGAGATGAGCCGTGAGGGCGGAATTGACTGGGGCTTTGGCGAACTGATGGCATTTGGATCTTTGCTAACCGAGGGAACCAAGGTACGCCTAGCGGGCCAGGACGCTAGACGAGGAACCTTCGTGCAGCGTCACGCCACCTTCTTCGACCGCGAAACCGGTGCGGAATGGATGCCGCTGAGCTTTATTTCCGAACAGCAGGCCAAGCTTGAGGTTTACAACTCTCTGCTCAGCGAATACGCCGCAATGGGATTTGAATATGGCTACTCAGTAGAAGAACCAAATTCACTAACGCTTTGGGAAGCTCAGTTCGGTGACTTCGCCAACGGCGCTCAAACCATCATTGACGAGTTCATTTCATCGGGAGACCAGAAGTGGGGGCAGCAATCCTCGCTGGTACTGCTATTGCCCCATGGTTATGAGGGACAGGGTCCTGATCACTCCTCTGCTCGTATCGAGCGCTTTTTGCAGCTTTGTGCGGAAAACAACATGACAGTTGCTCAGCCTTCAACCCCAGCAAGTCACTTCCACCTTCTGCGCAGACAGGCGTATGCCCGTCCTCGCAGACCTTTGGTTGTGTTTACTCCAAAGTCAATGCTGAGACTCAAAGCTGCTTCCAGCTCTGTTAGTGATTTCACTTCTGGCACGTTCCAGCCTTTGATTCTGGATGAGCAAGGACTTAACCCACAAAATGTGAAGAAGGTTATCTTCTGCTCCGGCAAAATTTATTGGGAACTCCTGGCGGAGAGCCAAAAGCGTGGCACTGCTGACACTGCCATCTTGAGACTCGAGCAGCTTTACCCAACTCCGGTTGAGGAGATGAGAGCAGCAATCGCTCAGTATCCAAATGCCGAGCTGCGCTGGGTGCAAGATGAGCCAGCTAATCAAGGCCCTTGGACCTACATGGGATTGTTCATGCCAAAGTATGGAATCAACTTCAAAGTTATCTCCAGACCGGCATCAGCTTCTCCGGCGACGGGTTCAAGCAAGCGTCACGCCGCAGAACAAGCAGATGTTGTAGCTAGGGCGTTTGCCGACTAATGCGAAATTTGCGAGTAGTAGTTCTCGGTGACGAGCTACTAACCGGCGCCGGTGATCCCAAGGGTTTGGGATGGCTGGGTAGAGTGCAGGCCAGGACACCAGCGGGTGATGATGTTGCGGTTTTCCCACTTGCAAAAATTGGTGAATCTACTGCTCAATTGCTGGAACGTTGGCAGACCGAAGCGCTGCCGAGATTCAGTAAGGACACCGAAAACTATCTCGTCCTCGCACTGTCTTCGCAAGACATTCTTGCCCAAACCACAATTTCTCGATCCAGGTTGAATTTGGCATCGCTGTTGGATGATGCAATCAGAGAAGGCGTGCAGGTTTTTGTGGTTGGCCCAACTCCAACTGGTGTGAAGGAATATGACTCAGAAGTTGAAGAGCTAAGTGCAGGTTTTGCAGATGTGGTTAAGCGCAGACAACTTAAGTACGTTGATTGCTTTAACCCGCTAAAGGAGCATGAGGGTTGGCTGGCCGAGGTGAGCCAGCATCCTCGAAGATTGCCAGGCCAGGTTGGTTATGGCTTGATCGCGTGGTTGGTGCTGAACCGGGGATGGTTTGAGTGGTTAGGAATGACTGAACCTCAGTCGTGATCCTGAATCTCGCGCAGGCGCTGCTTGACTCGCTCCGCTAGCTCATCGGTGGGAGCCTCGTCGCAGGATCTTTGGATAACCTGGTTAAAGACGACCTCAATGTCATAGTGCTTCTCGCAGGACTCGCAATTAGCGATATGAGAGGTAATCCCCTCTAATTCAGTCTCCTGCAGCTCGGAGTGCAGGAATTCATGGACATTGCGCTTTACTTCCTCACAGTCAACCTGCTTCATTCCGGCACCTCCTCAGTCCTATAGCCTTCTTGTTCTGCGTATTCATGCAACAAAGTTCTCAGCATTTTCTTCCCGCGATGGAGCCTGGACATTACAGTCCCCACGGGGGTGTCCATAACTTCCGCTATTTCCGCGTAAGGTAGGCCCTCCACCACGGCATAGTAGACGACCATTCGGAACTCATCGGGCAGCTGGTCCATGGCACTCTTTATGATGCTGGCCGGCATGTTGTCCAGGGCGACCGACTCGGCTGAGCGGGTGCTGACTGAGGTCAGTGACTCACCTCCACCAATCTGCCAATCCTCCAGCTCGTCCAGGGCAGTTTTCGCCTGATCTTTACTGCGCTTGTTGTAAAGATTGATATGGGTGTTCGTCATGATTCGAAACAGCCATGCCTTCAGATTGGTTCCTTGTTCAAACTTGTCCCATGCCACGAAGGCCTTGGCAAATGTTTCCTGAACTAGGTCTTCGGCGTCAGAGGGGTTTCTGGTCCAACGAAGGGCTGCTCCAAACAGCTGCGGCATCAGCGGCAAAGCCTGTTCTTCAAAGCTTCGAAGCTTCGCTGATTTGTCTTTCATCCCTTGCAGTCTATGGGTCTACTGACAAAACCAAAAACTTTGCCAAGCTTGCAGGTATCTTGGTTAGGTGTCGATAGCCAGTTGGTCAGCCCCGCAAGCGAAGGGCTTCAAGGCCAGCCTTCGCCTACCCGGTTCCAAATCACTCACCAATCGCGAACTAGTTCTATCGGCGCTCGCCAATAAGTCATCCACCCTGCTAGATCCGCTCTATTCCAGAGACTCACAACTAATGATTGAGGCGCTGAAATCACTGGGGACAAGCTTCCAAAAAAATGGAAACAGGCTGATTGTGACACCAGGCAAACTCAGCGGCGGGGTAAAGATCGATTGCGGTTTAGCTGGCACGGTTATGCGCTTCATCCCGCCGATGTCAGCACTGGCAACGGGCGAAATCATCTTTGATGGCGACAGCCAAGCCAGACGAAGACCGATGGCGACCACCATCGACTCTCTGCGAAAACTTGGAGTAGAAGTTGAATCTGAAACAAACGCTCTGCCGTTTTCAATCACTGCAACCGGCCAGGTGGCAGGAGGCGAACTATCAATTGACGCGTCAGCGTCATCGCAGTTCGTCTCTGGTCTTCTGCTGGCAGGAGCGCGCTTCGAAAAAGGAATCACCGTCCACCACAGCGGCGAGAGCGTGCCTTCACTGCCACATATAGATATGACTCTTGCCTGTTTGGCTCAGCGCCAAGTTGTTGCTAAACAGATCTCTAGCAGCAGTTGGCGAGTTGAATTTGGTGAAATATCTGGAATCGAGGTTGAAATTGAACCCGATCTTTCGAACGCTGGACCCTTCCTAGCGGCGGCCGTCGTGACCCAATCTGAGGTTTCAATTCCCTGGCCAGAAACCACCACTCAAGTTGGAGATCAATTCAAAAACCTTCTGCAGCAAATGGGGGCAGAGGTTGATTACCAAAACAAACTTTTAACTGTCCGTGGAACTGGGACCATTCAAGGAATTACAGCTGACTTATCGGAGGCTGGTGAATTGGTGCCAACCATCGCTGCCATTGCGGCCTTGGCGTCCACACCGTCTGAGCTGACTGGCATTTCTCACCTGCGCGGACACGAAACAGATCGAATTGCAGCGCTCGTTAGCGAAATCAATGCCATGGGCGGGTCTGCCGCTGAGTTGGAAGATGGGATTTCAATCTCGCCAAAACCACTGCACGGGGGAACCTGGAAGACATATGAAGATCACCGAATGGCAACAGCTGGTGCAATCATTGGCCTAGTGGTGCCAGGAATCCAAATCCAAGACATCTCTGTGACAAGTAAAACCATGCCTAACTTTGCCCAGCTATGGATAGAAATGCTGGAGAGTAATTGAACTGGCGGGATCTAGACGAAGACGACGTTCGGGTTCGCCCCAACCCCCGAGGTTCAAGACCAAGAACCAAAATTCGACCTAGCTATGAGAATGCACCGCAAGGAATGGTTCTCGAAGTTCATCTGGCTCGCTATCGAGTGCTAACGGACGATGGAGTGGAAGTTTTGGCAACGCTAGCCAAAGAACTTCGCTCTGAAGGGTGCGTCACCTGTGACAGGG
Organism: Actinomycetota bacterium; assembly: GCA_009704945.1. Classification (GTDB taxonomy): domain Bacteria; phylum Actinomycetota; class Actinomycetes; order Actinomycetales; family Microbacteriaceae; genus Aquiluna. The sequence goes on along the minus strand of WLDG01000005.1, from coordinate 42,389 downwards.
TGGTCCTGGCGGGCGATGTCTCCGGTAAGACCGGTGCCCTGGCAAGAATCGTCCAAATAAAACCACGAACCAGTGAGCTCACCCGCATTGCTGATGACGGCAGTGAGCAACGAATTGTGGCTAATGCAGATCAACTGGTAATAGTTATGGCAGCTGCCAATCCTGAACCTAGAACTCGCCTGGTGGATCGATTTCTAGTGGCCGCCTATCGCCAAAACTTAACCCCGGTGCTGGTAATCACCAAATGTGATTTGGCCGATCCTGCTGAATTTATTGAAAACTTCTCAGCTACGAATCTGCAAGTGATCAAGACCTCCAAGCAGCAACCGGCAACTCTAGAACTTATGAAACTGATTCAGGGTAAGAAAAGTGTTTTTGTTGGACACTCGGGTGTTGGTAAATCAACCCTGATAAACATCTTGGCTCCACTTAGCGCTCGTGCAACTGGCGAGGTGAATGAAGCTACTGGCAAAGGCAAGCACACATCTTCTTCGGCGGTGGCACTAAAAGTTGATGGCGGCTGGATTATCGATACACCAGGAGTAAGGACCTTTGGGTTAGCTGGAGCCACCGCGAATGAAATTTTGCCGGCTTTTTCTGAACTAAGTGAGGTTGCTAACTCTTGTCCTCGAGACTGCTCGCATTTAGAAGGCTCGCCTGATTGCGAACTTGATGTGGCCGTGGCTAGTGCATCACTTAAACCTGAGCGATTGGCCTCTTTCCGTCGCCTTGCCGAATCAATTTCCTCGGTAGATTGGCAATGATGAACGATTTACAACTTGCCTTAGCACTAGCCGATGCGGCTGATCAAATTTCTCTTACTAGATTTAAATCACTAGATCTCAACGTGGAAACAAAGCCAGATCGAACTCCGGTCACGGATGCAGATAAGTCGGTCGAAGCCGAGATTAGAAAGCTGATTGCCGAAGCTGCTCCGGAAGATGCTGTTATCGGCGAGGAGTATGAAAACACGGGTTCTGGGCTGCGCGCTTGGATTATTGATCCAATTGATGGAACAGCAAACTTCCTCCGCGGAATTCCAATATGGGCAACTCTCATAGCACTCAAAGAAAATGGAGTACTCACGACTTCAGTAGTTTCAGCCCCTGCGCTAGGCCGCAGATGGTGGGCGACCAAAGGTGCTGGTGCGTGGACTCAGGATGTGGACGGAAGCGTTCGAAGGATTAGCGTTTCTGCTGTAAGCGACCTTGCTGACAGCTACATTTCCTACAACTCGCTGCAGCAGTGGCAACGAATCGGCAAAGCAGCAAACATTGAAAGCCTTTCAGAGAAAGTATGGCGAATCCGTGCGTTCGGAGACTTTCTGAGTTACATGTACGTGGCTGAAGGCGCGATTGATGCAGCAAGTGAGCCCGACCTGAAGATTTATGACATAGCTGCGCTGGTGCCAATTGTCGAGGAAGCAGGGGGCAGATTTACCGATCTTTCGGGAGAGCTGACAGCTGAATCCTCAAACGTTTTGGCAAGCAACGGACTGATTCACGAGGCAATTCGTGCCGAACTTAACCGCTAATCGATTTTTAGCCCTAGCGGCGATTGCCCTAATTGCAATAAATCTAAGAACAGCGGTTAGCTCACTTTCACCCGTTGTGACATTTATTCAACAAGAGTTTTCACTCCCAGTGGTTGCTATTGGCCTTCTTGGACTAGCTGCTCCCTTGGCGTTTGCGTTTGCAACTTCAATTTCAACCAAACCGGCCAGGCGATGGGGTGTTGAACTGACTTTGCTAATTACTGTTTTTGCAATTATTGCTGGGAATAGCATCAGAGCAATCGCAATTGACGCGGGAACATTATTTGCCGGCTCAATGCTCAGCCTGCTTGGCATGGGAATTGGAAATGTTCTATTGCCGGTGATGGTTCGCAGGTATTTCCCAAATCGAATTGGAATTGTCTCTTCTTTCTACATCACCCTGACTGCTCTCTCAGCTACCATCGGTTCACTATTTGCGGTGCCGGTTGCTGAAGCGGCAGGGTGGCGTTTATCGCTTGGGCAGTGGGCTCTCTTCGCAGCTTTTGCTCTCATTCCTCTTTTCCCGCTTCTGAAAAACAACCGACCTCCTGATGAGATAAATCCAGAGAAAACGCGATTACCAGTCTGGAAGTCTCCAACCGCTCTTGCAATTGTCGGAGTACAGGGAATGACTGCCATTTTTGGATACGTCAGCTTTGCTTGGCTTCCACTACTACTGGTTGAACACTCTGGCGTCAGTGAATTCACTGCAGGATCGCTCCTGGCGCTGTTTGCAATTATGGGACTGCCGGTTTCTCTAGTGGTGCCAGTCTTGGCTTCAAAATATCCGCGCGCACAATCCTGGATTGTTTTCTTTTCAGCAACAGTCGGTTCGTTAGGTGCTTTAGGAATTCTTTTCGAATTCCCTGGGCTATGGCTGTGGGTGGTTCTTCTCGGCTTGGGTCCAACAATGTTTCCACTCGCACTCACACTCTTCAACCTTAGAAGTCGAAGCCAGCAAACTGTTTTAGCCGTTAGTTCCTTTGGGCAGGGAGTTAGCTACTCGCTGGCAAGCATTGCAGTTTTGATGGTCGGCATCCTTCGCGAACTAACCGGCGGATGGGAAGCGTCGCTTTGGTTGATGTTCGCAGTTGCAATAACAAGCTCGCTAGCAGGAATTCAAATTGCTAAGAGGAGCTTCGTTGATGATGAACTTAAGGTGTGACTTCTACTCCGACTGCTTGGCAGCGGGTGTTGATAGATGCAGTTACCTCATCGACTCTTTGCTGTGCACCTTGAACCGACTGACTCTCGCCCAGCGCTGCAGTTAGGTTTCTCAGATCTTCAGCCAACCCTGTGGAAAGCACCGAATCAATTTGGTTGCCAATCAACTTGTCAATCTGATCAATCACTCCACTGTCCACTAAACCGGACTGGTAAGCATCAGTGATGCCGCTCAGGGTCGATGAAAGGGCGGTGCAGGCGGCGGCATCAGCCGCCGTGGTGGCAACCTGCTCGAAGCTGCAGGCACTTAGAGGCAATACGCCTAGGGTAAGGATGGGTAGGGCAGCAAGTCTGTTCATGTGAGAAAGCCTAGATATCTAGCCTGAGAGTCTCCTTGGAAGTAATAGAAAGTTAGATAGGAAGGATTTGGGCAGTTCCCAGTTACACTTCCTTGGGCCTTTGAAACTGGAGCTAGTTTGCGCGTTTACAACAACATCACTGAGGTATTTGGCAATACCCCGTTGGTTCGCCTGAATCGAATCATGGATGGAGCCAAGGCTGAGGTCTACGCCAAGCTCGAGTTTTATAACCCTTCCAGCTCCGTCAAAGATCGCCTCGGCATCGCGATGATTAATGAGGCTGAGAAATCTGGTGAGCTGAAGCCAGGTGGAACCATCATTGAAGCAACCAGTGGTAACACCGGAATCTCGCTTGCCATGATTGGCGCTGCCAGAGGTTATAGAACCATCATCGTTATGCCGGATTCAATGAGCCTTGAGAGAAAAATTCTTATCCGTGCCTATGGAGCGGAGTTGGTGCTGACTCCAGCTGCCGAGGGAATGAAGGGCTCAGTAGCAAAAGCCGAAGAACTCGGACAGACAATTGATGGTGCAATTTTGGTGCGTCAATTTGAGAATCCAGCTGGCCCCAAGATTCATCGCGAGACTACAGCTGAAGAGATTTGGCGAGACACTGATGGAAAAGTAGATGTGTTCATCGCAGGAAGCGGAACCGGTGGAACCATTACAGGAACTGGCCTTCGACTCAAAGAACTAAACCCTTCTATCAAGAACTTCGTCGTGCAGCCTGCAGCTTCTCCCATGCTGACCGGTGGCGAAGCAGCCGGACATCCACTTGCCGGAATCGGACCAAACTTCATTCCTGCAATTCTTGACACCAAAAGCTTCGATGAAGTTATTAGTGCGCCAAACAAAGTTGCCTTTGAGTTTGCTCGCAGAGCATCCGCCGAAGAAGGCATTCTTGCCGGAATTTCATCTGGTGCAGCTCTGTGGGCAGCCAGAGAAGTTGCTAGCCGCAAAGAGCACGAAGGCCAGGTAATAGTTGTGATCGTGCCTTCATTTGGTGAACGCTATGTTTCTTCATCTCTTTATCGAGATCTGCAAGAGGAATACCAGCAAAAGTGATGCTTGACGACATTAGAGCAGGCCTAGAGCGCGATCCTTCTGTCAAGACAGGGTTTGAGCTCTTCTTCACCTCACCTGGCCTGCACGCCATCTGGGTGTATCGAGTAGCCCACGTGCTCTGGAAGTGGAAACGCAGAATTATCGCCAGGATTCTTTCGAATTACGCAAAATTCTTTTCAGGTATCGAAATTCATCCAGGTGCCACAATCGGCAGACGACTGGTGATTGATCACGGCGTTGGGGTTGTTATTGGAGAGACCGCTGAAATAGCCGATGACGTACTTATCTACCACGGGGTGACCCTCGGTGGAAAGTCACTTGATCCAGGCAAGCGCCACCCAACGGTGGGAAGTCGGGTGATTCTAGGAGCGGGTGCAAAGCTAATTGGAAACATCACTATCGGTGATGACTGCCGAGTGGGTGCCAATGCAGTTGTCACCAAGAGTATGCCCGCTGGAACGGTAGCTGTTGGAGTTAACGCCAAGCTGGTTCGCAACGTGTCGGAAGATCACTACGCGATTTAGTCTTTGTTTTTGTAGTAAAGACAGCTCCAAAACTTATCAATACCAACCTGCCGCGTTCCCTTCATGCCCTGTTTGAGCATGATTGCCCAGGTCTTGTCTCGATTCAGATCAGTATCTAGGTGCGGGGCTTTTGGGTAGAAAAGCCAAAAGTTTACTTTTTGAGCCCAGAGCTTGGTTAGTTTTGGTAGCTGTTTGGTGAGCGCTGTTGAGTTCTCGACAAAAATGAATAGTGCTGGAGCGCTGCCTTCGCTAACCATTTTTTTGGCAGTTTCGAAATTGGCTGCCCAGGGTTGAATGTCTTGAAGGTTAACGTCGCCCGCTAGGTTGACACAAGGAACCTGAATCCCGGCTGGGACATACATTTTTTCTGCAAGAGACATAACCAGAAGAGTGTATTTAGAAAAAACCCTGATTGAGACAGTCAGAGGAAAAATTTACTTTCTAAATCAATTACCCAAGTAGCGGGCCCAGCAAGTAACGGTCCAGCGCAGCAGATGGTCTGGACTCTCCCCCATGCTGGGACAGGAATTGATTAGTGCCATCCGTTCCACACATAGAACGGATGGAGCCAGAGCCACCAGGGTGTTGAGAGATCCAACCGGTCAGGTCATAAACATTTCCATCAATCGCCACCCAGCACTCTGCCGGGGTGTTGCGCTTGGCAACATCTGCGAGCGTGTAACCGGATTGGGTTTGAGTGGCCGTGGGTGACGGGCTAGCCGTTGCAGCAGGAGACCTAGTTGCACTGGCTGTCGGTGATGGTGACTCATCGGCTTCCTCGGTCGCTGTCGGCTCCGCCGTCTCAGACTCCATCGGATCCATTGGATCCATGGTTTGCGTCTCTTCACTCGACGGTGACTGGGTTTTATTCGGAGTAACAGAGACTTCGGATTCAGCAGCACAACCCGTCAGGGTGAAAGCAACAACAAGAGCTAGAAATAGACGCATGCAGAGAAAAACCGAACTGACTGGAAATAATTCCCTAGGTCTTTGGAGTCTCTATGTCTTTACTTCCTCCGCCGGCCAAAACGAGTCCGATGGTGATTAGTGGAATACCAATTAGAAGACCAATTGTGATGGGTTCGCTCAAGAACACAATTCCCAGGAATAGTGCCACAGCCGTGTTGAGATAGGTAATCAGAGAAGACTTCGCAGGCCCAACTTCTTTGATCAACATAAAGAACAACACAAAGGCTAAAGCCGAACAAACCAGACCAAGGACTAAAACTGCCACCAAGCTCTGCATGCTGGCATTCATAACTTCACTACCCAAATTAGGCAAGGCAAAAGGTGCATAGACCACCGACACCATCAGCATGCTTAGGCCAATCATTGAAGCAGACGAAACATCGCGAAGCTTTATGTTGGCAACAATCGGTGCCACTGCATATCCCAGGGACGCAAGAATCACAAATAATACATAAAGCGGGTCAATCGCCCCGGTGAGAGAGTCGACTCCAACTAAGGCGGCAACTCCAAGAAAACCAATCAACATTCCACTTAGAGGTCTCAAGCGCAAAGCTTTTCGATCCTTTAGGAAGATTGCCAAGATGGCAACCACGAAGAATGGAACGGTAGCAACTAAAAGGCCTGACAAGCCGGAAGGAATGTGCTTGCCGGCTTCAGTAATCAACCACCAGGGCACAACCATTTCAGTAACCGCGAAAACTGCAACATATGGCCACGCCTTGATCGCTTTAGCCAGTCCCCCTGCATAGATGGCATAAGGAATAAGCACTAATGCACCCAGCACTACTCTGAGAAAAACAATTGATGGCGTTGAGAAGCTATCTAGAGCAAGAACGATAAAGAAGTATGGCAAACCCCAGAAAAAGCCTGTCAATAAAAACAGAATTAAGCCTTTTTGGGTCACTCATGGAGTGTAGTGGCTCAGCTCGGGAATTGCTGGCAAGCAGACTTTGGCACCTTCCAACGAATCCTAACCATCAGCAGCGGCGCGGATAGAATTGGGAACATTCCTGACTGAACGAAGTTATAGACCTATATGACAATTCCAAACAAACCAGCAGACACATCAGCTCAATTAGCAGATTTGATTAGAAACCGCTGGTCACCAAGAATTTTTGATCCCACTCACTTGCTTTCTGCTGAGCAAATTCAATCTCTGGGAGAAGCGGCTAGATGGGCACCTAGTTCTTCAAACCAACAACCCTGGCACGTTGTATTCCTCACTCAGGGAAGCAAGCTGTTTCAAGAAATCAGCGAGAAGGGTCTAACCGGCTTCAATCAAGCTTGGGCTCCTTCATGTTCGCTATACGCCGTGATGCTGGCTAGGCAAACGGAGAAGGGTAAAGCCAGGGATCAAGCTGGAACCTACTTCGATTTAGGTTTAGCTTCCATGCAAATGGTCATGCAAGCCGAAGCAATGGGTCTCAAGTCTCACTTCATGGGTGGCATTGTGCCTCTAGAGATCGAGAAAACTCTAAACGTGAAGGACCACTGGGTGGTCTGCGTCATTGCAATTGGTAAGCAAGCTTCGCTGGAAGCGGCGAGCGAAGACCTGATCGCAAGAGAAACTGCCGAACGAACCAGACTTCCGTCCGAGAGTGTCTACTCGGTCGACAAGCCCCTTAGCTAGGTCAGAACCATGCTGCTTGACTATCGGTCAGGTTTAGAAAAGGCCTTTTCTACCCTTCAGGACAAGCAAGAGGCAGGTCGACTCCCAATTGTTTTGGTGGATGGCAGGGCTGCTTCAGGCAAGAGCACCTTTGCTCTAGAGCTTGCCGCTAGATACTTTCAAGTGGACAAGCAAGCGGCTCGAGTTATCTCAATGGATGATCTTTATCCGGGCTGGGAAGGCTTGGCAGATGGCTCAATCTATTTGCTAAGGCACGTCCTGATGCCCCTATCGCAAGGCAAAACTGCCAGCTGGCAAATTTGGAATTGGGAAAAAGGCGAGCGCGGTGGTGACGATGCCATGAATGGTCACCGCGAATTTTCAGGAGGAACTGCTCTCATCATCGAAGGTTGTGGCTCCATAAGTCGTCTCACCAGTGACCTAGCCGACATAACCATCTGGATTGATTCTGATGACGCAACTAGAAAAGAGAGATTCAACAAGCGCGACCAGGGAAAGTTTGATGAGTTTTTTGGACTGTGGTCTGTCCAAGAGGATGAGTTTTATGAAAGAGAAAACTCTCGCGAACTTTCACTTCTAAAAGTTAAGAATTAACTTTTCGGTTTTCCAGCCACGTTCTTACACCGGCAATAACGCTCAGCGTGATCACTCCAATGGCAATTACATAAACGGTGCTGCGAACCCAAGGAATTGAATAGGTGAAATAACCGGCAAGAGTTAGCCCGCAACCCCAGAGTAAAGCACCTACTAAGTTGGCACTGAAGAACTTGTAGTAGTTCATGCGACCAATTCCAGCGAGCGCCGGAATAATCACTCTTGCCCAAGGGACGAACCGAGCAACCACGATCGACCACCAGCCATAGCGTTGGTAAAAAATCTCAGACTTGGCAATCGCTGTCTTGATCCACTTGCCTTGCCGCTTATCTAAGTACGGCCGGCCGAAATGCCTGCCCATGGTGTAACCCACCTGATCACCTAGCCAGGCTGCGATGCCCACCCCCACCACCATGAAATAGATGTTGATGGAATCTTGATTGGCAGCTGCCACTAAGCCAGCGGCGAAGACCAAAGAATCACCTGTAATAAACGGGATAAAAGCCCCAACGAATAGCCCAGTTCCAGCAAAAACCAACCCGAAGACAGTCAGATAGAAAAGGATCGGCCCGATCTGATCGAACCAGCCCACGATGTCTTGGGAGATTGAAAGGCGGATTTGGGTTGAAAGCACGGGCCTATTCTAGCCCATAACTTAGGGTTACCTAACCACTTCAGACGTTGAAGCGGAACTCCACCACATCGCCGTCCTGCATGACATAGTCCTTGCCCTCCATGCGAACCTTGCCCTGAGCCTTTGCTTCCGCCATGGACCCCGCCTTGCTGAGGTCCTCGTAGGAAACCACCTCAGCCTTGATAAAACCTTTTTCAAAGTCAGTGTGAATAACCCCTGCAGCTTGCGGGGCTTTCCAACCCTGACGGATGGTCCAAGCTCTGGATTCTTTTGGTCCAGCAGTTAGGTAGGTCTGTAGGCCGAGTGTTGCAAAACCAATTCTGGCTAGTTGATCAAGCCCACTCTCTGCTTGGCCGAGCGACGCAAGTAATTCCGCTGCTTCTTCCTTGGACAGATCGATCAATTCACTCTCAACCTTGGCATCAAGAAAAACTGCCTCTGCCGGTTTCACAAGTTCCGCCAGTTGCTTGCGCTTCTCTTCACTGCTCAAAATTTGTTCATCAACATTGAAAACAAAAAGCATTGGTTTGGCAGTTAGCAACCCGAGATCTTTGATCAGGCTTATATCCAGCTTGCTGAGAGACAGTGGTGTGCCCTGATTTAGAACAGCGATTGCCTGATCAATAGTCTCTAGAACGGCAGGTTCGGCCTTTTTGCCTTTTACTTCTTTTTCAATGCGTGGGCGGGTTTTTTCTAAAGTCTGAAGATCAGCCAAGATAAGTTCGGTGTTGATAGTTTCAATGTCAGAGCTGGCATCAACTCGACCCTCGACGTGAATCACGTCAGTATCAGTAAAGCCTCGAACGACTTGCGCAATGGCATCTGCCTCTCGGATGTTAGCTAGGAATTGGTTTCCCAGCCCCTCGCCCTCGGATGCTCCTTTAACAATTCCCGCAATATCAACAAAAGAAACCGGTGCGGGGATTATCTTCTCGGAATTGAAAATCTCAGCCAGTCGGTCTAATCGAGCATCTGGGAGATTCACGACCCCGATGTTGGGTTCAATAGTCGCAAACGGATAATTTGCTGCTAGCACCGAGTTTTTGGTTAGCGCATTAAAGAGGGTGGACTTACCTACGTTAGGTAATCCGACGATTCCGATAGTTAGAGCCACCGGGGCAGTCTACTTCCCCCATAATTGCCATGTGGCATTGGACTTCGTGGCAATCGACTTTGAGACAGCTAATTCCTCGTCAGCCTCGCCCTGTGCAGTGGGATTAGTCCGAGTAAGAGAGGGCATAATCCAGGAAAGTCTCTCAATGCTGTTTCAGCCGCCACTGGGTCATGACTGGTTTCATCCCGGCAACATAGCAATCCATGGAATAAGGCCAGAGGATGTGGCAGATGCTCCTGGCTTTGCCGATGCACTGCCAGAAATGCTGCTTTTTACTGAGGGGTTGCCATTGGTTGCCCACAATGCAAGTTTTGACATGGGAGTGCTTCGCGAGGCTAGTCAGGCCGTTGAATTTGATCTTCCAAATCTCAGCTACGCCTGCAGCTTGAAGATGGCCAGGAAGACCTACGAGCTCGAGAGCTACCGTCTGAATGCCGTGGCCTACGCAATTGGCCATGAGGAGTTCCATCACCACGACGCCCTGGCTGATGCGGATGCCTGTGCCAGGATCGTGCTGCACATGGCCAATCGCCACGAGGTTGAGGATCTAGAGGGACTGTTGAGCAAGACCTCCCAGCGTTTGCTTCCGCTTGTTGTCGGATAGCACTGCGATACTTCGAGCATGGAAACTTTCATCTGGTTTGTTCTCAACGCCCTAGTACTTGGGTTGATCCTTGGAGCATTGATCGGCTACCAACTCGGTAAGCGCAAAGGCGGAGGTGAAGCTCAAATCGCTGCACTGAGCGCAACAGAAACTGAACTCAGAGCCCAGCTGAAACGGGCTGATGAAAAAAGTAAAGAACAGGCTTTCCAGTTAGAGCAGGAAAACAAGGTTCTTTTAGAGCTGGCACCTGTGCGGCAGCAGTTGGAGCAAATGCAGTCAGCCGTGCAAAGACTCGAAAAAGAGCGCTTAGAGCAGTTCAGCACGATTTCCGAACAGCTTAAGAGTGCAATTGAGATTGATGAAAACCTTCGCAAACAAACCCAAGCACTTTCACAAGCCCTGACGTCTAATTCACTCAGAGGAGTTTGGGGTGAAACTCAGCTAAGAAAGCTGGTGGAGCTGGCAGGTCTTATCAAGCATGCAGACTTCACCGAACAAGCCACCATCACTAGCGGTGACAAAAGTGGCCGAGCTGACATGATCATCAACTTGCCAGGCAAAAAAACTTTGGCTATCGACTCCAAGGTTCCGTTTGATAAGTATCAAGAAGCTTCAACTATTAGTGAATTGGCAATTGCAGAGGAGCAAGAGAGAAGGAAGCGTCTTCTTTCCGAACACGTGAAAGCCCTGAAGGGACACATTGATGAACTTGCTTCCAGGGCTTACTGGGAGGGGCTAGATAGTTCCCCGGATTTCGTGATTTGCTTTGTGCCGACGGAATCTCTGCTGTCCTCTGCTTTGGAGCTGGATCCTGGCTTGATGGAATATGCATTCAGAAAGAACGTGGCGCTGGCATCGCCAGTCTCATTGTTCTCAGTTCTAAAGACAATCAACTACATCTGGCGACAAAATGCTGATGAAAATCAAGTTCGCTCGATGCTCAAACTAGGTAGAGAGCTCTACGAACGTGTGGGTAAGGTTGCGGAGCTAGCTTCAGACCTTGGAAGCAAAATTACCTCCACTGTCAAAAGCTACAACAGCTTTGTGTCTTCCCTTGAGTCCCGAATGCTAGTGACCGCTCGCAAACTAAATGACCTAGACGAAAATCAGCTTGGGGTAGAAACAATTGAGACCCCTAAGCAAATTGAGCAGTCCCCTGCGGCCCTAACCGCTAAGGAATTAGCCGAAGAGAAATAGCCGAGGCTTAGCTATGCTTAGCATGGCGCCTACAACGGTGTGAGTGTCTCCCCATTGTTTTAATGCCCAAGGAGTCTCATGGCCGAGCGGAAATCCCCGGTAGTCACCCTGACGCCCTCTCCCACACTCGATCGCACCTATTTCGTAAAAGACCTCGTAGAGGGTGGAGTGAACCGCGCGGAGCGAGTGGGTGAAGAACTTGCCGGCAAGGGCATCAATGTCTCTAGAGGTTTGCAGCTGGTCCAAATGGCAGCTCCGGGCGTAATCCCAATTGGAAACGCAGACCCCGGAGTGCTCAAGCGCACGGGCTCTAGTTTTCTTATTCCGCTCTGGGTCGATGGAACGCTTCGAGTTTCCACCACAGTGGTTGAATTCGACGGGCCTACCACCAAGATTAACGAGCACCCCAGGCCACTTTATGAGCGGGACTGGAAATCAGTAATCGACCTCACTGAGCGAACGGTTCGCGACTATGGTGCAAAATGGCTAGTGATCGCGGGAGCACACCCAGAAATTGTGGAAACCGGAAAACCAATTGATCTTCAACCGCTGTTTGATCGGATGTCTGCGCTGGGTGTCAGAGTGGTTCTCGATACCTCCGGCCCAGCACTACGCTACTGGGCTCAAAAAGGCAGTGCAACAATCATGAAGCCAAACTCACACGAGCTATCAGAGTGTGTGAATAAGGATTTGAACACCATTGGCGATGTGATTGATGCAGCTCGTGAGCTCAACAATTGGGGAGTTGATTGCGTAATGGCTTCGCTGGGAATCGATGGCATTGTCGCTGTGACTAAAACCCATGCCATTCATGCCTTCACGCAACCGGTGAAAGTCATCAACACAGTTGGAGCAGGTGATTCAACCATCGCCGGTTTCCTAGCGGCTATCGCCAGCGACGAGTCAGAACCCAGTGCATATGGGGTTGGTTTTGACGTGGCCAAAGGTATTTCATCGGCAGTTCAGTGGGGTGCTGCCAAGGTTCAACAGCCAACCAGCGGCCTTCAATCAATTGAAAACCTGGTGGAGGCTACAGTTGAGCTAATTCCTGATCGTGCTCGACTACTTGGCGAGCCAGCAAAGGCAAAGGGGTAAAGATGGCAGTTGTAACATCAGCCGAATACAAGGAAATGCTCGATCGAGCAAAAAACGGTTCTTTTGCATACCCGGCCATTAACGTTTCCTCTTCTCAGACTTTGAATGCCGCCCTAGCCGGATTGCAGGCGGCTGGCAGCGATGGCATCTTGCAAGTTTCAACCGGTGGCGCTGACTACTGGAGCGGTCCAACAATCAAAAACCGCGTTAGTGGAGCATTGGGATTTGCCGCTTTCGCGCGTGAAGTTGCCAAGAACTACTCGATAAAGGTTGCTCTCCACACCGATCACTGTGCCGAGGACCAGTTGGCTGGTTTCGTTAGACCGCTTCTCGACTTGTCTGCAGCTCAGGTCAAAGCTGGTGGTGAGCCAATATTCAATTCCCACATGTGGGACGGATCCGCTGTTCCACTGAATCGCAACTTAGAAATCGCCAAGGAGCTGCTAGCAAAGACCAATGAAATTGGTGCAGTGCTAGAAATTGAAGTTGGAGTGGTAGGCGGCGAAGAGGATGGTGTCGAGGGCGGCATGGGTGAACACCTCTACACCACCGTAGAAGACGGTCTCAAAACTGCCCAAGCTCTTGGTCTAGGAGAGAATGGTCGATACTTGGCAGCTCTCACCTTTGGCAATGTCCACGGAGTTTATAAGCCAGGAAACGTGAAACTGCGACCAGAACTGCTTGCTGAAATTCAAGCTCAGGTTGGCAAGCAATACGGAAAAGATAAGCCTTTTGACTTGGTCTTCCATGGCGGTTCGGGTTCCACCTCGGAAGAGATTGCCGAGGCAGTGCGAAACGGCGTAATCAAGATGAACATCGATACTGATTTGCAATATGCATTCACTCGACCAATCGTTGACCATGTCTTCAAAAACTACGACGGAGTGCTTCGCATTGATGGCGAAGTTGGCGACAAGAAGACATACGATCCACGCAATTGGGGAAAGCTTGCTGAAGCTGGAATGTCTAAGCGAGTTGTCGAAGCAGCTAGCCAACTTGGTTCAGCTGGAAAATCCAGCTGGTAGTTAGTGGCCGGCTGCCTTTAGGTCTTTTCTTAGTTCTTTTGGTAGCGAGAACTGAATGTCCTCTTCGGCGGTGGTAATCGTCTCTACCGAACCATAACCGCGATCTGCAAGGTATTTGAGCACATCATCAACTAACTCTTCCGGCACAGAAGCGCCTGAGGTAACTCCAACAGTTGCGACACCTTCAAACCATTTCTCGTCAATTTCACTTGCAAAATCAACGCGATAGGCTGCCTTAGCTCCAGCGTCCATGGCAACTTCTACAAGTCGAACCGTGTTGGAGGAGTTGGCAGAGCCAACCACAATCACTAGGTCCGACATTGCACCAACCTTCTTGATAGCAACCTGACGGTTCTGGGTTGCGTAGCAAATGTCATCACTGGGTGGGTTTTGCATAAGGGGGAAGCGTTTGCGAAGTTTGGTAACGGTTTCCATCGTCTCATCAACTGAGAGAGTGGTTTGCGATAACCAAATCACTTTTTCAGGATCTTTTACTACAGCGGATTCAATGTCTTTATCGCCATCAATCAACTTAACAGCGTGTGGCGCTTCCCCTGCAGTTCCTTCGACCTCTTCGTGTCCTTCATGACCCACCAAGAGTATTTCGTAACCTTCATTAGCAAATCTGATTACTTCACGGTGAACCTTGGTAACCAGCGGACAGGTGGCATCGATAGTCCGTTGATTGCGTGCGTGAGCGGCTTCAATAACGGTGGGGGCAACTCCATGAGCAGAAAAAACCATGACACAGCCCTCTGGGGCCTCGTCAACTTCATCAACAAAGATTGCGCCTCGGGCCTCCAAGGACTGGACCACGTGCTTGTTGTGAACAATTTGCTTTCGAACGTAGACGGGTGCTCCGTAATGATCCAGGGCCTTCTCAACTGCGATAACCGCCCGGTCTACTCCGGCACAATAACCGCGGGGTGCGGCCAATAGGACCCTTTTCTGGGAATCTTTGTCTGCCCTAGCGTTAGGGTTAATAGCAGTCACCATCCAATTCTACGAACCGCTGAGGGAGCCAGCTTTGCAGGAAAAAGCGGATCTAGAGTCTCAATCTAAAGTCTCCAGCGAACATTCCCCCTGGCGGGTGTCTCAGCTATCTAAGAGCCTAAAGGACTGGGTCGAGAAACTTGGTCGAGTCTGGGTAGAAGGTGAACTTCAGCAAATTCAACTCCGTGGCAGCAACCTATTTGGTTCGCTGCGAGACCTTGATACTGAGAATTCTGTTGAAATCCATGCTTTTGAAGCTAGCGACGTCGATATTGAAGTTGGGCTTGCCCAAGGAGATCGAGTCGTCGCGTTGGTTCAACCTGCTTTCTGGGGTAAAAACGGCAAGCTCACCATGCGTGTTCTCAAAATGCACAAAGTTGGACTCGGTGAGCTCCTAGAACGCATTGAAAAGCTTCGTCAGCAAATCATCAAAGAAGGACTAACGGACCCGGCTCGAAAGAAAGCGCTTCCCTTCCTGCCAGGAAAAATTGGCTTGGTCACCGGTGCAAATTCTGATGCTGAGAAGGATGTCTTGCAAAATGCCAGAAACCGTTGGCCAGAAGTTGAATTCGAAGTCATTCACACTCTGGTGCAGGGTGACAGAGCTGCGGCTGAAATCATCATGGCAATTCAGCAGCTCGATGCAATGTCCGATGTAGATGTCATCATCGTTGCCCGCGGAGGTGGCAGCTTTCAGGACTTACTGCCGTTTAGTGATGAACGTCTGGTTCGCGCAGCCGCGGCACTGAGTAAACCTCTGGTCAGCGCTATCGGCCATGAGAACGATCAACCGCTGCTTGATTTGGTAGCTGATCTGCGTGCCTCTACACCCACCGATGCAGCGAAGAGAGTTGTGCCTGATGTTGAAGAAGAGCGAGAAAGCATCCAAACAGCTATGGATCGAATCCACTTCAGAATCATTAGTTTCATTGAGACTCAGCACCAATTGATCAAATCAATCGTCTCTAGACCCGTTCTTGCGAGCCCCTTTGGTTTCGTCGACTATCAGGCCGAGCAGCTATCGCTGCTTACAAGGCGCTTGACGGAAATTCTTGACTGGCGATTGACCCAGGCCAGCAGTGAATTAGGTCAAATTGTCACAAGTGTTCGAGCCCTATCCCCCAAGCTAACAATGGAGCGTGGCTACGCGGTGATAACAAATGAAGCCGGGGAGATCCTCAAACAATTGACGGAGGGCGACGAATTTACGGTTCAGTTAGCAAAACAGGAAATAAAGGCAACGGCAAAATCGGTTAGGAATAAGTGATGGCAAAAGATATCTCAAAAATGAGCTACGAAGAAGCGCGCGATGAGCTACAGCAAGTGGTCGCCCAGCTCGAGCAACAGAACGTCACTTTGGATGCCTCGATGGCCCTCTGGGAACGAGGCGAAGCATTAGCCAAGATCTGTGAAGAGTGGCTAAGCGGTGCTAGAAAGAAGTTGACTGACGCACAAGGCAAAAAAGGGAGCAAGTGAGCAATAGCGCTGAACGTCGGGCTAAGCAAACAGTTCGCAACTTAGTTTTCTCGCTTCTTGCAACCCTTGGCGTGGTGGCAGTGCTGGTACTGGGATTACCTCGAGATGATTCGAGTTTGATCCAGCGAATTGATTTTCAAAGCGTTGCAGCCGAAGCAGAAGCCTCGCTAGGAAAAAAGGTATTGGCACCGGCTGTTCCAACTGACTGGTGGTCCAATGCTGCCAGGATGGAGAAGCAACTTGGTCTTGATGCTTGGTATGTGGGGTTTGTAACCGGGGATTCACAGTTCATCGCAATTACACAGGTTTTTGAACCCAATCCTTCTTGGGAAGCGGACATTCTGGAAGGCAATCTAGTGACGGGCAGTAGGGAAATTGCCGGATTGACCTGGGAGATTTACCCCACACTGACGCCATCCAATCCGCCCGGCACTAAAGAGCTAGTTATGCTCAGACGCCAAGCCAGCTCAACCATTGCCATATTTGGTACTGCTTCAGAATCTGATTTTGAGATTCTGGCGGCTGCTATAGCCAAGGAATTGGCTGAGTAACAAGCCTCGCTTCCCGAGCCCAGCAATTGAATGGAGAAGGCGAGTCTCAGCCTCAGCTGCCCCTAGCCCAAATCTGGCAGACTGACAGTGGTCTCACTCACGCTCAAATCGCTTGGCGAGGCTCTGCTGGAAAGGATTGGCGATGGAATACCGCATTGAACGCGACACAATGGGCGAAGTAAAAGTCCCCAAGGATGCGCTTTACCGAGCCCAGACTCAACGAGCAGTCGAAAACTTTCCCATTAGCGGCACGCCGCTTGAACAAGAGCACATTGTTGCTCTTGCAAGAATCAAAAAAGCGGCAGCGGAAGCAAATTCCAAGCTCGGAATTCTTTCAAATGACATAGCCGATGCAATAGTTGCAGCTGCCGATGAAGTAATTTCAGGCAAGCACTTTGCTGAGTTCCCAGTTGATGTGTTTCAGACCGGTTCTGGAACATCTTCGAATATGAACATGAATGAAGTTTTGGCAACCATTGCCTCAGCTCGTTTGGGTAAGGAAGTTCACCCCAACGATCATGTAAACGCTAGCCAGTCTTCAAATGATGTATTTCCAACCAGTGTTCACGTTGCAGTAACTAGTGCCCTGATTCGTGACTTAGTGCCAGCTCTGGATTACTTAGCGAAAGCCTTAGAAGAGAAAGCCAAAGCTTGGAAGGAAGATGTCAAGCCGGGTCGCACCCACCTAATGGACGCAACCCCTGTCACCTTTGGCCAAGAGTTCAGCGGCTACGCAGCTCAGATTAGATATGGCATTGAACGGGTAAATGCCACCATTCCACGAGTGGCAGAGGTTCCCCAAGGTGGCACAGCAACCGGAACCGGCATCAATACTCCAAAAGGATTCCCGCAAGAAGTAATCAAGCGACTGGCCAAGGAAACAGGGTTACCCATCACCGAAGCCAGAGACCACTTCGAAGCTCAGGGAGCTCGTGATGCGCTCGTAGAGGCGTCTGGTGCGTTGAAGGTAATTGCCGTCAGTTTGACCAAGATCAATAATGATTTGCGATGGATGGGGTCTGGCCCCAACACAGGTCTTGCAGAAATTCACATTCCCGATCTGCAACCAGGTAGCTCCATTATGCCTGGCAAGGTAAATCCGGTTGTTCCTGAAGCGGTACTAATGGTTTGCGCCAGAGTAATCGGAAATGATGCGACGGTAACGTGGGCAGGAGCGTCAGGTAACTTTGAATTGAACGTTGCGATACCCGTAATGGGCAATGCTCTATTGGAGTCAATTCGTTTGCTCACCAACTCCATGCGAGTACTGGCTGAAAAGACAGTCCACGGGCTCGAAATCAACAAAGACAGAGCAAAAGCAATGGCGGAGTCATCGCCGTCAATTGTCACTCCCCTCAATCGCTACATCGGGTATGAGGCGGCTGCCAAAATTGCTAAGCACTCAGTGGAGCAAGGCATCACGGTCAAGGAAGCCACGGTTGCTCTTGGCTACGTTGATGGTGAAAAGTTAACGATGGAGCAGCTTGATAAAGCTCTCGCTGTTCTACCTATGACCAAGCCTCCGCAGTAGCAGAAAAAGCCACCGGGAAAACCGAGAGATAAAAACCCAACAGCAGGTATGGCCCAAGAGCAATGGAGCTGTTGAAGTCAAGTTTTCGACTCAAAATCTTGAATACACTCACGGCACTAGCCAGAACTAAACCTAAAGACATCAAGATGACGGGAAGCAACAGCGAAAAGTAGCTTGCAATTGCATTTAGTGACACCAGCAATTTAATATCTCCCATCCCAATGAGACCTTTGGCTGCCATTAGCCAACCGCAAAGGAAAGTGAGTAGCCCTATCGCTAAAGCCAAGAGCGATCTTCCCCAATCGCCGCTCAAAAAGGCTGCCACCGCCAATCCCAGCACTGTCACCGCAATCGAGGAAATGGTTAGGCGATTGGGAAGCCTGTGTTCTCGAATATCGATAAGGGCCAAAGGGATTCCTACAGCGAGAAGATACCCGAGCGGGGCAAGCATCGCGAGTTCCGGCATTTGCTCAAACTAGCGAGGTAAAGGAAAAGAAGCTCGGAGTTATCCCCAGCTAGTCCAAGAGGTCTGTCACCAAAGCAGCGATGTCACTGCGTTCGCTACGGGTAAGGGTGACATGACCAAAGAGCTGTTGTCCTTTGAGGGTCTCAACTACCGAGGCAACACCATCGTGTCTGCCAACTCGCAAGTTGTCTCTTTGGGCAACATCGTGAGTCAGCACAACTCTCGACTTTTGACCAATCCTGGAAAGCATCGTAAGTAGAACATTTCTTTCGAGAGACTGAGCCTCATCCACAATCACAAAGCTGTCATGCAATGAACGGCCACGGATGTGAGTCAGAGGGAGAATTTCAAGAATGTTTCTGTTGATAACCTCATCAATAACTTCCTTTGAAACCAGAGCCCCCAGGGTGTCAAAAACAGCTTGGGCCCATGGATTCATTTTCTCGCCCTCGGTGCCGGGCAGGAATCCCAAGTCTTGACCTCCAACTGCATAAAGCGGCCTAAAAACCATTATGCGCTTGTGCTGTCTACGCTCCAGCACGGCCTCTAGACCGGCACAAAGTGCCAGAGCACTTTTTCCGGTCCCTGCCCTACCACCTAAAGAAAGAATTCCAATCTCAGGATCCAAGAGCATGTCAATTGCAAGTCTCTGTTCAGCACTTCGACCGTGAACTCCAAAGACTTCCCGGTCTCCACGAACCAGCTTGATTGTTCCGTGCTGACTCACTCTGCCGAGAGCGCTTCCGCGCTCTGAGTGAATGATAAGGCCAGTGTTCACAGGAAGATTCTTAGCATCAGGATGCGAAAGCTCTTCGGAGTCATAGAGATTAGCCATTTCACTGGCTGAGAGGTGAAGGTCTTTGACTCCACTCCACTCATCTGTCGCGAGCTCGTGTAGATATTCTTCAGCTCGCAATCCAATGGCCGAGGCTTTTACTCGCATCGGTAAATCTTTCGATACAACAGTTACATCAAAGCCTTCGCTGTTTAGGTTTGCGGCAACTGCCAAAATTCTTGAATCATTGTCACCTAACTGGAAGCCGGCCGGCAGGATTGCAGGATCGATGTGGTTTAGCTCTACCCGAAGCGTTCCGCCATCTCCCACCTCAACTGGGAAGTCAAGTCGCTCATGTTGCTGGCGGAGATCGTCTAAAAATCGAAGTGCCTTTCGAGCAAAGTAACCAATTTCAAGGTCATTTCGCTTCTTCTCTAATTCGTTAATAACAACAATCGGAAGAACGACCTCATGCTCGGCGAATCTGAAGAGGGCCCTGGGGTCGGAAAGTAGGACTGAGGTGTCTAATACGAAGGTTCTGACAGCGGTCTCGGACTTTCGAATCGCACCTGGCTTGCTCACCTCCTTGGCCGCGGACTTCTGAACTGACGGCTTGGACTTTGGAGAGCTTGCCACTTGTGCTCCTGCCTGTTGAGCTTTTGCTCAATCTACGCCTCAGGTTTAATGTTGCCCCGAATAAACACGCCGAGTATTTGCTGTGTTAATCAAAAAGATTGAGGGCCTTAGATTCGGGGTTTAGAGGTTTTTGGCTTACACTCACGGAGTGAGCGAATCCAACTTTCCATTGTCCGAGTTAGCTCCAGCACCGCAGGAGACCAAGCCAACCTGGCGTGGTTGGATTCACACTGGAGTGCTCCCTTTTGTGGTTCTAGGCGGGATTATTCTGCTTGTCGCAGCGGATGGGTGGTTGGCAAAGACAGCGGCAGCTATTTATTTCGCCAGCTCGGTTCTCTTGTTCGGCAACTCAGCCTTGTATCACAGATTTAATTGGCGTCCCATGATCAAGTTGATTCTGAAGAGAATCGATCATGCCAACATCTTTCTACTGATAGCTGGGACCTATACTCCGATGGCTTTTTCGGCGCTGGAACGAGATAAAGGAATCATGTTGCTCGTTACGGTCTGGGTCGTCGGTCTCATTGGAATTTTCTTTAGAGTTTTTTGGATTGATGCCCCACGTTGGCTATACGTACCAATCTATTTGGCCATGGGTTGGCTAGCCGTGTTTTATGTAGTGGATCTCTGGCAAGCCAACTGGATCATGATGCTCTTGATTGCAATTGGTGGAGTGTTTTACTCACTGGGAGCAATTTTCTATGGTGCAAAATGGCCGAAGCGTAACGCTAAACATTTTGGCTATCACGAGTTTTTCCATGCGCTGACGGTAGCCGCGTTTTTCTGCCACTGGACAGCGGCCTTGCTGATCAGCATGGACCCCGTGGCGGGATCTATCGCTGGGGCTTAGTTGGTGGTTCAGGTCGCTGAGGTTTTTCACTGCTAAAGCTCGCAATGTCTTCTTCAGCTAGCTTTTCGCGAATCTCCGAACGATACTTTGTCTTCCTGATGCGGCGGTTCATGTCAAAGAATAAGAAAACTGCCCCAACTGCCACCGCGAAGGTGATGATGAACCCAATTGTTCCAGGAGAGTTGTAGTTATCATCAGCAACCGGCGTGGGCATGGTTGCCAAGAGGTTTAGACGAAGCAGAAGGTTCACGTCACCAGTATTCCATCAATGCCTTACCCTTAAGGCATGCCAGAGCAAAAAGATGACCTACTCGAGACCCGATATGGGCAGAAACAACCACGCCCGGGTCGCTTTCGCTGGCTTGCCTATCTTGGTGTCGCGGCAATGACGGCTGGAGCAGTTGGCTTGGGACTTGCCAATTGGAGCCCAGTCCAAGCGACAACAATCAGTTTTAGAGTTGTGAGCCCCTGGGTTACAGAAGTTGACTTCGAGATCCAAATGCCGCCGGGGTCAGTTGCAGAGTGCGAACTCGAGGCACTCAACAATGCTTTTGCTGTGGTTGGCTATGTGAAGCAGACTTTTGGACCGTTTGATGGACTTATCAATAACCAGCAGGTAGCAATCAAGACCTATGAAGAGGCTGTAACCGGCCTGGTCGACACCTGCACCTTGCGATAGGATTTTTCTAGCTCGCTAGGCGAGCTTTTTCAATTCCTGAAAGCAAAAAATGACCGACAGTATTCTTTTGACCCAAGACGCTTATGATCGTCTGCGGGACGAGCTGGAACAGCTTATTTTGGTTGAACGTCAACAGATTGCCAAGCGCATCCAGGAAGCGAGAGAAGAGGGAGACCTCAAAGAAAATGGCGGCTATCACGCAGCTAAAGAAGAGCAGGGCAAGCTAGAGGCTCGCATAAATCGCCTTGAAGAAATGCTTGCCAATGCAACCGTCGGCGAGGCGGATGCGAGCGATGGAATCGTGAAGCAAGGACTTCTGGTCGTCTGTGATATAAATGGCAAGGCGAATGAGTTTTATCTCGGGTCGCACGAGATTTTTGAAGATACGAAGTATGAAAAAGAAATTGAAGAGGGCGATTTCGCGGTTTACAGCCCCGATTCGCCCATCGGCCAAGCCATCGAGGGAAAAAAAGTTGGAGAGAAAGTCTCTTATTCCGCCCCGAATGGCAAGGAGATTACAGTCGAGATTAAGCAGATTAAGAACTTTAAGTTCTAGTCATTCAGAAGTTTAGGGTTCAGTCCAGCCTGCTTGAGAGACAGTAATACTTCGTCTCTGTGTTCCTTGCCCCTCGTCTCGACGCTCAAATCGAGTTCTACTTCGCTGATTTGCAAACCATTTCCGTGACGGGTATGAAGAACCTCAACCACGTTTGCATGAGCATCAGCCACGGCTTGTGCTGTCCTAACTAGCTGACCTGGACGGTCTGGCAACATAACTGCGATGTTGGTGTATCGATCTGATGCGGCCAGGCCGTGCTTGATCACTCTTTGCAATAGCAGTGGGTCAATGTTGCCGCCCGAAAGAACGATGGCAGTTGTCCCTTTAAGCTTTAGTTTTTTGGCAAGCAAAGCAGCAACCCCAACTGCTCCACCAGCTTCTACAACTAGCTTGCTACGCTCCAGTACTCCTAGCATGCCCTTGGCAATTTCATCCTCAGATACTGTTATCACCTTGTCGACATACTTAGAAATAATGTCAAATGGAACCTTGCCTGGCTTCGCGACTGCAATTCCATCGGCAATGGTGGGTTGTGTCTTTATTTCAATTGGCTTTCCAGCTCGAAGAGATGGTGGATAGGCTGCAGCCAACTCCGCCTGAACTGCGTATACCTTGACCTTGCGACCTAATTGTTCAGCCTTCAGCTTTGCGGCTAGAGCGACACCTGCTGTCAATCCGCCGCCACCGAGGCAGACGACAATGTTGTCGACGTTTGGTAATTGATCAAAAATTTCCAGAGCAACCGTTCCCTGACCACGAACAATGTCTAGGTGATCAAACGGAGGAACGTAGACTGCACCAGTTTTTTGAGCAAATTCCTTGGCAGCTGCGTTTGTCTCGTCAAATATCGCCCCGCTCAAGACAACATTGGCACCGTAACCGATAGTTGCCTGATACTTGGGTAAAGATGCTCCCACTGGCATAAAAATCGTTGCCTTGATGCCCAGTAGCTGGGCGGCCAGCGCAACTCCCTGAGCGTGATTGCCCGCAGAGGCTGCGACTACTCCTTTGCGCTGCTCTTCTTTGGTTAGTTGTGAAATCAGGTTGTAGGCACCGCGAACTTTATATGCACCGGTTCGCTGGAGATTTTCACATTTGAAAAACACCGGGTGGCCTGAGGCTTCTGTTAGCCAATGGCTTTCTAGTAGGGGGGTCTTACTAACTACTCCCTGGACTCGCAGCGCAGCTTCTTCAAATTCCTGCAGCGAGGGAAACTTTTGCTGAGCCATTAAAACCTTCAATCAAAGAATGAATGAAAGTCTAGCGATTAGAAGCCTCTAGAGATTTCGGCCAGACGCTTAATTCGGTCAGGAATTGGGGGGTGGGTGGAGAAAACCCGCTCAACCATGCCTGGCTTGAGTGGATCGTTGATGTACATATGGGCCATGGCGCTGTTGGCTCGGCGCATTGGTCTGCCATACTCCCCCAACTTCTTTAGGGCACTTGCTAGTCCCTGGGGATAGCGAGTCATTTCAGCCCCGGTCGCGTCTGCCAGGTATTCACGCTGTCTGGAGACAGCTGCAGAAACTAGCGGCCCTATCAGCCAAGCAATAATCCATCCGACAACTCCGAGGAGAATCAAGATCATGCCCAACTGACCGCTGTCACGGTTGCGAGAAGCAGAACCAAACCAAGCCATCCGGATTGCCAAGTCTGCCAAAATTCCGATGGCAGAGACCAATCCGAAAACAATTGTTGAAACGCGGATGTCATAGTTTTTCACGTGACCTAGCTCATGAGCCATAACACCTTGGAGCTCGTTGTCATCCATGATTTCAAGTAATCCAGTAGTGGCAGCAACGACCGCGTTCTTCGGGTTTCTTCCAGTGGCAAAAGCATTAGGAGCTGGATCATTGATGATATAAACCTTGGGCATTGGAAGTCCCTCAGTGATCGCAAGGTTCTCGACTATGTTCCACAGTCTTGGGTTGTCTTGCTTTTTTATCTCATGTGCTCCGCTCATTGATAAAGCGAGTCGAGACGCCGCGTAGTACTGAAAAACCGTATAGATAAGCACAAACAGCACGATGAAAATCGCACTTGAGCCATTTCCTGATGCTTGCCCCCACCACACTGCTAGGGCCGTCAATAACCCCACGAACAAGCCAATTATGAGAACTGTGTTTCGCTTATTAGCGGATATTGCTCGATACATAAATTAGAACTTGACCTGCGGTGGTTCCTGGATCGCGGCAGGGTTTTCAACATCAAAGAATTCACGGTTAGTGAAGCCGAGATTCTTAGCGAAAACATTGTTTGGGAATTGCTGAATCTTGGTATTTAGCTCTGCAACTCCACCGTTATAGAAACGACGCGATGCCATGATTTTGTCTTCGGTATCAGTTAGTTCGCGCTGCAACTCTAAGAAGTTTGTTGATGCAACTAGCTGCGGATAGGCCTCCGAAACAGCAAACAAGCTCTTGAGTGCTCCTTGCAACATTCCCTCAGCTTCAGCCGCCTGAGATGGGTGAGAAAGCGCTTCAGGGGAAACGGTCGCAGCTCGCGCGCGGGTAACGCTGTCAAAAACCTCACGCTCGTGAGAAGCGTAAGCGCGGACAGTCTCAATCAGGTTAGGGATTAGATCAGCTCGACGCTTAAGTTGGACCGTTATGTCGCTCCACGCCTCATCAACTCGAACTTTGAGAGCGACCAACGCGTTATAGGTAATCCACAGGTAGATGCCGATGAGAGCGGCCACACCTAGCAGAATCAGAAATACTTCCATTTAGCTCCTTAGAAACCTGACTTCAGACTATGCGAACTGGCTGTGCCTTTGCTGAAGATGGTGCCCCGAGTGGGACTCGAACCCACACTGTGACGATTTTAAGTCGTCTGCCTCTGCCATTGGGCTATCGGGGCAATGAAAAGGGCCCAGCTGTGCTGGGCCCAATCTAACCGGTTATTTGCCAGGTTTGGTTGCCCAGGTCTCAAAAAATAATCGTGGGGTCTTAGTGGCCTCGATCGCCACCAGGTCACGTCCGAGAACTGCGTTCCATACCCAACCAGAGATAACTCTGATCTTTCTCTCCCAGGTCGGCATTGCCAGACCGTGATAACCACGGTGAGCAAGCCATGGGAAAAAGCCAATCATGCCAAATTTTCCAACTTTTATGGCACCAATGCCGATGCCGAGTCCTGCAACAGCACCAATAGTTGTCCATTTGTATTCTCGGATTTCTTCTCCGCGAATGCTGGCAACCACATTTTTAGCAAGCAATTTCGCTTGTCGAACTGCGTGCTGAGCATTTGGAACACAGTAACCGCCTACGCCTCCACCAGAGAGATCTGGGACAGCTGAAACATCGCCAGCGGTCCAGGCGTTCTTGATAACTTTGTCACCTTCAACAATCTGCAACTTGGCATTAGCCAAGATTCTGTGTCGAGCATCTAGAGGAAAGTCGCAGTTCTTAGCGACTGGCGCCGCAGCAACGCCAGCTGTCCAAATAATGATGTCAGACTCAAAAACTTCACCTGTTGAAAGTTTTACTTTTCCGTCTTTGGCAGAAACTACCTGCGTGTTGAGGTGGATATAACCTGCGCGCTTATTTAGGTTTTCAATAACTTTCTGAGCCGTCTTTTCTGAAACTTCAGGCATGATTCGACCCATAGCCTCAATCAGGTGAAAATTAACTTCGTCGAAACTAATTTCGGGATAGTAGCGAAGTAGAGCCGTGGCAGTGCTTCGCAATTCTGCAAAAGCCTCAATTCCCGCAAACCCACCACCAACCACAATCAAAGTTAGAAGGCGTTTGCGCAGTGGGCTTGACTTAGGGAGGGCCGCAGCTCTCTCAAAGTTTCCAAAGAGCCTGTTGCGTACTTCAACTGCTTCTTCAATAGTCTTCATTCCGATAGCTTGTTCAGCAATGCCATCGATTGGAAAAGTTCTGGTGACAGCACCAGCAGTCATGATGATTTGGTCATAGCTGAGAGTGATTGACTTGTCACCCTCGATGGCAATTGTTGCTTTTTTGCTCTTGTGGGTTACCTGAGTCATTCGACCGCTGACCAGTTTGGTTTTCTTCAAGTGTTGGCGGTGAGAAACCACCACGTGTCTTGCCTCTATCGAACCTGCTGCGACTTCTGGCAGGAAAGGCTGATAGGTCATGTATGGCAGTGGGTCTACCAAGGTAACCTCAGCTTCACCTTTCTTGAGAAGCTTTTCTAGCTTCCAAGCGGTGTAAAAGCCGGCGTATCCGCCACCGATTATCAAAATCTTCTTGGGTTTGGCTGGCTCCAAGACTTGCTTTAGCACTGCCTTAGGCGTCCTTGACTTGCTGGTCTCGACCGTCATGAGAATGAATTACCTTCTGGTTTTTTCTTTCCAGCCCGCCCCGATCTTTTGCGGTAACTAAACCACAGCAACAGAGCTAGGGGAACTAACAGAACATAGAGTAGCGGATTAGACCACAGCTCGGCCGTGAGAAAGGCCTGATTGGGTTGAATATCCAGCTCTTCTGGGCCTACCGAAGGAGGAATTAGCAGTTCAGCCTCATCCTCTAGGGCTTGCGGTCTGTATAAACGAATCCAGTCCCCTAAGGAACCCAATGGGTTGTTGGTAGCGCTTGCTTGGGAGGACAACGCCCCTGCGGGACTAACAATTCCAAAACCAAACTCAGCATCAAAGCCTGGCGCACCTGCATCGATGGAGCTGGCAAGCAGTCTCTGAATGATGTCGTTCGCACTGGCCATTGGGTCTTTTTGCCTCAGAAGTGCAACCAGGCCAGTTACTAAGGGAGCGGCTGCAGATGATCCTGACCAGGATCTGATTTCGTCACCTGGATAAGAGCCGTATAAATCCACTCCCGGCGCAGCTAACGCAATTCCGATGCCACTGGAACCAGCACCGATGACTGTTTGATTTTCTCTATTGATTGCAGTCACGGCAACCACTCCGGGGATGGTCGCGGGGGCGGTCGCGGACTTTAGGTTTTCTGATTCATTGCCACTGGCGGCAACGATCACGACATCATTTTCCATCGCATACAAAAATGCTGAGTCCCAACTAGCTGGCCAAGTCAGTGAGTTGCGTGAAATGGACAGGTTGATGACATCGGCCCCATTATCAACTGACCAACGAACTGCCTGCGCCACTTGCCTATCTGTATCAGCACCTTCAACGCCTAGCCCAATCGAAACGGATAGAAGCTGGGCCGCTGGTGCAACTCCAATAACACCACCGGTGACTTTTCCTTGCCCCGCGATCAGCGAGGCCACCATCGTTCCATGAAAGCCACTGGGCCCCACAGGTGAAGTGCCATTCGGAGTTCCAACTCCGGAGAAGTCAGCTCCCCCAATAACTGTTCCAACTAAATCTGGATGAGATGTATCAATACCTGTGTCAATTACTGCGACAATCACCCCTTCACCATCGAGGGAGGGGTTGCCAAGATCGTATTGTTCCAGCCACCACTGAGACTCCGGCGATATCAGATTAATCAGCAGCGCAATACTTTGCACAGCTGCTAAAGACATGTGCAAACTTTCGGTGACCATTCCAATTTAGCAAGGGCTAAATCGCCAACTGGATTAGCTCCTTTTCCAGTTGCCAGGGAGTGGGCGACCAATGCATGAAGGCACTTAACTCGATAAGGCATTCCGCCAGCTGAAATTCCGTCAATCTCATCTACTACTTCAATCTCATCACGCTCTTGCAGATACTTTTGGTGAGCCTTGTTGTAGGCATTTGAAAGCTTGTCGTCTTCCAATAAATCTCGCTGAAGCTGGGTCATATATCCTTCAGCCTCCAAGGCGGACACTGCAGCTGTCGCAGATTTTTGGGTTAGGTAGTAAAGAGTTGGAAACGGTGTGCCATCTTCCAGCCTTGGCTTGGTTTTGACAACCAACGGTCTTTTGCAGACACAGCGCGCTGCGACTTCAATGATGTCTCTAGCTGGTCTTCCGAGTTGTCTTGAAACCTCATCTAGATCTTCTTGGGAAATCACTCTGCCTCCTCTTCGGGCTGTTCAACAGCTGCTCTCAAGAATGACTCGAGCAAGGAATCAACCCAATTGTCGTTGGCCGCTACTATCTCGGTTGAAATTTCATCACCACGGCGCCGCTCGGCGAGATAAGCCCCGACTGTGCCCGATGTGTCTGAGAAGTCCATTCCGGATGAATCCATGACAAGGTAGGAAACTTCGCCTGGCAAAACATAGTAAAGACGATCCCTTGCTTGAGAGCGGATGTATACCGGGTCTTGCCAGCGATCCCGCTCGGCTTGCATTTGCTCGACCTGCTCCCGTGCCTGCCTGATGCTCTCTTCCATTTCCGCAATTTGTCTACGCTGATTCAAAAATGCTTCAACGTCTGGAGATATAAGAAAACTACCCAAGACAACTATGGTGATGACACTTACCCAACTGCTGTTCAGCTTCAGTGATTTGGCAAGTAACTTCCCCTGGGATAGGGCAACTGGAACCTTGGGTTCAGTCTTTCTGGGGCGCGCCATAACAGGAGTCTAGAACTGTATTGAATAACAGCCGAAGATTTAGCGAGACTTGAAACGAGGAAATGCTTCGCGACCTGCATATTTTGCAGCCTCGGCCAGTTCCTCTTCAATTCTCAGCAGTTGGTTGTACTTGGCAACTCGCTCACTTCTTGCCGGAGCTCCAGTTTTGATTTGACCAGCATTGGTAGCCACGGCCAAATCAGCGATGAAGGTGTCCTCGGTTTCACCACTTCGGTGAGAAATGATTGCCTTCATGCCATGGCGTTGCGCCAATGAAACTGCATCCATGGTCTCGGTGAGGGTACCGATTTGGTTTACCTTTACCAGGATTGCATTCCCTGCTGCTAGATCGATTCCTTTTTGAAGGCGCATTGGGTTGGTCACGTAGAGATCGTCACCGACGAGCTGAACTTTGCTTCCTAGTTTTGAAGTGATTTCTGTCCAACCTGCCCAGTCATCTTCTGCAAGTGGGTCCTCAATTGAAACCAATGGGTAGTTGTCAATCAAGTCCGAGTAGTAGGCGATCATTTCAGCCGCTGTCTTCTCGGTGCCTTCGAAGGTGTATTTTCCGGTGGACTCATTGAAGAATTCAGTCGATGCAACATCCAGGGCGAGGGCAATCTCAGTCCCAAGCTGGTAGCCGGCTAGCTTGATTGCCTCTGAAATTAGATCTAGAGCTGCACGGTTGGTTGGAAGGTCTGGAGCGAATCCACCCTCATCGCCTAGACCAGTAGCAAGACCCTTTTCGGAAAGGAGCTTCTTCAAGTGGTGATAAACCTCAGTGCCCCAGCGCAGTGCATCAGAAAATGTTTCGGCTCCGAGCGGAACAATCATGAATTCCTGAATGTCCACACCATTGTCAGCATGCGCACCACCATTGATGATGTTCATTAGCGGTACAGGCAAGACGTGTGCATTGGGTCCGCCCAGGTAGCGATAAAGAGGGAGATTTGAAGAATCTGCGGCAGCTCTGGCATTAGCTAGCGAAACTCCGAGAATCGCGTTAGCACCGAGCTTCTTCTTGTTGTCAGTGCCATCTAAATCGATCAGTGTGGTGTCGACCAGCCTCTGGTCTGTGGAGTCAATCTCTGTGAGCGCCTCATCAATGCGATCTACCACTACCGCAACAGCATTGCGAACGCCTTTTCCGAGATAGCGAGACTTGTCACCATCTCTAGATTCGTGTGCCTCAAAAGCTCCAGTCGAAGCCCCGGAAGGTACGGCAGCGCGACCAAAGGAATCGTCAGCCAATAGAACTTCAACTTCGATAGTTGGATTACCGCGTGAATCTAGAATTTCGCGGGCGCCGACAGCGGAAATAATTGACAAAAGAAGCTCCTAATTAGTGGGACAAGAAAGCAGCACTGGCTTCGGGCTAAATTCTAGCGGTTAGCCAAGATTGCGAATGTCGAGTTTTTCCCCAGGTTTGAAATGGGCAAAACTAGCAAAGCCTTGATCCGCCAGCTCGGTCAGTTGTGCCTTGGTATTCTTGGCAGCTCTTTCGATTCGAACTTTCCAGCCCTCTTTTATTAGCTCGGCTTGGACTTCCAGCGCTGCTGTGTAGTCAGAATCAATTAGTAAAACCAGTGACTTATCTTCTGAGCTGTCCTCTGGCAACAAATCGAGAATTCGCTCAATACCCAAGGAGATTCCAACCGCGGGAGTCTGGTTTCCCGACCACTGACCGACCATGTTGTCATAACGTCCGCCGCCACCGATTGAAGATGAGGAGCCCGGGTGTTCAATCTCAAAAATTGCACCCGTGTAGTAACCCATTCCGCGAACTAGTGTCGGATCGAAACGTACCTTTCCAGGGTTGGCCAGCTGTGAAACCCAAGCAAGCTCTTTCGGAAGTTCCAATTTCCTCGAATCACTTAGCCAATTAGCGACAGCGTCTGCAACTTTTGAATTGTAGGCCTCTTCAATTTCAGCTCGCACTCCACTAACTTCAATCTTGTCAAGCTTGTCAATTGCAATCATTGCTTGTTCTTGGTTATCAATTCCTAGGGACTTCAGTGTTTGAGAAAGAACCCGCCGATCGTTGACGCGAATTGTGGCGTCAGTTATTCCTATAGTTTCTAGAGCGGCAAGTGACGCTGTAATCAGCTCCAACTCAGCAAGCTCACTGTCATCTCCCAATATGTCTATGTCGCACTGCAAAAATTGTCTATATCTGCCTTTTTGCGGTCTTTCCGCTCGCCAAACCGGACCAATCTGAATGGCTTTCAAAACGCGCGGCAGTTTCGCATGATTTGATGCGAAGTATCGCGTGAGTGGGACTGTTAGATCAAAGCGCAAACCAAGATCAGCAAGTTCTACTCCGTCTGCTAGCGCTCTATCAAGTTCTTCGCCTCTTTTTAAGACCTTGAAAACTAACTTTTCGTTATCGCCACCTTGACCAGCAGTCAGCCTTGCAAGATCCTCGAGAGCGGGTGTCTCTATTTCTTGAAAACCTCTACCTCGGTAGACCTGTCGAATCTGTTCCAGAACCTGCTCGCGCCTGGCCTTCTCTAAAGGAAGAAGGTCGCGCATTCCGCGAGGGGGATTTATTGACACGCCTTCAGTTTGGCATAGCCCCCTGAAAACGAGCGGTTTATCAGGGGTGAGGCTTCAGAAGGATGAAGAGAAAAACTTGGGGTTTAGTTTGTTTACGCCCGTTGCTAACCTTTCCAGCATGACCGGCCAAGAGAAGCCGAAGCGGGGGCGACCTGTTACTACAGACCCCGCTGCAGTTGGCCTAACCGCTCTTCGACTCTTTAGTCAGCGCGGGATTGACAAGGTAACGATGGATGATGTTGCGGAAGCTGCAAATATCTCCAGGTCAAACCTATTCAGAATTTTTCCATCAAAGGCTGCCGTGGTTTGGGGAGGTATGCATGAATTTAACATCGAACTGGCTAGGCAAATTCGCGAAAATCCAGAAACAGACTTAGTGAAATTGCTGCACACTTCCTGGGTGCAAGCTATGCATGTGCTGGACACTTCTCTAGAAACAGTCCGCCTACGTTTGAAGCTGATTGCTAGTTCACCTGAGATTTATGGCTGGGGTCAAGGTCAGCTTGAGGAAGCTAGACAAATGATTCAGGAAGCTGCTCAGAGATTGAGTAAGGACCCTTTTCGAGCAAGGATTCTTTCTTCGGCGCTTATTTCTGTCTCGATGTCAATTTTAGTTTGGTGGGCTGAAAGCAACGACCCTAGAAATCCCTCAGAATTACTGGCCGCAGGCTTCAGAGACTTTGAGAAAACTTTTCACTAGTCTTCGCTAACTCTTCCTATAACACCCGCGTCTGTAGCTGCAGCCATTTCTGCTTCTCGAATTTCTATTTCTAAAGTCCTGGCAGCATCACGCAAAGCTCGCTCAGGATCTAAATTCAATGCCCTGGCACTAGATACAACGGCAAGTAGTAGCCGGCCCAAATCTTGTTCGTCGGAAATTGGAACCGCAGGAGCAGAGAGGGGGCTCAGTATGCCTGCTTTTTCAGCTTTACCAATAATCTTGTTTGCCCGAGCTAGCGCAGGGAGCTCTTTTGGTACACCGTCCAAGATGGAGGTTCTCCCCGGCTTCTCCTTCTTCTTGTGGGCGTCCCAGTTTTGCATTACCTGGTCGCCTGTTTCCGCTCGATACTTAGCCAGTTCTTCATCCGAACCAAAGACGTGCGGGTGACGAGAGCGCATTTTTTGCTCCATGAAACTGGCAACGTCCTCAATATCGAACGGATCGCCAAGTGTGCCTGTAGAGGCAAGATCAGAATGGAAAACCACCTGATACAAAACATCACCGAGCTCCTCCAAAACCTCATCGCGGTTTCCTGATTCGATGGCTTCTATTAGCTCATAGGTTTCTTCGAGTAAGTACTGGACCAGGCTTTCATGGGTTTGTTCGGCATCCCATGGACAGCCGCCAGGTGCTCTAAGTTGGTGAGCTGTTTGAATCAGACTTTCCAGTTTGTTCATCGATGACGCCCTGCAATTCTTCGAATAGTTCCTTGACCCAGTCAATCACTTCTTGGTCCCGAATTGTCTCAGCGCTATCCGTTTTGGGAATGCCAATTGTCACCAAATTGGCACTCTTGAGGTACTTCAAGGACGGGTAACGATGACTTAGCTTTACCAGTTGCGAATCAGTGAGGTGGACTGGTTGCAATCGAGCAACTGCTCCAAGGAGGTTAACCTCTAGAAGGTTAAGCCTGTTTGCTTCCTGACGCAGCTGAGTAACGGCGAGCAGGTTCAATACCGCCTGCGGTGATGGACCAAAGCGATCTTCGATTTCATCTTTTATTTCCACTACTTGATTCAGCGTGCCGGCAGCGCTGGAGGCAGCGGCTAGCTTGTGGTAAGCCTCAAGCCTCAATCGATCTGAGTCAACGTATTCGATTGGA
Source organism: Actinomycetota bacterium (assembly GCA_009704945.1). GTDB lineage: Bacteria > Actinomycetota > Actinomycetes > Actinomycetales > Microbacteriaceae > Aquiluna. The sequence goes on along the minus strand of WLDG01000005.1, from coordinate 9,538 downwards.
ATCCTTGCGTCGATTGGCAATTCAAGTTTTAGCTCTGACGGAGTCTGTGCCTTTATCCCTCTGAATTCGCTGACTGCTTCCGAAATCATTCGCATGTATAGATCAAAGCCAACCCCTGCAATGTGGCCAGATTGCTCGCCGCCAAGCAGGTTTCCAGCACCGCGGATTTCAAGGTCCTTCATAGCCACCTGCATACCGCTACCAAGCTCGTTATGGGTCGCAATAGTAGACAGGCGATCAAAAGCCGTCTCTCCGAGTGGTTTGACTGGATCATAGAAAAAGTAGGCATAAGCGCGTTCACTGGATCTACCTACGCGACCACGAATCTGGTGCAGCTGGCTAAGGCCGAAGTTTTCAGCCCGGTCAACAATCAAAGTATTAGCGTTTGGTATGTCGATACCAGTTTCAATAATTGTGGTTGAAACCAAAACGTCGAACTTCTTTTCCCAAAAATCCACTACAACTTGCTCTAGTAGGTGCTCGGGCATCTGCCCGTGAGCGACGGCTATTCGCGCCTCAGGAACTAACTTGGCAATGCTTGCGGCCGTGGAGTCAATAGTTGCCACTCGGTTGTGAATAAAGAAAACCTGTCCATCGCGAATAAGCTCGCGACGAATCGCAGCAGCAATCGTTGCATCATTGTAGGCACCAACGTAAGTAAGAATTGGGTGCCTATCTTCAGGCGGAGTTGCCAACGTGGACATCTCACGTATTCCAGTGACTGCCATTTCTAGAGTCCTTGGAATAGGCGTAGCGCTCATTGCTAGGACATCAACGTTTTGCCTGAGATCCTTGATCTTTTCCTTATGCTCAACGCCAAACCTCTGCTCCTCGTCAATAATCAACAAACCCAGATCGCGAAACTTGATTGACTCAGACAGCAGTCGATGAGTGCCGATCACCATGTCAATTGCGCCAGTTTTCAAGCCTTCCAAAATTTTCCTCGACTCGGTCGCTGTCTGAAATCTGGACAAGGCAGCAATGTTGACTGGAAAGCCAGAGAACCGCGTTTGGAAGGTTTCGAAGTGCTGCTTTACGAGCAATGTAGTTGGTACCAGCATGGCAACCTGCTTGTGATCTTGGATTGCCTTAAAGGCTGCGCGAAGAGCGACCTCAGTCTTTCCGTAACCAACATCCCCCGCCAGCAATCGATCCATCGGAATCGGCTTTTCCATGTCTCGCTTTACTTCATCAATGGTCGTTAGTTGATCTGGGGTTTCCTGGAAGGGGAATGCGTCTTCTAACTCGCGTTGCCACTCAGTATCTGGAGCAAATGCGAAGCCTTGAGACTTCATTCTTGCGGCATAAAGCTTGACTAAATCAATCGCAATCTTTCTAACTGCCTTACGAGCATTGCTCTTGGCTCGGGCCCAGTCAGATCCACCCATTTTTGATAGCACGGGGGCCTCTCCCCCAACATAACGGGAGAGTAAATCCAACTGATCGGTAGGAACAAATAGTGTGTCAGCCGGATAGCCACGCTTAGGGGGTGCGTATTCAACGAGTAGGTATTCTCGCGACTGAGATCGATTGTTTCGCTGAACTAATTCCTTAAAGCGTCCTACTCCATGGATTTCATGAACCACATAGTCGCCTGACTTTAGTTCCAGCGGGTCAACTTGATTTCCACGGCGCCGGGCAATCTTTCTCTCCTTAGGAGCCACATAAGAAGAGCTGAACCCAAAGAATTCTTCCTCGGTAAATACCACAAGCTTTGCATCTGGAAGCACAAAGCCATTAGCTAGGTTTGCTACGGCAACCGTTACCTGGCCAGACTTAGGATCTTTCAAGTTTTCTGTCAGTGCGCACGGGAGCTTCTGATCGGCCAGCAATTCAAGAATTCTCTCTGCTGTTCCGTGACCACGAGCCAGGAGAACAACGGACTGTTCGTTGTTGATTTGATCTGAAATCCAGTCCAAGCTTTCGCCTGGTGCAAAATTTGGAATTTCCTTTAGCCCCAAATCCAAAGATTTTTCTGATGTCAATGATGAAACCTCGACAAGTTGCCCATTCTTCATGAGTAAAGACCTAAGGCTGGTTAGGTCTAGATATCCACCGCCAGAAAGGTCGATTGGTGCCTTTGCTCCCGAAAGGGCAACATCCCAGGCAGCATGCAAGAACTCTTCGTTGGTCTTGATCAAGCTCTCTGCTCTCGCAACCAGCTTCTCTGGTTCAAGCAAAATTGAAACGGGCGTTTTAATAAAATCGGTAATCGGTCTTAGGCCCTCGGCCAGCACTGGGGCAAGGGATTCCATACCTGCCACGGGAATTGCATTTGCTATCTTTTCCAGCATTTCGCTTAGATTCGGAAATTCAGGAGCCATTTCCCTGGCTTTGCTAGCGACGGCGGGAGTAATTAGCAGCTCTCTGGCTGGAAAAATATCCACTTGATCTAGTGCTGAACTAAATGAGCGTTGATCAGCGACGTGAAACTGCCGAATCTCTTCAACCAGGTCTCCAAAGAACTCAAGTCGAACAGCAAACTCCGAAGTAGTCGGGAAGACGTCAAGAATCCCACCTCGCACCGAGAATTCCCCGCGTTTGGTAACTAAATCAACTCTCTCGTATGCAAATTCAATTAGCTTCAGGGTTAGCTCTGGCAGTAAATACTCGCCGCCCTGCTTGATAGCTAAAGGTTTGTAATCTGCAATACCCGCAATCAGTGGCTGAAGAGCTGCTCTAACTGACAGCAGGATAGCCACAGGAGTCTTTAGCTTTTTCCCGCTAATTTCTCGGATGCGATGCAGTGCTTGCAGTCGCTTACCGATTATCTCGGGTGACGGAGAAAGTCGCTCATGAGGGAGGGTCTCCCAAGCTGGAAACTCAATCACTTCTAAGTCCTCCACCAGCTCAGGTAGCGACGAAGAGAGTTCTGTTACTTGTCGATTGGTTGCGGTGATGATTAGAAATGGTTTTGTTTGATTGCTAAGGGCACTGCCCAAAGCTATGGCCTGCGTCTTACTAGGGGCGAATAGCTGGGAGGACTTAAGCTCACGGGTAGGCGAAAGCGAGCGCGCTTGCGCGGCCGCAAAAATCAGTGAGCGGATGGTCACCCTAGGAGTTTAGGGCTATAGCTGGATGATTGACTTAATTCTCTGAATTGACTGATCGACTAGCTCTTTTAGCTTCCCGCGCTCTTCCGAGTTGAAATTTTTGAGGACGTAGTCCGCCACCTCTTGACCGTGGGTGGGCCGCCCAATACCAAATCTGATTCGGTGATAGCCAGTTCCGCACTTCTCACTTATGTCTCGAAGACCGTTGTGGCCGGCGTGACCTCCATCAAATTTTGTTCTAACCTCGCCAAATGGAAGGTCTAACTCATCATGTACAACTATCAATTGACTTGGCTCTAGCGAAAAGAACTGCAGAAGCTGGTTAGTTGGGTTGCCCGACAAGTTCATGTAGCCAATGCTTTTTGCTAGTACTACCTTCGGACCGCCCGGAGATCGGTATTCCGCAATCGTGGAACCGCTCTTGTGCGACTTATAGCCAACACCAAACTCGTGAGCAAGCTCATCGACAATTATTTGGCCGATGTTATGACGGTTGGCTTCGTGCTCCGGCCCTGGATTTCCAAGGCCGAGCACGAGCCAAGTTAAATTACTTCTTGTCAGTTTCTTCAGACTTTTGTGCAGTTACAACAGGTTGGGCAGGAGCAGCTGCAGGAGCTTCTTCGGCAACGCCTGCCTTGGTCTCAACCACGGAAGCAACCAACTCAGTAGCAGGAAGTTCCATAATCACTCCTTGCGGAACACTTAGGTCCGCAACTGTGTAGTGGTGACCAACAGGGTGGTCTTTCGAGATTACCAACTCTATGAAGTTTGGAATGTGAGTCGCTTCAGCCTCAACCTTGACGGTCTTGTGCTCAAGATCCAAAACAGCACCACTAATTGTTTCACCAACGATGTGTACAGGAATCTCTACGTGAACCTTCTCACCCTTGCGAACCTCAACCAGGTCGATGTGTTCGATAACTTGGGTTACTGGGTCCTTGGCTGCGCTCTTCACAAGCACCAACTCTTGCTTGCCAGAAATGTTTAGTTCCAGCAATGCATTCTTGGTTCTCAAAGCCAGAGCAACCTCGTGGGCTGGCACATGGATGTGACGAGTAGCGTTTCCATGGCCGTAGATAACGGCAGGAGTTCTTCCAGCGGCACGTAGTTTGCGGGCAGCGCCCTTGCCGAATGATGATCTAACTTCGGCTTCAATTTTTGTCTCAGACATTATTTCCTCGCAGTAGTGGGCGAGGAAACCTCGTCGATAACGGATACCTTGGGCATCCCTCGCCGCTGAACTTGAAAAGACTAGCGGATTTGGCGCGCGACTCTCAAGCCCCATCTAATCAGCATGGTCGCTCCAAGGACAACTACCCCAAATACCAGCCCCTCCAGTGGGACGCTTAGAGCCAGCAGGAGGCAAAGTGCGACTCCCAAGAGGTTCAAAACCTTTGGTCTAGATGACTCAGCGGGAGGCTGCCTAAACGCAGCGAAGTTGACTATCGCGTAATACAACAAAATTGCAAACGAAGAAATGCTCAGGCTGATCAAGACTCCCCCAGAGAGAACCAATGTCACGATCAGGAGCGCCACCGATACCTCTGCAAGAAAGGGTGCCCCGTTCTTCAACTTGCTTGAGAAAGCTTTAGGGAGTTCCTTATCAAGCGCCATCTCTGCGCCAGTTCTACTGATTCCAGCCAATAAAGCAAGTAGGGATCCCAACCCTGCCATAGCTGCAAACACCCAGATCAATTGGCCGCCGATCCACGTCTGTTCGGCCAGGTCAGCGAGTGGAGTAACAGTTGAGGCCAACACTGAACCTAACTTGTCAACCAAAAGAATTGAAAGAACTAGGTAGATAACTAAAACCATCGCTAGAGATAACCAGATTGCTCTAGGCACAGTTTTTGCAGGGTTATCCACTTCACCGCCAAGTGTTGCGATTCGGGCGTAGCCGGCAAAGGCAAAAAAGAAAAGAGCGGCGGCGGAAAATATGCTCACAGGATTTGCCATACCAAGGGAGTCTGTTGAACTTGGGATAGCTAGTGCGGCGAAAAACAAAACCGAGAGAAAGACGATAGTTATGATTGCTAACACTTTGGAACCAAATGCGGTTCGATTGATCCCAGCGAGATTGATTAGAGTCATAAGAAGCACCGCTCCAATCGCGGTTGGAACCGCGTAGTCGCGTGAGACATAATTGCCGACAGTAAGTGCGATAGCGGCGGAAGATCCGATTTTGCCAACAATGAAGGATGCACCAGCTAGAAAACTAAAATTCTTGGACACGTAAACTCTGGCGTACGCATAACCGCCGCCAGATCTAGTTACTCGGTTAGCTAGCTGTGCAACACTGCCCGCGTTTAGATAAGCAACAATTGCGGCTATCAAAATGGCAACTTGCAAGGCAGAACCGGCAAGTGCAGCGGCAGGTCCAAAAACAATGAATACCCCAGCGCCAAGCATGGCGGCTAGGCCAATGAAAACAGAATCAGTTAGAGAGAGCTTGCGCACACTCAAACTCTAGGCATGGCCGGGAAACAATGAGTTAACAGAGTCATCGTAAAAGACTGCAGCAATCGCTTTCGCAATTAGAGGGGCAATCGACAGCACTGTTAGATTTTCAAATTCTTTGTCTGGAGTAATAGGCAAGGTGTTGGTGACAATTACCGCATCAATCAATGGGTCAGAAAGCCTGTCAATTGCAGGAGGAGAGAAAACTGGATGAGTGGCCGCGACAATGACTTTGGCTGCTCCATTTTCTTTTAGCGCACTGGCGGCTGCCAAAATCGTGCCTCCGGTGTCAATCATGTCATCCACAATCAGGCAATCTCGGCCGCGGACTCTACCTACAATCTCATTCACCTGGACTTGATTTGGTTTGTCTGGATCACGACGCTTGTGAACAATGGCGAGTGGGCTTCCCAATCGATCTGCCCAAATGTCTGCTACCCGAACTCGTCCGGAGTCTGGTGAAACAACGGTTAGGTTTTCAGTTCCGAACTTCTCAACCACATGATCGGCTAAGAGTGGCAAAGCCCAGAGGTGATCAACTGGCCCATCGAAAAATCCTTGAATCTGTGGTGCGTGAAGATCGACAGCCATCAAGCGCGTCGCGCCTGCAGTTCTAAACAAATCGGTTACTAGACGTGCCGAAATAGGTTCACGACCTTTGTGTTTTTTGTCTTGGCGCGCATATGGAAAGAACGGTGCAACAACTGTGATTCTCTTAGCGCTAGCTCTGTTCATGGCATCAACCATTAGAAGTTGCTCCATGAGCCAGTGGTTGACTGGGTTAGGGTGCGATTGGATTATGAATGCGTCTACTCCGCGAACGCTTCTTTCATATCTAACGAATGTCTCACCGTTCGCAAAATCGTAAGCAGTAACCGGGACTAGATCGGTTTGAAGTATTTCAGCCACTTCTTGAGCAAGACCTTGATGAGCTCTTCCAGATGCAATTACCAGCTGTTTGCTGGCGGTCTTCTCAATAGCCAATGACTACTCCGTCTCTTTTTTAGCGACCTTGGCAGATGCTGATCCTGGACGCTTCTGTAGGACCCAGTCTGCCAGATTCTTCTGCGTCACGGGATTCAGTGCCAAAGACCCGGCCTCGACATCTCGACGAATCGTGGAGCCGGCAGCCGTGTAAGCCCCATCGCCTATTGAAACAGGGGCCACAAATACATTTCCACTGCCAGTTCGAGCGTGCTTACCTACCTTGGTTTTATGTTTATCAACGCCGTCATAGTTAGCAAAGATGGTTCCTGCGCCTATATTGGCGCCCTCGCCAATTTCTGCATCCCCTACATAGCTCAGGTGAGGAACCTTTGCGCCAGGACCGATTTTTGCGTTCTTTGTCTCAACGAAAGCACCGATCTTTCCATCACTTCCCAAATCAGTACCCGGACGCAAGAAAGCGAATGGTCCAACCGAGGCTCCATCTGCAACTCTCACTGAATCTGCCACTGACCTAGTGATCTTTGCCGAAGATCCAATTTGGCAGTCCTGCAAAGTTGTGTCAGGCCCAATCGTGCTTGCTTCACCGATTGTTGTAATTCCATGGAGACGAGTGGACGGCAAAATTCTGACATCCTGACCAAGCTGGACTGTGATGTCAATCCAAGTACTGGCTGGTTCATCAACTGTGACTCCGGCCAATTGCCATGCTTGAACAATTCGTGAATTCAGCTCCCTGGAAACCTCACTCAGTTGAACTCTGTCGTTTATGCCAGCCACTAACCATCGATCCAGAATCTGGAAGGCCTGAACTGGCCCTTTTTCAATCAACATTGAAACAACATCAGTCAGATACTTTTCATTGGAAGCGTTGTTGGTGGTGACCTTGGCCAGAGCTGACTTTAGTTGAACTGCATCAAAGACATAAACACCTGAATTCACCTCAGTGATGGCTCTTTGTTCATCGGATGCATCTTTTTGCTCAACAATTCCAACGAGCTCACCTCTGGAGCGGATAATCCTCCCGTAACCGGTGGGGTTTGACAATTCACAGCTCGCTAAGGTTGCAAGTGAGCCACTTTCCCTGTGCCGCTCAATTAATTCGGAAATGCTCTGCACATCAATTAGTGGGACATCACCCGAGAGCACAAGGACATCACCATCAAAGCTCTTTGGTAGGAGATCGAGTGCTACCTCAGCCGCACGACCAGTGCCCGGCACCTCATCCTGAACAGCGATTTCCGAAGTTGGAAAGTGCTGAGCAACATAACTTTCAATTTTCTCGCGCTCATGTCTGAGCACAACAATTACGTGATTGGCGTCAAGCGAATGAGCAGTTGCTAGAACATGGCCGATCATAGGAAGGCCAGCTATTTCGTGCAGGACTTTGGGCACAGAACTTTTCATTCTGGTTCCCTCACCTGCCGCAAGGACTACCACAGCCAGTTGGCGCATTTAGCCTCCTAATCACTGCTGGCTCCGCCCCTAGGATTCGAACCTAGACCGGACGCCTCCAAAGGGCGCCGTGCTGCCATTACACCAGAGCGGAATGGGGCCTAAACCCCGCGATAAGTCTGCCAGAACTTTGCTAGGACTGGAGTTTCTGGGCTATTTCCAGCCAGCTTTCTTCGGTCTTGGCAATAGCTAGCTGAATTTGTTCCTCTTTGTCAGCCAGTTCTGCAAGTGATTGATAGTCAGATTGGTCCGCTTCTGACAGCAGACGATGCGTCTCCTGCAAGTCCTGCTGCTGCTTTGCAAGCTGCCGCTCCAATCGTGCCGATTCCTTTTCCAATGCTCTCTTCTCAGCACCAGTCATCTCTTCAGCAGCTACTTTCTCTTTCTTCACTTCTGCGGAGACCACTTTGGTGTTCAGATACTGATCCACGCCGCCCGGTAAATGTCTGAATGTTCCGTTCGGCAAAATCGCATACTGATTATCAGTTGTTCTCTCCATGAGGTATCGATCATGCGACACAACAATTAGAGTTCCTGGCCATCCATCTAACAGGTCTTCCAAAGCGGTCAACATGTCGGTATCGAGATCATTAGTGGGCTCATCCAAAATCAAGACATTGGGCTCAGTGAACAAAAGTCTGAGCAATTGAAACCTACGTCGTTGGCCGCCTGAGAGATCTGCAATAGGGGTTTGCAGCTCAGCCGATTCAAATCCCAATTGCTCTACTAGCTGGCTGGTCGGTATTTCCTTTTTCCCCACCATAAAGGCAGTTTTCTCACGCCGAATCATTGTGTAGATGCGTTCGTCACCGAATGCGTCGAGCTCTCGTATATCTTGCGAAAGCTTGGCGAACTTAACTGTCTTTCCGATTTTGACTTTTCCGGATGTGGGGGCTAATTCACCGGTAAGAATACGAAGAAGTGTTGTCTTACCAATTCCATTGCGCCCTAAAAAACCGATGCGATCGCCAGGACCAAGTCGTAAAGTCACATCTCGCAGGATCGACTTTCCATCAACCTGATAGTTGACATCTTCCAAGTCGACTACATCCTTACCCAGTCGAGTGGTTGCTAGTTTTGCAAGTTCGATCGCATCACGTGGTGGTGGTTCGTTACCAATCAATTCAAGAGCAGCGTCCATGCGAAATTTAGGCTTGGTGGTTCTAGCCGGTGCTCCCCTGCCGAGCCAGGCCAACTCCTTGCGCAGCAGATTTTGACGTCGTGCTTCGATGGCAGCGGCTTGCCTAGACCTCTCAGCTCGCTGTTGGACATAGGCGGCGTAGCCTCCAACGAAAGGTTCGATTCTTCCACTAACAACTTCCCAGGTGTAATTGGAAATTGCGTCCAAGAACCAGCGATCGTGAGTGATCACTAGTAAGCCGCCAGAATTCTTTGACCAGCGAGTCTGCAGGTGCTTTGCCAACCAGTTCACGCCTTCAATGTCTAAATGATTAGTCGGCTCATCCAACATAATCACGTCGTGATCACCAACTAGCAACTTTGCTAGTGCCACACGGCGAAGCTGGCCTCCCGAGAGATTGGCTACCGACTGATTCCAGTCAAGATCAGCCACCAGACCAGCTAGGACATCTCTGATTCGGGCATCTGAGGCCCACTCATATTCCGCT
>WLDG01000004.1 GCA_009704945.1 Actinomycetota bacterium | reverse complement strand
TGTAGATTTCGCCACAGAAAAAGCTCACGTAACTCTCAATCAATCAGTTGAGCTAGGCGAGCTGAGCGCAGCAGTTGATTCAGCCGGCTACAAAGTTGGAAGCGGAAAACGTGAGGTGAGCAAACTGATGCCACGAATTATCACTGGCTCGGTTCTCTCGGTCCTTGCAATTCTTTTCTCTATGGTTCCTGGCTTTCAGTTCACTGGCAGTCAGTACTTAGTTTGGGCTCTGGCCACTCCGGTAATTACTTATGTCACCTGGCCGTTTCACTCAGCAGCAATCAAGAATCTGCGCAAGGGCGACACCACGATGGACACCCTGGTGTCACTTGGTTCATCGGTTGCTTATCTATTCAGCATTTATCTTGTTTTGCAGGGACACCCGCATCACTACTTTGAGGTGGCGGCAGTGGTTCCATCAGTAGTACTCATCGGTCGCTATCTCGAGGTGCGAACAAGAAGAAGCGCCACCGATGCAGTGAGATCACTGCTCAACGCGATTCCAGAAAAGGCCACCAAGGTGGAAGGCTCTGCGCGTAGGCAAGTGCTAAGTGCTGAGCTTGTGAGGGGCGATCTGGTGGCGGTAGCAGCCGGCGATCGCATCCCAGCAGATGCAATCCTGAAATCAGATTTTGCCTCCATCGATAACTCCTCTCTAACGGGAGAATCACTGCCTGCTGAAATAAAGCAAGGTCAAACCATCACAGCTGGGTCAACTGTGTTGTCCGGGGAGATTTTGATAGAAATCCAACAGCCTGCGAAGTCATCTCGACTGGCTCAGATTGCTGATCTTGTTAGAGAGGCAACTGCCACCAAGACTAAGCTCGCTTCCCTGGCCGACCGCATTTCGTCTGTCTTTGTTCCCGCTGTAATTGTGATTTCAATCATTACTTTTGTTTCTTGGCTGCTACTAACCGGCGACCAATTGAGAGCCTTTGAAGCAGCAGTTGCTGTTTTGGTCATCGCCTGCCCCTGTGCACTGGGAATTGCTGTTCCAATGAGTTTGGTGGTTGCAACATCCATCGGTGCCAGAAAGTCAGTTGTCATTAGAAACCCCGATTCACTCCGGGTCATGGCCAAGATCAAGCAGGTTGTTTTTGACAAGACCGGCACACTGACCGATGGTCAATTGGCAGTTGTGAAGGTTACTGCGCTAAACGATACAAGCGAGCAAGAAATTCTTAGCAGTGCAGCAGCTGTTGAAAAAGGCTCAAAGCACCCAATCGCGCAAGCACTTTCGAAAATAGAAACAGCATCAGCAGATCAAATCATCGAGACTGCAGGCGTTGGTCTCACTGGCACCGTGAATGGCAAAAAGATTTTTGTTGGCAAACCAACTCCGGTCGAAAACCAACAGGAGCTAGATAGTGCAGTTGCTTTAGCTGGCCCAAACTCCCTTGTCATGGTTGCCTGGGATAACAAAGCTCAAGGCCTGATTGAACTAAGTGACAATCTCAGAGAAGGCTCCGAGCAAGCAATGTCTGATCTGAATCAATACAAGATTTCAACGGTTCTTCTCTCCGGTGATAACCAAGCAAGAGCGGACTTAGTAGCAAGAGAGCTAGGAATCACCAAAGCAATCGCTGGCTACTCCCCCGAACAAAAACTTGCATTCCTTGGTGAGCAAACTCAACCAACAGCAATGGTTGGTGATGGCATCAACGATGTTGCAGCTTTATCGAAAGCAGATATTGGAATTGCCATGGGGAGCGGCTCTCAGGCTGCTCAAGCAGCAAGTGATGTGACAATCTTGGATGATGATCCTCGACGAGTTCCGTTTGCTCTAAACCTTGGCAAAAAGACCTATCGAAACATTCTTCAAAACCTGGGCTGGGCTTTTGGCTATAACGTCCTGCTTATTCCAGTAGCTGCCCTGGGACTGCTAAACCCAATGCTGGCTGGGCTGGCCATGGCCTTTTCCAGCGTCTCAGTAGTAGCAAACTCACTAAGACTTAAGTGGCAAGATAAGTAAGGAAAATAAGGAGTTTCAAGTGGCTTCAGCTGCCGATGAAAAAAGAGTTCTAGATCTAGTTCCTTCTCAATTGCTAATTAATGGCAAGTGGCAGGATGCGAGCGACAAGAAAACCTTTGATGTAACTGACCCGGCAACCGGGAAGGTTCTAAAGACCATTGCTGATGCTTCCTATGAAGACGGTCAAGCAGCAATGAAGGCCGCTCACGAAGCTCAAGAGAGCTGGGGCAGAACCGCTCCGAGAGTCAGAGCAGAAATCCTTCGAGCAGCCTTTGAAAAGGTAACTGCCATGTCAGATGACTTTGCAACTTTGATGTCGATGGAGATGGGTAAACCATTTGCCGAGGCAAAGGGTGAGGTTGCCTATGGTGCTGAGTTCCTTAGATGGTTTTCAGAAGAAGCTCCAAGAATTGATGGCCGCTACACCACAGCACCCGATGGAAAAAACCGCCTAATGGTTCTAAAGCGTCCAATTGGACCAGCGCTTCTGATTACTCCCTGGAACTTCCCGCTTGCAATGGCAACTAGAAAGATTGGTCCTGCTATCGCTGCTGGCTGCACATCCATCCTAAAACCAGCTGCCCTAACACCACTGACTTCACTTCTCTTCGCAAAAGTTCTAATCGAAGCTGGAGTTCCAGCCGGCGTGATCAATGTCATCCAAACCACCAGAGTTCAGGATGTGACTGGGCCCCTGATCAAGGATGATCGCCTAAGGAAACTTTCCTTCACCGGCTCCACTCCAGTTGGAAGAAAGCTAATTGCAGACTCAGCCGAAAAGGTTCTAAAGGTTTCAATGGAACTAGGTGGCAATGCCCCATTCCTAGTCTTCGAAGATGCGGATATGGACAAGGCCGTTGAAGGGGCAATGCTCGCAAAGCTTCGCAACATGGGCGAAGCCTGCACCGCAGCTAACCGCTTCCTAGTTCACGAATCTGTTGCTGACGAGTTTGCCAAGAAACTAACCGAGCGAATGTCAAAACTAAAGGTTGCAAGAGGACTAGAAGAGGGCGCCAACATCGGCCCGCTTATCGACGAAAAGAGCCGCCAGGCTGTTCACGCCCTAGTTGAAGACGCTAAGAGCAAGGGTGCCAAGCTTGTGCTTGGTGGTGAGATCCCATCTGGCGAGGGCTTCTTCTATCCCCCAACCATTTTGCAGAGCGTGCCAGAGAGCTGCGACATTCTCTCGAACGAAATCTTCGGGCCAGTTGCTCCCATTTGCACCTTCACGAATGAAGAAGAGGCAATCAAGATGGCCAACAACACTGAGTACGGACTTGTCGCCTATGCATTCACCAAGGACCTCAACCGAGGACTAAGACTTGCAGAGCGACTCGAGGTTGGAATGTTTGGACTAAACACCGGACTTGTTTCAAACCCAGCTGGTCCATTTGGCGGAGTGAAGCAATCAGGACTTGGTCGAGAGGGAAGCCACGAAGGCATCGAGGAATATCTCGAAACTGTCTATGTCGGAATCGCAGACCCAACCGCCTAGTTCATGAAAAAAGTTCTGCTCCTGCATGGCTGGACGAATAGACGCCCCGAAGGCCACTGGCTCCGCCTTACCGCAGCAGAACTCAGAGCAAGAGGCCACCAGGTTTGGTATCCACAGTTTCCAAATCCAGATAGACCTAATCCAACCGACTGGCAAGAACTGCTTCACCAGGAAAGCAACATGATGGATGAAACTCCAGGTGTGGAGAAGATCGCAATTGCTCACTCCCTTGGCACAACCAACTGGCTCTACGGAGCGCTCAATAACATCTTCACAAACCCCTTTGACCGAGTTCTACTCGTGGCACCACCAGACCCCACGCTTACATCAGAAGCCGACGGCATCGAAGGTGAGCCACTGGATCTAAGCAATCCTTTACTCGCCCCACAAGCAAAGAAATGGGCAAGAGAGCTAACAGTGATTGCCTCTAATAATGACAGGTGGCTGCCAAGAGGAGTTGGGATCTACGAAGAGCCTCTCCAACTAAAGCCACTGATTTTGGAAAACGCAGGACACTTCTCAAAAGATGATGGTTGGGGACCGTGGCCAGGGCTGATCAACTGGATTGAAACAGCTAACAACCAAGACCTACTTAGTCGCTAGCTAATCTCGCGAAACTCCCCGGTTTCCGGGTGTCTAGGGTTCCTAGCCTTATAAATCAACCAGACCCAGATCAACAACAGTGCTGAGACAAACCCCATCAAGAAGGTGGCGAGGATTGCTATCTGCGGATTGAACAAAAGCATCAGAGTCAAAAGGGTTGGAGAAAGAGCAGCCAAGATCTTCGATGGCATCATGATGTAACCCTGCCGCTGACCAAACCGATCAGAACCAAAGAACAAAAGTGGCAGCGACCCTCTGATGAACGGATTCAACCCAACCCCAATGCCATGCAGCATTACAAACGGCAAGATTCCGGCAGGCCCCAATATCCAAATACAAATAACCCCCAGTGGATGAGCAGCAATTGAAATGGCAGCAACAGTTATGGGCGTTGCCTTATCTGTCAGTGCAACTAACAAAACACGAGCTAACACCTGGAATGGACCCAGCAACACAGACGCCAATAGCGCCAGCTGAACATCAGCACCAAGCTCCGAAAGCATAAATGGAAGAGTTGTGTTAACCGAGGAAACAATGAATCCCTGCAAAGCAAACATCAAACCAAAGACCACAAACAGCGGATCAAATCGGAACTTGTTTCTAACCAACTTCCTAATAGGCCCAGTCATATCTGGAATGTCTTTTTTCTCAGACCTAGGAATTGTTAGGTGCAATGGAAGAGCAACCACGATGTGCATAGCGGCCCAAAACCAAATAGCAGCTCGCCAGTCGTAGGTCTGCTCGAGAAAAGTAGTAACCGGCCAGGAGATGGTTGAAGAGAAACCAGCAAAGACCGTAATTCCTGCAATCACCTGGTTGGATTTATTGCCAAAGAAGTTAACGGCGGTTGCGAAAGCGGCATCGTAGTTACCCATCGAGCCGCCGATGCCAATTAGAAACCAAGCAACAAACAACTGATTGGTTTCTTGAGCGGTAGCAAGCAGAATCAATCCAAGAAAGAAAGCAACCGAACCAAATGGCAGAACAACCCTGCCCCCTAGCTTGTCAATCGCCTTACCAATCCTGGGACCTATCAACCCAGAGACCAACAAAGACATCGTGAAGGCCCAGAAGAACGTCTCGGTGGAAATCCCCAAAGAGGCAGTGATTGGAAGAGCTAGAACAGCCGGGATATAGAAACCCGATCCCCAGCTAATGATTTGGGTGACACCCAGTCTGATTGTGAGCCTGGTTTTAGCGTCCAACTATCACCTCGGCTCCTAGTGGCTTAAGTCTAGTAACTCGCTTACCCTCTACTTATGCGCTCACCAGCCAGCTACCTAAGGGGTATCCAGCATCCCGAAGCCTTTCATGGCAATGGCAAGACCAGAAACTTCTTTGAAGGCTGGTATTTCAAAATCGTCTCTGAAGACCAGTCCCAGAAGTGGGCAGTGATCCCGGGAATCTTTCGAGGCCTTGGTGGATCCAGCAGAGACGAAGCCTTCGTGCAGGTGCTTGATGGCTCAACCGGCCGAAGCTGGTATCACGTCTACCCAGTAGAGCAGTTCAAAGCATCAGAAACCAGTTTTGATGTAAGAGTTGGCGACAATCACTTCTCATCCAAGCAAGTAACACTCAATCTCCCCCAGCTAAAGGGAGAACTGAAAATCACAACAGAACTCAAACCTTGGCCAGTGACTCTTGCCTCCCCCGGCATCATGGGTTGGTATGGACTAGTTCCATTCATGGAGTGCTTCCACGGCATTGTCTCCTTCTCTCACCAATTAGAAGGACAATTAGAAGTTGAAGGAAAACAGCAAAGCTTTTCAAACGGTAAGGGCTACATCGAAAAAGACTGGGGCAGAAACTTCCCCAGTGGTTACATCTGGCTTCACTCCAACCACCTCAAGAACTATGAAGATGCATCACTGATTGGATCAGCTGCCATCATTCCGTGGCTTGGAAAACCATTTAGAGGATTTATCCTCGGTCTTCACCACGGCGGACAGCTCTATTCCTGGACCACCTATAACGGAGCCAAAGAAGAAAACCTAAAGATTGACGACAGCCACATCTCCTGGAGAGTCTCTGGGCCATCTGGAGAGCTTGAACTAAAAGCAGAACGTAAACGCGGTGGCCTATTGCACGCTCCCCTTCGAGAAGCTATGCACCAAAGAGTGGAAGAAACATTAGATGGCGTGGTTGAAGTTAAACACACCAAAGATGGACAGTTGCTACTTCAGTCAACAGCAACTACTTCTGGCATGGAGGTTTTTGGAGATATCGAGAGGCTGCTAAAGATCTAATGAGAATCATCATCACCGGAGCCAGCTCCGGACTAGGGCTGGCGAGCGCCGAAAGCTTTGCCAAAGAAGGCCACAACATCCTGATGCTGGCCAGAGGCGAACAGCGACTCAACCAAGCGGCCGAAGAACTAAAGAACAAATACCCAGCGGCTTCTATTGAAGCCCAAGTGCTGGATGTTTCTGATTTTGATCAAGTAAATGACTTGGCCAAGCAGCAAACTCAAACCATTGATGTCCTGATGAATAACGCAGGCCTAATGGGTCCTGACTTCAAGCTCTCTCCGCAGGGCATTGAATCGCAGATGGCAACTAACCACCTGGGCCACTTCCTACTCACCAACCTGCTCTGGCAGAAGCTGGCGAAGGATAGCGGGAGAGTAATTTCGTTGTCGTCAGTTGTCCACAGGCGCTCCAAGCTGGAAGCAAACAGCAAAGAGGAGATGGCAGGAGCAACAGGTAAGTATGACCGCTGGGGCAGATATGCCGACAGCAAGCTTGCCTGCCTGTTCTTTGCCAGAGAGCTTGATATAAGAAGTAAGCAAGCTGGCAGCAAGATTCTCTCTATTGCTGCCCACCCCGGCTGGGCACTCACCGGCCTGCAAGCCAACTACCCCAACACCTTTGACTTCCTGGCTCAAAAGGCAGAGGTGGGGGCCAGAAGCCAGATCAGAGCTGCGCTCGATCCAGGCTTCAGAGGCGGCGAGTTCATTGGACCAAGATTTGAAGCCTGGGGCGAGCCCAAGCTAATTGCGGGCAGCAAGCACTCTCAGAGGCTTGATGTGATGAAGAGATTATGGGAAATAAGTGAAGAGCTAACAGGTGAGGGTTTCTCGGTATAAAGGTAGGCTTTTTAGGTCCTAGGAGAAAACCTTTGCAGCCTGAAAAACTAGTTGGTGGAACTATTACCAACAAATCCCTAAGAGCCTGGCTCTACTCCCTTTCTGGAGTAGACAAGGTTGGGCTAGAGCAAAGAGCTGCCTCTTTATCTACAAGATCAATCAAAACTGAATCCAAAGCCTGGGGCTTAGACATGGCCATCAAGATGATGGACCTAACCACCCTGGAGGGCATGGACACTCCCCAAAGAGTCAGATCGCTTTGTCTGAAAGCACTAACCCCAGACGAGGATGACCCAAGCTGCCCAAGACCGGCAGCCATCTGTGTCTATGGCGACATGGTTCCCTATGCCAAAGAAACCTTAGGTAAGAGCGGCATCTACGTGGCAGCGGTAGCGACCGCCTTCCCTTCTGGCAGAGCATCACTCAAGGTAAAGCTGCAGGACACCAAAGAAGCAGTCGCCAACGGCGCTGACGAGATTGACATGGTGATCGATAGAGGAGCCTTCCTCTCAGGCGACTACCTAGAGGTTTTCAAACAAATCAAGGCAGTGAAAGAAGCCTGCAAACAGAAAAATGGCAAGTATGCCCATCTGAAAGTGATCTTGGAAACAGGAGAACTGCAGACCTATGACAACATCAGACGAGCCAGCTACCTGGCCATGCTGGCGGGAGCAGATTTCATTAAGACCTCAACCGGCAAAGTAACAGTCAACGCAACTCTTCCAATAACTCTTCTAATGCTGGAAGCGGTCAGAGACTGGTATGACCTCACCAAGCAGAGGATTGGTGTGAAGCCAGCTGGTGGAATCAGGACAGCCAAAGACGCCCTGAAATACCTGGTGGTAGTGAAAGAAACAGCAGGAGATGAGTGGCTAAACCCAGATCTATTCAGATTTGGAGCATCAAGTTTGCTAAACGATGTACTAATGCAGCGCAAGAAGCTTGTATCAGGTAACTACTCCGGTAGTGACTATGTGAGTGTGGACTAGGAGAGAAATGTTCGAATACTCAAAAGCCCCGGAAGCAAAGCTGGTTAGCTTTGCTTCCTCCTATGGCCACTTCATAAACGGCAAATTCACAAAGCCCTCTAACACCTACCAAACCATCAACCCTGCCACCGAAGAAGTCCTGAGTGAGATCTCTCACGGAAGCGCCAAAGACGTAGACCTGGCAGTCAAAGCAGCAAGAACTGCCTATGAGAAAACCTGGAGCAAGCTATCGGGTTCAGAGCGAGGCAAATACCTCTACCGCATCGCAAGAATCATGCAAGAGCGAGCAAGAGAGCTTGCAGTTGCCGAGACTTTAAACAATGGCAAACCAATCAAAGAAACCAGAGACTTCGATGTGCCAACAGCTATCTCCTGGTTCTTCTACTACGCCGGTTGGGCAGACAAGCTTGAATACGCAGGACTTGGCTCAAACCCCAAGTCACTGGGAGTTGCGGGCCAAATCATTCCCTGGAACTTCCCCCTGATGATGCTGGCCTGGAAGATAGCTCCTGCCCTAGCTGCAGGAAACACCGTAGTCCTAAAACCTTCTGAAACCACTCCCCTAACAGCCCTGCTGTTTGCCGAGATCTGCCAGCAGGCAGAACTACCAGCGGGAGTAGTAAACATAGTCACCGGTCACGGCGACACCGGAGCAGAACTTGTAAAACACCCAGACATCAACAAAGTTGCCTTCACCGGCTCCACCCAAGTCGGAAAGATCATTGCCAAGGCAGTAGCTGGAACCAAGAAGAAGCTCACCCTGGAACTCGGCGGCAAAGCCGCCAACATCGTGTTTGACGATGCTCCGATTGACCAAGCCATTGAGGGCGTAGTCAACGGAATCTTCTTCAACCAAGGCCATGTCTGCTGCGCAGGCAGCAGACTGCTGGTTCAGGAAAACATCCATGATGACTTCATCAAGAAGCTGAAGAGAAGAATGAATTCACTCAGACTTGGTGACCCCATGGACAAAAACACCGATGTTGGAGCCATTAACTCAAAGGCTCAACTTGAAAAGATCAAGGGTCTTGTGAAGAAGGGTGTCAATGAGGGTGGAGAACTCTGGCAACCAGAGTGCAAGATTCCAAAGAATGGCTTCTGGTTTGCCCCAGCCATCATTGATGGCGTAAGCCCCGCCAACACAGTTGCCAGAGAAGAAATCTTTGGACCAGTCTTGAGCGTCATTACATTCAGAACACCAGCTGAAGCAGTAACGAAGGCAAACAACACCGAATACGGATTATCAGCAGGAATCTGGACCGAGAAGGGCTCGAAGATGCTCAAGGTGGCCGATCAACTAAATGCCGGTGTGATCTGGAGCAATACCTTCAACCAGTTTGACCCAACCTCACCATTTGGTGGATTCAAAGAATCCGGTTATGGCCGTGAGGGCGGAAGACAGGGACTAACCGCCTACCTCAAGGGAGGTCACTAATCATGAGACTAGAAGTTAAAAAGACCTACAAGCTCTTCATTGGTGGAAAGTTCCCCAGAAGTGAATCTGGCAGAAGCTACAAAGTAGAAGACCACAAAGGCAACCACCTAGCCAATGTTTCACTAGCTTCCAGAAAAGACGTCAGAGACGCAGTTGTTGCAGCAAGAGCTGCTCAACCTGGGTGGGCCTCAGCCAGTGCCTATAACAGAGGACAGGTTCTTTACCGCATCGCTGAAATGCTCGAAGGCAGAAGAGATCAGTTCATTGAAGAAATCAGAGAGCTAACTGGCAAATCAGAGCGACAAGCCAGCCAAGAAGTCGATGCAGCAATCGACTCATGGGTTTGGCATGCCGGTTGGACAGACAAGATTGACTCAGTTGCAGGATCCATGAACCCAGTAGCGGGACCCTTCTTCAACATTTCAACCAACCAACCAACCGGAGTAGTTGGAGCATTTGCACCGCAAGACTCAGCCCTGGTTGGCTTTGTGAACACCATTGCCCCAGCAATTGTCTCTGGCAATGCAGTAGTCGTTGTCACAAGCGAAAAACTTTCACTTCCAGCCCTAACCTTCGGAGAAGTCCTCGCAACCTCCGACCTGCCAGGTGGAGTGGTAAACATCCTAAGTGGCAAAGAAACAGAATTGTCCTCATGGCTAGTTAGCCACATGGACGTCAACGCAGTTGACCTTGAAGGCTCCTCTAACCCAGCAGAACTAGAAGTTCTGGCAGCGGGAACAGTCAAGAGGGTTATCAGGCCAGACACCTACGAGCGCACCAGTTCAAAGGGAACCCTGCAACACATTCTTGATTTGATGGAGCTAAAGACTGTCTGGCACCCCAAGGGTCATTAACCAGAGATGATTTGGAGAGTCACGCCTCTAAAGCGCGGGCCTATTCCGGCGGCTGGATTTGCTCGTAACTCAATTTCAGCGGTGGGAGCAAATTGTCTTGCATGATTACAGGCTTCTTGAGCCCGCCTAAAAGCAAGTCTTTGGTCAGAGGCTGTGACCCGGTTCCCTGAGGTTGAACCTATGCAGGTAATCTTCTTGATCCCTGAATAACCGCTAAGCACATCGGAAATTACTGCACGGGCCGCCGGAGTTAACCGGAAACTGTCTCCAGCAAAACTTGTGAAGCGCAGAGGGCGAGCTTCCCCAGCATTAGGCCTTGAGACTCTGAAGGCATCTTGGTGAATTAGGACTGCACCGCCAGAGTAGATAATCCGCAAGTTATGTGTTCCAGCAACCAATGCTGGTAGTTGAAGGGTGACACGTCCGGATGGGTCAGTCGTGTGAGAGAGTTTTTGATTGCCGATCCAGAATTCTGTGATTTGACCCAGTCGAAGACCTTCCAAATTGACACTAGTTCCGGAACCAGCCGGAATCTCATTTGAAGAGAACTTGGTGATGATGGGGCCAGTGAATGGCGGGGGTGGTGTGTGAGTTTGAACGGCAAAACTGCCAGTTCCAACCGTGTTCGTTGCTGCCACGCGGAACGACCATCCTTGATTCGGCCAAACTCCAGAAACCGTGGCTACACGCCCACTTGGTGTCAAGGTCTGCCAAGTGCCGCCTACTTCATACTCCACAACGTAACCGGTAACGGCGCTACCTCCATCGCTGGTGGGAGGATCCCAACTGACGGTTGCAGAACCAAAACCGTTGTGAGAAATGCCCAAATTGGTCGGCAGCCCTGGAGCACTGGCGGTAACTGACACAGCAGTCGAGGCAGTTGATGCTAGAGAGCTTCCGTTTGTGTTGAGGGCACTGACTCGATAACGGTAGTTCCCAGTCGAAAGCTGACTAATGGTGGCACTGGTCGAAGTGTTTCCAGTATTGGCCGTGACTGTGGTCCAGGTAGAGCCATTGTCAGTAGATACTTCAATCTTGTAGCCAGTTATTGCACTTCCTCCATTACTGGCTGGTGCAGTCCAGCTAAGTGCAATGCTTGATCCTGTGGCCGTGCCTGAAACGCTGGTTGGTGCACCTGGAACCCCAACAGGTGTTACAGATGAGGCCGAAGTTGCAGAACTTCGCAGTGTTCTGAATGAAGATCTAAATGTGAAGCTGTAGGACTGTCCGTTGGTAAGCCCAGTAATCACCCAAGGAGTAGTGACTGCCGATGGGGATCTGGCAACCCAGTTTGAACCGCCATCAATGCTGTATTCGAAGTTAGTCTCTGTCCCAAATGGGGCAATCGCGACAGACACTTCAGTATTACCAGCGCTTACGGAACTTACCGTGGGGGTGCCAGGTGCAGTCGAAAACTCTAGAGTCTCTACAGCTGAGAGCTCTGCTGGACTGTTCCATTCAGTCACCATATAGGCCGTGTAATCGGTTGCCGGTGTTAGACCAGTAATAGAGAAGTTGATCTCCGTGTTGGCATTCTGAGGAGAATTGCCCGCTCGAGTCACAGTGACTGCGCCGTAATCAACTCCAGCCTTAACTTGAGCAGCAGTGGGTGCGGTTGCGGCGCGAGGCACAATAACGTAGTAGCTGGTTCCATTGTTAGCAAATGAATAATTCAGTGTTCCACCAGTACTGGTTGGATTGGTAAGTCCGGAAGCGGAAAGCTGTGCAGCGTATTCAAGAGCCGCGGGAACAATCTTTTGGACCCAGTTGTCACTATTTGCAGGACAAGGCGCATTTGTTCCCTCATTGAGACCGGAGTTAAAGAAATCCCATCCAAGGTAGATGATTGTGCCTCGGCCGTAGGTCATCGTTGCGACTGCCGCCTGGTTATCAACACCCCACATCGCCTTGAAGTTAGCACTTCCTGGTGCAGTGTTTTTGTTGACAGACTCCGTTGCACTGGGCACTCCCAGAGTAGTGCTCGCTAGCGAAGCATCGCCAAACGGAGTTCCAGAAGCATTGGCATCATTTCTCGTTGCCCCGTTCCGGCCTGTCGCTGATGCAAGGCCCCAACTTGTGATCTTGTTTAGAAAATCAATGTCCTTGGTGCCATGTGTACCAGTCATGACCAGCACTCCACCATCGTTCAACCAT
The DNA here is from genome assembly GCA_009704945.1 of Actinomycetota bacterium. GTDB lineage: Bacteria > Actinomycetota > Actinomycetes > Actinomycetales > Microbacteriaceae > Aquiluna. Next base: position 64,576 of record WLDG01000004.1, on the reverse strand, counting down.
GTTTGAAAAGCAGTGACAGCCGTTGAAGGGAAGTCAGATGTGCTATTCACGTTGAATGCACTTTCCATGTCAGGTACGAAAAAGAACCTGCTGGCATTGAGTCTTTGAAGAAGTGTGGTGCCACCCGTATCAGCCAAAGTTGTGATGGTGCGATCAACCGTGTAGCCAGGAATCCCTAAAATGATTTCCTCTAGATTGTCTACTTCATCAGAGCAAGACATGTTGCCTTCAGTCAGCCCCGGATAACTAAAGACAGAAACCTGAATTGTGGAACTCGCAATAGCGATAGGCACCAGCCCAACACCAACCAAAGAGAGTGCAGCAAATGGTGCAGCTAGCCTGAAGGACAGCCGTTTTCTACCTACTGAGGAATGTTTGGGCATTGTACGGTCAATCGTACAACAAGAGCCCTTTGTCCCCTGCTCAAAGACATAGACCCGAAACTAACCTTCGGGAAACCGAAAGTCAGTTAGAAGCACTATAGGAATTCGAAAGAGTATCCACTCAAATGACTAAGCCCCCAGGTTTCCCTGGGGGCTTAGTAGTTTGATCTTTAGTTATCGAGTAACTACAGACTTGGTTAGTGTCGAAACACCGTTGACGTAGATGTCAACCGATACAGTCACACCAGCTCGTGGGGTTGGACGGTTGAAGATGCTGTAGTTGCTTGAAGCAACTGCAGATCCCCAGTTTCCGCCGACCTTCCAAGAGATACGTGCGCCGTTCAAACCAGCTGCGTAAACAACTAGCTTGCCGTTGAAGGAGCCAACGTTAACCTTGCCAGCACCTGCTGCAGCACCAGTACCAACAGTGATGGTCTTGGTGGTGTTTAGGTCCTTAGCGTCAACGTAGTCAGCGTCACCGTTCTGGTCATAAGACACAGTGACAACTACGTTGCCAGTGTCGTTTGAACCTAGAAGCACGGAGAACATTAGTTCACCGTTCTTGTCGGTCTTGTCTGGCAAGGTGCCAAAGACAATTCCAGGACCGGTGTAGGTGACCTTTACGCGACCAGCAGTTGCCTCAACACCATTGCCGAATGCGTCAGACAGCTTGGCCTTCACCTGGAAGGTTGAAGCTGGGCGAACATTAGCAGGTGCAGTGACATCCAGCTTGGTACCTTCACCAACACCGATACCAGTGAAGGTTACCTTGGTGGTTGAAGATGCACCGTTGGAGGTAACAGTAATCACTGTGTCAGTCTGAGCGGCAGTTGAGTACAGCTTTACTTCGAAGTTACCGTTAGAACCTGACAAGAATGTCAAGGATCCGCGAGCAGCCTTCTCACCGTTCGAGAACAGGATGTTTGATGGACCAGTAATGGTTACCAATGCACCCTGACGACCTGCAGATGTTGCGTTGTTAGCAACCTGTCCGTTGATTAGAACATCGTTTGCATAAGCAGGAGTCTCTCCAGCCTGTACGCGCTTGTCCAGCTCAAGTAGTGCCTTCTTTGCAACTGCATCAGAAAGATCTGCCTCAGTTCCATACAGAGTCGTACCGTTAGCACCCAAAACGACCCTGTAGGTCTTAGCTAGGTCTGCAGTGATTGTGTAAGTGGTAGTTCCAGTAACTGTGGTGCCGCTCATCTTCTCTAGGTCGATTACGGTCGCAACTTGAGTACCAAACACGCCAGTGTCAGTAACGGTTACGTTTGCACGTCCATTGTTTAGAGCAACGAACTGTGCAGCTACACCTTCACCGGTTAGCTTCAGGCGGTAGGCGCCCGCAGCTGGTGCGTTGTACCACTGGTCCATAACAGCCAAGTTCATGGTGTACGAACCAAGCTCTACCATTGCACGGGTCTCTGATGTGTTTAGAGATGCTGCGGTGGTCGCTAGGTCAACTAGACCGAACGACGCATCGCGCCACTGTAGATCAATGTAAACAGTTGCACGGTTCTCAACAACACCCTGAACACGTAGATCCATGTCCTTGGCACCATTCACAGCTGTGATGGTTACGGTTGCGGTTCCATTTGCACCAGTTAGAACAGTGTCAGCGGTCTTGCCGTTGACACGGGCTGTGTCCACAGTTCCTGATCTGGTCAGGGTTACAGCGATTGGACGGCCTGCGCCTAGAGCATCACCATCGGCATCAAGAGCTGTGAAGGTAACTTCAACAGTCTTAGTACCAGTGAGTACCTGAGCTGCATTTGTTCCAGATTGGTCATCGTAGACCTTGCCCTGTACAGCTGTCGAAGCCTTGGTCGAAACCTCGGCGCTTGAAGTTGCAGCAGAAGTTACGCCAGTCTCAACTTTGGTTGAAATAGCGGTCCAGGTTGAAGCACCAGTCTGGATGACAGCCTGAGCTGAGTAGGTCTCAGCACCAACGCGGTCAGCTAGACCCTGTGGGCCTGTGTAAGTCGCAAGAGTCCAGGCGGTGCTGCCACCAACTGAAGAATCTGTTGCCGTAGACGTTGGGAAGCCAGTTGTTTCTGACACCTGGTACGTGAACGTGTCTGGTCCAGTTGCAGTAACCGTCCTTGCAACTGATTCACCTGCGATAGCAACAGATGTATCGGCTGCGTCGATTACAACAGTAACTCTGTCGCCAGTTCTCAAGCCGTGTGCAGCATCAGTCACAGTTACGAGACCTGTGGTTGAAACTGAAACAGCAGTTATGCCTGACGCAGTAGGGGCAGCAATACCAGCCCATGAGTCGGTAACAACGCTTCCATCAGCAGTGTTTCTCTCACCAGCTGCATCAGCGTCCAAGCTAGCAGTCACAGTCCAGGTCTTGGTTGTGTCGTTCCAAGCTGAGCTCTGAGTGGTTGATGCCAGGTCAACAGCTGAGTAAACAGTTGAGGTCGAAAGGGAACGAGTAAAGGCAGCGTTCAGGAAGTCGCCATCCTGAGCCAATACCTGGTTTCCGTTCAATACTGGAGTGGTTGTGATGTTTGCAACGAGGTTTTCGTCACCAACAATTGGGGAAAGAGTGGTAACAGCGGTTACATCTCCAGCCTTCACGAACGTAACAGTTCGTGCAGGTGAGGTGTATTCGGTGTCATTGATCAGACCGTCGTTGTTTGAGTCAACCCATGCAGTGACTGTCACTGAGTAGGTTGACGTGGTGTTTGCAACTAGACGCAATAGGCGGTTGTTGGCATTAGCGTTTGTGTTGGTGTCAACAACAAATGTGCCATCCGACGCACGGCCAGCAGTCATAGTCTTGCCTGCCTGGTCCTGAATTGTTGCAGACTCAAACAAGTCAGCATCACCTAGAGACCCATTTGCAAGAATTGCAGCTCGAGTGTTCAGGCCGTTGGTCTTTTCTGCAACCGCACCGGTAACAGTCGCATTTGCAGTGCCAGCAGTGACGGTCAATGTGGCAGTGGTGTCAGCGGTGCGTGTGAATACCTTGCCGTTGAAGTCGGTTCCGGACTGGCCAGTCATTCCGTATACAAACAGCTTTTCTCCCGCCGCGACAGCAGTTCCACTGACCGTCAAAGTAGCGGTGGTAGATGACACACCAATTGAAGCTAGAGTGCTGCCGGCTGCAGAGTAACTAGTCACGCTGTCAGTCTGCGACTGGTCAACAAACACTCTGCTCTGTGGGTCAGAGACTAGGAACTTAAGGTCGCGACCGCTGGTACCGGCTAGGGTATCGGCAACATTCGCGCTTAGGTCAAAGTACTGATCCATTAGAACTGTGTACTCGGTTCCTACACGTGGTGTAAGGGAAACAAATGACTTGTCAGCTAGACCGTTAGCGTTAGCAGGCGCTACGCCAAAGGTTGATGCGACAAGAACTGCTCCAACACCCAATGCAAGACCCTTACGAGTCATGTTTTTGGACATGTATTTTGTCTTTCTTTCTTGGTTTACCCACCCTCTTTGAGGGCAGGCTGCAAGAGCGAGGTACCACCAACCAAGCAGGAGATAGCGCACTCTTACAGGGTTAGGTAACCAGAGGGGGTGGTAGTTAGTTATCAAGGATTGACTAGGTCTAAACGGTCAATCCAAATGTTCTACAAAATGTACTCAATAAAGGACCCCCCCCCTCGATACTTTGGTTGTACGAACAATGTGGACAACTGAAAACCAAACACTGTCCGTAGCAATAAACTCACCGGCTCAACGGAGAGAAGGAGAGTAAATGAAATGCAAGGGGGGAATTGCATGGATGATCTAGCAAGAATTGCCAGAATCAATCAAATTTATGCGCAAGCAACTAATCCAAATGATTACTGCCGCAGACTAACTCATGACCCAGAACTGGGAAGAGGAATGCTCGGCACACAGCTCTATGCACTATCTAACCGAGGAACCCTGCAACTGGTTGGTTCCTATGGTCTTGAAGCATTTGATCCAAATGCTTCGCTATCTCTATTTGAAGACCACCCACTCTCCCAAGCCATCAACAGCAGAACTGTCTGGCACGGCAAAAGAGAAGTCCAGGGCAGAGAACTGGTCAACTGGGTATTACCTCTTATTAAAGGTGATGTGCCAGTTGGAGCATCAACCTCTCTCACTGATCCTAAAGAAAAGATCGTTCCCTTCTCGGAACAAGCAACCATCGCTGCCGCTAACGCCGGTGCCATATATCTTGAATCACTGGGACTGAAGAACCTCTTTAGAGAAACTGCTCAGCCAGAGGAAGGCCAGCTAACCGATCGTCAATACGAGATCCTGGTTGGCATGGCAAGGGGTGAAACTAATGCCCAAATCGCTCAGCAGCTAATCCTCTCTGAGAGCTCAATCAAGCAAGAGAGCGTAAAGATATTCAGAATCCTAGGAGTTGGCTCCAGACAGCAAGCTGTAGCAAAGGCCAAAGCAACCGGCCTACTCCCTCAATCCGTCTTCACAGAAGAAGTCGCCTAAATCATTAAATGACTAAACCCCCAGGTTTCCCTGGGGGTTTAGTGGTTTTAGCTTGTTAGTTATCGAGTAACTACAGACTTGGTTAGTGTCTTCACACCATTGACGTAGATGTCAACAGATACTGTTGCACCAGCTCGTGGGGTTGGACGGTTGAAGATGCTGTAGTTGCTTGAAGCAACTCCAGTTCCCCAGTTTCCGCCGACCTTCCAAGAGATACGTGCGCCATTCAAGTTAGCTGCGTAAACAACTAGCTTGCCGTTGAAGGATCCAACGTTGACCTTGCCAGTGGTGGAAACAGGAGCTGAACCAACAGCTACGGACGCGCTGGCGGCCACTGCTGCTGAGGCAGTGCCAGTTCCATCAGCGTCATAGCTTGCTGTGACAGAGATTGAGCCGGTGTCGTTTGCTCCCAATAGAACGCTGAACTCAGCTAGACCATTTACAGTCGCGGTTGGAAGAGCGCCAACAATCAGACCAGGACCGGTGTAGGTCATGTTGAAGGTCGGTGCAGTTGTTCCATCGTTGAAGTTGGTTGCAGTTGAGCTTGTGGTTACTAGGTTTCCAAACTCATCTCTCAAAGTTGCAGTCACCTTGAAGGTGCTTCCCTTTGGAGCGTTGGTAGGGGCTGACAGGGTTAGTGTGAAACCAGTGTCGTCCTTAGCCTGCTGGAATACCAGCTCTTGAGTTCTGGATACTCCACCAGCAGTTGCAGTAACGGTCTGTGAACCAGCAAGGTTGCTGTAGACCTTTACAACGAACTGTCCGCTTGCGTTCGTAGTTCCAGCGATGGAACCTACTCCGAACCAGGTGTCAGACTCTGCAGCGAACTGTAGGCCTGCAGCTGAGACAGTAATTGGCTCACCAACAAGGGCTTCTCCAGTGCTGCTTCTTACTGTGTAGGTAAGAGTTGACACATCAACCAGGGTTGGGAAAGCAACTGAGTTACGCAGTAGATCTCTGTCACCTGAGTAGGTGGAGTCGAGTTCTAGTGCCAAGTCAGCAGCTGCACCAATACCAGTAGCCGAAGCCGAAACAGTGACGGTTGTTACTGTTGGGTCAGCTGTGTAGGCCTGAACTGTGACGTTGGCTGCAACGGCTGCATCTCCAGCACTTGGCGTAGCATCCCAGCTTCCATCTGCATTCTGCTGCTCAACAGCCGCACTTAGTGTGTAGGTGTTTGCAGCAGTGCTGTTCTCAGTCTGAGTCAGCGTTGCAGCACCATTCACGAAGTTGATTGTTTGTGCATAGTTTGCGGAAGAGGAGTTCTCGCCCAATACCAGTCTGTATGTTCCGACCGGTACTTGACCAAAGGTGTCCACAATGTTCCAAGTCACAGAGAAGGACTGGCCTACTACGGTCTGTAGTGATCCGGCCTTTACGTTTGACTGTGCAAAAGCAACGTCAGACAGAACTGCTGTGTAAGTTACTGCCGAAGTAGTAACTGCAGCATTTGTGTTCAAGGCAGATGCGGTAACGGTGAAGGTGTTGCCAGCAGCGATACCTGTGTAAGAGATATCAACGCTTGCACGGCCTAGAGCGTTAGTAACCACGTCTACTGTGATTCTCTGAGTGCTTGCAATGTTTGAGTTGGTTAGAGTCTTTCCACCAGCGGTAATAGAAGCTGCAGTTGCGATTGAGTTCGCGCTCGCTTCAGAGATGGTGAAAGTAACTGCCTGACCGGCTAGAGCGAATCCAGCGTTAACAGTTGCGGTAGTTCTGGAAGTAAATGTTCCAGCTCCAACGCGAATGTTGTCAGATCCATCAGTAGATACGCTTGCAGTCTCAGTGATTGCAGCTAGAGCCGAAATCTGACCAGAGGTTGGTGTTACTCCATTGGTCGAGTTTGCCACTACCTGCCAAGCAGTTCCATCGTAAAGACGAACTCTTGCTGAGTAAACAGAGGTCGATACGTTAGCAACAGTTGCCATAACGGCGTCTACAACAGTGTTCGAATCTGGTGTAAGAGTAGCTCGAAGTTCACCATCTGCACTTGACCAAACCGCAATATTCGGGTTGGTTCTCTGTGCAACGGTAGCCGTGCCACCTGTCACTGCAGGGCTAGTTTCACCGGCAGGAGGAGAAGCAATGGCGACATTGTCCCTAAAGAATTCAACCTGTACGTCGTTTGAGTCCAGCTGGTGGTAGTTGATTCCGTCAAGCAGAACGTAGGCCGACAAGGTGGTTCCACCAACGACAGCGGTGTCAAGCACGGCGCGACCAGTCCAAATCGCGTGATCGATGAATTCAATCGTGCGAGCCGGTGAACGAGCTTCGTTATCATCCATGCTGTCATTGCCATTAATGTCCAAGAAAGCCCGAACAGTGATGTTGGCGCTTGTTGCTTCGACAGGAGTAATGGAGACATTGATTCCGCTTCGAGCTCCGATTACGTCTGCGGTGCCGTCTCCAACAACAACAGAAGTAGCGGTAGCCGCAGCGTCAGTGGTTGAGCCAGGCACGCGGTCAAAGACGGTGCCAGCAGCAGAACCATTCGCAATCACATCGAATGCCATTGTGGCACCTGATGGATTGGAGATTAGGTACTTGACTGTGTCAACAGCCTGTGAGCTCTCGTTACCAGCAAATCCGACAGTTAAGTCGAAGTCGGTAGTAGTGAGAACCTTGTAAGAAGTACCTGAAGTTGGGGACAGAGCTAGGGTCTCGTTTGCGAAAGCAGGTGCAGTACCTACCAGCAATGATGAGACAAGTCCTAGACCTGCACCAACAGCAAGACCCTTACGAGTCATGTTTTTGGACATGTAATTTGTCTTTCTTTCTTGGTTTACCCGCCCCCTTAAGAGGGCAGGCTGAAAGAGCGAGATACCACCAACCAAGCAGGAGATAGCGCACTCTTACAGAGATAGGTAACCAGCGGGGGTGAAAATAGTTATCAGTTTCGTACTAGGACAGACAGGACATAGCTAACTGTTGTACGGACAATGAGAGGCGTCCCTCTAAGAAAGGACTGCCCCCCCCTGATAATTCACTTACTGTTCTAATGAACGGACATTGGGGATTGTACGAACGGGGATTTATGCCAAATCTAGGTTGGCTACAGAAATGGACTGAACTGGTCTCGTCAAGTACCACAGTTTCAGAGCTGTGTAAGAAGCTGGTGCACTCAGGGGTAAACACTGGTCAAGGAATAGGTAGCTATCTCTACCTGCTAGACAACAAAGGCCAGATAGTTCAGTTAGGCGGTTATGGGGTAAACCCACTACCTGCCGATCAAGTCTTCTCCACCTGGGAAGACAACCTGTTAGCTAAAGCAATCAACAACAATGGGCTTTCTCACCAAGAAGCACAACACCAGGGCAGCAAGCTGCATCTATATGCCATTCCAATGCTCAAGGGCGACACTCCCCTAGGTAGTGCGATGTTCTGCCAGAGAGAGAAGATGGCGGAGTTTCCCAAAGAAGCCAACCTGGCCATGGGCCAGGTATTAGGTCTTTGGCTCAGCTCCACCGGATTAGTCAATGGCTTTAGCTCTAATGGCAAAAACGGCGATGCATCACCTGATGCCCTTACCGATCGCCAACTAAAGATTCTGGAAGCAATGAGCTTTGGTAAAACCAATGCGGAGATTGCTCAAGACATGATTCTCTCTGAAAGCTCCATAAGACAAGAGACCGTGAAAATCTACAGAGCTCTTGGTGTGGGCTCTAGAAATGAAGCAGTGAAGCGAGCTCTCCACCTAGGAATCCTCAGAGCACAAGTTAGTTAAATGACTAACCCCCCGAGGGGGACCCGGGGGGTTAGTGGTTTAGCGAGTAGTTACTTGGTAACTACAGACTTAGTTAGTGTTAGAACACCGTCAACGTAGATCTGTACGGATACGGTTACACCCTTGCGAGGTGTTACGCGGGCGAAGCGTGCAGTGTCGCTAGCAGCAACTGCTGAGCCCCACTTTCCGCCTACCTTCCATGAGATCTTCTTGCCGTTGTATCCGTTTGCGTATACAACTAGCTTGCCGTTGAAGGAACCAACGTTAACCTTGGCAGCTGCTGGTGCAGTGCCAATGGTGATGGTCTTGGTGACAGTTAGGTCAGTGTCGCTGGTGAAGACATCGTCTGTACCGTCAGAGTTGTAGCTGAAGGTTACGGAGATGGTTCCCGTGTCATTTGAACCTAGGAAGTAGCCCAACTGAGCAACGCCTTCGGTGTAGGCAGTTGGAGTGGATCCAACCTGTAGCCCAGGACCGGTGTAGCTGACCTTGATGCGGTCAGCCGCGGTGGTGTCAATGTTGTTTCCGTACTTGTCCTTTAGAAGACCCTTGATGGTCAAGGTGCTGCCTGGACGAACGTAGTCTGGTGCGTCAATTACCAAAGAAGTTCCAGTGGTAGCAGCTGCTGCAGCAAACACAACGGTAGTTGTGGCTGAAGCGGCTCCAGAGGAAATTGCAAAGGTCTGCTTTCCAGACTTGTTGGAGTAAACGTTAACGCTGTAAACACCAGAGGTGTTAGCGCTGACGGTGATTGATCCAACGGTGTAGCGACCGGTTGAACCATCCTGGAACAGCATGCCAGGCGAGCTTACGGTTACTAGCGCACCAGGTACTACAACAGCTGCAGTCGTTGCGTTAGCAACGGTTGAAACTGTTCCAGTGATGTTCTGAGCGGTTAGTGCACCGGTGAAGCTGGTTGGAGCGGCTCCTAGGACAGTCACGCTGTCGTAGGCAGTTGGGGTAACTAGGGATAGTGCCACTGGGCCTGCGATTGCATAGACCTTGGTGGTGCTGTCCTGAGTTCCGTTTGAGGTTACTGTCGCTGCAACCAAGGTTGCGGCGGCAACAATGTGTACGTTGACCTCAACGGCTGTAGTGATAGTTGATCCGTAGTTGTTACCAGCCAGACGCTCCTGGACAGTTACGTCGTAGGAGTTGACACCCAGACCGGTTCCGTTGTCGGTAATCGACAGGGTTCCACGGCCACCAACTAGAGCAGTCACTGCGTTTGAACCAGAGGTTGCTGCAGTGGTTGCCTGTGCGGAGTATCCGTTGTTGTTTGCGTCAAAGGTTGCGCGAACGTCGTACTTGTCCGCTGGTACGCCACCAAACTGGTCGTAAACCACAACTGGTACGGATACAGCAGTACCGTCAGTGGTTACGAAGAATGATGGACGAACAGTTGCGGTGTAGGACGCAGCAACCTGGGTGATTGTCAAAGTCGAAGCGGTTAGGTTCTCGGTGTAGAAGACAACAGTGATGGTGTCGTTAGCCGAGTAGCCAGCGGAAGTGAAGTTAATCACTGCCTCGCCTGACGCATTGGTGGTTAGAGCCAACTTGGCAACTGATCCCTGTCCTGGCAGAGCTGAAGAGCTGCTGTAGGTGGTTCCGTTGACGGTTAGGGTCTTTGCAGGTGCAGTTGACTGCAGGCCTGTTGAAGTGATTGTCGCGGTAACCGCTGCGCCGCCCACACCAGCTGGAGTGGTTGCGCCATCCTTCACTACAACCTTCGCCTGGAAGGAAGAGTTAAGCAAGGTCTGACCAGCAGTACCTGCGTTGGTTACGCGTCCTGTGGTGTTTGCCACAACATCACCAACGATGGTTGCAGCCTTGCGAGCTACAACAACTGCGGTTGCTGCGGTTGCCACTGTGTCAGTGCTTGCTGGTGAACCAGAAACCTTGTACAGAGGCTGAACCTTAACACCGGTTGCCTTCACCAAAGCGCTAACGGTTGAGCTGGTGAACTTGAACTTGTCAGTTGCTGACCAAGTTGAGTTGCTCTTTACCGAGTTAGCCGCAGCACTGGTAGCAGTGATTCCGGTTAGACCAGAAGCTGCAGCAATGTTTGCGTTAGTGATTGCAACGGTGAACTGAGTCGCCGAAGCGCTTGCAATGGTTAGGGTGCCGTTGTAAGTTGCGGTCGAGTGACCTGCAACGACTACAGTCTGACCAGCCAAGAAGTTGTTGCTGGCCGTGTAGGTTGCAACGTTCGAGGCCAACACGGTTGCGGTTACGCTTGCGGTTGGGTACAGCGTGCTTCCATCACCCTTAGTAAAGAAGGCTCCAACGTTTGCCGCTGGTACCTGCTCGTTGTTGATGTTGTTGAAAGAAACGCTTGCCACGATTGATGTGTCACCCTCAGTTGGAGAAGTGATGGTCGTGGTGGCCGTTAGATCAGCTGGCTTTGTGAAAGTGACTGTCGCGACATTTGCGCTTAGGTCAGAAGCTGAGTCGAAAGAACCATTTCCGTTGAGGTCGATGAACGCACGAACCTCAATGGTGGCTGCAGTAGCTGCAGGCACAGATACACCCAGCAGGTTTGAACCCGCTGCGGTACCAATGTTTGCTGGAGTAACCACAAAGCTGGTTGCAGACGATGCGCTGGAGCTACCAGCTGGGCTGAAACTTCCGTCTGCAACGTTAGTTGCCGGAGTCTCAGATGCGGCAGGAGAACCATCTGGCTGCTTCACGGTAACTGTTGCGGCGCCGGCGTTAGTGACGGCCCACTTCAGGTTTGAGAAGGTACCTGCGTAGTTGGACTGGCCAAATACGCGAAGGTTGAACTGCTCGCCCGAGATCATGTTGTAAGAAGTACCTGCTGAGGGCTCAACTGTGATGCCTGTGGTTGCATGAGCTGGTGCGGCAACGCCTACCAAACCTGCAAGAGTTAGGGCAAAAGTTGTACCAACAGCAAGACCCTTACGAGTCATGTTTTTGGACATGTAATTTGTCTTTCTTTCTTGGTTTCCCCACAGGCATAGGACCTGCAGGACGCAAGAGCGAGTTACCACCAACCAAGCAGGAGATAGCCCAGCCCTTACAGGTAAAGGGTAACGGACATATTGTCCGGACATTACGGTTTGTCCGTGTATTAAGGAAAATTGCTTGAAATATGGGCTTTTTGCCTAAAAATCAGGGATTTCCGTAACAAAAGGGGTCATCCCCCAGTTACCTCTTATCGTCAGGCATTAGAAACCAAGCCTTTTGCCTCAGACCAGGAAAAGACGTCGAGACCTAACGAATTCGAGGCCTCGGGGTCTTTTTCCTTTTAACTGGGCTGTCCGCCAGGCCTGGTAACAGCGAGCGCCGCAAAATCATTGGCATACTCCAGGGCCTCTAAGGGCGACGATCCAGAGAGCCTTTCGGCTATGTATTTGGCAGCAAAGGCATCCCCGGCCCCGGTTGGGTCAATGGCTTCAACGCTCTTGGCGTCTACATGGGCTATCCCAACCAGCTCTGCTCCCTGTTCTCCCTTTGTCACAACGATTTCAGGGAACAGGGAGGTGAGCTGGTGGTCTTTGCTTAGAAGTTCGTATTCCTCTTTGTTAGGAAAAACAATGTCTGCTCCCTGGATGGCTTCTAGGAAGTTAGTTACCCCAAAGCCCTCAATGAAAGAGGTACTGCCGGGATCAACGGCTATCAAGGCACCTGCCTGCTTTGCCTCACTGATAAGAGCATGGGTTTGTTCTCTACCCAGGGAGAGAACGGAGTAGCCGGAAATATATAAAAGATCAGTAACTGGAAGGGTTGGTTGTTCTAGATTTTGGTTGGCTGCTCGGTCTGTGAAGAAGGTTCTTTGGTTGCCTTCTACCAAAACCACTATCTTGCCGGTTTCTAGGTTTTGGTCTGTTTGAAGATTTGGCGTTACTTTGACTGACTTGAAATAGTTTTCAAGGCTTTCTCTGTCTTTGCTGGAGACTCTGGCAATCAGTTCTGTCTCCACACTCAGCGATGCCAGCCAGACTGCAAAGTTGGCTCCTGAGCCCCCTGGGGTTGATTCAATACTTGATGGGTTATCGGTGTTGGTTTTGCGCTCAGAGTTTGAAATAACAATGATGTCTTCGATGACATCGCCAATGACGACTACCTTTTTCAAGCTAGGGCCTTGGCGATGTCAGCGGCTAGGGAAACATTGTTTCTAGCAAGATCTAGGTTTACTTCTAGTGATCTGCCACCTGATGCTTCAACGATGTATTGCAGGAGAAATGGCGTTACTGCCTTGCCTCTCACCCCTGCCTCATCGGCTGCCTTGAAGGCTTGAGCTAGCACTCTGTCGTGTTCCTGCTTGTCCCAGGCTTTGTCCTTGGGGATGGGGTTGGCAACAACTAGAGCTGAATTTGATTTTTGTTTTCTTTGAGACTTGATGACTTCGGCGATTTCTTCCGCTGAGTCTGCTTGCCAGTCGATTGTGAAATCAGATTCTGGAAGCCAGAAGCTTGGAAAGATTTTGGTTTTGTAGCCAACTACTGAAATAGAAAGTGTTTCGAGTCTTTCCAGGGTTGCTCCGATATCCAGCACGCTCTTCACGCCTGCTGCCACAACAGCAATTGGTGTTGAGGCAAGGGTTGTGATGTCGGCTGATTCATCAAAGGTTTCTATGGCTCCTCGGTGAACACCACCCAGGCCACCGGTTGCAAAGACTTGGACGCCTGCGCGGGCAGCGATGTCAGCTGTAGCGGCAACTGTTGTGGCTCCTGAGATCTTTTTGGCAGAAAGAATTGCTAGGTCTCTGACTGATGCTTTGGGGATGTCTTGGTTGGCAATCAGGGAAAGCTCTTCTTCATTGAGACCCACTGTTGGGACTCCGTTGATGACTGCAATGGTGGCGGGAGTAACACCTTTATCTATTAGGATCTGTTCGAAGTCTTTGGCTGCTTGGAAGTTTCTGGGTCTAGGAAGACCATGAGAAATAATGGTTGATTCCAGAGCAACAACTGGCTTTCCCTTCTTCAGGGCTTTTTCAACGCTTGGGTGAATCTTGAGATCTTTGGGCACCAGATAAGGCTATTGCCTTGACTAGCGTTTTTTGAAACCAGATGGGCACTTAGGGCTGATGCCTGTCACCTTGCGGGATTTGATTGGTTTGGTGTTCGAGACGCAGGCGATAGTGGTTCGCCTAGGTTGAGTCAGCTGAACCCGGACAGTTTTCTCGCTGTAAGTGAAGCCGTTGGCTGAGAGCTTGATCCAGCCATTTCTCTCGCCAAATGTGGTGGTTGCAACTTCCGTGTTTCCGTCTTTGTCCAGGACGGTAATGGTGGCAGCGACAGGTGCATTTCTAAATCCATAAATGCATCTGGCAATTTCAGAACGCATCACCAGGTCATACCTACCAACTGATTCAGTTTTACCGTCTGGCAGGTAATGCATGCCTGCCACCCTAAAGTTCAAAAATCCATTGGTGTATTGGGGTGGCTGGGACTGATAGGCGGTGGCATTGGTTGCAACAATACCCAACAGCCTGTTTCTAGGTGGCGCGCATCTTTCGAGACTCAAATCTCGAATGCTTCGAATAGACCACATGTCTCGAACGAAAGTCGCTTTATCGCCAAATGTTTCACGAAAAGCATTGACAAACTTTATGCCCCCATCGTTGTAGGCAAAAATTCCAGCCCAGCAAACAGCATCACAACCAATGAGCTTGTAAAGATCGCGAATCTCCTGATTAGCATTTTGAATAGAAACGCCGCCTCTTGAGACCGGAACTTTGGATGGCTGGCCTGTTATTTGAACGGACTGCTGAGTTGCGTTGGCTGCCCTTACGCTGATGGTCGGGTCTTGCAGTCGACCAGCGAACCAACCGCTGGCTGATTGTTCAATTCTGAACGATGCTGTGACAGTTGAGCCTTCTGGAAATGTGCTGTGGCTACCGCAGATGCCGGTCTCCGTCCAGGCACACTCTTCGGGTAGTCCTCCACAACCAACTCTGGTTTTACCATTCTGTTGATATTCGGAGCAAAAGTGTGGGGTGAAATTCCCTGTTATCTCGCTGTAAGGCAGTACCTGCAAGCTATAGCCGGTGATGTTGAAGTTGGCGCCGCGACTGGTAGCACTGTGTTGCAGTTCCATGCGGAGGGTCACAGCATATGTGTCTTTGCCTGCCCCATTCAACATTCCTGGCTGCTTCCAAAGCGATGTTGTGCCTCCGGCAGGAAGGTTGTAACGAGGAAGCTTTGGCATGGTGCCACCGTTGATGCTTCTTATAAGTTCTCCGCGAGTTGGTTCCTCGCCGATTTTGTGGATAGAAATCCATTCAATGCAGTTTTCGTCAGAGGCTGTCTTGCAGACAGGTGCAACATAAGTACCCTCAAAGCTGTCTCGGCTACCAGCCAATTGAACTGCACATTCCCCCTCGGTAATTGAAACGCAAGTTCTGCTCTCATGAAACTCCCCTGGTGCGAGACGTGAGTTGAAGTCCACGATTCTGTTTAAATGCGAAGCTTGGGATCTTGGGTCTTCCCAGATCTCAAAAACGTATTTGTCTCTCGCCTGCATCTCTCCAGACCATGGCCACTCTTGGGCCTGGACAGGGGGCGTAATGGCAAGAAGTGCCGCAACAATGGCAATAGCTATTGGCTTTTTCACTTCTTCGAGCCCCAATCAAGATGTTCGGAAAAGTCTAGCTTCCAATTTGAGATCAAATGGTCTTAGCAACTTTGCCGCCACAAAGGAAACTACCCCCGCTTGAAACCAGCCGGGCATCTGGTGCCCTTCACGTAGCGGGTTGTCTTGCCCTTGGTGCAGGTGATGTGCCATTGTGCACCTAGCTTGATCTTGATGGTCTTTTCGCTGAAGGTGAAGTTGTAGGCGGCTAGGCGTAACTTGCCATTTGAAGAGTTAACCAAAGACGTGGCAACCACGTTCTCGCCATTCTCACCGGTGACTGTCACGGTCGCGCTGATTGGCGCTTTTGGGAACCTGAACATGCAGCGAGCCAGCTGTTCGTCCATCACCATTTCATAGCGGCCCAGGAACTCTGTTTTGCCATCGGCTTTGTAGTGCATACCTGCTACTCGGTAGTTGAAGAACCCATTCTGGAATTGAGGAACCATTCCGTCGTAAATCAAGGCGTTAGTCGAAACGATACCTGCAGGTTTATTTGGCTCAGCGCATCTTGAAAAGCCCAAATCACCACCGCTACCTCTTCCAAAAAACACCGTTACCGTCCTTATTGTCCAAGTCGTCGACTGGCCGGTAGCGGAATCATTGGCGAGCGGACGCCAAGCTCTTAAGTACTTAGAACTCTGGTCGTTTCCATAGCTATAGCCATTCGTGTGCCAACCTGGACAGTAATGCCAATCTGTAGGGCACCAGTCATAGAGACTTAGTAACTCTGGAGAAGCTTGGCTCTTGGAAATCCGTCCTTGAAACGTGGGAATGGTCATTGGCTTTCCAGTGATTGTGATTCGATTGAACCCACTGCTAGCTGGTTCATAGATCACATCTGGTTCAATAATTCTGCCCGAATACCATGACTTGATGCTCTTTGGTAGAACAGCGGTTACACCAAAAATCAACTCTGCTGGCAAAGCCGAGCAATCACCGCAAACGGCTTTTTTGTAAACTCCGTCTTCAATAGCAACGGAGATGGGACGAATAGCGGAATTAAAGCTTCGGTCTTCCTGCTTAAATTTTCCTAATTGACGACCATTTCTAAACTCAACAAATCCGCCTTCCATAGTGAGATGCACTTCATAAAAATCACTGCCCCCGGAGTGTATGGCACCGGCGATTTTCCATATGCCTGATGCAGCCCCGAGATGATTGCCAAGCTGCTTATTCTCAGGAACCCAACCGCTGAGAGTGGTGTAACCGAGGAATTGGCCCTCGAGTTTTTTCCCGGATGGGTCAACGGCAAAAAACTCTTCGATGCAGTTTTTGCCAGCGCCTTCACAAACAGGCACCTGAAGACTTGGGAAGCCAACAAAAACTCGGCCTGAGTACGCGGAGGGATCGCAACTTGCGCCCACTGGATAAGTGGCTAGTTTTCGTTTGCCAAACTCGTCGCAAATGATTTCTGTTACCTTGCCGCCAATTTTGGCCTCGATGTTGGCACCGGATTGTGAATCAGAGAATGATTCCCTAACGTCCCAGTGCAAAGGTTGGTTGTCCAACCCAACATTTCCATAGGCAGCCAGTGAAGGAAGCCACAATGAGGTAACAACGATCCCAACCAATAGAGGTAACTTCTTCATGGTTTTCATGCCTGAAATCTAATTGATTGTGAGCCTAAGCGCTGCGGCGGAAGCCATTAGGGCAACGGGGCTTGGTGCCCGAAATCTTCTTGATTTTGCCCGGGTTTGTCCTAGAAACGCAGGTAATCTCACTACGCCTACTCTGAGTCAGCTTCACCCGGACTGTCTTTTCACTGAAAGTAAAGTTCTTGGCCGAGAGCCTTAGCCAACCCCTGCTCTCCCCCAAAGTAGTTGTAGCAACTTGCGGTTGTCCATTGGAGTCAACCACGGTGATTGTTCCTGAAACAGGAGCGGAGGAGAATCTGTAAAGGCAACGGGCCGCGTCAGATCGCATGATGAGGTCATACTGGCCCCGCTGCACCTCACCGTTGAGGTCTTTGTGAACTCCCATCACTTCGTAGTTCAAGAAGCCATTTTTGTATTCTGGAACAAGGCTTTGGTAGACCATGGCATTGGTGTTGATTAGACCTTGAATCCGGTCGGTTCGATTTAGGCAAGGATTGTTGCCTAGTCTCTGAATTGGCATTCGCGCTACCGACCAAGTAGAGATTCTTCCCTTTGCTTGCTCGTCTATCTTGGAAAACCAGAACTTGAAGCTGTCTAAGCCGTTATTCGGATCCCAGAAACCACCTGCCATTCCGCCGCCTCCGTTTTGGCGACGGTATTCCATGTCCTCGTTGTTTTTGCCGAAGGTGTAATCAAGATACTTTTCGTTGGCTGGATCAAATGCCTCAACCGCAGTGTTAGTAATTGGCACCTCTGCACTTGCGCCTGATATCACTAACCGGCTTACCCCCGGCGAGATGTTTGACAGCTGAAGATTTGGGTCTGTCAATCTGGAATGGAACCATCCACCGATCTCCGAGGGGATTTGCATGGTGATCTGTAATTCGAGAGAGGAGTCGAAACCAGCAGCATAGGCGTAGCGACCATCGACAGAGTAGTAATTTCTATTGTGCGCACCAACGCCAAATCCCATATGCATTGGTTTTCCTGAAGCAGATAAAACCACGGCTTCCACGCTGGCCATTGCTGCAGGACTTGTTACTTCAGCAATCGGTCTTACGTTGACATAAAAGGTGTCGTAAGTAATGCTGGTGAATCGACCTTGACGGTAATTATTTAGGAATTGGATAAAAGTTGGTTCAACTAAGTACTTAGTGGTGCCGCCCTTGGACGGAAATTCTGGAGCTGAGAACATAAGTGGGCCTGGTCCGGATCCCATTAGTTTCAGAGCAGTATTGCTTGCCCAGCCCTTGTTTGTAGATATTTGACGTATTCCTGAAAAGTTCTTTTGGCTTTCAACTATCTTTCTAAATTCAGTTAAAGTGGCCTCTGAGGGAGTTGCATCCCAGTAGTTTTCGAACTTGGCAGTTTGCCACTGTGTTTGACCTGTTTTTCTTATTTCTAGTTTTTCAACACAAGGCACCTGTTGTGTTTCTGCGCAGAACGTTGCTTGGCCCGATGCCATGACAGTTTGAGATTGCTCAACGCAATTAGTGAGAGAAGTTTCACAGAAATCCTCTTTAGTCATGTTTTTCAGAAAAACCGGACGAGGCATAATCGACAGGCCGCCCAATGCGCCATAGGTAATCCAAAACTTACGAGGATCTAAATGAGAATCCCATGGCTTGGTTAGAACTCGTTCTCTGTCATCGCTCGGAATTGGATTAAGGTCAGCTGCCGCTGGATTGGCAAAGCCCACTATCAATGAGAGGGTCAGCAGCACCGCTAGAGAACGTCTAGGCATTTAATTTCCTTACAGCCAAAGGCTAGCCATTTATTGGTCTTTATCTTTTCACAAATCCCACTGGACACCTCGGTGAAAGACCAGTTACTTTCCGAGTTCTCACAGGTGTAGTAGTGGATACGCAAGTGATGGTGCTTCTCTTTTGAGTGATTCTGACCCTTATAGTTTTTTCGCTAAAGGTAAATCCGTTTGCTGCCAGCTTTAGCCAGCCATTTTTTTCACCGACAGTTGTAGTAGCTATGGTTCTATCTCCATCGCCAGCAACGGTGATTGTTGCAGATACGGGTGCATTGGTGAAGCCATAGAGGCAACGTGCTGTTTCACTTCGAATGATGAGATTGTAGGAACCAAGAGCGACTTGCCCATCTGGCAGTTTGTGGAGTCCGGCAGTGGCGTAGTTCAAAAAACCATTCGAGAATCTCGGTGGTCCTGCCGAGTAAGTCAGCGCGTTAGTTGTGACCAACCCGATGAGTTTTCCTCGCGCATCTAGGCAACGATTGCCCGTGTTTGCCCAAATGGTTTTGAATCTCCAGGTTGTTTGGGTGGCAACTGCTTTATCCCCTACCTGATCTGCGAAGTGCTTAACCAAAGTTCTGGTTGGATCCCAATCTGGGCCATAAAGTTTCCACTCTAAACCGCCAATTCCACCATTGAATCCTCCACCTGAAGTCTTCATATCAAGCACTTCCTGAACAATGGGATTCTTGTGTTTTTGGTCCACAACTGCATACATGATGGGAACGACCACAGGATCTGCGGCGACCACTACTCGATTTGCGGTATTTGATATTGGTGTAATTGAAAGTTCCGTGTTATCCAACCGGCCGTGCAACCAGCCACTCAAGGAGCGAGGGAGTCGCATTTCAAGTTCGACGCGAGTTCCATCCGAAAAGTTTGCCCGCATCCAGCACTTACCAAAATCGGTTGCAAAACAGTCATAACCAGGAATGCTGCCATTGTCGTGGTACCACCAAGTGACACCATTCCTATCGTTGGAACCGATGTCACCTGGTCTGTAGCGAGGGTCAAGAATTTCACTAACTGGGCTAACTGTTGATGATAAATCTCCGTACACCACTCTCTCGCCGTCAATAATTGAGAAGAAGAGGCTCACGTTGACAGCATAAATATCAACGCCTGCTTGAGAAGTAATACCAGGTGCCCTCCAAATGGTTGTGCCGCCTCCAATAGGAGCGCCCAGGTTGTTTGCTGGCAATTCTTTGCCTGAAGTCTCAAGTAAAAACTCAGCATTGGCTTTAGCTTCACCAGATCTGAAGATCTTTACATTTTCTACACAGGCAGTTTCGTCTGCCTTGCACTTTCCAAGACTGGCTATGACGTTTAACTTGACGCCCTTTTCAAGACGACAGGTTTCAGTTGTGTAACTGCGGCACCACTGATTACCCAGCTTTGCTTCGTCTTGGCCATTCAAATCCCTAGCGATGTATTTCATCGGGAGGCTTCGATCATCTTGAATAAGAAAGGCAACCTTTCCCGTTCCGTTTAAGCTTGGCCCTTCAGGCACAAAGTCCTTGGCACCTGCGGGTACTCCTGTGGCTACCACAAGTAGAACTGAGAGGAGTGACACCAGAATTTTTCTTTGTGTCAGCATGTTTATCGCCTCCTGAAGTTGTTTGGACACTTCGGGCTAATCGCAGTCACCCGCTTTAATTTAGCCGGATTGGTCAGGCTCACGCAGATGAGGGTTGTTCTTTTCTGTGTCAGTCTGACTTGAACAGTCTTTTGGCTAAAGGTAAAGCCATAAGCGGCAAGTTTGAGCCAACCGTTTCTTTCACCAACGACTGTGGTAGCAACGCTGGAATCTCCGGATCCAGTAACTGTGACCGTCGCTGAGATTGGTGCTCGGGAAAACCCATAAATACAGCGAGCAACATCTGAGCGCATAGTCAAGTCATAAGTACCAAGCGCTTTTTCACCATTTGGCAGGTAATGCATTCCTGCCACTTCATAATTCAAGAATCCATTTCTAAATGTTGGGACACCGCCTTGGTAGGCCATTGAATTCGTGGTTACCAGCCCAACTAATCCTTGGTTTTTGGAAAAACATCTTTGACCGACTTGACTTGCCCATTTGGAGCTTTGAATTCCCCAATACTGTCTCTGTCCACTTGCTGTGTCCTTGGCAACAGTTCTTAGAGCACTGATAAACCTGAATGCGTCTCGAGTGTTAGCTAAGGTCATGTAGGAACCCCCGCCAAAGTTCCCGTGCCAGACGGGATCGACTAACCCTGGAATTTCATTTTGATTCCATGTCGTCTGTAGCTTTGGAACGCTCACCGGCTCTGCTTCAATCACTACCAAGTCAGAATCAGAATTGAATTTGGAAACAGAAACAACTGGATCCTTGAGCCTGCCGTAGAGCCAACCACTGAGTTCATTGGTTAGACGTATCGACGCCCTGATTCGAGTGTTTGGTGAAAAAACTTGGTGATAGGCGCAAGTCTGATCTGAAGTATAGAAGCATTCTGCTGACCCTCCGTTGGCTCCTCTTTCGGCACCATTAGCCATTGGAGTTGATGTTCCAACCATCGGATTGGAACGCTCAACTGTGGCAGCAATATTTAGGTGAAAGTCGTTTATCTGAGATTTGCCGTTAAGGGAGCTCCAGTCGAGTGAAGAAAAGACTGAATACTCATCGCCTCCTGAGTGGGGAAACTCTGAGCTTTTCCAAATAGAGACGGTTGACCCTTGAGGCACGCCTTTGGCTGGATCTCCCGCAAATGTAAAGCCGGGGATCTGTCGGTTCAGTGTTGTCTCAAACATCTGCTCTTTAGTTCCAACGCTTACTGATTCAATGCAGTTGGTTTGGGTTTCAGTCTGGCAGGGGGGAAGTATGGAAGCGCCTGTCGTCAGATATCCAGATCCTTCAGCACAGAATCCGGTGTTGTGGGTTTCACAGAGCTGCCAGTTGGGCTGGTTTCCAACTTGCCTGAGCGCCCAAATCCCGGAGGTTGAAGCAGTGGCGCGGCTGTATTCGTAGATTCCAATCTTGCGCCAGCCACTTGCGAAGTCTGTATCAACACTGCCGGTCACGGTTTGACCTGATGGGAAACGATATTGATCTTCAGCGACAGCGATGGTTGGTACAAGAAGGGAGAGAAGCGTTAGACAGACGATTGTCCTTTGCACTTCGCTCATTACTACCACTTATCTTTTCTTGAACCCAGTTGGACACTTCGGAGACATGCCAGTTACTTTTCTTGTCTTCACAGGTGAGCTGTTAGATACGCAGGTGATGGTTGTTCTTTTCTGGGTGAGCTTCACCTTGATTATCTTCTGACTAAAAGTAAAGCCATATGCTGCCAGCTTGAGCCAGCCATTTTTTTCTCCCACCACTGTGGTGGCAATGTTCTTGTCGCCTTCACCGGTTATGGATATAGTCGCACTCACTGGAGCATTGGTGAATCGGTAAAGACACCTTGCAACATCAGATCTCATGACGAGGTCATAGCTACCAATTACTTCTGTAACGCCGTCTGCCTCAAAATGAAGTCCTGCGACCCGGTAATCCAAAAACCCCCGGGAAAATCGGGGGGCAAAGCCGTCATAAACCATCGAGTTAGTTGAGACAATTCCCAAGACTCTGCCACGATCGGAAAGACAGGAATTTCCGCTATCTCGACTGGTGGTCCTCATCTGGAAAATAGTTGAGGTCCCTACTGCCGTGTCTTTCACTCTGTCACGAAAATGGCTAAGCATTCTGAAGTTAGAAGTGTCGTACCCGCCATTGATTATTCGAACAGGTCCCTGGGAATCGAACTCCCCTATGGATCCTGTGTTTCCAGCGGCTATTCGATCGTTCAGTGTTACGTCTTTCTTTTTAGCTTTGTAAGCCATGCGTGCGACTTGGACTGGAAAGGCGCTTACGGTAATTGTGTTGTTTCTATTGGAAAACTTCTCTACGCTGAGAGTAGGGTCTTTCATTCTTCCCAAGAACCAACCACCGACCTCGTTGGTTACTCGCATTTCAACTGTCACCTTTGCTTCAGGATTGAAGTTTGCTCTTGTCGCGCATTCCGTCGTGTTCCGCCAAATACAAGGGATGGTGTCCCTAACTGTCTCTTGGTAGCTCGCGGGTCGAATGACTACAGGAATTACGTTCAAATAAAAATCGTTGGTCTGGAACTTACCGTTTCTTTCATGGTTTGCTGTCCCATTAGGGCTGACAAGATAGAGGTCACCCTGATCGTGAGGGGCTCCAGGGACCTTGTAAATAGAGCTTTGACCGCCTCTTGGTAAATTAAACTTCGGTGAGGCGGGGAATGTACCGCCACTGTTCACAGCTGAGACAAACTCTCCCGGGAAGAGCTCCCCGTTGAGCTCAATCCCGAAACGTGCAACGCAATCCTCTGCCGTTTCACTTTCGCAAGCAGGCAACGCAATCCAGGCAAATCCCCCATAGCCAGGCTTCTTGAGATCACAAATCGGATCATCAATTGTGGGGCAATCAATCCAAGGTGCTCTATTGAGGTTCTCATCTGGCGCATCAGGCTGGAGTTGGATCCTGGATCCCCATTCGCCACGAGCCTCGTCTTCGGAAAACATAAAGAGCGCCTCGTCATCCGCAACCGGGATTAGCAATGGTTCAACACCGTTGGCATAGGCGGGAGAGACTGCCGAAATAGCCAGTATTAGGGATAGCAATAGTCCAAGTGTCTTCTTCACATTCATCGTTTCCTGAATCCAGTTGGACACTTCGGATTGGTCCCGCTCACCTTGGTGGTCCGAGTTGGTGCAGAAGTGCTGACGCAGTTAATTGTGGTGCGTCTGGGCTGTGTTAGTCGCACACGAATAGTTTTCTCACTGAAAGTGAAGCCATATGCTGCAAGCCTCAGCCAGCCATTGCTCTCACCTACGACTGTTGTGGCAATGTTCTTGTCACCCTCGCCAGAAATTGTGATGGATGCACTGACAGGTGCCTTGCTGAATCCGTACAAACACCTTGCTACCTCAGATCTCATTACCAGGTCGTAGGTTCCTAGAACCTCAGTTCTCCCGTCTGATTCGAAATGCAAGCCAGCCACTTTGTAGTTGAGGAAGCCTCTAGAGAACTTCGGAACACCGCCGTCATAAACCATGGCATTAGTTGTCACAATTCCTAGGACTTTGGATGTATCAGACAGGCACGGTGACATAGACCAAGTTGGGGTTGATGATGAAAAACTCCAGTAAGTGTTAGCGCCTACAGAAGTGTCCTTTGTCTTGTTCCTGAAATAGTTCAGGTAGCCAAAAGAGAAGCTGTCCTGAGCATTTGACTTACTTACGAAATCATCCGGCAGACCACCGTAGCCAGTGTATTCAAAGAATTTTCTTTCCTGAGAAGTAAGTTTTTTTGCGTCAGGATTTGAATACGACATTCTCTGAACTACAGCGGGTTGCCCCTCAACAACAAGTACGTTGTTGTCCCTACTAAATGCATTCACGCTCATAACTGGTGACTTGAGTCGCGCTTGAAACCACCCGCTAATTGACTTTTCAACTCTAAGAGTCAAGCGAGCACGAATGTCTTCATCAAAATCTTGTGTTACTCCACAAGCGCCGTTTTCCATCCAGGCACATTTGTTTGATCCACCGCCACCGGCATGACTACGCTTGCCAGTTTCTTCATTGGTAATGGTGTAGCCATATCTTTCACGAAATTCTGGACCCTTTACCTCGCGATAGGGAGTTATGGTCACAAACAAGTTTTGTGATTCATATTTTCCACTGCCCTTAAAAAATTTAGTTTGGTGAACAGTGGCAGAAACTACATAACCACTTGCGCCTTGCTTGCTCGGGGCGTTTGGAGCATCCCAGAGAGATGGGGTCGATTGCTCAAAGAAGCTTTGACTTGGGTCTGCGGCGTAGGTCTTGCCGCCAATGTTTCTAATGTATGTGGCCGGCTGAAAATCTTGATCTTTGGCAGCAAATTCAACAGAGACAATGCAATTTTCATCAGTAACAGACTCGCAAAGGGGCAAAACAGCGGCACCTGAAATCGAATGCAGGTTTCCTTGACACTCTGGATCCTTGGTGGAAGTGCAGACCCACTGATCCCATACGCCTTTGTTGTCGATGTGCAAAGCCACTAAATCTGAATAAGTACTGCCTTCGACTGGTTCGGCGATTTGGAAGGTTCCAGATTTATCAGGCAGAGGTAGGTCATTGATGTTGAAGGCGTCGTCGGCGCGGACAGGCAGGGACATGGTCAGTGTCAGGATAATTGATGTGACTGCGGCCCCGATGCGCCTCATTGAACCCCCAGTTACTTGCTAGAAAGAGCCTAACTGAGCGACTACCCAAGTGACCATAAACAGCTGAATCAATTAGCTAGTAAATATCGGTCAGGTGTGCCACCCTAGTCTAAAGAAAACCTACTCAACTCGGGGGAAATATATGAAGTTCTCACTAGGCAACGCCCTTAAGGCAAGCGTGGCTACCGCCAGCTTGGTTGCCATCATGCTGGTCCCAGCTCCTGCCAGCGCAGCACTGAAGCTGCCAAGCGGATCCTGGCCGGTCTGTAACGAATCAAGAATCACTTACTGTGTTGAATCGGTAAGCATCGAAGCACTTGGAAGTGCTGGCCCCGAGGAACTTCAGTGGTTCCCATCTGGAACCGTCAGCGAAGCCGCTGCTCCAGCTGGTCCAGTTGAGCCAGCTCCTTCAATCCCACTAGACCCAACCATGCAGGCGGATCCAAATGCCCCAGTTGAGCAGCCACTAGTTGTTGAAACAGCTGCCGGTCCTGCCACCTTTGGTCGTTGGACCTCTCCAAACTGGAGTGCTAATGGTCTAGGCAACCTGGGTTACCAGGGACTAAACATTTCTATTGCCACTGCTAACGCCTTCACCAACCACCTGTTCTTCACAGTGCAGCCGGTGAAGGTTGATGGATCTGGAGTTTCTACTCAAGCTCGTCAGCTAAACAACACTGGCTTCCTAGCCAACCTAGATCCAGATGTTGAGATCAGCTTTAAGGTTCGTACCGGTGAAGCAATCACTGGTGTGATTGTCGGTTTTGGTATCAACATCACCAACTCCAACCGATCAGGTTCATTCACATTCTCTGGCTACCCAGTAGTAACACCGAAAGTCAACGATGCTCGTAAGTGCACCGGCGAAGATGGTGCTGCTGACGCTCTAGTTGTTGGACTACAGGGCTTCGTAGTTGTAGAAAACGATGACATGGGCTTTGGTGTTGAGGGCCTCAGCGGAAACATGGTGGTTTACACCAACGGCCAGTGCCAGACCTCAACCCCAAGCTGGGATGAGCGGACAGAAACCATGAACTGGACTGTCGGTGCTCCTCACTTTGCTCCAGACGGAGTGACTGTGAACAAGGGTGTTTACCGCGCAATCATTCCAGCCAACGATGCACTACTACTTTGGGGATTGACTGACATTAGACGTGCTGTAAGCGCTCTAACCATTCAGGTAATTGAAGAAGAGGGTGGACCTTCCGTTGCTGCTAGAAAAGTGGCAGTTAGAAACGGAAACATCATTATTGATGTCACCGGCTTCAGCTACTCCAAGCAGAAGATCGTAATCAAGAAGAACAACAAGGCAAGCAAGCGCTTCTTTGCAAACAAGAGAACTGTTCGCTGCTTTGATGCCGCTACCAAGAAGACAACCACCTACAGAAATGTTTATGGTTGCCCAGCTGGTACCAAGCGTCGCTAATTCTGATTAGCTAAAGAAGCCCCCTGGATTCCAGGGGGCTTCTTGTTTAACTTCGTCTCCGCACTCAGGGAATTCTAGGTTTAGGGGTTATAGGCTTTTGGCAATTAGGTCAGGGGTGCTAGTTGGTTAGAAAAATGCTGCTCAGTCAGCTTGGGATGCGATCAATAGTTTTCATTAGCCTGGTTCTAGCCATTGCCATGATTGCGCCGGGGGCAGTTCAGGTTACTGAGGACAACACCCGAACCATTCCAGCCCTTGATTCCACCAACATCACCTACTGCGAGGTCTCTGCCTGCGGCTATATAGAAGGTCTGGGGTTAGAGGTAGTAGGTGAGCCGATTGTCACCGAAGACGAGTTTGGAACCAGGGTTTCGGTGCAGGTGGTGAATAGGGATAGAAGTGTTGGCCAAAGAGAGTTCTGGGCTGAGCTTCGAACCCAAGAGGGCGCTTTTGTCGAAGCTATGCGGGGTCAGCTGGTGCTGACCGACCAGGGCCCGCAGTTCATTGAATTCTTCTTTACCGGCTCAGCCCCTGAATTTACAGGGCTTTTGATGGACCTTGGTTACTAGTCCGTTATCAAAACGTTATCTTTATCAGGATGTTCTCAGTTTCAGACCTAGTTGTTAACTCCTGTAGGTCGAGCAATGGGGCTAAGAAGACCTCTTAGTAATCCAATCGGCTTGGCCCACGCCTAATTAGGCCGAAAGGAAATAGCAATACATGTATACAGGCATTAGCGATGGAGGCTACAACATAGTCTTCAACATGCTCTCACTAGGAATCGCGAGCATGCTTTTCACCACCACCTTCCTACTAGTAGCACGCGAGCGAGTACTACCTCGTTACCGCATGGCAGTAATGGTTTCTGCAACCGTTACCGCGATCGCTGCTTACCACTACTTCAGAATGTTTGACAGCTTTGTTCACGCATTCGGACCAGAGGGACTAGGCCCAGCTGCTTACAACGTTGGCTACCGCTACGTTGACTGGTTCCTAACCGTTCCACTACTACTGGTTGAGACCGTTGCAGTTCTAGCGCTTGCTCGTGAAGCACAGCGCTCGATGCTAATGCGTCTAGTGCCAGCAGCTGCCCTGATGATCGCTCTTGGTTACCCAGGAGACGCACAGATCGACCTATGGGGTATCACTCCACCGGTCTGGGGTCTGCTATCAACCATCCCATTCCTATACATCCTTTACGTTCTATTCATCGAGCTTGGCAAGTCCCTCGAGCGTCAGAGCGCACAGGTTGTAAGAAGAATCAAGGAACTACGCCTGTTGCTCCTAGCAACCTGGGGTGTTTACCCGATCGCCTTCATTGCGAACATGAACGCCACTGGTTTCGACGAGATGGGCTTCGTGCTACGCGAGACCGGTTACACCATCGCCGACATCTTGGCGAAGTGTCTATTCGGTCTAGTTATCTTCTCGATCGCTCGCCTAAAGAGCGCGGAAGACGACAAGGAGTTTGCGAACACCGAGTTCAAGAACTAATTAGTTCAATAAAAGAACCCCAGGGAAACCTGGGGTTCTTTTTTTATCCCGGTTTGCTAGTAACCTGTGGGAGTGAGTATTTCCCCGCAGCAGTGGCAAGACTTCGTGGCATCCAGAAGGACTACGCGAGATTTTCTTTCAACCCCGGTTTCTGATGAGCTGATTGATCAGCTACTAACTGATGCCATGACTGCTCCTTCCTGGTCTAACACCAGGCCCTATTTGGTTGGCATTGCCAAAGGTGAGCAAAGAGACCGAATTGCAGGTGAGCTGCTCAAAAGGTGGGAAGCCGCAGCAAGAGCACTAAGAGATGGCCTCTGGGGCAAGATCAGACTTTTGATTACTAGAACTGGACTGCCAACCTCGGACTACAAAGTCTTTCGTCCCTACCCCAAAGAGCTAGTGCCAAGACAGCAAAGAGTTGGAGCTGAGCTTTATGGACTGCTCGGTATCAAGCGAGATGACCAGGCTGCTAGGCAGGCGCAGTGGGCGAGGAACTATGAGTTCTTTGGCGCACCAGTTGAACTTTTTATCTTCACGCACTCAGGTCTTGGCGAGTATTCAGTTTCGGATGCTGGTCTGTTTATGCAGAACCTGATGCTTTCTGCACATGCCAGAGGATTGGGCAGTTGTGCACAGGGAGCAGTAGCACTGTGGGCAGACCCGATTAGAAAAGAATTTAATATCCCTCGTGGATACAAACTGCTTTGTGGAATTGCCATCGGTTACCCGTCTGATCACAAGGTCAATTCCTTCAAAGCAGAGAGACTCGATATTTCGGAGATCAAACTAAAGAATGCTTAGCCTGACCAATCCTGACTTTGTCACTAATCCCTATCCAGCACTGAAAGAGCTAAGGGGACTGGGAAAACCGGTTTGGCACGAAGAATCAGGATTGTTTCTAGCTGCACGCTACAAAGATGCCAATCAGGTGCTTAGAACCAGAACTCTGGGAAGAATCTTTCAAGAGAGAAAGCCAGTAGAAGACTGGGAGACATTCAACTATTTACACTCCGATTCAATTCTTGATTCAGAGCCCCCTAAGCACACCAGACTTCGCTCACTTGTGATGAAGGCCTTCAACCCCAAAACCATTGAAGAGCTAAGGCCAACCGTTGAAAGGCTCACCAAAGAACTGCTTGCAAACGTAGAGAAGAAGCTGGCTGAAAAAGGTGAGTTTGATCTAATCGCTGATTTTGCAGAACCACTACCAGTGATGGTTATTTCAGAGCTGCTTGGTTTTCCAAAAGAAGACGAATACCTGCTGAGACCTTGGTCCCAGGCGATTGTGAAGATGTATGAGCCTGCCCCAACCGAAGAAGAAAAAGCAGAGGCTAGAAAAGCCAGTAACGAGTTTGCTTCCTATGTTTACAAGCTCATGATTGATCGCCAGCAAAACCCTGGCACTGACTTGATCACTGAACTTGCACTGGTTGAAGAGCAAGGCGAGAAGCTAACTGCAAGAGAACTAATTGCAACCTGTGTCCTACTGCTCAATGCCGGACACGAGGCAAGCGTGAATGGCTTTGGCAATGGCATGGTTGCTGCACTAAAAAATGAAGAGCAGTGGAACCTGCTTAGAAACTCTCCTGATGAATTGTCAGGCTCAGCGGTAGATGAGTTTTTGAGATTTGACGCTCCCCTGCACCTGTTTGAAAGAACAGCAACCGAAGACACCGAGATCGGTGGAGTGCTAGTCAATGAGGGTCAAAAGATTGCAGCACTCTTAGGAAGTGCTAACCGTGACGAAGAGATCTTTCAAAATGCTGACCAGTTAGATCTGACCCGCTCCCCCAATCCTCACATTGGTTTTGGGGCGGGCATCCACTTCTGCATTGGAGCTCCACTAGCCCGCATGGAGATGACGACCGCTCTGCCGCAGCTAGTAAAGAAGTATCCGAATCTAAAGCTGGAAGGTGAGCCAGTTAGAAGGCCAACTTTTGTGCTGAGAGGGTATGAGAGCGTTCGGGTAAGCGCTTAGCCCTTGGTTGAACCAAGGGTCAAACCAGAAACAAACTGTTTTCGCATCACGAAGAACACAATCAATGTCGGTATTACCGCAATCATTGCCCCTGCCGCCAACAGGTTGTAGTCGGTTGTGAACTCACCTTGCAACCTACCCAGCGCCGATGTGATTGGTCGTTTTTTATCCGTTGACATCAGAACCAGTGCCCAGAAGAAATCGTTATAGATCCAGGTGGTCATTAGCACCGCAAGTGATGCTAGCGGTGGTCTGAGTAGTGGCAGCATCACCCTAAAGAAGTGAGTGAAGACGTTTGCTCCATCCACCATCGCTGATTCAGAAATCTCTTTCGGAATGGTCTTCATATAAGAAGAGAGCACGAAGGTGGCGAATCCCATCTGGAAGGCGACGTGGATTAGCACCACTCCCCAGTGGTTGTCATAGAGGAATCTTCTGTCTCCTACCAAATCTCCCAATGCCAAATACATCTTGAACACTGGAATGAAGACCAGCTGCGCTGGTAGCAGGTTACCTGCTGTGAAGAGCAGTAGCAGTGCCACGTTGAACTTGAAGGAATACCTGGTCACCACAAATGCCATGAGTGAACCGAACAGCAGTGTCAGGAACACCGCTGGAATGGTAATCAAGGCTGAGTTGAGGAAGTAGGTCGGCAGCTCCATGCGGCTGATCGCCTCTTCGTAGTTGAACAGACCAAGCTCTTGCGGAGGCGATAGAACACCGTTTTTCATGATCTCGGTGTAGGGGCGGAAGGAAGACCACAGAGTCCAAGCAATTGGGAAAATCCAAAGCAGGGCAAAGATGCCAATAAAAATTGAAATTAGACGGTCTTTGATGTCCTGGGCGTAAAGCTTCTTCTTTTTCTTGTCTTGGGATTTTTCAATCGTCACTTTACGTCCTCCCTAAACTGCTGGCGGAGATAGGCGATGATCGGAACGATCGTCAAGAGGAACAAAATCACGGCATAGGCAGCACCCTTCATGGATGCTCCCTCACCTGCGATGTTGTTGAAAACCAAAACACCTAATATCGGCAGACCACCGGACGAGCCATAGATGATGTAGACCATATCGAAAGCTCTGAGCGACTCAATGATGGTGATCACCAAAACAATGATGTTAACCGGGCGCATGGCTGGGAAAACCACCTTGCGGAAGGTTTGCCATTCAGTGGCGCCATCGATTGTGGCAGCCTCTCGAAGTGCTGCATCAACCGCCTTTAGCCCAGCTAAATACAAAAGCATGATGTAGCCGATGTGGCGCCAAGAGGCCATGATCATGATGACCCAGATGTTGTAGCGGTCATCACCAAAGAATGAAATGGCCTGGGAGGTTGGCAATCCCAATAGACCATTAACAAAACCATCTGGGCGAAGTAGGAAGTTCCAGATAATTCCTGTGACAGCCAGCGATAGCACTACCGGCAGGTAGTAGGCCGACTGATAAAACTTGTGACCACGAATCTCTCTATCAATCTGATAGGCCAGCAGGATTCCAAGTGGTGTGGCAATAAAGAAAAACCAAAGTAGCCAAACAGTGTTGACTCGCATTGCATCCCAGAAAATTGGGGTGTTAAAGAAGATGTTCTCGTAGTTGGCTAGACCAGCCCATTGGATCTTGGAAATGTCAATGCCGGTCCAGTAGGTGAAAGACAAATACATCGTGGCGAGCGCCGGGAACCAAACCAGTGCCACGTGAAGAAAAGTTGGAACTCCAATAAAGAAGCCCAGGGTGATTTTGTCTGATTTTGAAAAGAAACGACGGCGCCGAGGAGTACTCGGCGCCGTCGTCTCTGTAGTCATGCGTCTTAGCTTAAGCCAGTGGAGGCAGTGCGTCCCACTGAGACTGTAGTGACTCCAACATTGCATTGGTGCTGCTTGGGTCCTTGAACCAGCCCTGTAGAGCTGGGCCGACAACTGGGCCAGCGAAGTCAGGACGAGTGTCGCGGTCGAGGAACTGAGTGATGTACTTAGCCTCGTTCATAACAGCTAGCTGCTGAGTCTGGAATGCATCGTAGGTTGAAGTGTCCTGACCGTTGTTAGCAGAGGTCATTGGAACACCGGTGTCTAGCATTGCCTGAACACCTTCCATGTCACCTGCGAACTTGATTAGGTCCTTACCACCTGCGTTGTTTGCACCATTAGCTGCAACACAGAAACCATCGATAGGAGCATCGATTGTGTCGCGAGCGTGGTCTGGGTTGATTTCTGGGAATGGAATTACCCATAGGTCTTCGTAGTCTGCGTCGCTAACTGACTTGAAGTCAGCTCCGAACCATGAACCCATCATGAAGAATCCACCCTGACGTGCTAGAAGCATGTCACGGCCGCCATCCCACTCAAGGTCAAGCACGTTGGTGTTCATGTAAGGAAGTAGCATCTCCCAGTGACGGAAGACTTCCTTGACTCGGTCATCAGTCCACTTCTCGCGACCTGCAAGTAGGTCAACGTGGAACTGGTAGCCGTTGATACGAGCGTTCAGGATGTCAAAGGTTCCCATTGCTTCCCAGCCGCCCTTGTCGACGCCGATGAAACCAATTAGGCCCTTTGCCTTGAGCTCTTCAAGAGCTCCCATGAAGTCATCCCAGTTGTAGATGTCATCTGGGTTTAGTCCAACCTCAGCCATCATTGACTTACGGAAGTGAAGACCCCATGGGTACCAGCTCTGAGGAACGAAGTACTGCTTGCCGTCTAGACCGGTTGAAGCAATCTTGTAGCTCTCGTTGTACTGGCTTCCGATCTCGCTCCATACGTCAGATACGTCTACTAGTAGACCCTGAGCTGCAAAGAACTGCATACGGAATCCTGCCATCCACTGGAAGCAGTCATCCGGAGTTCCCTGTAGGTACTGAGACAGGTTGTTCTGGAAAGCATTTGATTCGGTTGCGTTGTAGGTAACTTCGTTACCAGTCTTCGCGGTGTAAGCAGCAACAAGTGCCTGTAGCTGCTTGGTTGGGTTTTCGTCTACGGTACGTGCACCGAAGGCGACGGGACCTGCGCTTGCTGCATCACCAGGGGCACATCCGGCCAGCATGGTTGCTCCAGCAATTCCTAGACCACCAGCGGCCGCACCCTTAAGAATTAGGCGACGGTCCATCTCGCGGTTCGAGATATTGTTCAGCATTGAACCTCCTATTTTGGACTCTTGGGGTTTAGCGTAAGCCCCCAGATAAGCCAATCTTGGCTGATTTCATAACAAAATAATCACAAACGAACAATAAAGAACAAACTCGGACAAACCTCACCACTGAGATGGCCCTAGACTCCCCTCATGCCCAGTAAACACGCGGATGTGGTGGTGGTTGGTGGTGGCCACAACGGCCTAGTAGCCGCTGCCTATCTAGCCAAGGCCGGCAAGAAGATCCTGCTACTGGAAAGGCTGGACTACTTCGGCGGAGCTGCCACCTCGATTGAGGCTTTCCCTGGCATCAAAGCAAGGCTCTCCCGCTATTCATATCTAGTGAGCCTGCTGCCAAAGCAGGTAATTGGTGATCTTGGCTTAGAGATAGAGCTAGCCCCCAGACGATACTCCTCTTATACGCCTAATCCGCTTGGCACCGGTGGCCTGCTAATCGACAGAAATGACCAGGCACGAACCAAGCAGAGCTTTGAATCTGTAGGTAGCCAAGATTGTGAGAATTGGAACAGCTTCTACTCAAGGACAACTGAGCTTGCACAAAAACTCTTTCCCTCCGTAACCGCTCCGCTCAAAAAGAGATCAGAAGTCATCCAGGAGCTTGGTGAGCTGGCCGAGTTCATTGAAAGACCAATTGGTGAATTGGTTGAAGAGAATTTCCAATCTGATCTGGTTCGAGGAGTTGTTCTAACCGATGCTCTCATCGGAACCTTCGCTCCTAATGTTGATGACTCAATGCAGGCGAGTAAATGTTTTCTTTACCACGTGATCGGCGGAGAAACCGGAGATTGGAATATTCCAGTTGGCGGCATGGGAGCAGTAACAGCCTCAATGAGAAAAGCAGCAGAAAGATTCGGCGCAGAACTAATTTCAAATGCAGAGGTCACTTCACTAACTGAAGATGGCAAAGTCACCTACCAACTAAATGGTGAGACTCACGAAGTTGAAGCAAAGTACATTCTTGCCAACCTTGCAAGACCAGAGCTCGCAAGACTGCTAGGAAAAACTTCGCCAAGAGCAGAAGGTGCTCAAGTGAAAGTGAACATGCTACTGAAGCGACTACCTAAACTAAAAGAACAGATTGATCCGGTTGCAGCGTTTGGTGGAACTTTCCACATCAATGAAAACTACTCGCAACTGCAAACAGCATTCGAACAGGCTTCCCGTGGAGAAATTCCAAATCCGCTGCCTTGCGAGATTTACTGCCATTCACTAACAGACTCCAGCATTCTTTCGCCCGAGCTCAAAGCAGCCGGCGTGCAAACACTGACGGTCTTTGCCCTGCACACTCCCCATCCACTAGTGAATGAATCCAACAATGATGAAATGCGTCAGAAGTTTGAAAACGCCATCATTGATTCTTTGAATTCTGTGCTCGACGAAGACATCAGGACACTGCTGCTTGAAGATGCCAACGGCAATCCCTGCATAGAGACCAAGACCACCAAAGACTTAGAGGACGCCCTGCGCCTGCCGGGTGGCAACATCTTCCATGAGCCACTGAGCTGGCCATTCGCGGAAGACAGTGAAAGCCTCGCTACACCGGCTGAGCGCTGGGGCGTTAGCAGTGGTTATAGCAACATCTTCTTCTGCGGATCCAGTGCCAAACGCGGTGGAGCAGTTAGCGGCATCGCCGGTCATAACGCCGCAATGGCAGTGCTGGAGAGTTAGACCCTAGCTTCAGTCAAAAGCTCATTCACCATCGGAACAACCTTGGTGGCATAAAGCTCAATTGACTTCATGGTCTTGCTGTGTGGCATTGGACCATTGGCATACTTCAAATCAAACCTAGAAGCACCTAGCGAAGTGATCGCGTAAGCAATCTTTCTGGCAACTGTTTCTGGAGAACCCACATACAACGATCCGCCATTCACCTCAGAGATGAAATGCATCTTGGTGGTTGGTCCCCATCCGCGCTCTCTACCAATTCGGCCAAACGCTGTTTGGTAGTGCGGCCACTGCTCTCCAATTGCCTGCTCATCACTGTCTGAAATGTGGCCAGGAGAGTGAATAGAAATTGGAAGTTGCGGTTGACCTGTTTTTTCTAATGTCTCACGATAAAGATTTGCGTAGGGGGCAAAGCGTGCGGGATCTCCACCAATAATGGCAAGCGCCATTGGAATTCCTAGTCTTGCTGCACGCAGCACTGATTCCGGAGAACCACCAACACCAACGCGAAGAGGAATTCTGCCGCGCTCGGTCTTTGGATAAACCTGCTGATTGGTTAGTGATGCTCTGGTAGTTCCGCTCCAAGTGACTGCGTTTTCTTTTAGCAGTTGAACAAGCAGTTCAAGTTTCTCTTCAAACAAAACGTGATAGTCATCTAGGTCGTAACCAAATAGTGGAAAAGATTCAATGAATGATCCACGTCCCGCAGTTATCTCTGCCCTGCCGTTAGAGAGAGCATCGATTGTTGCAAAGCGCTGGTAGACGCGAACTGGATCTTCAGATGACAGAACTGTTACGCCCGTCCCCAGTCGAATGTTTTTGGTGACAGTTGCAATTCCAGCCAGGATTGTGTCAGGAGCCGACACCGCATAATCATCTCGGTGGTGCTCACCGATGTTAAAACCAGCAAGACCAAGTTCGTCAGCGAGCTTTGCTTCTTCAACAACATCTCTGATTACTTGGCCAGCACTCTTGAGGTTGCCAGCGTCATCCAAAGAGACATCGCCGAAGGTGTCTAGGCCAAACTCAATTGCAGTCATGAAAACAGTCTAGGGGGTCTTGACTATTCATCCAAACTTGCAGCCAACTGGCCACAAGCCCCATCGATTTCCTTGCCCCTGGTGTCGCGGAGGGTGGTTGGAATGCCATTGTTCTCAAGGATCTTGAGGAAGGACTTGGTCTGCTCAGGAGTAGAGGCCGTCCAAACTGAACCCGGGGTGGGGTTGAGTGGAATTGGGTTTACGTGCACCCAGCCCTTCCCTCTGGCATTTAGTTTCTTGGCCATTAGTTCAGCTCGCCAGTTGTGATCATTCATGTCTTTGATCAGGGCGTATTCAATTGAAACTCTTCTGCCGGTTTTATCGAAGTAAGCCTTGGCGGCATCCAATGCCTCATCAACTTTCCACTTGGTGTTCACTGGCACCAGTTCATCTCGTAGTTGATCATCTGGTGCATGGAGTGAGAGTGCAAAGGTAATTGGGATATCTTCATCGGCAAGTCTCTGAATTGCAGGAACTAGACCCACGGTCGAAACAGTTATATTTCTGGCAGACATGCCAAGACCGTTTGGTTGTTCTGCGAGCATCGTTTTGATTGCCTGCATTACTGGGTTGTAGTTGGCAAGAGGTTCACCCATTCCCATAAACACAATGTTGTTGACTCGTTCATCAGAATGTTTCTTTGCCCCAAGTTCACCAGCTTGAATGGCAGCGTTTGCTCTGACAATCTGATCAATGATTTCTGCAGCCGAAAGATTTCTGGTTAGTCCTGCTTGGCCCGTGGCACAAAACGGACAGTTCATTCCGCAACCTGCTTGCGAGGAAATGCAGAGAGTAATGCGGTTGGTGTAGCGCATTAGAACTGATTCAACTAATGCTCCATCAAATAGTTTCCAGAGAAACTTGATGGTCTTGCCATCATCAGTTCTGAGTCTTCTGACTTCGGTTAGAAGATTAGGTAGAACTTTTGAAACTAATTCTTCTTTTCCGCTTTTTGGAAGATCTGTCATTGCCTCAGGGTCTGAGGTGTAGTGAGAGAAATAGTGGGTGGAAATCTGACTTGCTCGATAGCCGGGAACTCCCAGTTCTTCGAATTGTTTCTTTCGTTCTGCTGGTGTTAGGTCAGCTAAGTGAACGGGTGGTTTCCCTCTTCTTTTGTCAGTGAACTGTAGAAGGGGTTTGCCAGTTTCGTCTTTGGCCTGTGTCCAGCCCTCGGTCTTTGGCCTTACTTGCTTTTCCACAAAGAAAGCTTAGTTATCGGTCTTTGGCGGCTCTTGTTTGCGGCCGGTGAAGAACTTGTAGGGGTCTTTCAGCATCTTGCTGACTATGCCAACCGGGGTTGAATCAAATCCACCGGGGGTAACCTCTTTGGCAGCAAGCCTGAGGTCCCTTGCAGATCTTGTGGTGGTGGCGCCGCAGGTTGCACACTTAGAGCCGTATTCAATTGGCCCAACATAGATGATTTCCCGGGGCTTATCAGAGTGGCAGAACCCGCAGATCTCTGGTTTATCCGCCATAACTTCCTAGAGTCCTAGCTCGTCCTGGATCTTACGAAGCTTATAAATAGTTGCGTTCTCATCCAGTTCAACATCGTCATAGGTGACAAGGTGATCAATTGGAAGATCGCGCTTAGCAACTGCGTTTTGCAGTAGGCCAATTGGAACTAGATTGTCGCGCTTAGCATCCTGAACGATGTCGGCAACGCCTCTTGCTGAGTAGCCGCCAATGCCATCAAACTTTTCACCTTGCTTGTGTTCCTTCTTAGTAGAAGCAATCACTTCAGTCATTCTGGAGTCAGTTGCCAGTGACTCATAACCGTCCACCAACATCTTGGCAACAGTTAGTGGAGCTTCGACAGACGCTAGGTGGTAGGGACGGTAGAGAGCAAAGTAAGGACCAGGTCCCATCGACAGATAGCTCATCTCTTCTGCTACGTATGGAGCTTCGGTCTTGATTACAACAAATACACCTGGAGCGACATCGCCGGTGCAGTAGTCAACTACACCAACCTCGTCCAGCACTCCGCCTTCACTCTTTGGCTTGAAGACATCATGCAAAGTCATTCTGGTGGCAGCTGGGCCAATCATTCCGCGCTTGGTGAGCTTTAGTCCGGTTGCGTTAGCAAGCGCTGCCATTTCAATCATGGTCTTTGAGCCATCAGTGAAAGAAGCGAGCATCTTTGGATTCATGTGTTTCTTGGCTGCGCGCTCTGCCACGGTGTCAGGGTTAGAGTGCGGCTCAAACGGATTGTTCTTACCCTTACCAGCCATGATGATTTCAAAAGAAAGATCTCTCGCGAAATCAACCAGTTCTTTCGCTTCGGTTGGCTCATCTCCATTACAGACCGAGTAGAGCACTCCGTGCTCTTTAGCGGTCTTATGCAGGATTGGACCAACCGTGACATCGGCTTCAACGTTCAAGGTTGCTACGTGCTTGGAAGCCGAGAGCGACTTATAAATAATGTCTGCACCAATTGCGGCAACACCGGTTGCCTCAACTACGACATCAACGTCGAGCTGCGGAACTATGTCGGCGTTGGTGGTTCCCGCAGGCTGGCCAGCTTTGATTAGCTTGTTTAGCTCTGCTGGGTCGGAAGAGATAAGAGGTGATGGGTGACCAAGATCATGGAAAGCCTGGTTGATGCGATCTGGTGCGATGTCAGCAACCGCTGCCACCTCTAGCCCCAAGCGGTGTGCTTGAGCTGCAAAACCGCGACCCATTTGCCCAGCACCAACCAGTGCGATGCGGAATGGTCGTCCGTTCTTTTTTGCTAGCTCTTGCAGCTTGAGGCGGTATTGCATTTAGTCTCTCCTGGTTATCTCGATCTGGGTTCCGATTTTTACCTCTGGCAAATCAACCTTGGCGATTGAAACATCGCCTGGCAGATCAGCAACTGTGTTGCCGTTGGCTTTTAGGTTGAGGTGGCCGAGGTTGTAAAGGTTGTCGTTAGCAACTGATCCGACCGAGAGCACTTCGAACTCGTGTCCGTCAATTGAAACAAAGTCACCTGTCTTTACTTGCCCCTCTGCATGCTCCAACTTATGGATGATGCAGAAGGTGCGAAGCTCCTCCGGCGCACTCTCACCAAAAAAAACCAGCATTCCCTCAGCAATGAAGCTTGGAACCAGCTCGCCAATTTCAGTGACGGTGCTTTTGTAAAGCACTGTCATTTTTCTCCCTAGGCCAGGTTGATGTTGTCTAGCTTCACACCGGTGACCAGCAGGTCTTCGGTGATGAACATTGCAAGAGGACCGGCAGGGCTAGTTGCGTGAATGTCAACGGTTGGAACCTTCTTCATCGGGTAAACACCGATACGTGCTGTTCCACCGCAGTCAATCACTGCCACTGCGATCTCTTCAAACTTCTTGGATGAGGCAAAGCCATCGAATGCGATTCCCCCAGTTAGGTCAGCGATCTTTTGAGCCAGGGGGTGAATACCGCCACCGGTCACTGAATAGATGTAAGGACGTGCATCGGTTGGCTTGATGGTTAGTGGTCCACCCCAGCCGCCTGGGCCCTTGTCGATCTTTACTGCCTTGTACTCTGCCATTTGGATCTCCTTTTTAACTAATTAATACCCTGATTAGTAATCAGAGGATGGGCCGAAGAACGACCCATCCTCTGATAACCCCCGAAAGGATGTTTTTGTTTCTTAGCTGTATAGGCCGAAGCTAGCGACGTAAGCGATTACGACAGATAGCGGTCCGGTGATAAGGCGGGAGAACAGCACAGCTGGTACTCCAACCTCTACAGTCTCAGGCTCTGCTTCTCCAAGGGCTAGACCCACTGGAATGAAGTCACAACCAACCTGTGGGTTGATTGCGAATAGAGCTGGTAGTGCCATCTGTGGAGGGATAGTTCCCTTACCAATCTCAACACCGAGCAGGGTTCCAACGACCTGTGCAATAACAGCACCTGGACCTAGCAGCGGGGAGAGAACAGGAATAGCACAAACAACAGAAACGATCAGAAGACCGACAATGTTGCCAGCGAGACCCTTGATGCCCTGGGCAATCACGTCACCAATACCGGTTACTAGAACTAGACCGATGATGAATGAAATGAACGCCATGAAAGGCAGGATGTTGCGAATGATTGTGTCGATAGTGTCGCGACCTGCTTGGTACAAGGTACCAACCACGCCACCTACACCGCGACCAATGGTTACTAATACTTTGTTTAGTCCGTCCATTGTTACGCCGCCTTCCTAGCTAGCATCCTGGCTGTGATCCACTCGGTCACAATTCCACGGATGAAGATAACTACTAGACCAACTAGCAGGTAACGAAGAGCTAGGTCACCAAGACCTAGTCCTAGCGTCGTGATACCAGCAGCGATACCTAGGTAAACGAAAAGCTCACCTGGGTTTGCGTGTGGGAACAGACCTGTAATTGGGTGAACGTAAGACACTGCGGAGTCATAGAACGCAGGCTTGTAACGCTCAGGTAGGAAACGACCCATGGTGTAAGCCATTGGGTTCGTTAGGAAGAATACTGCCAAGAATGGCAATACCATGTAGCGCACTGGGTACCACTGAAGACCAGGCTGAGCTGCTTTGCGGCCCAGGTTCTCGATCTTGTCAGTACCAATGATTCGGACGAGAGCGTTAACTGCAGTTAACAAAACAACCAGAGTCGGAAGAATTCCGCCCATGAGGCTAAAGAAAACTTCACCGCCTCGGTTGAAGATACTGATGAAGTATTCGGCTCCACCAGCAATCGCTCCCCATACGCCTGTCGGTTCGGCAACCGTCTCAGCGTTGGTGAATATATTCATCAACCCTCCTTTGGATCGAACACAGTCGACGTCGACCGTGCTGTTCGTTACGCTAGCCCAGAAACTCCCAGCCAATTAGAGGCTAGATAGTCACGTTTGTGCATTCTGGTCTAGTAGTGTTTTGGCCGCCATTTGGGTAGCCTCCACCACCTTTTTCTTTGATTTCTCAAGGCCTTTGCCCTCAGCCAGGTCTGTCAGCTTGTGGCCGACCAGCTCGTTGAGCGGTTTTGCGTTTGCGAAGACGGTCAAACCGGTCAGAATCCTGGCCCCGGTGACCACTCCGTCCTTTTGGGCCAGGGCTACGAAAGCCCTGCCACCGCGATAGCGGTAACCACCCATTCCCACCGTCGTGGTGGTGCCGGGGGTTCTGATCTCCTTGAGAGCATCAGCAAATCTCTGGGATTGCTTCACAGCTAAATAGAGCTGGAACACCCACATCACTGCGATTACCAGCAGAATCCAAATTAGTACTTCCATATCAGACCAACTCTCCTAGCTTCTTACTCTCGGCTGCTTCCAGCAGTTTCATTGCACAGTTAGATGATGTCACTAGCTCCGAAATCAAACCACCTCTGAGTGCCGCCAGAATACCCTCTGTCTTCTCGTCGCCTGCTGCGACACCAACCACTCTTCTAATTCTGGCTAGCTCATTTAGTTCAAGTCCAACGGTTCTGGAGTCAAGACGAGAGTTAATGCTCTTGCCATCTCTGTCAAAGAATCTGCCGGCTAGATCGCCTGCCCACTTTGCAAAGAACTCTGGGTTTTCCTTTTCATTGATGCCGGCTGACTCGAGGATGTGAAGAGAGCTATTAGCTCCCTTGGAACCAATTCCAACAAATGCCACATCGGCAGTTCTAGCAGCGTCAATCACGGTTGCAACACTGGGTTCTTTCATCAAAGCAACTTTGATATCGGGTGATTGAACGATGGTTGGTGCATGAAGAATTTGAAAGTCTGCGTTGTATTTTTCTGCCAGTGATCTAATGAGTGTTTCGCCAGAGTAAGAGGCTGGTATTTCTGTCATGCCGCCCATTAGCGGAATGAAAGTTACATCGGGACGATTTTCAGGTTCCAGTGCTTCCACCATTGACTGAATTGATCTTCCCCAGGAAACTGCAACACGAACTCTTGGCTTTAGGTGATTCAGAAAGCTCTGCACTGCCAGTTGGCCAACCGCCTGGTAATCAGAGGTGGTTCTTGGCACCTTTGCTACCAGTGCTGCACGTAGACCAAACTTTGAAATCAACATCTCTTCAATTTGAGTTTCGCGCTTAGTGGCCTCGTTGATTTTGATTTCAACAACGCCTCTTTTTTTAGCAACCGAGAGAATGCGAGAGATGTTGGACCGGGAGGTCATTAGAGCACGAGCAATCTGGTCTTGTGACATGTTCTGCTCGTAATACATACGAGCCACCTTCACAATCAGACCCCTGTCTCTAGCTGTTGCCACCCAGAACCTCCCCTAGTTCTTTCTCAAATGTCTTCACTACCAGCGCCGCGTCGCCCGGATCGGCCACTCGGTGATCAACCACTAACGTGAAGCTGATTCTCACCTTGCCCTTTTTCTCCTTGATTGCCCCGATGTTGAAGCCAGAGGTTTGCGGGGCAAACAGCAACGTGTTGGCCTGCTCAATTCCGAACTCGCTCAAATCTGTGATGGAGGTGGTTGAGCCAGAAAGGTTTTCCAGTGGAATCTTCTTCTGTCTTGCCAGCGAAAGAACTTGCCTGACCTTTTCTGGCCATTCATTGGAACCAATGGATTCAGTTGAAAAGACCGGTGAGACAAAGCCCAAATCTGTTTTCACTAGCGCTGCAATCTTTGGTGTGACACTCACAAAACTGCCAGCCTCGTATCGCTGATTAAGTTGTGGGTGTTTGGCAAGTGTTCTGACCCAAGCTCTTGCTAGCACAATGAATCTTTCATCAAAGTTCTTCGGCAAGCTCTTCTTCAACTTGATGGAACCACTAACAGAAAATTGTGGGATCTGCAGAGAGCTTTCCACAACCGAGGCAATCAGAGCACGGGCTTTATCGACCTTGGCCGGGCTAACACCAAGATCCGATTGCTTGATGATTCCCGCTGGTGAAGCAGGCTTCACCTTAGATAAATCAATACCTTGCTCTTTAGCAAGCTTACGAGCGCCGGGCATCGCCAAAATCTCAGAAGCAGGAACAGGAGCTACCTCGACTATGGCACTAGCAATTGGTGCTGCAGCGACAGGTTCAGCAATTGGAGCCGGTTCTGCGATTGGTGCAACGGGTTCTGCTACCGGTGCCGGTTCGGCGGAGCCAAACATTCCGGCCAGGAGATCTTCGCCTTCGGTTTCTAAAACCAATAGTGGTGATCCAACTTCTAGAACTTGACCGGGAGCTGCTACTACTTCCATCACGGTGCCGGTGTGGTCTGACTCAACTTCCATGTCTGTCTTGTCGGTGCCAACAACTGCAACCACATCTCCCGCGCTCACCTGCTGACCAACGGCAACAGTGATTTCAACCACTTCACCCTCAGTCATCGTCATGCTCATCTTTGGCATGACCACCGGTGTCTTTGGCATTAGACGCCCCTCATTAGATCTTGCGCACCACTAACAATGTCTGGCAGTTGCGGAACAACTGCCTTCTCTAGTTGTGGGGCATAAGGAATTGGAACGTCCATACCGCAAAGTCTCTTCACCGGTTCGGTTAGTGAATAAATGGCTGGGCCTTCGGAAATTCTTGCTGCGATTTCAGCAATAAAACCAACGTGCTTCGGAGCCTCCTGCACCAGCATTACTCGACCAGTTTGAGATATGGAATCGTTGATTGGACCCATGTCTAGTGGAGAGAGAGTTCTTGGGTCAATCACGGTTGCTTCGATTCCCATTTGAGAAAGCTGAGCTGCTGCTTCCAGTGATCGAGAAACCATCACACCGGTTGCCACAATGGTTAGGTCTTTTCCTTCGCGCAGAACCCTGGCAACTCCAATCGGAGTTTTATACATCTCTTCTGGCACATGACCTGAGGTTTTGTAAAGCAGCTTGTGCTCTAGAACAATCACCGGGTTTGGATCATCGATTGCTGATAGCAGTAGTCCCTTGGCTTCCATTGGGGAGCTAGGAAGAACAACCTTGAGTCCTGGCACGTGGGCAAACCAGGTTTCTAGGCTCTGTGAGTGCTGGGCGGCAGCACCGGTGCCTGAACCGGATGGAGCTCTGAGCACCATCGGCACAGACAACTCGCCACCGAGCATGAAATGAATCTTGGCTGCCTGGTTCACAATCTGATCCATGGCGTGAGCGGTGAAGTCAGAAAACTGGATTTCAACGATTGGCTTCATGCCTACTAGCGCTGCACCAACCGCTGCACCAACGATTCCCATCTCAGAGATGGGCGTATCGCGAACCCTTTCTTCACCAAAGCGGTGATAGAGGTCGCCTGATACTCCAAAGGCGCCGCCGTAAACACCGATGTCTTCTCCGAGCATGAACACGCTGGGGTCTGACTCCATAGCTTGACCAATGGCTTCGCGGATGGCTTCTGCGTAAGTGATTACTCTTTCGCTCATTAGTTCACCGCCCTGAATACTGAGCTGAGGAGCTCTGCTGGATCGGAGTCCGGAGCAGCTTGCGCTTCGGTAATGGCGTTTCTGATTTCGTTTCGAACGTTCTCAGTGATCTGCTCTGCCTGCTCTTTGGTGAGGATTCCTTTTTCAATTAGCAAGGTTTCAAACTTGCCCACTGGGTCTTTGGTTTTCCAAAAATCAATTTCTTCTTTGGTGCGGTAGAGGTTCTTGTCGCTCTTGGAGTGGCCTTTGTGGCGGTAGGTGACGCACTCGATCAGAGTTGGTCCCTGTCCTGCTCTTGCTCTGTCGACCGCCTGCTTGGTTGCTTCATAAACAGCGTCAACATCGTTGCCGTCTACTGTTACTCCCGGCATTGCATAAGCAGCAGCACGTTCTGAAATTCTCTCAACCTTCATGCTCTTAGCAGTTGA
Organism: Actinomycetota bacterium; assembly: GCA_009704945.1. Classification (GTDB taxonomy): domain Bacteria; phylum Actinomycetota; class Actinomycetes; order Actinomycetales; family Microbacteriaceae; genus Aquiluna. Next base: position 20,381 of record WLDG01000004.1, on the reverse strand, counting down.
GAAGCTCATTCCATATTTATTGTTTTCACAAACAAAAATCACCGGCAGATCCCAAACTGAGGCAAGGTTGAGAGCTTCGTGGAATGCGCCTTCGTTAGTTGCACCATCGCCAAAGAAGCTGACCACGACGTTGTCGGTCTTTTTTAGTTTTTGGGCAAGTGCAGCACCTGCAGCGATTGGAATACCACCGGCAACAATTCCATTGGCACCGAGGTTGCCAGTTTTGGCATCGGCGATGTGCATAGATCCCCCGCGGCCTCGGCAGTAGCCGGTCTGCTTGGCAAGCAGCTCTGCCATCATGCGAGTGAGGTCTGCTCCCTTAGCGATGCAGTGAGAGTGGCCGCGGTGTGTGGAGGTAATGAAGTCGGTTTGTCTGAGCGCTGCACAAACACCGGTTGCCACGGCCTCTTGGCCAATAGAGAGGTGCATGGTGCCGTGCATTAGGCCCCTGGCAAACATGCCATCGACCGCCTCTTCAAAGAAACGGATAGCCAGCAGGGATTCCAGGGCTGCCATGGCAGATGCTTTGTCATCGCTGACTTTGCCTGCGGCAGGTGGGAGAAGTGGTGTAATAGTCGCCATTTATACCTTCACATTGGTGCTCAGAGCTGAGCGGATGTGCCAATTATTACTTCTCACAATGGTGAATGCTACCGCTTCAACCTGCACATAAGTGAATTTCCTTATAACGCATAGGCTGTGAGGGTGCTGAAGCGGCTTATCGAAATCTCGAGACCTGTCCTCTGGGTCAACACCATTGGAACCACCGTCATGGGGATGTGGCTAACCGGCCAGCTTTGGACCTGGGAAATCCTGCCCATTCTGATCTGGGTTACCTTTCCCTTTAACCTTCTTATCTATGGCATCAACGACATCTTTGATCAGGAAACTGACAACATCAATGCTCGCAAGGGTTCCTATGAAGGGGCCCACATATTTCCAAATGAAGTAAAGCCCATTTGGATTGGTGTCATTGCCACCAACGTTCCATTCCTTATTTACTTTGCTCTCACCCTGCCTGCGGCTGCAGTGTGGTGGATGATTGCCTACGCCCTGTTCTTCACTTTTTATTCAGCGCCGCCGCTTCGATTTAAGGCAAGACCATATCTCGACAGCCTTTCTAACACCGACTACGCATTCCCACTTGCCTTCGTGCCATTGGCTCTTGGTTATGAGCCGCTCTGGGCCGCAGTTGTTGCACTGATGGTTTGGTCTATTGCCAAGCATGCTTATGACGCAATTCAAGATATTCCGCAGGATAGTGAAACTGGAATTAGAACTACCGCTGTTCACCTGGGAGTCAAGGGCACCCTGATTTGGTCGGGTCTTTGGTGGATGCTCTCAACCATAATTTTCTTCATGGTGAACTTGCCGGTAGCGCTAGTGAATCTTGCAATCTCGAGCTACTTAATCATCTCGGTTTGGCGTGAGCCAACTCCGCAGAAAGCACACGATGTATATAAGTATTCAATTGCGTTTCCGTATGTAGCGGGAACGGTAGCTGGTGTGCAGCTGGTAACGCTCTATGTTCTTTTCAATGTCGTATGAGTAAATCAATAGTCATAGTTGGTGCCGGCTTTGGTGGCCTAACAGCAGCTGCGCTGCTGGCCCAAAAGGGACACAAGGTAACGGTGCTAGAGCAGGGAGCCTGGGTTGGTGGCAAAAGCAGAAGATTCCAGATGGCAGGACAAACTATTGATAGCGGTCCATCCCTGGTTACCTTTCCGCAGGTTTGGCAGCAACTGCTTAGCAAATATGAATCACTCGGCGGACGCGTTGAAAACCCACCAAAGTTTCTAAGGCTTCCAGAGGTTGGTCGCTACTTCTTCCGCGGTGAAGAAATTGATATTCCAATTCCAACTAATCACCCCTGGTATCGAGCCTGGGAAAGATTTGTTGCAGAGCATGCGCCTCTGGAAGGTGCAATTGCTGAGCTTCTTACTTCACACCCGCTAGACACCAAGACTCTTGGCGCACTCGGGAAACTTCTCTCTGTTTATGGCGGAAGACTCAACACCGAGAAGTATTTGAAATCCCTTAGTTGGATGCCAGGGGGACTGAGGGAACTTATCGCTATCCATACTCTCAATGCTGGGGTGGCTCCTGATCAAACTCTGCCGATTTTTGCATCGGTGACAGCAATCATGAGCGAGCAAGGAATATCTGTTCCAGCTGGCGGAGTAAATCAACTGCCCCAGTTCTTAGCCGAGCTGGCAATCAAGTCTGGTGCAGACATCCAGCTTGGTGTCAAAGCTGTCGCGATAAGAAAAGGTGAAGTTGTAACAGAAAACAAAACTTACAGCTGCGATTTAGTTATCTCAGCACTCGATAATGAGCTAACTCAAAAACTTTTGACTGGCAAAACACAGGCTCCTGCTAAGTCTCGCTCCTGCTCGGGTGTTGCTATCTATGCAGTTCTCAAACAGCCCCTGCCTGCCAATACCGTTACTCACTCGGTAGTCATGCCAGACAGTCCGGCTGATTTGTATTCAAGATTAAAAAAGAATCAGCAACCAGATCAAACAATGGCATTTGTGAATTACTACACACCCGGCAACATCTACCAAAACACCAAACCCACCGTGGCAGTTCTACTAACAGCTGCTGCAGATGGTGAGAAAGCAGATCTGACTACACCGTGGGTAAGAAAAGAGCTGGAGAGAATATCCCGAGTCATCGGTTTGGACGTTGCAATTGATTCACTATTTGAAACTTATGAGATCCTGCATCCGCAATACTTTGCCGGAATTGGTGGTCCGCTGGGTGCTATCTATGGCAAGAAAAATCCACTCTGGCAGTCTGGACCGTTCCACTCTCCCAGCTATCACTCGATAACCAAGCCATGGCTTTTCAGAGTTGGAGCATCGGTTCACCCAGGCGGCGGAATGCCAGCTGTAATGGGCGGTGCGATGAATTCAATTAGAGCGTTGCTCTAATTACTTGTTGTCGTCAGCTTCTTCAATTAATTCAGCTTCGAGTGGCTGAGCGATTGCCTGATCCAAGCTCTTTCTTCTAGAGATAAGCACTTCCTGCTCTGGCGTGAGCATAGAGCGAGTCTCTGCCAGGAAGTCCTGAATTGAATTCTGTTGCGAAGGAAGCTTGGCAAGTCTGTATTCAGCTTCGGCAATTGCTTCGCGAGTAATGTCTAGTGATCGAACAGCAAGCTTCTCTGCTCGTGCTCTAGCATCAGCGAGCAATGCTGCTGCCATTGACTGCGATTCTTGAGCAATTCGATCTGCTTCTTTGCGAGCATTTTCCAAGGTCATTTCTGCATTTTCAATTAGAGATGCGGCTTCAGCAGTGGCGGCCCTAAGCTCGCGCTCTGCTTGATCGTGCATTTCTTGAGATTCGCGCTGGATCTTACGGAATAGCTCTAGCGCTTGCTTCTCACCGTCGTCAATCTTGCTTCTGATCTCGGATTCAATGTCAGCGTTGCGCTTGAGAAGTCTGGCGTTCTCAGTCTGAATTCTCTCGACTTCAGTTTGAAGATCAGCCTTGACCTTGGCAACGTGATTGTCAGCTTCAGACTTGATTACATTTGCTTCTTTTTGCAGCTGGGCTCGCTCAGCCTGAACTTGACGAAGCTCATCTTGAGCCTGCTCCAGGATTTCCTCTGACTGCTTGCGAGCCTGCATGACCATTCGTCTTGCTTCGCGGTTCGCGCCATCAACGACTGGTTTGGCAAATTCTTCAGCCTCAAACTTGATTCTTTCCGCTTCAGCCTTAGCGGTTTCTCTGATTCGAACCGCGTCCTTACCTGCGTCATTGACTAACTTGGCGGCTTCTGACTCGGCCAACCTAAGAGTTTGCTCGAACTGTGCTCCGAGTTGAGCGTAACCAGGGGACTTAGCAAGCTTGAGTGACTCTTCTAGTTGAACAACCCGCTCACGAAGAGAGTTCTGTTCACGAACAGCCAGGGCGTTGTAGGACTCAAGCTCCTGCATGGTCTTTCGCAGCCATGCAATGTATTCATCTACTTCATTGCGGCTATAGCCACCGACAGCGGTGGAGAAGACCTTCTTGGTTGGCTCAGTCATGTTCTAAAGGGTAGCCCAAAGGGGTTAGTTTTGGGAACCTACCTTCCCTTCTTCTTAGGAGCAGCCTTCTTTTTTGGCTTGACGGCAGGTTTCTTAGGGGCAGCTTTCTTGGCGGCAGGCCTTTTCGTGGTTTTTGCCTTTGGAGCGGCTTTTGGCTTTCGTCTTGGTTTGCTCGGGTCCTCAACTAGTGAGGGGGGCATGGAGTTATATGCCTTGGCCAATTCATTAGCCTCTTTGCGAATGTCTTTGATCGACTGCTGGAGTTGTTCGGCCCAGTCTCTGAGCTGCTGCTCATTGAAATTGATTGGTTCCCGAGAAATTGTGCCGAGCTTAGGTTTCTTAGGTCTTGGCAGGTCGATCTTGGATCTGTCAAAAATAGGGACGGGGAATCTTTCCTTTTTCTTATTACTTCCAATACTTTTTAGGTCTTCCCAAATCCCTTTATATCCTTCGCCAGTGAAGAAGACCAGCCAGACCAGGAATGCCACTACCCCTAGCAGAGCCACTACTACGAAGGCTGTTTCAGCTGAGTTTTGCATTTTGGCTCCTTGGATTGGCCCTGAAAACTTCTATTAGGTTAGCTGAGTTGACGAGGGGTTGAATAAAAATGTTCTGCCAGGAAACCATTGGCCTAGCGGCTTTTCCTGGTTTTCTTCGGCTGTGCTGCGCGGCGCAGCGGGACTGACTGGTACTTCTCTTTCAGATCAGCCATATCGTCTTTGGCGATGCTGGATTTGAGCCGACTAGACCAAGATTGGATGTGCTTTGGGTATTGCTCGCCAAATCGGCTTCCACCTGGCATCAGGGGAGGAAAGCTAAAGGGCACCATTGGACTCCGGCTCAATTGGGGTAATTCTGAATTATAGAAAGACTCGATTTCCAGCAATGTTCCTTCATGGGAACCAAGGCAAAATGTTCGTCTTTCCGTATCTGGCATTCTATAGCCATGGAATTCAAGCTGAGGGTGCTAATCGTTGATGATGAGCCCTTGGTTCGTTCCCTACTGACCGAAGTGGTCAGGTCACTTGGTTACGAAACAAAAAGTGCTGACTCAGCCTCCGATGCTAGAAAAGTCTGTCAAACCTTTGACGCAGACGTTGCCATTATTGATGTTGATCTCGGCCCCGGTCCCAATGGATTTGATCTAGCCACCAACCTGCGAGCTGTTAACTCAGCAATTGCCATCATCTTTCTCACGAATCTGGTCGAGCCAAAACTTGCAGGCAGATCAGGAAAAGAGTTGCCCTCAGGTTTTGCGTACTTAGTAAAAAGCAGAATGGGTGAGACCGGCGTCCTAAATGAAGTCATAAGACAGGTTTCAAGAGGAAAAGGTTCGGATTACCGAGATGACCTCAATGCAAAGAACCCGCTTTCAGAATTGTCTAGATCACAACTGGATGTTGTGAGGCTAGTTGCCCAGGGTAAATCCAACGAAGAGATTGCTGAAATTAGAGGAACCACCATTCGTGCGGTACGCATGATCCTGGTTCGAGCATTCCAAGCGCTGGACATCGATGAAGAAGCTGGGCCAGAAAAGCGAGTGCAGGCGGCAATCAAATATCTGAAAACTGCAGGTCCCACTAAGTGAAGGTTCGCCTAGTGCCTCGATCTAGTGCCTGGCTAGCATCCTTGGTTAACACTGGGCTAAGCAGATTAGAACTAAGAAATCCAAGACTGCTGGGCTTTCTCTCAATAACCCTCTTTCTCACAGACATTGGATACGAGGGGCAAAGAGATTTTGGTGTTTTTCCATTGCTCTTTTTGTTTTCACCACTCTCTATTGCAGCATTTCTAGTCGTATTTCTTGTGCTGTTTAGCCTTGCAAAGAGAATGCAAAGCAATGGTGCCAAGGCTCTGGCAATAGTTGTCATTACAACGATTGCGGCTGGAACCAAGAGCTTGGTGCTTATGCTGCTGGTGCATCAGGAAGATTTTCAAACTAACCTGCAGCAAAGAATTTCCGGTGATCTGACAATTGCGATTCTCTACATCCTGATTGCCGCTGCCATGTTTAGCGCTTACAACAATCATGTCCTTGTAACAGTTGAGCTAAATCGCGTCACTGCTCGATTGCTGGAACAAAAGAACACAACCATCGCTGTTGCAGATGAAGTTGAGGCTGAACTCCAGGAGAGAGCAAACAATTCTCTAGGAGGCGAATTAGACAGGATTGCCAGTTCCAATGAAAAAGTAATGGATGCTGCCGAATCAGCTGCCCTCAAGATTCAGATCCAAGCGTTGGTTAGAAACCAAGTGCGGCCACTCAGTCGAGAGCTGCAAGCACGTGTTCAAATACTTCGCTCCATGGAGCCTCCACAGTTAGAGCCACGCGAGTCAAAAAACATTTGGAAACTTAAAGTGGTTCCTAATATAGATTCGAGCTTTATAGCTTCTTACGTAATTGCGATGCCAAATATATTTTTGACCATTGTGTCTAAAGCTGATTTTTGGAGCTCCATGCTGGTGTTGGGTATCTCACTGAGCTATCCAATCATTGGAAGATTCATCCAGTTCGCTCTGCCCGGAAAAAGGATTCCTATTTCATATGCGCTGAACATCCCAGCGGCAGCAAGTGTTATTGCTTACCTGCCAACTGGGATTGCTATCTACAGCTTGGGCTTGCAGTACCCGCTGGTTGGCCTGACCACATTCACAGCAGGCGGCGTTCTTTTGTTCACAGCCATCTGCTCAACTGCCTGGTTTGCCTTGCAGAGAACTAGAGATGAAAACGCGGCCGAAATCCAAAGAGTCAACTCTGAAATCAGGCATGAGCTAGATCTGCTGGATCAGGCCGTATGGGTGGCACAACGAAAGTGGTCCTACATTATTCATGGCACAGTCCAAGGAGCACTAACCGTGGCCTCTTCAAGGCTCGAAATGTCAGCAAGGCCTGATGAGAGCCTAAAGCTGGCAGTTCGAGCTGACATCGAAAGAGCAAAAACGGTGCTTAGTAGCCCACCTGATTTTGATAGACCCCTCCAAGAACTTCTAGGTGAAATAGTCGACACCTGGCAAGGAGTCTGCGGTGTTGAGTATCAGATCGCACCGAGCGCCTCTCTAGCGCTTGAAAAGAGCAAGACTTCTACAACTTGCCTGGTAGAAATCGTGAAAGAACTTGTCAGCAATGCCAGTAGGCACGGCGGTGCCAATAAGTTCTGGCTTAATGCCTACCTCAATTCAGAAGGTGATCTGGCAATCGTTGCAGGTAACAATGGACGAGCATTATCTGGAGAGTTGTCTGCAGGGCTGGGCTTTGAAATGATTACAAAACTAACCAAAAACTGGTCGCTGAGCGGAACGGCATCTGGCAGCTTCTCTGCAATTCTTCCCATGCCTAGGAGCTAGGTTATTTGGGATTATCGATATCTATAACTTCGCCATAGGTCGCTGCGCGGGCTGTCCAACCTAATTCGTCGGTAATTCTAAATCGCATGCGATCAGCTGAATCTGGTTCACCATGAGTTACATAAGTCATCGTCGGTTTCGTTTTGCAAGCTCCCAGCCACTCAATTAGCTCATTGCTGTCCATGTGGGCAGACATTGTGTCCATAAAAAAGATTTCCGCTCGGATCGACACGTCAGCGTGAAAAATTCGAACTGACTTGTCTCCATCCAGGAGCTTTCTCCCCCGGGTGCCGCCGGCTTGGTAACCAGAAAACAGGATGGCATTTCTTGAATCCGGTCCAAACTTAGCAACGTGGTGAAGAACTCTGCCGCCCTCCATCATTCCACTGGCAGCGATGATGATCTTTGCTTCCTCTGATTCATTCAAGGCCTTAGATTCGCTAACATCACGAATGATTCGAGCTGCTGAATACATCTCATCGAACTCTTCGAGATCAATTCTGTGCTCTTCTTTGTGCTGATGGTAGAGCGAGCTGACACTGGTCGCCATCGGGCTGTTCAAATACATTGTTACCTTGGGAAGCTTGCCCTTCTTGATCAGTCGCCAAATGTGAAGCATGAGCGACTGAGTTCTACCAACAGCAAAGGCAGGAATCACCACAGTGCCTCCCCGCTTCAAAACTTTGTTGAGGATCTCTTCTAGTTCTTGTTCCGGGTCACTCGCGGCGTGGTTAGAGCCCCCATAGGTTGATTCCGTTACCAAAATGTCGGCGCCTTCAAATGCAGCAGGCCCGAGCATAAGTGGATCCTTTGCTCTTCCCAAATCTCCTGTGAAGTGAATCTTCTTTTTGTTTACGCTCAAAACTACCTGTGCTGCGCCAAGGATGTGTCCTGCGTGCCGAAAGGTGACCGTGATTTCTTTTGCCAGAGTCAGCTCTTGATTAAACTCAACGACTTGCGCCAAAGACAAAGCACTCTCCACATCTGCTAACTCGAAGAGCGGCTTGGCAGGCTCGTGCTTGGTATAGCGCTTGCGATTAGCTCTCTCGGCATCTTCTGCATAGATTTTTGCGCTGTCGGCCCAGAGAATTTTGCACAGTTCAAGTGTGCCAGCTGTCATGTAAATCTTGCCCCGGAATCCTTGCCTAACAATGGCTGGGATTAGCCCCGAGTGATCCAGATGAGCGTGTGTAAGAACAATTGCATCTAGCTCAGCAGGATCGAAAGGAAACTCCTCCCAGTTTCTGAGCCGAAGGCTCTTATAGCCTTGAAACAAGCCGCAATCCACCAACAATTTATAGTCAGGTGTTTCGACTAAATACTTACTGCCGGTGACGGTCTCGGTGGCTCCGAGAAATCTAATCTTGTTTTTCATCCAGCCTTCTAAACACTTCCCACTACCGAAACAGTCTAAAGCTGTCTTGGGGCAACGAAATAATGAACATCAATATCGCGCCTTGCGATGCTTGATCGCTAGAAAGTGAAAACCTGCAGCTCTTTCAATTGCCGAGAGAGAAACAAGGTTGGCAACAAAAGCACTGCAGGCTCACAATCGCTTTATGGACGAGGAACTATGCACTGCAATTGAGTATTCGCTCCATTTTCCTGCCATTGAACTGTTCCGCGGTGTAACTCGCCATTGGCAACGAAGGTACACGCATCGCCGACGTTTATTCCCGAGCCCGATGTGCCAGCGGGTCCTTGTGGGCCAGCGGGTCCTGTTGCACCGGTTGCACCATCAGCACCTGCTGCTCCTTGAGGGCCAGCAGGACCTGTAGCTCCAGTTGCACCTGTGGCACCATCCGCTCCTTGTGCGCCAGCAGGTCCTGCAGCGCCAGCAGGGCCGGTTGCTCCTTGCGGGCCAGCAGGGCCTGTAGCTCCAGTTGCGCCAGTGGCACCATCCGAACCATTTGCACCAGCAGGTCCAGTTGCCCCTGTAGCACCTGTTTCACCTTGAGGGCCCTGGGCTCCAGCGGGTCCAGTTGCGCCAGTTGCGCCTGCGGAACCTGGGGCACCTGGGGCTCCATCAGCTCCGTTGATTCCATTTTTGCCGGCAGCGCCTTGTGGACCAGCTTGAATGATTGTGGTCGTTTCCCCATTGCCGGCATCGGCATTACGCCCTGCCACGACGGTAGTAAACGCCCAAAGGGCAATGATTATGGCGATTATGGCCAGAATTGTGGACAGCAGATTAAGTCTCGCGCTCGATCTGTTGTTTTTGCTAGTGCTATTTTCTGCATCTAGGGATTGCTGGGACGCTTTCTGTCCCGTAGGACTACTGTTATCAAGTGTGAGTAGCTCTTCAATTGCAGTCACACCTGTCTTATCTGAAAGGTCAGTCATACAGGAAAGCTACTCCTGGATATTTGCAAAAACCTCAAGAGTTTTTCACGAATCCATCAATTTTTTGTCAAAAGGAAAAATCAAATGATGACCGACGACAGACCCAACGCACTCCTAATTGAGGATGACTCAGAGGATCGACTCAGCATCCGCATGCAATTAGAGCTGATGGGTCTTGTGGTTTATGACGCTGCTACCCAACAAGAGGCCCAAGAGCTGTTTCCGTTGCGCGACTACAGCATTGTTCTGATCCACCTTGGCCACTCACAGCTCGAAAGCATGCAGCTGTGTCGGTCAATTCGAGCTCAATCAACCGTCCCAATCATCATGCTCACTCACCGCGATGAGGTGATTGATGAGGAGATGGTGCTAAACGCTGGTGCTGACGACTACGTAACTAAGCCAATTGTCGAGAGAATTTTGACCTCTCGTGTCACCCAGCAGATGAAACGCGGGGAAACCCAGCGGTCTCCTAGAGCAAACATCCTAACCTGGGGGCCGCTAGAAATGGACCTGAGCCAACACAGCTTCAAAGTTGGCGGGAAGCACGTGATGCTGACCAATGCTGAGTATCAATTTCTTCAACTACTACTTGCCAACCCGGATCGAATCTTTTCAAGAGAGCAGATTTTGCAAACCATTGGTTCATTCCGAGGTTACAAATCAGATCATCTGGTTGATTCGCATGCTTCGAGACTGAGAAAAAAGATTAGAGAAGCTGGTGGACCGAATGTGATTTCGGTGGTCAGAAGTGTTGGTTTCCGATTAGCAGCACCGACAGACGAAGAATAATTTGCTAATTGCCGACTCGAAGTGCTAGAGCCTTCGCAAAGAGCGATAGGCAATAGCGACACTAACTGCCTGAAGTAAAGAGAGCAAAAGAAAAACATTACTCAGTGCAAATCCTGCCAAGACTCCAGCCGTGGCCGGCACAACGACTTGTCCCAATCGATTCGAAGTTAGTCTGATTGAAATTGCTAAGCCTTTATATCCGGGTTGAGTAATTCTCGAAACCCAAGCCATGGTGGCAGGTTGTCCGATACCCATTGCAAAACCGGTAATTACTATCACCACCGCTAGCCACCAAAAGTCAGTCACGAATGCCAAAGCAAAAGTACCAAGCATTGTTAGTAGTGAGCCTGAATTGATCACCCAAAGCATCCCGAATCGATTTGTTATTCCTCCTAAAACTGCGCGAACAGCCATGGAGGAAAAAGCACGAATTGCTAGGAGTGTTCCGATTTGGGTGGCACTTAGTCCCAACTCACGTCCAAGTAGAGGCAGGAAGATCAGCACCACATCAACTACTGCAGTCGCCGCACCTGCAACAAAGATTGCTGATTTGTAGGTCGGGGTTGCTAAGACACTCTTAATGTCGCTCAATCTTTCAGTGGGTTCAGAAGGACTTGTCTTTCTGACATGGCGGAGGTTCACCACTAACAAAGCACCGATGATAAACAAAACTGACGAGAATGCGATGGCAGGGGTCGTGTCTACTTCAATTCCTCCCCTGTCGGCGAGCAAGCCTCCGATGAAAGGTCCGACCGCGTGACCTAAAGACGCATAGAAGGTAAGAAGGCCAAAGTTTTTTTCCAAGCTAGAGTCTGGAGATCGGTTGGCAATCATGCTTTGTCCACCCACCATCACCAGCAGATGACCGATGCCAAGAATAGGCATCGCGATCATCAATAGAGAAATGTTTTGAATGAAAATGATTGCCACGCTAGTGAATATCAAGACGGTTGAGCCCATCACCATCGCTAAACCATCTCGGCCTCGGTCTACCCATCTGCCAATCAAGATTGCGAACAGCAATGGCGCCAGAGCGAACGTAGCGCCAACTAATCCAACCAGCCACGGGTCAGCACCCAAATCAACGCTGCGATAAGTGACCATCGGGCGAACAACATAAACGCCCGCCTGAATAAAGCCCGAGTTAAGTAAAACGAGTAGCAACCATCGGCTGCTACTCGTTTGACTTTGCTTCACTACTTGATTTTCCCGGTTTTCTTTAGCCAGGAATAGAGCCTTGGCACTGTGATAACCAAGAACAACAGGACGTAGACAATGATCGTGAAGGGAGTGCTGATCAACACAGCGGGATCTCCAGCGGCTCCTTGCAGCGCCCTTCGGAATTCTTGCTCCGCCATGGGGCCAAGAATGACTCCAAGAATCAAAGGAGTAATTGGATAACCAAATCTTCTGAACAGAAGACCTATTGTTCCAATAATGATTGCTATCCAGATGTCGAAGTTTGCACTATTAATCACATAGGCACCCACAAGAGCAAAAGTGATGATGCCCGCGTAAAGATATGGTGCCGGAATTCTGAGCAGCTGAGCCCAGACGCCCGCTAGCGGCCAATTAATCACTAGTAGCAAGAGGTTTCCGATGAACAGCGATGCAATCAATGTCCAAACCAGCAGCGGTTGGTCAGTAAACAGAAGTGGTCCTGCGGAAATGTTGAATTGTTGAAAGGCAACCAATAGCACTGCGGCTGTCGCAGAAGTTGGGATACCGAGAGCAAGAAGTGGCACCATTGCACCAGCAGCGTTTGCGTTGTTTGCGGCCTCTGGTCCAGCAACTCCCTCAATCGCTCCCTTACCAAACTCATCGTGCTTCTTTTTTGCTAGCTTCTTTTCCAAGCTATAGCTAAGGAAGGTTGGTAACTCAGAGCCTCCAGCAGGAAGAACACCTGTCGGGAACCCGATGGCGGTGCCTCGCAGCCAGGGCTTCCAGGATCGTTTCCAGTCGCTCTTCGTCATGGTCGCAAAACCAGTAAATGAATTTCGTTGAACTCCACCGAGTCGTCCATAGAGTGCAACGTATAGAACCTCGCCGAGTGCAAACAGTGACACAATTAACACCACGGTTTCAATTCCGTCAGTAAGCCTTGGAATCTCAAAAGTCAAACGTTGAGAACCTGACTGTAGATCTAAGCCGATCAAGCCAATAGCGAGACCTATGAAAAGAGCAATCAGACCACGTTTCAGAGATTGACCCATGATTGAGCCAACGGCACCGAATGCCAAGACCATTAGCGCAAAGAAATCGGCCGGGGTCATTCGAATACCAATCCATGCAATGGTTGGGGCTGCAACTGCAACGATTCCTGTTGCAATGGCACCTGCGACGAATGAGCCAAGTGCTGCTGTTGCAAGTGCAGCACCAGCTCGACCATTGCGCGCCATTTTGTTCCCCTCGAGCGTGGTCATAACAGAACCAGACTCACCAGGCGCATTTAGCAAGATAGACGTGGTTGAACCACCGAACATAGTTCCGTAGTAGATAGCTGCAAACATAATGAGAGCAGCAGTTGGCTCAACAACCAACGTCACCGGAAGTAGCAGAGAAATTGCCAGTGCCGGACCAATTCCTGGCAGAACTCCAACCAGTGTCCCAAGTAGTGTTCCTAGAAGGCCAAATCCAAGATTTGTCCAAGTTAGAGAGGCTGAAAAGCCGGCGAGAAAGTTAGCGAAATCCATTACCAGGTTTCCTCTCCCGAGTCTTCCTCAACCGATGGGTCGATCTGGTTTATGAAATCAAATCCCAATGGAAGATAAAGTCTGAGGCCTTGGGTAAAGCCAAGAAAAACAACCACTGCCAAGATAACTGCAATGAATGCAAGCTTTAGTTTCTTTGTAGCGCCTAGGGCATGTGCGACTGCGAAAAATAAAACGGGGCCCATGATTAGGAATCCCAAAAAGTCAATTAGAGCGGCATAGGCAATTACCGCAACCAAAACTTGAATGAAAGGTCTCCAGACAGGCTTGTCTACCTGCTGCCCACCCTCAACGCCCTCAGGTGTGCCACGCTCACCTCGGAGAACAGAAATGATTTGCAACCCCGTCAAAACAAACAACGCTATGCCAATTGCAAACGGAAAAACCTTGGGTCCAACAAACCCAACGACGTTTGACTCTGTCAGATTGATTGTGTCGACTAGTACAACAATGGATAAGGCAAAGAGGAAGCTGGTAAATACCAGCTCCCCCTTTGCTTCCTTAACGGAATTCAGGATCAAAGACCTGCATCCTTGTATAGCTTCGCGAGCTTAGCTTCCTCTTGCTTTAGCCAAGTTAGGAATCTGTCGCCGGCCATCCAGTTGTTCATCCAGCTGTTTGTAGCAGCAGCTGTTCTCCATGAAGTTCCACTGCGGGCAACGTCCATGGCGCGAATGAATAGATCACGGTTTGCTTTGCTGGTTCCCTTTGGAAGCATGATGCCTCGCCAGTTCTGGGAAACCAAGCTAACGCCCTGTGAGCGGAAGGTGTCTGCAGGAATTGCACTCACCTTTGAAGGTGCAGTTACGCCCAGTAGGCGTAGGGTTCCCGCTGCGACCTGTGACTTGAACTCACCATAACCAGCAATACCGGCCTTCGATGAACCATTAAGCAGAGCAGCAGTGATCTGTGCACCACCTGAGTACACAACGTAGTTCAGGTCGCTGATCGAAAGACCGATTGCCTCGTAGAAGGAAACCGCGGTGTAGTGGTCAATTCCACCCAAGTTTCCACCAGCAATTGGTAGATCCTTCTTCTTAGCCTTGATGTCCTTCACTAGATCGGCAAGAGTCCTGTATGGGGAGTCAGCTGGAACAGCCACAACCTCATACTCACCCATTAGACGCGCACCTGGAACTAGTTCAGAGTTCTTAGCTGCGTTCTTGGTGCTGATAACACCACCCACTAGAGCGAATCCCATAACCATAACCTTGTTACGTGCACCTTGCTCGTAGTTCAAGAAGTGGTTTAGACCGATGGTTCCACCTGCACCTGGACGGTTAACAAATAGAGCCTCTTGCTTCAAGATTCCCTCAGCAACCATTGCAGTTGCCATTGCACGGCCAACCTGCTCGTATCCTCCAGGAGCTGCTGGAATGGTTACTTCTAGGGCAGAGATGGTTGGGAACTTAGCGTAAGCCCAAACTCTCTTGTCCTTGAATGTTCCGCTTGTTTCTACCTTGCAAACCAAGTTGCTGCCGTCGGCACCTTTGCCTCGAGCTACCTGGTTTAGCTGAGCACAATTAGTTCCATAGCGAGCGTTGTTAGCCGAAACGTTTGACGCGTTTGCTGGAACTGCTGTGATTGATGTAGCGACCAGCGCTAGCGCTGATGCTGCGATTGCGAATTTCTTCACTACTGTCCTCCATTAATTAATAAGGTTTGAAATTCCTCTTAGGAACTTCGCATTGGACAGCAGTGGGGATCTGTGTGAGCCAACCCCATTGTTGACCAATCACTAAGTCTCTCCCGTTGCTTGTTAGCAACCAATGGTGCCGGGCGTTAGCCGTGATGACGACCCCATTGCGAAGGAATACTCCCCTAGTAATGCTCGACACTAGTGGAAGATCCCAGGCTACGCAAACGCTTACAAATTCCAATCCCCGCCCTCTATTGGGGCTTCAGCGGTGGCCCCGGCTACTCGTAAAAAAGTAAAAACCCGCTAAGTCGTGAAATTCTTAGCGGGTTCGCGCGCTCGGAGGGACTCGAACCCCCAACCTTCTGATCCGTAGTCAGATGCTCTATCCGTTGAGCCACGAGCGCAGAAGTAAAAGCTTAGCCGATTCGATACTGGCGGAGACGAGAGGATTTGAACCTCCGAGGGGATTTTGGTCCCCTACCCACTTAGCAGGCGGGCGCACTCGACCGGACTATGCGACGTCTCCAATAAACCCAAAGCTTAGCCGAAAACTAGCCTTGGCAACCTGGCTATTTTTCCTACTTCACAGCTCCCGCGGAGACGCCAGCAATGATCTGCTTCTGCATCAAGAAATAGAAGGCGATGATCGGAATGATTGAAATTACAAGACCGGCCATGGCAAGACCATAGTCAGATGTGTAAGTGCCATAGAACACATAGGTTCTTAGTGGCAAAGTTCTTTGCTCCTGGGTCAGAACTAGCGATGGCAGTAGATAGTCATTCCATATCCAGAGCGCATTGATAATCGCAACGGTTGCAGTAACTGGATTTAGCATCGGGAAGATGATTCTTCTAAACGTTGCAAAAGCCGATGCGCCATCAATAGAAGCAGCCTCATCAAGTTCAGTTGGAATGTTCTTGATGAACCCGTGATACAAGAACGTTGACATCGAAACCCCAAAACCAACATAAAAGAAAACCAGTGCCGGTTGCGATGCCAGCATGCCAAGAGATCCAAATAAACCAACGAATGGGATCATCAAAGCCTGAAAGGGCACAATCATCGAAGAGACCAAGATAATGAATGTGACAGCCGAGAACTTGGTCTTAGTTCTAGCCAGATAGTAAGCCAGCATCGAGGAAACAATGATGATTGCCCCAACTGACAAAATTGTTATCAGAATTGAATTACCCAAAGAGATCCAGTAATCCATCTTCTCGGCGGCTTCGAGATAGTTCGCAAATAGCCACTCTTCAGGAAGAGCCAAAGGATCATTTCTAATAGCTCTTTTTTCCTTGAATGAATTCAGTAAAACCATAAAGAAAGGGAACGCATACAAAATTGCAAGCACCGCACCCATTGCAAATAGGACTCGATTGATAACTCTTTGGCGCTTCATCGCTGCACCTCAGTCCGCTTAGAGATAATCACCTGAGTAATGGCAGCAACAGCAATGATCAAGAACATCAGAACCGCTTGGGCCTGACCTGTTCCAAAGAATCCAAACCCGAACGCTTCCTTAAACACGTGAAGAGAGATTAACTCTGTGGAACGGTATGGTCCGCCACCTGTCAATGCCAAGTTCACGTCGTATGCCATGAAGGTGTTGCGAAGCGTGAGGAACAAAGAAATGGTGAAAGCAGAAGCCATCAATGGAATCTTGATTTGGGTAAGAGTTCTCCAACCCGTGGAGCCATCAATTAAGGCTGCTTCTAGAACATCCTTCTCTATGCTCATCAGTCCTGTCACATAAATAATCATCATGTAGCCAGACATCTGCCAAACAGTGACAATGACCAAGGACCAAAATGCGGTATCTGGCTTGAGCAACCAGTTCTCTTGAAAAATTGGAAGATTGAAGTTCTCTGAAATTGTGGGGAGGGCTTGATCAAACAAGAACTGCCAGATCAGTCCAAGAATCACACCACCAATTAGGTTTGGAACAAAGAATGCCGTGCGGAGAATGTTTGCTCCACGCATTGGAATTGTTACCAACAGAGCAAGACCAAAGCCGACTAGGTTTACTAAAACTAAAGATGCGCCAACATAACCAAATGTCATCCAGATGGCTTTCCAGAAAGTCTCGTCTGCCAGGGATGCTTCGTAGTTAGCAAAACCGACGAACTCTTCGTATTCGAAGCCGTTCCAGTCGGTGAAGGTGTAGAAAATGCCTCGGATAAAAGGTGTCACCAGAACAAGCGCAAAAATCATCAATGGAATTAGTCCAAAGATCGCGAAGTTTTTAATATTCGCAATTCGCTTTGCAGTAGTTCGTGCCATGAAACCTCCTTCGAAGCAAGTCGCCTGGGAGCTATGCCCCCAGGCGACTCGATGCTTCTAGTTGATTGGATTTACGAAGTAAATCCGCTCA
This sequence comes from Actinomycetota bacterium, assembly GCA_009704945.1. Lineage (GTDB taxonomy): Bacteria > Actinomycetota > Actinomycetes > Actinomycetales > Microbacteriaceae > Aquiluna. The sequence continues at coordinate 3,142 of WLDG01000004.1, read as the reverse complement.
ATTACTCAGCCCAGGCGGCGGCTAGCTCCTTAGCAAAAGTAGCACGGTTAGATACACCGTCGTAGTACTTCTGCGCAGCAGCACCGTATACGTCCTGTAGACCAGTTGGGTAGTAGCTGTTGATCCAAGCAAGGGACTTACCAGCTGCAATGTACTTAGCAATGTCTTGTGACATGTAAGTGGTTGGCTCTACTGTGAAGCCATCGTAAACAGGAATGAAGTTCATGCCATCGTTTTCGATTGGGCCAGACCAGCGTGCCTGTCCTTCTGGAGTAGTTAGCAACCAGGAGATGAAGGCCATTGCGCCTGCACGCTCTTCTGGAGTGGACTGCTCTTCATCAATGATGATGTAGAAAGGAACACCAACGCTGATGCCGTCGTTTCCGTAGGCAGAAGCGTCATTGCTGATTGGAACTGGCATCACACCAAATGAACCTGCTGGGTCAGTCTGTAGCAGGTTTGGCTCAGCCCAGTTACCCATGAACCAGAATCCAACTTCACCGGTACCTAGGTTCTCAACACCCTGGTCGTAGTCAGTGTCAGCGATAGATGCGCTGTCAATTGAGTACTCCTTGAGTAGGTCGAAAGTGTCTAGCCAGTTAGTGAACACTGGGTCTGCCATTAGGTCCTTGCTGCCAGCCTTTAGACCGTCAAGAATTGCTAGACGGTCAGCTTGCTCTGCAGCTGCAGTGGCGTGGTAAACGTTTGTGAAGTGAGCACCTAGTGACCACCATAGACCTGAGAAGTGAACTGCACTGCGGCCAGTTGCTTCAACAGCCTGGAATGCAGCCTCTAGGTCATCACGAGTCTTGATTGCGGTTGGGTCAACGCCAGCCTCATCCAAAACTGCTTTGTTGTATAGAAGACCGAATGCTTCAGCGGTAACAGGAATACCAACCTGCTTGCCGTTAATGTTGGCCTTGTCTAGGGTGCCGTCTGCAGCAAGAGCTGCTAGATCAGTTCCGGTCCAGTCCATTACGCGGTCTGCCATGTCAGGTAGCTCCTGCAGAACGGTCATAACTACTGGTGCGTTACCTGCCTCATATAGAGGAGTCGCTACCGAGAAGAATGGCTCACCCTGTGGGTACTCGATGATGGAGATCTTCACGCAGTCGGTGTTTGTTGCGTTGTACTCATCAACTGCTGCTACGAACTGCTCCTGGATTTCAATCTTGATTGTGTTTAGCCAGGTAACTTCGGTAACAACATCACAACTAGCAGATCCGCTGTCTGTCTCTGATGCAGCACAGCCGCTCAGAACCAGTGCAGAAGCGAGTGCGACTCCGGTAAAACCAAGAGCGCGACGACGCATTACTGACATAGAGTTATTTCCTTTCGATTTATCAGTTGCCATAGCAACTTCCCGCCAAGTGCTTTGGCGCACTAAAAGGATAAGTTTCCCCCCACTAAGCCCGATACTGTAAGCGGTTACATCTTGATAACAATGAGAAAACGATTGAATTTGAGCGTATCGATGAGTTGAAACTGTAAGTGTTTACAATTTTTCCAAAACTGCAACTTTTACAACTGGCGTATTTACTACTTACTGCAGCTCTTGGTGGCGGCGGTGGTTCCCTGAGCCCAGTCAGGCAGAGCGTTTTCCGGGGCTGGTTCGGCTGTGGCAGTTGGATCCTCTTCCACCACTGCCCCGCTTCCCGGGTTGGCCTTAGCGAGCACTAGCTCCTCATCGGCCGCAATTTTTTCAAACAGCAGGTTGGCTCGCTCTGTGGCTAGACCTACTCGCCCGGCATATTCGCCAGTGAGTCCATAAATCGGAAGTTTTAGAAAAACAATTTTGTCTAGATCTACATCGTTTACTTCGCGCGCGATTCCAAACATCACTCCCAGGTTGGTAAGCGACTTAGAAAGTGTCATGTTTTCAAGCGCAGCTGTTCCGAGCCTAAACATCGTGAAGGGATTCGTGAGTGCGCCTTCATCTTTGAGTTTTCTAACCATCGAAGTGAGATAAACCTGTTGATTAGAAATTCTTGAGAGGTCTGAGCCATCACCAACACCGTGTCGAGTTCTGAGGAAAGCCAGAGCTTGCTTTCCCATCAGAGTGTGCTCGCCTGCTTCCAAATACAACTTGGTGTAATCGTCATTGATGTCTTGCGCAACACAAACTGTCACTCCGCCAATCTCACTGGTCATTTCAATAACACCCTTGAAATCAACCATTGCAAGATAGGGAATTCGGATGCCTGTTAGTTTCTGAACAGTTAGCAGTGTGCAGGCAGGTCCTCCGTATTTGATGGTGGAGTTGATCTGAACATATTCCTTAGCAGGATATGGATCTCCGCCTTCTGGATTTGGACACTCTGGCATCGCAACCATGAGGTCTCTGGGGAAGCTGAGTGCAACGGCATTGGTTCTGGCCTGGTTTATGTGAAGAAGAATCATCACATCGGCAAGTTCTGCTCCAGCCGGACCATATTCGGTGGAACCCTGGCCCTCGCGAGTGTCCGAACCAATCAGGAGCATGTTGATTGGACCATTGATTTCTTCAGCGGTTGGGATATCAAAAGTCTCACCATCGGTTGAGTAGATATCAATTCCGGCTGCTGCTAGTCGGGATAGAACCCAAACCACACCGCCACCGGCAACTGCCAAGCCAGCAACCAGAGCAACCACCACAGAGATTACGACTGGCTTCAGCCAGCGCCGCTTGGGCTTCTCGGGCTTTAAAAATTGATACTCAGAATTGGTCAATGGGGATCTTCTTTGAAGGGAAATATAAGGATACCGCTAGGGCTAAAGCAGCCTCTAGCGGCTCTCAGCAAACTCAGAGCGGAGGCCGTGGGATTCGAACCCACGAGACATTGCTGTCCACTGGTTTTCAAGACCAGCTCCATCGGCCACTCGGACAGACCTCCGTAGGGAAGTTTAGTCGTTAGCTCAGAAACTCAAGACCCTCTAATGAGGCTAGAACCTGGGCTACCCCGTCCTCGGAAACAGCTGCGATCACGGCCGTGGCAGCCAGCTTCACTTCGTCTGGGGCCTGTCCCATAGCAAAGGCGTAACCGCCGTGAGCCTTAGCCCACTGAAACATCTCTATATCGTTCCTACCATCACCAATCACTAAAACCTTCTTACCCAGCTCATAGTGATTACGAAGAAGTTCGAGTCCGTGCCCCTTGTCAAT
>WLDG01000036.1 GCA_009704945.1 Actinomycetota bacterium | reverse complement strand
AAGAATCCCAGTACCTGAGTTCTCGCAAAGGTTTGTGATTTGAAGATTGATAGTGGGATAAGAGCGCTGTCTCCCATTTTCTTTTCAATCATTATGAACAGCACTATTCCAACTACACCTGTTACTGCCATGCCGATTGAAAGCGCAGAAGTCCAACCCCAAACTCTTCCCTGCTCGGCCAGCAGAAGTAGTGGCACGGTTGCCATGATGATGGCTGCTGCTCCCCACCAATCGATCTTTTGTTTTCTCGGAGTGTGTGGAACATGCAGGAAAGTAATCACCATTACCAGCGATAGCGCACCGATAGGAAGGTTCATTAGGAAGATCCAGCGCCAACCCTCAACAAACAAAAACTCATCAATGCCAGCCAGCGTTCCGCCAATCACTGGTCCCAGCAGAGAGGACGATCCGAACACCGCCAAGAACATTCCCTGGTAGCGAGCTCTTTCGCGCGGAGGTACTATGTCCGCCACAATCGTTAGCGCCAGTGCAAACAATCCACCAGCACCAACTCCCTGCAGTGCTCGATAGGCAGCCAGTTCAAACATGGTGTTCGCAAAGCCTGTGGTGACAGAACCAATAATGAAGATCGCAATTGCCGTTAGAAAAACTGGTCTTCGACCAAAGATGTCGCCCAGCTTTCCATATATAGGAGTGCTGACTGTCGAAGTTATTAGGTAGGCGGTGGTTGCCCAAGCTTGCAAAGAAAGACCACCTAGGTCATCTGCGATTGTTCTCATAGCAGCAGACACAACAGATTGATCTAGCGCTGCTAAAAACATTCCGGACATTAGTCCGATTAGAACTACCCAAATTTGTTTGTGTGTCATCGTGCCAGAGGCTGCTGCCTCTTTCGCGGCATCCCGTCTGGATTTATTGCTCAATACTTTTTCACCACTTAGGGTTGATAGGTGCCCAAGTCTACTCCCGCGCGACGCAGAACCCTCTTCGTGTTTCTGCCGCCAGTTTTGGCACTTATTGCAGGAACAATCCTGATTCTTCAGTCTTTTTGAAGCAGAAAAACTGTGTAGGCAACTGAAAACCCAAAACCAACCAGCGCATACAAAATCACAAACCAGTTCCAACCAGTCGGAATCAGCAAAGTGATGAGCCCCAAACCAAACGCTGCAAACTGCATCACTCTGGCTGAAAGCAAAACGCCCTTGTCTGATCCGTGCAGCGAAACCACCAACATGTTTCCTGTCAGGGCCACCAGAGTCAGTCCAATCATGCGCATTGACCAATCAAGGTCATTAGAGCCGGCCATCCCCAATAGATCAGTGAAGAACCTAGGAAGTGCAATTAGTAAAACTGCACTCAGACCAAACACCGTTGCGCCCGCTCGCAACACCAGTCTTAGCGATGAAACCTTCGATTGATTTGCCATGAAAGAAGATTATTAGGTGCCAACATTCCCCCTAACCTCTAATCTTGTGTCATGCCAAAAGCGCTAAAAATTGCCTACCTAGGCCCAGCCGGTACTTTCACCGAGCAGGCAGCCAGGCAACTTGGCGCGGACAATGAGCTTCTGCCAGTGGCATCAGTAACCCAGGCGATGGACGCAGTTATTGCAGGAACCGCCGATCGAGCCGTTGTCCCAATCGAGAATTCCATCGAGGGTGGAGTATCTGCCACCTCTGACGCACTGGCTGTCATGGGTGGAGTGCAAATCTTCGGTGAGTATATAGTTCCCGTGCGCTTTGATCTAATGGCGAAGCCAGGCACCAAACTTTCTGATATTAAAGATGTACTCACCCATCCTGTTGCCTACGCGCAGAGTAGAAAGTGGCTGGAGCAGAGTCTTTCTTCCCATAACCACATCCCTGCTGCCTCAACCGCTGCAGCTGCTAAAGCTCTCGCCGATGGAGCAGGAGCTGATGCAGTAATTGCAGCAACTGGTGCAGCCAAGCTTTATGGATTAGAAATTCTTGCTAGTGATATCGGCGAGAACAAAGAAGCTCAAACCAGATTTATTGAAATTGGTAAGAGCGCCAAACCGCAACCAAAAACTGGTAGCGATAAAACCAGTGTGATTGTTGAATTGCCACATGACCGACCAGGTGGCCTACTGGAAATGCTGGAGCAGTTTGCAGCGCGTGGAGTGAATCTTTCTCGAATTGAATCAAGACCAGTTGGTGATCGATTTGGAAGATATCGATTCAACATTGATGCTGAAGGGCACATCGAAGACGAAGCAATTGCCGAAGCGCTAATGGGACTGCACAGATTCAGTCCAAAAGTTATCTTCCTTGGCTCTTACGCCAAAGCAGATAAGTCAGTCAGCGAGCACCAGGGCAACAATGCCAACACCAGCTACCACGCAGCACGCAAGTGGCTGGATGAGCTTCGCGGCTAGATCAGAATCTTCAAAGCTTTTCTCTTGAGGGAAAACTCAACCTCAATTACCTCACCCATCGGATCGCCATCTAATTGAATTGGCACCAGGTGGTGTGGTCTGATTCTGATTCGACTGCTGCTGAGATTTTCTAAAGTTTTCACATTGGCGGTGGCATCCATCCACTTTCTGCCAAGTGCAATTGGTCTCACCACATTGTTCTGCCAGGTGATGCGTGAAAAGAAGTCAATCCAGTTCCAGATTCTTCTCGGTCCAATCGCTGCCATGTCTAATACGCCATCATCCAGCCTCGCATCGGGCATCATCGAGATAGCTCCTGGCAGCAACCCCACATTCCCAACCAGTAGCGAGTAGCTCTTGAGAGTTCTGGTTTGTTCATTCAGAGTGACATCAAACTTTTCAAACTTCAGCGGCAGAGATCTAATGCCACCTTCTATATAGGCAATCCAACCAATTCTCTTTTTTAGCTCTGACTGTGTGTTCTGCATCAGCCGGGCATCCATACCAACACCAGCAATGCCGGTGAATAGGAATTCCTCTAATGTTCGATCTTCTCTCAAAAGGCGAGCGTGACCGAGGTCAATTTCATATGGCTTACCCGCCAGCGCTCTGTTTACTGCAGCTTCGAGCGTGAGCGGTAGCTTTAGGTTTCGAGCCAAGATGTT
>WLDG01000035.1 GCA_009704945.1 Actinomycetota bacterium | reverse complement strand
TTGTAAACCTCATCGTCCATTCTTAGCTCATGATTTGAAAGTGGTGTTTCGCACCTCCAGCAATAAGCCAGGACCTTGAAGCCTTCATAGATAAGACCTTTTTTGTGCAGTTCCTTGAACGCCCAAATAACGCTCTCGGTGTAATTCTGATCAAGCGTCTTGTAGTCGTTATCAAAGTCAACCCAGCGAGCTTGACGAGTGACGTAGCTGCGCCAATCTTGCGTGTACTTCAGAACAGATGTCTTACAAAACTCATTGAATTTAGCAACGCCAAATTTTTCAATCTCCGGTCGACCAGAAATACCCAGGAGTCGCTCAGCCTCAACCTCCGCTGGTAGTCCATGGGTGTCCCAGCCAAAACGACGCTCAACTCGCTTTCCTCGCATCGTTTGGTAACGCGGAATCAGGTCCTTGGTGTAACCAGTTAGAAGATGCCCGTAGTGAGGAAGTCCATTGGCAAAAGGAGGGCCATCATAAAAAACGAACTCCTCGGCCTCGGTTTCAGCTCTTTGGTCAATTGATCTTTGAAAAGTGTCATCTTTTTCCCAATAAGCCAACACTTCTTTCTCAATAGCTGGAAAGCTAGGGGAAGGATTGGCGGCGCTATCTGGGCCTTTGTGTTTGGGGTACATCACGACTTTCGAACCTGGGCAGACTATCAATGTTAATCTAGTGACCATTACTATGCCGAGGTCTGCATGAGAAGAAACAAGCCTGAGCCAATCAGGGCCGCCCAGGTGCCTGAAAAAGCGTCCGTTGATGGACTCGAGGCTAAGTGGGTGCCACGCTGGGAAGAATCAGGTGTCTACCGGTTCGATAACTCCGCCAGTCGCACAGATATCTACTCAATTGATACCCCGCCTCCAACTGCCTCCGGATCACTGCACGTGGGACACGTTTTTAGCTACACCCACACTGATGTTGTAGCCCGTTTTCAAAGAATGCTGGGTAAAGAGGTCTTCTATCCGATGGGCTGGGATGACAATGGCTTGCCAACAGAGCGCAGAGTTCAGAATTACTACGGCGTCCGCTGTGACCCCACTCTCCCCTATCAACCTGATTTCTCTCCTCCTCAAGTTGGTGGGGACAACAAAAGTTCGAAAGCAGCTGATCAATTACCAATCTCAAGGCAAAACTTCATTGAGCTCTGCGAAAAACTGACAGAGGAAGATGAGAAAGCGTTTGAGAATCTATGGCGCAATCTTGGGTTAAGTGTCGACTGGGCGCAAACTTATCGAACAATTTCCAAGAATGCGCAGTACGTTTCTCAAATAGCTTTTCTGAACAACCTAAGAAGAGGCGAAGCATACCTATCACTTGCTCCTACACTTTGGGATGTCACATTCCGAACAGCAGTTGCGCAAGCTGAATTAGAAGACCGTGAAATGCCGGGTGCGTATCACAGAGTCGGATTCGATGGCCCAGAAGGAAAAATCTTTATCGAAACAACGCGACCCGAACTAATTCCAGCCTGCGTTGCGCTGGTAGCTCACCCCGATGATGAGCGATACCAAAAATTCTTTGGAAAGACTGCCAAGACTCCGCTGTTTGACGTCGAGGTTCCAATCGTTGCCCATCGCCTAGCCCAACCAGACAAGGGCAGCGGAATTGCAATGATTTGTACTTTCGGTGATGTCACTGACGTAATTTGGTGGCGAGAGCTAAAACTACAGACCAGGCCAATTATTGGTTTTGATGGACGCATTCTTGCTGAGGGTCCAGCCGAAGTCCTAGCTGGGCCAGGAAGATCTCTCTATGAAGAAATTATCGGCAAAACTATTTTTAGTGCCAAAGAGAGAATCATCCAGGCTCTAGTTGAATCCGGAGAAATGGTTGGCGAGCCGAAGCTCATTTCGCACCCAGTCAAGTTCTTTGAAAAGGGTGATAAGCCACTTGAAATTGTCTCAACTCGCCAGTGGTACATAAAAAATGGTGGGAGCGACCAAGCGCTAAGCCAACGTCTAATTGAGCTCGGCAAGCAGCTGGATTTCCACCCATCATTTATGAGAGTTCGATTAGAGGACTGGATTAATGGACTTAATGGCGATTGGCTGATTTCTCGTCAAAGGTTCTTTGGGGTTCCAATTCCAATTTGGTATCCATTGGATGCAACTGGGAATCCTGAATATGAGAACCCTATTTTGCCTTCAAATGAATCGCTCCCTATTGATCCATCATCTGATGTTCCGCCGGGCTTTAGCGAAACGCAAAGGGGAAAGCCAAACGGCTTTATCGGAGAGCTCGACATTATGGACACCTGGGCAACTTCTTCACTTACACCGCAACTTGCCGGTGGTTGGTCGACGGATGAGGCTAAGTTCAACAAGGTTTTCCCTTACGACCTAAGACCGCAGGGTCAGGACATCATTCGAACTTGGCTTTTCTCGACATTGCTGCGCAGCCAACTTGAGCATGGCGGATTGCCTTGGAAGAACGCTGCGATTTCAGGCTGGATTCTTGATCCAGACAGAAAGAAAATGTCAAAGTCCAAAGGCAATGTAGTCGTGCCAAATGAGCTTTTAGAAAACCATGGTTCTGACGCTGTTCGTTACTGGGCAGCTAGTGCGCGACTTGGGACAGACGCGGCATTTGACGAAGGCCAGATGAAGATTGGAAGGCGTTTAGCCATCAAGCTACTTAACGCTGCAAGATTCGCTCTGAGCTTTGAGTTGCCTGCTAACGTGAGCGAAATTTCAGAGGAAATTGACTTATCGATGCTTCATCGTTTGTCAGAGGTAGTCGAATCTGCAACCAAGGCCTTCAACAACTATGACCACACCAAAGCCCTTGAGGTGACAGAGAGCTTCTTCTGGACATTCACAGATGACTACCTCGAGCTCGTCAAGGACAGGGCTTATGGTCAGATGGATCACACCCCGCAGCAAATCGGCTCAGCGGTGCTTGCTTTGCGATCAGCTTTATCGGTCTTGGTCCGACTATTCGCACCCTTCCTGCCCTTTGCTTCCGAAGAAGTTTGGTCATGGTGGCAAGAAGGATCGGTTCACCAAGCAGCTTGGCCAAGCACTGAAGAACTTCCAAGTTCGTCGTCTGATCTAATCAGTGTTACCAGTGCGGCCCTGATACTGATTCGAAAGAGCAAATCAGACCTTAAGGTCTCCATGAAAGCTGAGATTGAAATGCTAAAGCTGGCTGGTCCTGAGCCGCTGCAAAAAGTGGCCAGAGACCTCCAAGCAGTAGGGAATATAAAGAAGCTAGAACTTGTAAATGCCGAGGAAGTTGCGATTTCTGAAATAAGGTTCAGCAACCCCGAATAACATTGCAGAATGACTAATCCACTTCTGCTTCTCGCTGACGGTCCCTATAACCTTATTAACTTCTCGGAACTAACGGACGAGCATTATCTGCCGGCTTTTGAAAAAGCGATTTCAGAACACAAAGCAGAGATCGCGGCAATTCTTGCAGAAGAGCAAGTCACCTTTGAAAACACTCTCGAAGCGTTAGAAAAATCTGGCCAGTTGCTAACTCAGATGATGTTGGTTTTTTACAACAAAGCCTCGTCTGACACAAATGAAACCCTTCAGAAGCTAGAGGCTGAACTTCTACCTAGATACTCTGCGCATACAGACTCAATCCAATTAGACCCAGCGCTGTTCAAGAGGTTGACGGACCTTGAGAGTGCTCACAGCAAAGGCGATATCCAGCTCGGCGAAGAAGCCGCCTGGCTACTAAAAAAGTATCTTGAAGACTTCAGAGA
>WLDG01000034.1 GCA_009704945.1 Actinomycetota bacterium | reverse complement strand
TGCAATCTTCATTATTGGTTCTGTCACCACTGGCTTTGCCAACACCATGTTTGAACTGGCTGCCTACCGAGCTCTGCAGGGAGTTGGAGCTGGTGGTCTGTTTGCCCTTGCGCTAACGATTGTGGCGGACATAGTTCCTCCGCGCGAAAGAGCCCGCTACCAAGGAATGTTCTTGGCAGTGTTTGGATCTTCTTCACTACTGGGGCCAGTTATTGGTGGAACGCTAGCCGGCATTGATGAGTTTTTGTTTGTTGAGGGATGGCGCTGGATCTTCCTAATGAACCTTCCTATTGGAGCGCTATCGCTCGTAATGGTCATCACATTCCTGCATGTTCCGCACACTCCGAGAAAACAGAAGATTGATTGGTGGGGAGCAGCAACCATCATCATGGCGACCGTGCCACTACTTCTGCTGGCGGAGCAGGGAAGAGTTTGGGGTTGGGCTTCAACTCTTTCAATCGGCATGGCAGTAACAGGTGTCGTTGGAATTGTGCTTTTCATAATGATTGAAAAGAAAATGGGAGACAGCGCTCTTATCCCACTATCAATTTTCAAGTCGGAAACTTTTGCTAGAACCCAGGTTCTTGGATTCTTAGTTGGAGCTGGAATGTTTGGAGGAATGATTGTGATTCCTCTAATTATTCAAATTGTTTATGGTGTTAGCCCGACTCTCACCGGACTCATGATGCTGCCGATGGTGTTTGGAATGATGGTTGCCACCATCACGGCTGGAAGAGTCACTGCAAAAACTGGTAAGTATCGCTTCTTCTTCAACACCGGCACGGCGACTCTCTTTGTTGGCTACATCTATATGGTTGTCTTCCTAGAGGCAGACATTCCACTTTGGATTGTTGCAATTGGAATGGTGTTGGTGGGCCTTGGGCTTGGCCAGCTAATGCAAACCACTATGGTGGCTTCCCAAAACTCAGTTGAGGCAAGAGACATTGGTGTTGCTACCTCAAGCGCAACCTTCTTCCGCCAGATGGGTGGAACTTTGGGAGTTGCTGTCTTCATGTCAATTCTGTTTGGTCAAGTGGGCGACAAGATTGCTGAGGCCTTTAGAAAACCTGAGGTTGCCAATGGAATTAGTGAGGCGCTGAATGATCCTGCGGTTTTGCAAAACCCAAGCAATGAGGGAATCTTAGGTGTTTACCAGGCAGGGCCTTCCGCTGCCACCAGCGTCACCGAAGACAGTTCATTCTTGATTGACGCTGATGAGCGATTGACGCTGCCTTTCCGAATGGGCTTTATCGAATCCTCCCTGTCGGTGTTCCTGCTAGCAGCCATCATCATTGGAGTTGGCTTTGTCATCAGCTGGTTCATTAAAGAGGTGCCGTTGAGAGAGAAAAGCGCTTCGCAAGAAGTTGCTGAGCAAGCGGGAATGGTCCACTAGCTAAGCTGGTTATTGCTACAAACACGGGAGTCCGGATAACCGGGCTGAGAGGAAGACTGAAGCGTCTTCGACCGTCGAACCTGATCTGGGTCATGCCAGCGTAAGGGAGACACCCGTGCCTAACTACAGAAAGGCACGCAATTGAAAAAAGCAATTGCTCTAGCAACACTTCTACTACTAACTGGCTGCACCAGCGCACCTGTTGAAACAGTGCGCCTTGCAGCACACGACTCATTCGCAATGAGCGATGAGTTGATTGCCCAGTTCGAAGAGTCCTCCGGTTTTCAGTTGGAGATTATTCGACTTGGCGACACCGGAACTCTGACCAACCAGTTAGCTCTGACCAAGAATGCACCTATCGCAGATGTTGTTTTTGGAATTGACAACACCTTCAGATCCCTAGCGGAAAAAGAAGGAATTGTGGCTGGGGACTTTGTTGAAATTGATTACTCAGATGTTTGCTTCAACTATGACATCGCCTGGTTCAAGGAAAACAATCTGACTCCCCCGGCAAATTGGCGTCAACTGATTAATCCAGAGTATAAAGCTCTGACAGTGGTTACAAATCCTAGATTCTCATCACCAGGTTTAGCATTTCTTGCCACTACCTTTGCAGGATTTGAAACCGACATGCAGACATTTGAGTATTGGAGAAACCTCCGAGACAACCAAGTTAAGGTGGCGAGCAGTTGGGAAGACGCTTACTTCTCTGACTTCACAAGATATGGTGGAACCCGTCCAATTGTTCTGTCTTACGCATCTTCACCATCTGCTGAAGTGGCGGATGGTGTTGCTGGGACTGCTGCCTTGTTGGACGAGTGCTTCAGACAAGTTGAATACGCCTCAACCATTCGAGGTGCTGCCAATCCTGCAGGAGCAACTGCCCTGATCGACTTTTTAGTCAGTGAGGCATTCCAATCCTCAGTGCCAGAGGCGATGTACGTCTACCCAGCAGTTGAAGGCATTGCAGTTCCTGAGGCGTGGGCAAAGTTTGCTCTGCCCGCGCGATCAACTCTCGGGGATGCTCAAGAGCTAAGCCAGAATCGCGAACGTTGGTTGAAAGACTGGTCCGACGTCTTTGACAACTAACACCGAGTTAGTGCTGGTAACAGCACTGCTGGCAATCAGCAGTGCTGTTCTAGCAGCTCTGCTTGGTTACCCAGTTGGTAACTGGTTGGCATCTCTCAAGCGGCTGAAAAACTTAGTCTCTGCTTTTTTGTTACTGCCATTTCTTTTGCCAGCCTTCTTGGTTGGGCTAACGATTTTGCCGCTGCAGCCAGTTGAGCTGAACTTTGGATTGGCATTTGGTTGGATTCTTTTCGCTCATCTCCTAATGAACATTGGGTTTATTGCTCGAGTGGTTTCAGCTAGTAGCGTTTCGAAAGAGCAACTGGAGGCGGCCGAGTTAGACGGCGCGAGCAAACTGCAAAGTCGCTGGTTAGTTGAAATTCCTCAACAGCTACCGGGTATTGCTTCAGCATCGCTGCTAGTGGCGCTGTATTCAGCCACCAGCTATGGGCTGGTTCTCACGCTTGGTAGAGGAGAAATCAGAACGCTAGAGACTGAAATCTCAGAGGTGGCCCTGCGTCAATTAGATTTAGTTAGCGCCGGAACTTTGGCTGTTTTGCAAACTTCACTCACGGTGGTGCTCTTCTTCATCGCTCGAAAAGTTGGCGCAAACCCAACACCACTATTTGGGGAAACCCAGCACACTGGTTCGAAGTTGGGCCAGCTGATTGGTTATCTGTATTTGACGGTGGTTCTGATCGTGATTGGGAACGTGGCTTATCGAGCAGTGACTCTAAATGGTGGATTTGTGGAGAACTTGCAAAACCTAGCTACTAAAGGAAGCAGAGACATCCTCAACATCACACTGCTGGAGGCAGCGGGCAATAGCTTTAGAAACTTACTGATTAGTTTGTTGATTTCTCTGCCAATTGCTTGGATTGCTGCGGCTCGAAAGAAACCAAGTTTGCTGGTGTTGTTGCCGCTTGGCATATCCCCGGTTGTGATTGGACTTTTGTTTTTGGTTGGTGCGGGTTATCTCCCCGGCGCCTTAGGAAACTGGTGGTTAGTACCTCTGGCCCAGTCAGTGTTTTTGATTCCACTTGGTTATCAAATACTCAGACCCGCAAGACATGCAGTTGAGCCTGAAATGCTAGAAGCTGCGACACTCGATGGCGCTGGACGAGTAAAAACCCTTGCCTATGTTGAGGCACCAATTCTGGCTAGACCAATTGCGGCTGCTGTCTCGTTTATGGCTCTCGCTTCACTTGGAGAGTTTGGTGCAGCGAGTTTTCTGGCCTATGGCTCTGAAGCGACTTTGCCGCTTGCAATGTTTAGGTTGGCTAGCAGACCGGGTGAGGTGAACCTTGGTATGGCGATGACTACTGCTTTGCTATTTATTGCCTTGGCACTAGTTGTGATCTACTTCATTTCTCGTGAAAAGAGAACTGAACTTTCTGTTCGTTGAGTCTTTTTTGAATCACATCGGTTGCTTCTTTTGACTTATCAATCATTATGAATCTGCGACCCAAACTGGCAGCTACTGCGCCAGTGGTTCCGCTGCCTGCAAAGAAATCCAGCACTAGATCATTTGGTTTAGAGCTTGCTTGAATGATTCTTCTGAGAATGCCAATTGGTTTCTGAGTTGGATAACCGGTTTTTTCTTTCCCGGTTGGAGAGACAATGGTGTGCCACCAAACATCGGTTGGTAGCTTTCCTCGCTCAGCTTTTTCTGGAGTCACTAGACCAGGTGCCATATACGGTTCACGATCAACCGACTCTGAATCAAAGTGATATTTCTTTATGTCTTTGACATAAACCAAAATGGTGTCGTGCTTGCTTGGCCACTTGCCCTTGCTCTTTCCGCCATAGTCATAAGCCCAGATGATTTCATTGAGAAAGTTGTCTCTGCCAAACAATCCATCCAGCATGACCTTGGCGTAGTGGGCTTCGCGGTAATCAAGGTGGAGATAGATGGTTCCGGTCGGCTTTAGTAGTCGCTTTGCTTCTTCGAGTCTGGGTAGCAAGAAGGCCCAGTAGTCAGTGAAGGCATCGTCATAGGACATGATGCTGGAGACCACCTGCTGGTATTGCTTCCCGCCAAAGCCTGCGTTGCCAGTTTCTGACTGTTCCGACTTGCGGGTCTTTCTCTCTTGCACGCGGCCCGTATTGAAAGGCGGGTCAATATAGATAAGGTCTATTGACTCAGTATCTAGCGATTTCAGAATTGCTAGATTGTCACCTAGATACAGTTGAGATTGGCTCACGGAAGGAAGATTAACAGCATGAGTACAAATGTTGTGCACGACATTGAGAATCACCGCTA
>WLDG01000033.1 GCA_009704945.1 Actinomycetota bacterium | reverse complement strand
AGTCTGCAGGTGCTTTGCCAACCAGTTCACGCCTTCAATGTCTAAATGATTAGTCGGCTCATCCAACATGATCACGTCGTGATCACCAACTAGCAACTTGGCTAGAGCCACACGGCGAAGCTGGCCTCCCGAGAGATTGGCTACCGACTGATTCCAGTCAAGATCCGCCACCAGACCAGCTAGGACATCTCTGATTCGGGCATCTGAGGCCCACTCATATTCCGCTTTGTCCCCCACCACCACCTGGGCGATTGTGAGTTCTGGTGAAAAGTTATCCTGCTGCTTCAAAAATCCAACATCAAGTCCCCCGCGCCAAGTGACTCTTCCTTGATCTGGTTGAAGTTGCTTTGTGAGAATTTTTAGAAGGGTTGATTTACCGTCACCGTTTCTGCCGACGACACCTATTCGATCACCCTCATTGATGCCAACGGTTACGTTCTTGAAAACCTGTTTAGTGGGAAAACTATGCGAGATTGATTCGGCGCCAAGTAAATGTGCCATTACTGCGCTTCCGCACCGTGGCTGGCGGTGGTGGTGTGTATTGCAAAGTGTCCCAGGTCGCTCAGCTGTTGCTGCCAATCACTTGCTTGCTGAACAGAATTTGTGACGAAATAGATGGTGGGGCCAGAGCCAGATAGGTGTCCGACAGTGCCAGGGAGTAGATTCTGGAACTCAACCAATTCAGGTCGAAGACTGATTGCGGGTTCCAATAAAGAATTTTTACCAATCTTGCTTCCAGCTCGAACGCCACTGATTGCATCGGCTGGATCAGCCACTAGGTCCCCATCGGGAAACAATTCATCAAATCGAGCAAAAACTTCTTTAGTGCTCAAGCCGATGGGGCTAACCAACAAGACGACTTGCATTGTCGGTAAGTCACTCAATTTCTCTAGTTCAATACCTGTGTCTAGGCCAAGCGCTGTGCCGCCCAGTAATGAGAATGGAACATCTGAACCAACTTTGCTTGCGACTTTCCTCAGTTGAACATCATCCAAACCAAGCTCCCAAGCTGAATTCAGTGCGAGTAGCGCAGCAGCCGCATCCGCACTACCGCCTGCCAAACCAGCCGCAACCGGCACTTGTTTGAAAGTATGAAATCGCATGGGCTGTGGATTAGAAATCCCAGCAAAATCTGCCAGAGCTTTCGCGGCAACGACAGACAGATTTGTTTCATCCTTAGGGACCAGATCTAATTGAGCCTGTGGCAAATCGCCTTGAGTTATGACTTCCCACTTGTTGGAGGGTTCAACTCCAACTGTCTGACGGATAGCAAGCGCTTGATAGACACTCGTTACGGAGTGATAGCCGTCGGGACGAAGGGCCCCAACCTCAAAGAACAAATTGAGTTTGCCAGGGGCGGATGCATAAATCACCTGCTCGAGGCTACCCTGACAAAGTCATCGATGGTTAATTGCTCGCCTCGGGCCGATGGATTGACCCCTGCTTTTGTCAGAATTGACTCCGCAATCTGTGCGCTGCCTGCCCAGCCAGCTAGGGCCTGGCGAAGGGTTTTTCGACGCATCCCAAAAGCCGCGTCGATAAGTTTGAAAAGCTCGGGGTTAGCAACACTTTGTTCCCTCTCAAAATAAACCAAGGCTGAATCAACCTGTGGAGCTGGCCAAAAGACATTTCGCCCGATGGAACCTGCCAACCGAGCAGATCCATACCATGCCAGTTTGACGCTAGGAGAACCATAATCTTTGGTCCCCGGTCTAGCTGCTAATCGATGTGCAACTTCTGCTTGCACCATGACCAAAACTCTTTCAATGGATGGAAAGTTTTCAAGGAAGTGCAATAACACCGGCACTGAGATGTTGTAGGGAAGATTAGCTACCAGTGCCGTTGGTTTAACCGGCAACTCTCTAACCTTGAGCGCATCGGCATGAACAACTGTGAGCCGCTTGGTTGGCGCGTAACGATTGATTGTATTCGGCAAAAGCTCAGCCAATCGAGAATCTACTTCGACTGCCACAACCTGGTCGACTACCTCAAACAATCCCAAAGTCAGTGAGCCAAGACCAGGGCCGATTTCAAGAACTAAGTCATCACTGCGGAGATTGGCCTGGGCGACAATTTTTCTAATCGTGTTGGGATCAATAACAAAGTTCTGACCGAGCTTTTTGGTTGGTCGAAGGTCTAAAGATTCCGCCAACTGTCTAATCTCAGCAGCGCCAAGCATTTAGATGCCTTCCGACCAAAGGCCGTATGCTTCTTCGGTGTTCCGATTGATTTGTTCTGCCAATCGGTTTACATCCACATCCAACAACTCTGCCATGTAGCGGAGAGTGTGTGGCACTAGGTATGGGGCATTCGGTCTACCACGCAGCGGTTCAGGAGTGAGAAACGGTGCGTCAGTTTCAATCAGCACTTGCCGAATGTCTGCTGCAAGTAAAGCATCTCTCAGATACTGATTCTTTTTGAAAGTGATGTTCCCAGCAAATGAAATGAACCAGCCATTGCGCTTTGCTATTTCAACAAGTTCTACATCCCCTGAGAAGCAGTGCAGGACTACTTTTTCCGGCTGTCCCACTCGCTTCAATGTGTTGACCACGGACTCGTGAGCTTCCCTGTCGTGAATCTGCAGGGCCAAATTGTTGAGCTTTGCAATCTCGATGTGCTGCTCAAAGGAGTCTTGTTGAAGCTTCAAATGGTGATCGCTAGTCGTGCGGAAATAATCCAACCCGGTTTCTCCAATAGCTCTAACTCGAGGCTGAGTTGCCAATTCTGCAATCTCTGCCACGGCATCATCGAGAGCCGCCTTGGTTTCATACAGCGGGGCTTCATTTGGGTGAAGCGCTACAGCAGCCAAAAGCATTGGGTTCTCACTGGCCACCTGGGCCGACCACTTCGAACTCTCGAGAGTGACACCAACTTGAACTGCTCCGAGCATTCCAACTTGGCCCATTAGTGCAAGATGCTGGGCAACCGTTAGTGGAGTGTCACCATCTGCAATTTCCAGATGAGTGTGGTTATCGTAAGTGCCGACTTCTAATGGCTCAGGAAGCTCTGGATAGTTTTGCGGACGTGCGTCATTTCCGTCGTAGCTCACTCGAGTTCGTAGGAAATCACTCATTGATTCTCGTCAAGGCGAGGGAAGAGCGCCTCCAACTCAGTTACTTTTTCCCCTGGCTTGAGTTGACCCCAAACTGCACTGTCTTGAATCTTCTGGTCTGAGAGTCGGCCTAAAGAACTGGCAAGTGCCGCAAAGAGCTTGTTTGTTGCTTTTGGCATAATCGGCGCGAGTAAAACAGTCAGCACTCGAAGGCCTTCAGCCGCTGTGTAAAGCACGGTGGCCAATCTCTCACGGTTGGCTTCATCCTTGGCTAGAGCCCAAGGCTCTTGAATGGTTATGTAGTTGTTCAACTCATCCACCAGTGCCCAAGTCTTAGCAATCGCTTCATGAATCATGACTTTTTGCATAGCCGAGTCAGCTCCGCTAACTGCAGACTTGGCAACTTCCTGGATAGCTAAATCTGCCGGCTCATATGTTCCAGGGGCCGGTATGGCGGAATTGAAATAACGGTGAATCATCGCAAGCGTGCGAGATGCTAAATTGCCAAATCCGTTTGCTAGCTCTGCTTGATAGCGAGCGGATAGGTCTTCCCAAGAGAATGATCCGTCCGAACCAAATCCGATTGCCTTCATGAAGTAGTAGCGGAATGCATCAGAGCCAAATGAATCTGTGATTTCATTCGGCGCAATACCCGTGAGTTTAGACTTTGACATCTTCTCTCCACCCACCAACAGCCAGCCGTGACCAAAAACTTGCTTAGGTGGTTGCAAACCTGCTGCCATCAGCATTGCCGGCCAAATTACAGCATGAAAGCGAAGAATGTCTTTACCCACCACTTGAACATCCGCTGGCCAGAGGGAGTTTAGTTTTGCATCGTCTTCCCCAAAACCAATAGCAGTTATGTAATTCAGCAGTGCATCAAACCAAACGTAGGTGACATGGGAATTATCCCAAGGAATATCGATTCCCCAGTCAAATCTTTCTTTCGATCTAGAAATTGACAGATCACTCAGCCCCGAACGGACGAAAGAGATAACCTCATTCCTCGCTGATTCAGGTTGAACAAAAGTTGGATTCTTTTCGTAGTGATCTAAGAGCTTTTGCTGAAAATCGGAAAGCTTGAAGAAGTAATTGGTTTCATTCAGCTGCTCAACAGGCTTGGAATGAATGGCGCACACCTGTTGCCCTTGGAAGTCGCCGGTTCCGGGAACAAGGTCGGAATCATTTTTATACTCTTCACAACCCACGCAGTAATTGCCCTTAAATGAGCCTTGGTAGATAAATCCGTCATCGTGCAATTGCTTGAGGAATTTCTGTACAGCAACCTTGTGGCGGGATTCAGTGGTACGAATGAAATCTTGATTATTGATATCTATTGTTTCCAACAGAGGAAGCCAAGCAGACTCAACTAATCGATCGGTCCACTGCTTGGGGTCAGTGTTGTTTCCAAGTGCGGTCCTCAGAACTTTTTCGCCGTGCTCATCAGTGCCCGTTAGAAGAAAGGCATCCTTGCCGCTTTGACGATGCCAGCGCGTGATTACGTCCGCCGCAACCTCTGTGTAGGCGTGACCGATGTGCGGAGCGTCATTGACGTAGAAGATGGGGGTGGTTACGTAGAAGGACTTGGTCACTTCGATATCCTAGGCTTTCAGCCGCAAAGCTCGCTCGTAAATAACACTCTTTGAAGCGCCAGTGCTGGACGCAATCTCGCTGACTGCCTGCTTCAAACCGATACCCGTGCCAGCTAACTCAATTGCCTGCCTAGCAAGTTCCTCGTAATCAAGCTCCCCAGGCGTCGTTCCGGCCAACAGTAAAACCATCTCTCCCTTGGGCTGAGTTTCGGCCCAACTGATCAATTCAGAGATTGTTCCCCGCTTTGCCTGCTCAAACTTTTTTGTTAGCTCTCTAACCACTACAGCTTGATGTTCCGGACCAAAGACTTCAGCTGCGTCCTGCAGGCTCTCCAAGATTCGATGTGGTGCCTCAAAGAAAACCATTGTTCTGTGCTCGGAGGCAAGTTTTCGAAATATAGCTTTTCGCTCACCCGATTTACGAGGCAGGAAACCTTCAAAAACAAAACGATCAGTAGGTAATCCTGAAATGGCTAGAGCAGCCAAAACGCTCGATGGGCCAGGAATAATCGATACTTCAATTCCTTCCTCGATGCAGGCACGCACCAAGTTGAACCCCGGATCTGAAATCGTGGGCATCCCAGCATCACTAACTACCAGTAAATTCTCTGTTCGAGCGATCTCAACAAGTTCTCGCAATTTGGAGTTTTCATTCTGCTCGTTGAGGCTGTAGAGCCTGGCCTGGAAACGAACCTCCAGTGCGCTTGCCAGCTGCTTGAAACTACGTGTGTCCTCGCAGGCAATGTGCTGATAAGAGCCAATGGCCTGAATCAACCTCGGTGAAGCATCAGAGAGGTTGCCTATGGGAGTTGCAGCCAGAATCAACACAGCAAGCAAACTAGCATCTAAGCGTGGTTTCAGCTCTATCCAATGCTTTTTCCCGGATTTCCCAGCACCGGCGATTTGGTCTGCTTTCAACACTTTTCATTGTGCTGTTGGGCGGAGTAATCAGGCTGGGAAATCTTGCTAATCCAAAATCCTTGGTTTTCGATGAAACCTATTATGTAAAGGACGCCTACACTCTGGGAAAGTTTGGTTCCGAGAGAACATGGCCGGAATCAGCAAACCAGTTCTTTGAGTCCGGCACTCCTGATGTCTTTGAATCGACCGGCTCATATGTTGTTCATCCACCACTCGGAAAATGGATTATTTGGCTGGGGCTAAATCTGTTTGGAGTCGAAAACAGCTTCGGTTGGAGATTCTCGACCGCAGTTCTAGGAACCATCTCAATAGCTCTGATAATCGCTATTGCTCGTCAGCTAACTAAATCGAATGCCTTTTCAGCAATCGCTGGCTTCTT
>WLDG01000032.1 GCA_009704945.1 Actinomycetota bacterium | reverse complement strand
TAGAGCACACTGTTACAGAAGAAATAACTGATGTGGACCTGGTTCAGTCCCAGCTTCGCATTGCTCAAGGTGAAACTCTCGCAGAGCTTGGTCTTGAGCAAGAGAAACTTGTTCCGCATGGCTTTGCTATTCAATGTCGAATTACAACGGAAGATCCCGCCGCCGGTTTCAGACCCGACACAGGCATGATCACCACTTATCGTTCCCCAGGCGGAGCAGGAATTCGTCTGGACGGCGGAACAGTTACAACCGGGGCAGAGGTTTCTCCCCATTTTGATTCCATGCTGGTGAAGCTAATTGCCAGGGGAAGAGACTTTAGCTCAGCTGTTCAAAGGACCAGACGAGCACTAGCTGAATTCAGAATTCGTGGCGTTGCGACAAATATTAACTTCTTGCAAGCCGTGGTGGACGATCCAACTTTCGCTGTTGGAGAGCTTTCAACACACTTCATCGATGAAAGACCAGAGCTAATGAAAGCCAAGGTCTCACTTGATAGAGGAACGAAGGTATTGCAATGGCTCGCCGAGGTGACCGTCAATAAGCCCTATGGCGAGCGTGGTGATAAGCAAAGCCCCGTGTTGAAACTTCCCGAAGTCGATTTATTGCAACCCGCTCCCAATGGCTCAAAGCAAAAGTTAGTAGAGCTTGGTCCAGAAAAGTTTGCTTCGTGGATGCGGGCGCAGAAAAGAGTCTTGGTCACTGACACAACCTTTAGAGATGCCCATCAATCGCTCTTGGCAACTAGGGTTCGCTCAAAAGATTTAGTAGCTGCAGTTCCACACGTCGCTCGGCTTACACCAAACCTGTTGTCGGTTGAAGCTTGGGGCGGGGCTACTTATGACGTAGCGCTGCGTTTCCTAGGGGAAGACCCTTGGGATCGACTTGCAGCTGTCAGAGAGCAGTTACCCAACGTTTGCATTCAGATGCTTCTTAGAGGACGCAACACCGTTGGCTATACGCCATACCCAACCGAGGTAACGGATGCGTTTGTTGAAGAAGCAGCCGCTACTGGAGTCGATATCTTCCGGATTTTTGATGCGCTCAATGACGTCAGTCAGATGACCCCTGCCATCCAGGCCGTTCGTGAAAAGTCATCGTCTGTGGCGGAAGTCGGAATTTGTTATACGGCAGACCTGCTTAATCCCGCAGAGAAGTTGTATGACCTGGATTATTACCTGAAGCTGGCCGAGAAGATTGCAAAAGCCGGAGCGCACGTAATTGCCATCAAGGACATGGCAGGACTACTTCGTCCTTACGCAGCTCAGAGGCTCGTTGCGGCATTGCGTGAAAGATTTGATCTTCCGATTCACCTTCACACGCATGACACAGCCGGTGGTCAGCTTGCAACCCTTTTGGCCGCAATTGAAGCCGGAGTTGATGCAGTTGACGCTGCCAGTGCCCCAATGGCCGGCACGACGTCACAGCCTTCACTGTCTGCTTTGGTTGCCGCGCTTGCTCACACCGATCGGGACACAGAGATTGATCTTGATGCGGTTTGTCAATTGGAGCCTTATTGGGAAGCTGTGCGCAAGGTCTATGCACCGTTTGAGTCTGGTCTACCTGGTCCAACCGGCAGAGTCTATGAGCACGAAATTCCAGGCGGTCAACTCTCCAATCTTCGCCAGCAAGCTATCGCGCTCGGAATCGGTGACAGATTTGAATTAGTCGAGCAGATGTATGCAGCTGCTAATGAAATTTTGGGTCGGCCGCCGAAGGTGACGCCTAGCTCTAAGGTTGTCGGTGACCTAGCTCTTCACTTGGTGGCTGTAGACGCAGATCCGAAAGACTTCGAAGCAAACCCGGACAAATACGACATTCCTGATTCGGTTGTTGGATTTATGGCTGGTGAACTTGGCGACTTGCCTGGTGGTTGGCCGGAACCTTTCAGGAGCAAAGTCCTGAAGGGCAGAAAAGTTGACATAGGCATCAAGTCCGTATCTGATGCTGACAAGTCTGTTTTGCTAGGAAGCGATTCGGCTGCTCGTCGCACAAAGTTGAACGAGCTTTTGTTTCCTGGTCCTCAAAAAGCATTTGAAAAGACTAAGGCTGACTACGGAAACTTAGACAGCGTCGACACCATTGATTATCTATATGGACTAGATCCAGAGAATGAACATGTCATAGAGCTTCGCAAGGGACTGCAGCTACTGGTTGGTCTCGAGGCAATCGGGGAACCTGACAGCAAGGGCTTTAGAACCGTTATGACAAAGTTGAACGGCCAACTCAGGCCGGTGACTGTTCGCGATCGCAAAATCTTGGTGGTAGAGGCTTCGGCGGAGAAAGCCGATCCGAGCAAACCAGGTCACGCTGCCGCCCCGTTTACTGGCGTTGTAACTCCCAGGGTGGCAACAGGAGAGACCGTGGAAAAAGGCCAACCCATAGCCTCGATTGAAGCCATGAAGATGGAAGCGACTATCGCGGCCCCAATTAGTGGCAAGATTGTACGGCTGGGGATAGCCGGCCCGACTCCAGTTGAGGGCGGCGACCTCATAGCTGTTATTGAATAGAGGAACATGTCTCAATCGCAAGACGATTACTCGTCGGGGGAAAAAACAAATTTTGCAGATCTTGAACTAGATCCGCAACCGACTGAGCTCACCCAGCTAGTTAGCCAAACCGAGGCCGTCCCGGTTAGTCCAAACATTTTTGAAGAAGCTGAACCAGCAAGCATGTTGACAGCTGATCGACTTCTGAAGGACGAGGCGAGACCGCTAGTTTTGCCGGAAACGTTCTGGAGACGTCTTGTCTACAAAGCAACTTTTGGGAAACTCAATCCAGGTGATAACAAGAAGGTCAAGGCTCGTCGTTCCCTCGATGCGAGGATCATGGCCGACCTGCGAGGTGAAACCAAGTTTGTTCCCATCCTCACCCGCAAAGGTGGAGTAGGAAAAACGACCATAACCACGCTTATCGGTATGGCAATGTCACTGGTCCGTGAGGATCGAGTTCTTGCAATCGACGCCAATCCTGATCGTGGAACTTTGGCTGAGAGAGTAGAGCAAAAAAGTGACCGAACAGTTCGAGATGTTGTGCGCCGAGCTGGTGGCATAAACAGTTTTACTGTCTTCAGCGAGTTTGTTTCTAGGGATCGCACTCGTCTTGATGTCCTGGCTTCGGACACGGACCCGATGCTATCGGAGGCCTTCAATGAAGGTGATTACAACGTGGTGGCCGACATCGCTACTCGCTATTACAGCGTGTGTCTCACGGACTGCGGTACCGGCATTGTTCACAGTGTCATGCGAGCCATCTTGATGAGGGCAAACGGATTGGTAGTCGTTTCCGGAGGAAGCATCGATGAAGCTAAATTAGCCAGTGAGACCCTCACTTGGCTGGAGTCAAACGGCTTCGGGGAGCTAGTAAAGAATTCAGTAGTTGCGCTCAACACCGCTACCTACGGAACCCAGCTCGTTAAATTGGACGAAATTGAGAATCACTTTAAGACTCGCGTGCGGGCTGTTGTCAGAATCCCATATGACCCGATGCTTGCGGCCGGTGCCGCAGTTCAGTTCGACAAGCTTCACCCTGCGACCAAGCAAGCAGCTAGAGACCTAGCCGCTCTGGTAGTTGATGGTCTGGTGGCTTGAGCGTAAGAGATATCCGGCTATTCGGCGATCCGATCTTGAAGTCGGCTTGCGACAGGGTTGCTGATTTAGCCAAAGTTCGAGATCTCGTTGAAGACCTTATTGATACAACTTCTCAACCCGGTCGGGCGGGAGTTGCAGCAAATCAAATTGGCGTTGGCTTAGCAGTTTTTGCATATTTCGTTGACGGCAAGGCTGGCTATCTAATCAATCCCGAAGTAATGGAACTGTCAGGTGACATGGTTGAGATGGAAGAGGGTTGTCTGTCTTTGCCTGGACTGTGGCACAAGACTCCAAGATACCCTAGGGCAGTTGTAAGAGGACAATTACTAGACGGCACTATCGCAGAGATTTCAGGAGAAGGCCTTTTGGCCCAGGTCCTGCAGCATGAATGTGATCACCTCAAGGGAATCCTCTACATCGAAAAGCTCAACCCTGCTGAGCGCAAGCTTGCCCTACGCTCTCTCAGAGAGCAGCCTTGGTTCACGCGTTAGCGTAAATCCGATCAACGTGAATAGAGAAATCCTTAAGCACCTGAGAGCGCTTAATTTTTAGAGATGGCGTGAGGTGGCCTGATGCCTCTGTGAGCTCAACATCAAGAATCTCAAACTGCTTGATTTGTTCAGCGTTCGAAAATCGAGAGTTCACCTCATCAACGGCACGCTGAATCTCAGCACGAATAACGGGATGCTTGGTTGCCTCGGCTAGGGTCAGTTTCTCAGCAATACCGTTTTGCGCAGTCCAAACCGGAACCATTTCTGGGTCCAGAGAAATTAGAGCTCCAATAAACGGTTTGGCATCTCCAATGACCAACACTTGGCCAATCAGTGGGTGGGCTCGAAGCGGATCTTCGATTGGAGCAGGAGCAACATTCTTTCCACCGGCAGTGACTATTAGCTCCTTTTTTCTGCCTGTGATAGTCAGGAAGCCGTCTTCGTCCAATTCTCCAATATCACCGGTCCGGAACCAATCCTCAACAAATGCCTCGCGCGTTGCTGCTTCATTGCGCCAGTAACCGCGCATGATATTGATTCCTCGCAGCCAAACCTCTCCATCTGGTGCAATTTTGATGCCAGTTCCTGGCAACGCTCGACCAACTTTGCCAATCTTTTGCCAACTAACTCGTCCGATGACGGCTGCTGCTGCAGTTTCAGTTAGGCCATAGCCCTCCAGCACAATTAGCCCAATGCCACGGAAGAAATGACTCAACCTTTCACCTAGGGGAGCACCGCCAGAGATTGCGTATTTGACCTTGCCACCCATAGCCGCACGCAGTCTTCCAAAAACTAACTTGTCAAAGAGCTTGTGCTTCAGCTTCACCGTAAGTGATGGACCCTTGGGGTCATCAAGCCCTTTGGAATAGTCAATTGCTGCTTGCGCTGCAGCTCTAAATATCTTTCCTTTGCCTGCAGCCTCGGCCTTTAGCTCGGCGTTGTTGTATACCTTCTCAAACACACGTGGAACTGCGAGAAGAAATGTCGGCTGGAAAACTGGTAATTCTGCAGCGACCAATTTTGTATCTGGCAGATGCCCAACTCTGATTCCGGCGTAGATGCAGATAACTGCAACGTACCTACCCAGGATGTGGGCAAAGGGAACAAAAATTAGAGAATGCTGGAACTCATTGGCGAGCTCAGGAATCTCGGCAGCAGCGTTGCGACAGTGGTCGACAAAGCTCTTGTGCGTCAGCTCACAACCTTTTGGATTACCGGTGGTTCCCGAGGTGTAAACGATGGTCGCAAGGTCTTTTGCTTCGGCATTGGATCGGGCAATTTCTAGATCAGCATCAGATACTTTTTCACCCAGTTGATGCAAATCTGAAAAGTCTTTTGAATCAATCCGCCAGATTTGACTCAGGCGGGGGCAGTTTCCTTTTACCTTGTTGACTCGCTCCAGGTGTTCGTCGTTTTCGATGAAAAGTGCCACGGAATCTGAGTCGGAGAGAATCCACTCGATTTGCTGCGGTGACGAGGTTTCATAGATTGGCACCACGACACCACCCGCATACCAGACTGCAAAGTCAATCATGGTCCACTCGTAACGAGTTTTTGCCAGCAGGGCAACTGCATCACCGGGCTTAATTCCAGCGGCAATTAGTCCCTTGGCTAAAGACTGGACTTCACTCAGGAAATCTCCAGAGCTGACATCTCTCCAGGTTCCATCCGGATTCTTGCGACTAAACAATGCGTGGTTGGGATTCTTCTTCACTCGCTCGAGCAAAATGTTGGTTACATTTTCACGGGGGTCAGATTCCACCCGTAAAGGCACGTCGTAGAACTTCATCGTTTCTCTCCCTCTGAGGTATCTAAGACTTTATTGGGAAATCAATCCCAATAGGCGAACATTTATGACCAGATAATTGGAGGTTTCGACAGTGGCTAAATTGGCCCTAATATTTGACTTCTAGAGCCAATACTCGATGAAAGGTGCCGCGTGCTGAGCCTTGGGGTCGACATTGGTGGGACCAAAATTCTGGCTGGAGTGGTCAATGAATCCGGTCACGTGGTTGCCGAAAGAAGAGTCGCATCACCCGCGCAGGATCCAGATCAAATGTTGGAAACTGTCTCGAGTCTGATTCAGGAACTTATCGCTGAAGTTGGACCAGTTGGGTCCATTGGGGTTGCCGCTGCTGGCTTTGTAAATCTAGAGCGCTCCACCATTCTTTATGCTCCAAATTTAAATTGGCGAAATGAACCACTTCAGCAGCGAATCAGCGAACGGGTTGGGCAAAAAGTTCTAATTGAGAACGATGCCAATGCAGCTGGCTGGGCGGAGTTCAGATTTGGAGCAGCCAAGGATTTTCAATCGATGGTGATGCTGACGCTTGGAACCGGAGTCGGTGGTGCAATTGTCGATGGCGGTCGCTTGATGCGCGGAGGCTTCGGGATAGCAGGGGAGCTAGGTCACATCACTGTGATGCGTGACGGGCGGGATTGCGGCTGCGGCAGAAAAGGCTGCGTTGAGCAATACGCGTCTGGTACAGCTTTGCTTCGTTCCGCAACCGAATTAGCAGATTCAAGTGACCCAAAAGGTAGACGCTTGAGAGAACTTCGCTCAGAAGCAGGAGAACTGACTGGGCACCAGGCTTACCAAGCTGTATCCGAAAAAGACCCTGGAACTCTTGAGCTCGTTGAGGACGCTTCGAAGCATTTGGCATCGGCCATGGCAAGCCTGGTCGCCGTTTTAGATCCAGAAGTGTTTGTTATCGGCGGAGGCTTGTCAGAACTGGGAGAAACGCTTCTCTTGCCATTGCGCGCCGAGCTCGTGAAGCAACTACCCGCAGCAGGCTATAGGCCAGTTGCAGAGGTAGTCCGGGCCAAGTTTTCTAATCAGGCAGGGGTTATTGGGGCAGCAGAATTAGCCAGAGAATCAGAGAGTAAACTCTAGGTCTCGGAGGAACATGACATACCTGATTCTGAAAAACATCGTGCTGGGGCCGATTCTTAATCTTTTATTCCGCCCCTGGGTGCGCGGTGCAGAAAACGTGCCTAGAAAAGGCGGTGCCGTTCTAGCATCGAATCACTTGTCATTTGTGGATTCAATCTTTTTGCCTCTGAAGGTGAAAAGACCTGTCACCTTTCTGGCCAAGAGTGACTACTTCACTGGTAAAGGTTTCAAGGGTGCAGTTATTCGGTGGTTCTTTAAGTCCACTGGCCAACTACCAATTGACAGAAGCGGTGGAAAGGCTTCCGAAGACTCTCTAAACACAGGACTGGGAGTCCTAGAGCGACAGCTTTTGCTCGGTATTTATCCAGAAGGCACTCGCTCGCCAGATGGAAAACTCTATCGGGGCCGAACCGGAATAGCGAGAATGATTTTGGAAGCCCAAGTGCCAGTGGTGCCGGTCGCGATGATTGACACCGACCAAGTGCAACCACTGGGTGCTAAGTATCCAAAGATTCACCGAGTCGGCGTGAAGTTTGGTAAGCC
>WLDG01000031.1 GCA_009704945.1 Actinomycetota bacterium | reverse complement strand
TCAAACATGCTCAAGCCAATGCTTGCTCGCGGAGAATTGAGACTTATTGGTGCAACAACTCTCGATGAATACCGAGAAAGAATTGAAAAAGACAGCGCCCTGGAACGAAGATTCCAGCAGGTGTTTGTTGGTGAGCCAAGTGTCGAGGACACAGTAGCAATCCTTCGCGGTTTGAAAGAACGCTATGAAGCCCACCACAAAGTAACCATCGCTGATAGCGCTCTGGTGGCAGCAGCCCAACTTTCGAATCGCTACATCACCGGTCGCCAACTACCCGACAAGGCCATCGACCTAGTTGATGAGGCGGCATCAAGACTTCGCATGGAGATTGATTCAGCGCCAGTTGAAATCGATGAGCTAAGACGCTCTGTTGATCGATTGAAACTGGAAGAGCTTGCGCTCAAAAAAGAAAAAGATGAAGCTTCCAAGCAGAGGCTGGAGAAGCTTCAGGAAGATCTATCGGAGAAACAGCAGACACTAACTGCTCTGCAGACTCGCTGGGAAGCAGAGCGCAGCGAACTAAACAAGATTGGTGAACTAAAAACCAAACTTGACGCAGCCAGAGTGGCAGCGGACAAGGCTCAGCGCGAAGCCAATCTAGAGCTTGCATCAAGACTTCTATACGGAGAGATTCCTCAGCTAGAAAAGCAGCTAAAAGAAGCCGAAAGCCAAGATGGCGAAAAGCGTGATCGCATGGTTGGCGAAATGGTTTCGGAAGACGAAATTGCAGCTGTTGTCTCAGCCTGGACGGGTATTCCCACCGGTCGCTTGTTGGCAGGAGAGAGTCAGAAACTTCTTCAACTTGAAAGTGAACTAGGCAAGAGACTGATTGGTCAAAAGCGAGCAGTGAAAGCAGTTAGCGATGCTGTTCGCAGATCAAAAGCTGGCATCTCAGATCCTTCGAGACCAACCGGTTCGTTTATGTTCTTGGGTCCAACTGGAGTTGGAAAAACCGAACTTGCCAAGAGCCTCGCTCACTTCTTGTTTGATGATGAGAAGTCAATGGTCCGCATTGACATGAGCGAGTATGGCGAGAAGCACAGCGTCAGCAGACTGATTGGTGCCCCGCCGGGCTATGTCGGCTACGACGAGGGTGGTCAACTAACCGAAGCAATCCGACGCAGACCCTACTCAGTTGTGTTGCTAGATGAAATTGAAAAAGCTCACCCAGAAGTGTTCGACATTCTCTTGCAGGTGCTGGATGATGGTCGACTCACTGATGGTCAGGGCAGAACTGTTGACTTTAGAAACGTAATTCTGATCATGACTTCCAACCTGGGCTCTCAATTCCTGATTGATTCCGAGTTGAGCGATGACCAGAAGCGCCAAGCAGTGATGGACATGGTTAGGGCATCTTTCAAACCAGAATTCCTAAACCGCCTGGATGACATCGTTCTTTTTGATGCTCTCAGCAAGGAAGAGCTAGGTTCAATTGTTGATCTGCAGATTGATCGACTAACCAGTCGTCTTGAACAGAGAAGACTAACGCTTGGAGTAACACCAAAAGCAAGACTTTGGTTGGCAGAGCACGGTTACGATCCGGTTTATGGTGCAAGACCACTTCGCAGACTCATGCAGAAGGAAATCGATGACAAGCTAGCGAACCTGTTGTTGGCCGGCGAAATTGCAGACGGTTCGTTCGTGAGAGTTGATGTAGCTGGTGATTCGCAAGGATTGCAGGTGAGTGCGGATGACTCAGTTGCTCGCCAAGCAAGTTAGCGCAGAGCTTCGCAAGATTGCAGACAAGAAAACAGCCGAAACACTGAGTTGGTTCTTCAAGACCGGAAAAGGTGAATACGGCGAGGGTGACAAGTTTCTTGGTGTGAAAGTTCCTCAATCCCGCACAATAGCTAAGAAGTACTCAGCACTTTCTTTAACCGAGATAGAGAAACTAGCTAAGAGCAAATTTCACGAGGAACGATTCACTGCCACTGTTATCTTGGTCAACCAGTTCAAGAAGAGTAGAAAAGCTGAAGAGCGCAAAAAGATATTCGACTTTTACCTAAAACTAATCAACAGTGGGGCGGTGAACAACTGGGACCTCATTGATGTATCTGCACCGTATCTAGGTGAGTACCTACTTGATAGCAAAGAACCAATTATGTTTCTCGAGAAACTGGCTAAGAGTAAGAACCTATGGAATCAAAGAGCAGCCATTATGTTCACCTGGGCATTCATTAGAGAGCATGATCTTCAGCCCACTTTCACAATCACCCAGCTTCACCTAAAGCACCCGCATGATCTAATTCACAAGGCTTGTGGTTGGATGCTTCGTGAAGCAGGAAAGCGGGATCTCTCGGCTTTGAGATTATTTTTGACTGCACACTCAGCAATCATGCCTCGCACCATGTTGCGATACTCAATCGAGAAACTAAGTGAAACAGAGCGAAAGAAGTGGCTTAGTCAGTCAACACGCTAATCACTGGAACGTGATCACTCGGTGTCTCACCTTTACGCTCATCTCTTTCGATGCTGCCAGCAGAAATTCGATCTGTTAGTTCAGGCGAAGATAGAACAAAGTCGATGCGCATCCCCTCGTTTCTAGGAAAACGAAGATCTTGGTAGTCCCAGTAGGTGTAACCAACCGGAACAAAGTCGCGATGTAAATCGGAATAGCCAATTTGATCAAAAGCTGAGAACGCCTCACGCTCAGGCGCTGAAACGTGCGTTTCAAAGAAGGCAACATCAAATACATCGCTGTCTAGTGGTGCAATGTTGAAATCTCCCATCAGAGCCACCTGACCACCGGGGTGTTCGTTCACCAAGTCGTTTGCATGAGAGGCAAGTCGATCTAGAAATTCAAGCTTGTATTGCATGTGTGGATCATCGAGAGCTCTGCCGTGCGGAACATAGAGACTCCAAAGCCTCACACCATCAAACGTGGCACCCAGTGCTCTGGCCTCAGTTACTTCCTTGAACTGTGGTTGGTAGGGAAACTCTGTTTCTATGTCTTCTGGTTCAAGTTCTGCCTTATAAGCAAAAGCAACACCATTCCATTGATTGAGACCGTGAGAAATGACTTTGTAGCCAATCTCTTCTAACCGTCCCACGGGGAATTGCTCTGGTTTGCACTTGATTTCCTGCATGGCTAGAACATCAACATTTGTGCGCTGGAGGAACTGAACTATGCGCTCAGTTCTAGCTCTTGCCGAGTTGACGTTCCAGGTTGCGATTTGCACTTCTAAACTCTAACTATGACTTTCAGCTCCCCAGACAAGCCACGACTAGTTGAGCTAGTGAAGGAACTCGCCGTTGTTCATGGCAAGGTGACCTTGTCTTCTGGCATTGAGGCTGAGTATTACGTTGATCTGCGGCGGGCAACCCTTCATCATGAAGCAGCCCCGCTTATTGGCAAAGTCATGTTGGATTTGATTGACTCTGCCAACCTTGGACACATCGACGCCGTTGGTGGTCTAACGATGGGCGCAGATCCAGTCGCAGCAGCAATGATTCATCAGGGTGCTGCCAGAGGACGCGTGCTAAACGCATTCGTTGTTCGCAAACAAGCCAAGCAACACGGCATGGGTCGACAGGTTGAAGGACCGGATGTGAAAGGAAAGAACGTAGTTGTTCTTGAAGACACATCAACTACCGGTGCATCACCACTCACGGCAGCAGAAGCATTGATGAATGCCGGCGCTAACGTGCTAGCGATTGCAACAGTTGTTGACAGAAATACCGGTGCAAAAGAAGCGATAGAATCAAAGGGTTTCAGGTATTACTCTGCTATCTCGCTGAGTGACCTGGGTCTTTAATGAGCGAGGTTATTGTGCAGCGCAAGCTCGCGCCCTTTATCATCATGCAACTCTCATCAGTTGCTTCCGTTATTTCTGGGTCCATGACATTTATTGCAATCCCTTGGATTGCGCTAGAAATTACGGGTAGTGCAACTAGTGCTGGATTAGTTGTTGCATCTACGGCCATCCCAACTCTTTTATTGGCACCATTTCTTGGATCTTTCATCGATAAGTTTGGTCGGCAGAAAACCGCCGTTGGTGCAGAGATTATTGCTGGATTCGTAGCGCTATTGATTCCAATTGTTTCTGGTCTTTGGCAGCTAACTATCCCTGCGCTAATTGCAATTGGAATCATGAAAGCAGCTGTCACGCCTGGAGGAAGCACCGCAAGAAAGTCTCTGATTCCAGATGTTGCAAAACCTGCTGGCATGACTCTTGACAGAGCTAACTCGATTCACGAGGGTTTATTTGCTTCCGGCTTTGCGGTTGGTCCAGCCTTAGCTACTTTCTTGATTGCATCTATTGGTTCTGCCAACACATTCTTTGTTATCGCAGGTTTTGCGATCTTGAGCGGTCTGTTTGCAATCTTTATTCGTGCTCAAGAACAGCATGATGAGGAAAAGGAAGATGAAGGCAATCTATTCGTGTTTGCCATGCAGGGCTTCAAGGTGCTGTTCTCAAACCCTGCAATCTTCATCATGATGGCAGCGATTATGGCGCTTGCGGTTATCTATCTTCCAACCGAAATGGTTGTTCTTCCTGCTTACTACAACGCACTTGAAGACCCAGAGGGCTTGGGAGCTGCAATTTCTGCTGCAGCTTTCGCTTCGGTGTTTGGTGCACTTGGTTTCGAGTGGATTCACAAGCGACTCAGTTACGCAAACATTCTCAGAGTTGGAATTCTTGGAATCGGTTTGTCAATGCTTCCAATGAGCACACTGCCTGACCAGTGGGCGATGGTCACTTTCTTCTTTACCCTAGGACTTGCTTGGGGACCACTGCTTCCCCTTCTCAACACGGTTATCCAAGAGCGAATCCCAGCGGATAAGCGAGGGCGTGTGTTTGCTTTGGAAATGACGGTTTGGAATGCTGGTCCACTAATTTCGATGGTGGCAGTTGGTGCGGCCGTTGATGCCTATGGTGTTGGTGCGGTTTACACAGTCTTAGCTGTCGGAGTCTTGATTGCCGGTGTATTTGTTTCCTTTAACAAATACATCAAAGAGTTGGACGTCTAAACCAGATCTGCTACAGAGTTCAATACCTCAGTTGGTCTAAACGGATATTTCAAAACTTCAGCATCATTCGAGATACCGGTTCTAACCAAAATGGTGTGAAGGCCAGCTTCAATACCAGCCACGACGTCGGTGTCCATGCGATCGCCAATCATGGCAGTTGTTTCAGAGTGAGCCTTAATCTTTCTCATTGCACTTCTAAACATCATTGGGTTTGGTTTACCAACAACGTATGGAGAGCGCCCCGTTGCTTTAGTGATAAGCGCTGCTACGGAACCAGCTGCCGGGATTGGTCCTTCAAGGGATGGACCGGTTACATCTGGATTGGTAACAATGAATCTCGAACCTTTTCCAATGAGTCGCACTGCTTTGGTTAGCGCTTCGAAGCTCAAGTTTCTAGTTTCACCAAGAACCACGAAATCAGGATTGACTTCCGTCATCACATAACCAATTTCATGCATGGCGGTGAGGATTCCTGCCTCACCAATTACGAATGCTGTTCCCTTGGGTTTCTGACTGTCCAAGAAGTCAGCGGTTGCCATGGCAGATGTGTAGATGCGGTCTTCTCCAACATTCAAGCCACCATCTTGCAATCGGGCTGCTAGATCACGCGGGGTGTAGCTGGAGTTGTTGGTTAGGACCAAGAAAGGAGTTTCGTTCTTCAGCCATTTTTCAATTAGGTCTTGGGCTCCAGGAATTGGCTTACCTTCGTGCCAGAGCACGCCATCCATATCAGTGAGCCAGGAGACAATGTGAGAACGATTAGTCATGAGCAAATCCTAGCTCTACGCTGTAGTGGTGAATAGCGAGACACCCAAGCCGACATCTCAACCCACCTGGGGAGTTGGGCCATACCAGGGTGATCCAACTAAGCATCCGGACTTTTCTAAATTTGACCCCCAGCTTTTGCAAGAGGGCGACACCAGAAACGTAGTTGACAACTATCGCTACTGGAAGATGGAAGAGATTGTTAGAGATCTCGATGCGAAGCGTCATCCATTTCACGTTGCAATTGAGAATTGGCAGCACGATCTAAACATTGGTTCTATTGTGAGAAATGCAAATGCATTCTTGGCATCGTCTGTCCATATAGTTGGTAACAAAAGATGGAACAAACGTGGTGCAATGGTGACCGACCGCTACCAACACGTTCTTCATCACCCAACCATTGAAGACTTTGTTGAATGGACCAAGACGGCTGGCGAGGGCGGAAAACCACTACCGATCATTGCAATCGACAACGTACCCGGTTGCAAGCAACTGGAAACCACCAAGCTGCCAAGAGAGTGCATCTTGTTATTTGGTCAGGAAGGGCCTGGGCTATCGCAACCAGCTTTGGATGCGTCAGACCAGGTACTAGAAATAAGCCAGTTCGGCTCCACTCGTTCAATCAATGCATCAGCTGCTGCTGCAATTGCCATGCACACCTGGGTAATGCAGCATGTTTTTAGCTAGAATTACTAGGGAAATCAGCCGTTCCCCCATTTCTGAAAGGGGTCAGTCATGCCGGCAATCGTGCTAGTCGGAGCCCAGTGGGGAGACGAAGGCAAAGGTAAAGCAACAGATCTTCTTGGTGACAAGGTTGATTACGTAGTTCGTTACCAAGGCGGCAATAACGCAGGCCACACCGTAGTAATCGGCGATAAGAAGTTTGCTCTTCACCTACTACCCTCAGGAATTCTTACCCCGGGCTGCACACCAGTGATTGGCAATGGTGTTGTAGTTGATCTCGAAGTTTTGTTTAGAGAAATCGATGGATTGAACGAAAAAGGTGTTGACACCTCTCGACTATTGATATCTGCCAATGCCCACATCATCACCCCCTACCACGTCACCGTTGACAAGGTTTCCGAGCGATTTTTAGGTAAGCGTGCAATCGGAACAACTGGCCGCGGAATCGGACCAACCTATGGCGACAAGATGGGCCGGCTTGGCATCAGAGTTCAAGATTTATTTGACCCCAGCATCCTCTATCAAAAAGTAGAGGGAGCACTGAAGCAGAAGAACGAACTACTGCTCAAGGTTTATAACCGTGCAGCCATAAAACCCCAGGAAGTGGTTGACCACCTATTGAGTTTTGCTGAGCGCCTAAGACCAATGGTTGCCGACACCGCGCTAATTCTCAACCAGGCTCTCGAGCAAGGAAAGACGGTTTTGTTAGAAGGTGGACAGGGAACGCTGTTGGATGTTGATCACGGCACCTATCCATTCGTAACTTCCTCAAACCCAACCGCTGGCGGTGCTGCTACTGGTAGCGGAATTGGCCCAACTCGAATCAAGAGCGTGATCGGAATTCTCAAGGCTTACACCACTCGCGTTGGAGCGGGACCATTCCCAACTGAACTGTTTGATGAGTGGGGAGAGCGACTAAGAAGTGTTGGTGGCGAATTCGGAACTACTACCGGCAGAGAAAGACGTTGCGGTTGGTTTGATGCACCAGTTGCTCGCTATGCGACAAGAATCAATGGACTAACAGATATCTTCCTAACCAAGCTCGATGTCCTAACCGGCATCAAGGAGATTCCAGTTTGTGTTGCCTACGAGGTAGATGGCAAGCGAGTGGACGAAGTTCCGGTCTCTCAAACCGACTTCCACCACGCTAAGCCCATCTATGAGACCTACCCAGGTTGGGAAGAAGACATCACAGGCGTTACGAAGTTTGAAGATCTGCCAAAGAATGCGCAGGATTATGTTCGAGCGCTAGAGAAACTAAGCGGAACCAGAATCTCTGCAATTGGTGTTGGACCGGATCGCAATGCGACCATTGTTCTACACAACATGCTTGGCTAAACCTGCCTTAGCGGCCTAACCACATCCAAACTCACAGACGATTTTCCATCATGTGGTGACCAGTAGAACTTTGCTCCCACTCTGGCAGCTTTGCCTATTGCAGTTAGTTCTTTGTGAAACTCCGCCGCCTCTTCGCGCGGGATGAAACCAATCACGGCATTTCCCGCTTCCACCCGCACCTGCAGGGCACCATCCTTGGCGGTAATCGCTTCAACAATCACGTTGATTTCATCCTCACCAGGGTGGTAGCGCTCAATCCATTCACCAAACTGATCAAGAGTGTCTTTGTAGGCAAGTTCGCCACGTAGCTTTTGAGAGTAGCTGCCATCTCCCTGCAGCTCGGGCAAGCTCATCATGTAGTTGTCATATCTCTGCTGCAACTTCTTCTGCTTTTCCGCTTCTCTTTCAAACGCCTGCCACTTATCAACCGGCCCTTTATTGCGCTTGCGAAAAATCCGGGAGAAGAACCAAATCAATAGCAAAAAGATGATGAATTCCATGAGAAAAACCTAATGAGATTAGGGGACAATAAGCGGGTGAGTGAAAAGCGCGAACTCGATGAGATTCCCTATCCAGACGAGGCCTTCAATAACTGGGGAGCATCTGCGCTGGGCGTTGACCCACTGCTCGCC
>WLDG01000030.1 GCA_009704945.1 Actinomycetota bacterium | reverse complement strand
TTTCATAATTTATTTTGACAAATTGATTGTGATTTCTATTTTCCGCGGCCTTGTTTTTTCTTTGGGGATATAGCTCAGTTGGTAGAGCACCTGCTTTGCAAGCAGGGGGTCAGGGGTTCGACCCCCCTAGTCTCCACGAAGTAAAAAACTCTCTCTAGAAATAGGGGGAGTTTTTTATTTGTGTAGAGAAATAGTCTGATTTACAGTCTGATTCCGTTAGCAGGCACACAACCTAGTTCTAGACAATGTCGCTGACTAATCGAAGTAGGTAGCCATCAGGATCTTGAACGAGTAGCTCAAGCTGTCCGACTGGACCCTCCGAAGTTTCGTACCAGCTTTCGTGAAGAGGTCTAAACAATGGCACAGCGGATGACTCCAATCGCACTTCTACGACTTTGAGATCTGGAACATCAATTTGTAGGTTTATTCCACGGCCTCTAGGAGATTCAAGTTTGCCCACCTGCCATGAACTCTCATGGTCCTCTTCAAGCATCAACTGTGCACCATTCAAACCCAAATAAGCAAAATTAGGTTCTGTCCTTTCAAACATCACGGAGAACCCGATTTGTTGAACGTAAAAATCTAATGAACGCCTGAAGTTGCTGACTAAAAGCTCTGGGACCATTGGGTTCCAATCCATTGAGGACCTCCTCTCCCTTGCTACTCACGCTACCAAAAGTCACATCTCCAAAGTTTTGGCAGTGGTTAGGGGGAAAAATAGTCTGATTTATAGTCTGAAAATACAAACAGGACGCCCACAACCCCGTCTTTACTAGGCACGTCAATACCCCTAGTCTCCACAAACAAAACCCCTCCTTCGGGAGGGGTTTTGTCTTTACCTTGAACGCTCTAAGTTTTGTAGGGCTTGAATTCGAGATCCAATGACTAGGGCTGCGCCAATGATCACTAAGTTCTTGACGATGTATTGACCCTCAATTGTTAGTGCCACTGGGAAGATCGTGAAGCAGACTTCGGGCAAAAGCACAAGCGGAAGAAATGTCCCTGGCATCTGTAGTGCAAGGAGAAAGATTGCGACTCTAGTTAGTGGAGTGAAGAGAAAAGCTAAACCGATGGCAATCTCCCAAAGCCCCAGCAGCGGAACAATGATTTCTGGCGTTAGCCAGTAGACAGTGGCTGCCACCAACTCATATGCCGGACTCAGCTCACCAACGGTTTTCAGCGCCCCGAACCAAATAAACACTGCCCCGATAGCAAAGCGTAAGAAGCCAATTCCCACCCTGTCCATGAAGTCGATAACTGTTGCATCGATAACCAAAAGCCGATTTCTTAGATTTTCCATGAAAAGAACAACAAAATTAGAAAGAAAACCTGCCCAAACTACACTTACATTTAGAGGCAATAGATAAGGACAACGCCATGGAATCGCTAGCGGCAGTGGTAGCAACCATCTTTGTTGGGATGATCGCCATTGCAATTTTGAACCTGGTGTTAGTTGTCTTGACTAGGCGGGGCAAACTAAAGCTCTGGATCGGCATTGTTTCCAACAGCATCACTGGAATCGCAGCGATTTTTGGAATTAGTGGAGCCTGGGCTCTCGGTGCTGCACCGCTATTTTCTGTTTTAGCAGGCTCGATTATTTTGACCCTGCCAAAGCGAAATCAGTAGCGCTCGTCCCTGACCACCTCAACGTCGCTCACCCAGCAGCTGAGGGCATATAGCGGGAAGTAATCGGTCTTTAGTTTTTCCAGGATTTTCTCTAGAACCTCTTCACTGACAACTGTTTCGATGCGAACATTGCCGCCTTCGATATCAGAGACTCTTTGGTTTCTAGGGCCTGCGCCATGGGCAATAGATGATGTGAAGCCCTTGGCTCCGCAGTCAATAACATCCTCTTCTAGTCGGTGAGCAAGCGAAGCTTCGATGACGATCGTCACTAGCTTTCTCTTTTTTAGAATCACAGACCTACTCCTTCTAGAAATTGGCTAACAGCAAGCATGACAGGAATTCCAATTGTCAGATTGAACGGGAAGGTAATTCCCAGCGAAGCTGAAAGATAGATACCTGGCGAAGCTTCCGGGAGAGCCAGACGAACGGCAGCGGGAGCTGCGATGTACGAAGCACTTCCCGCCAAGATTCCCAGCGCTGCCGCTCCTGCCAGGCTCATGCCAGTTAGGTGACCAGTCAGCACACCAATTGAGCCTGCCAGGATCGGGAAGGTTGTTCCAAAAACAATTAGACCAACACCAGCCTGCTTGAGATCTTTAATTCTTCTTCCAGCAACCATGCCAAGCTCTAGCAGGAACAGAGTCAGCACGCCAGCAAAGAGTCCGGTGAAGAAATCGTCGATGCGTGCGTAACCCGCGGAGCCAGTTAGGAAGCCAAGCACCACACCACCGACCAGCAAGAAGATGGACTTACCAGTCAAAATTTCTCTGAACGAGTCGCCCCAACTTATGTTTCGGCTAACACCCTTGGCAGCAAGAGCTAGACCGATGATGATTCCTGGAATCTCTAAGACAGCAAGCAGAGTGTTGACATAACCCTCAACCTGCAAGCTCAAGGATTCTAGAAAGACAATTCCAGCGGTGAAGGTAACCAAAGAGGTTGAACCGTAGTGGGCAGCTAAGGCTCCTCGGTTTGGAATATCTAATTTGGTGAATCGAAGTAGATAGAAAGCAATGATTGGAATCACAATTCCCAGGGCAATTGTTCCGAGCAGCGGAGCGATGATTTGATCAAAGCTAGTTTCGCTGAGTGCGACACCACCTTTGATACCAATTCCCAGTAGAAGATAAATCGACAGCGCTTGATAAACAGCATCTGGCAGTTTGAGATCAGATCGAAGAGCCGTGGCCAACAGACCTAGCGCGAATGCCAACACTGGCGGTGAAGTGAGGTTGGTTAGTGCTAGTTGCAAGCCGTCCAATTCTTACCTTCCGATTGAGCCGAGAGCTTTTATAAGCTCTCCGACTGTGTGACCACCAGAGGTGGAGTGTCTTAGCTCTGCTGACAAGTTAATCGCATAGCGGTTGTTTCTTCCCTCTTTGCTCTTCTCCAAATATCCGCCGTCCTCTAAGTCCTTCAGGACGTTGACAATTGAGCGGGTTGTAAGACCAGCA
This sequence comes from Actinomycetota bacterium, assembly GCA_009704945.1. Classification (GTDB taxonomy): domain Bacteria; phylum Actinomycetota; class Actinomycetes; order Actinomycetales; family Microbacteriaceae; genus Aquiluna. The sequence continues at coordinate 5,924 of WLDG01000030.1, read as the reverse complement.
ATTCGTGCAAGCTCCTCAATGGTGAGGCTGGGGTTTTCGGTCAGCGCCAATAAAACATGGGCATGGTGCGAGAGAAACGTCCAGTGCTTACTCAATCTTCTTCTTACCCCTTCTAAAGACTGGCTCTAGTTGAGCAATTTCCTCGGCGCTGGCACTTGGGAAGAATCGCTTGTTTTCGACCTCAACCTCGTGTCTACCTTCACCACGACTCTTTACGAGAGATGCAATAACAGAAACAGCAATGACCAAGATTATGACCGCTAGTGAAATAAAGGTCGGAACTTTGTAGATGTCATGTAGCGCCATCTTCACACCCACCCAAATCAAGATCACAGCTAAGCCGACCTTGAGATAGACAAAGCGATGAATCAAATCGGATAGCAAGAAGTACATTGCCCTGAGGCCTAACACGGCAAAGGCGTTTGCTGTGAAGACAAGGAACGGCTCACTAGTCACTGCAAAAATTGCAGGAATTGAGTCAACGGCAAAGATGATGTCTGTGAACTCAACCAAGACCAAGACGATCAGAAGCGGAGTTGCAAGAACTACCCCACCAATTCTGACAAACATTCTTTGTCCATATAGCTTGTCAGTGGTCTTGACTTTGCTGCTGAACCATTTGTAGAACTTCGACTTAGTGGGATCGTAGTGCTCGTTTCTCTGCTGCAGCATTTTGTAGCCGGTGTAAAGCAAGAAGGCTGCGAACAGATACAGAATCCAAGAGAACTGGTAAATCAAAGCAGCACCTAGAGCAATAAATATTCCTCGGAAGACCAACGCACCGACGACACCAAGAAACAGAATTCTGTGTTGGTATTCACGCGGAATTGAAAACGCAGCAAAGATCATCGCCCAAACAAACACATTGTCGACAGCCAGGGACTTCTCAATCACGAAGCCGGAAAAATATTCGCCAGCTCGTTCCGCACCGAACATCCACCAGATGAAAAAGCCAAAAGAGACTCCAAGTGTTACCCAAATACCTGACCAGATAGCCGCCTCTTTAACTGCAATTACTTTTGCTTGGCGGTGCGCAAAAAGATCGATGGCCAACATAATCAGAATCAGGCCAAGCACTCCGAGCCAAAGCCAAATAGGGACGTCCAAGAAATCTCCTTAGTAGAAAGCAATTGCTAGAATAATACTTCCTATTTACGCTAAGTCAAGCCCGGCTTTCCTGGAACACCCAAATCTATGTAGTCTTCCTACGTGGAAGTAAAAGCAGAGTGCGAGCGAAAAGCCGGTCAATGGTGGGTGAAAGTTCCCTACCTTGATGATCTGATGATCTCCAGCAAACGCCTTGATCTTGCAGCAGAGCAAATCAAAGACCTGGTCTCTGCGCGAGAAGGCGTTGAGAGATGCGATGTCATCTTGAAAGTTGAAACCACCATTCCAGGAATCATGTGTGACCTAGATGCAGCTCAGACAAAAATGCGAGATGCAATAAAGCTGCAAGAAGAAGCCTCTAAAGAAATCAGAGATGTTGTCTCTAGATTGCGAGCAGAAGGTTTAAGCATGCGAGACATCGGAGTTCTGCTAAGAATCTCTCCCCAACGAGTAGCTCAGTTAGCAGAAAGCATTTAGTCATGTCTAAAGTCACAACCGAAAGAGTTGGCCACATCCTAAAGATTGGACTTAACCGTCCAGACAAAGTGAATGCAGCCGATGAAGAACTGTTGCATGGCCTCGCTCTTGCCTATGGAGAATTAGAACGAGAAAAAGATTTAAGAGTCGGATTACTTTTTGCGCATGGCGATCACTTCACCGCTGGACTTGATCTTTTTGATGTCGGACCAAAAATGCAAAGCGGAAAATTGCAACTTGTTCCAGAAGGTGGAATTGATCCTTGGGGGATTCAAACAAAGCAAGTTTCTAAACCAGTTGTGATGGCAACACGAGGAACTTGTTTCACACTCGGAGTAGAGCTTGCTCTGGCATCTGACATTGTCATTGCAGCAAGTGATTCAAAGTTTGCTCAATTGGAAGTTGCTCGAGCAATCTTGCCATTTGGCGGCGGAACAATTCGTTTGCCTAAAGTCGCAGGACATGCCAAAGCAATGCAGTATCTTCTCACCGGCGACACATTCTCTGCAGAAGATGCGCTGCAGATGGGAATGATCAACGAGATAGTTGCCCCCGGTGCAGAATTAGATCGAGCAATGGAGTTTGCTCAGAAGATTGCTCAGCAAGCGCCACTGGCTGTTCAAGCAACACTCGCATCAGCTAGAAATGCCGATACTGAAAATGAGAAAAAGCAGTTGTTCCAAAGACTTGGGCAACTAATGACCACCAAAGATGTTGAACGAGGCATGCAGGCATTTATCTCGAAGCAGCCAGCCGAGTTTGAGGGTAATTAGTTGTCGGTTTAGTGGTAAATACCACCTCCAAACTTGTAGCCTTCCTACAAAAACCAATGATTTAGGCCATTTTTCCTTGTTGGCTGTCACGAAATTGCCAACACCCCCTGTTGCCCTTTTATTTAGTGGTTTTGACTTGTTCACGAGGTGAATCATGAGCGAAAAAGAACTACAACTAGATGTCGCCGAAGTAGGCGAAAGAATCCTTGGCCGCTGGGCTGATATCCGTCGTCACACCCGAAAAGTGGTGATTGAGAATCAACTTTTCAAACCAGAAGGTGCTCCGATGGATCAGCACCGCGAGTGGGTATTGAAGTCACTGAAGACTTTGGTAAGAGAAAATGCCACTCAGTATGGATTTCCAAAAGAACTAGGCGGTCAAAGCAATCCGGGTGGATCCCTTTCGAGCTTTGAAGAATTGGTATTTGGTGATGCATCACTTCAAATCAAGTTTGGTGTGCAGTGGGGATTGTTTGGCTCAGCAATTCTTTACCTTGGTACCGACTATCACCACAAAACATTTTTGCCTGGAGCAACCACGCTCGAAACTCCTGGCGCATTTGCAATGACTGAAACCGGTCACGGATCTGACGTGGCATCAATTGGAACCACAGCTACTTACGATCCTGCAACAAAAGAATTTGTGATTCACACTCCAGATCGTCACAGCTACAAGGACTACTTAGGAAATGCAGCACTGCATGGTGAAGCAGCAGTTGTGTTCGCTCAGCTTTACACAAATGGTGAACACCACGGAGTTCACGCTTTTTTCGTTCCAATTCGCAAAAACGGAAAACTACTTCCCGGTGTTGGTGCTGAAGACGATGGCCTCAAGGGTGGTCTCAACGGAATTGATAACGGAAGACTTTTCTTCAATCAGGTTAGAATTCCTAGATTGAACTTGCTAAACCGCTATGCGGATGTACAAGAAGATGGCACCTACACCTCTTCCATTGATTCGCCAGGAAGAAGATTCTTCACTCAACTTGGAGCACTGGTGCAGGGAAGAGTCTCACTAACAGGCGCCGTTACCAATGCACAGAAACTCGCACTAGACATCGCCGTTCGCTACTCGCTGGCAAGAAGACAGTTTGCTGGCAAAGATGGAAGCGAAGTCACCCTGCTTGACTACCAAAGACACCAGCGAAGACTGCTGCCACTAATCGCGAGAACCTATGCGCAGATCTTCACGCACCAGGAACTTCTGAACCAGTTCCACACCGTCTTCTCTGGCGAGAATGACACCGAAGAAACTCGCTCAGATCTTGAAACAGTCTCAGCTGCTAGCAAAGCACTAAGCACCTGGTACGCACTGGACACCATTCAAGAGTGCCGCGAGGCCTGTGGCGGACAGGGCTTCATGGCCCAGCACCGCCTCACCGGCTTGCGCGCGGACCTGGATGTCTATGTCACTTTTGAAGGCGACAACAACGTCATGCTGCAGCTGGTTGCTAAGCGACTACTGACTGATTACGCCAAGGCTTTCAAGTCACCTGACTTTGGAACTCTGGCGCAGTATGTGGCAGGCCAAGTTGGTGAGACTGCAATCAACCGTGGTGGTCTTCGCGGACTTGCTCAATCAATTACTGACTTTGGTTCAACCGCGAGAGCAGTTGGCTATGTCAAGGATGAAGAACACCAACACCAACTGCTTACTGACCGAGTCCACACCATGGTTGCTTCCATTGCCAACAAACTAAAAGCAGCTGGAAGTGACAAGGATAAGCAAGCTGAGCTCTTCAACAGATATCAAAATGATTTGATTAATGCAGCTCGAGCTCACGCAGAGTTGATCATGTGGGAGGCTTTCACCTCAGCACTCAAGACCATCAAAGATGGTGACTCAATCAAGATTCTCACCTGGCTGCGCGATCTCTATGGCTTCACGCTGCTAGAAGAGAATCTTTCTTGGTATCTAATCAACGGAAGACTCTCTGGTGCACGGGCTGAAGCAATCACCGAATACATCGACAGCAGATTACTGCCGAGGCTTCGCCCGCATGCAGAAAACCTGGTTGATGCATTCTTGCTTCCTCCAGAACTAGTGCGCACCACCCTTGCTCAGGATGAGAGAGAGCGCCAACTGAATCGTCAAACCCTAGTGAGGAACTAAATGAAGTCCCAAGATGTCTACTTCGTTGATGGAGTAAGAACTCCGTTCGGAAAAGCCGGTGAGAAGGGGGTGTTCTGGAACACCAGAGCAGATGATCTTTCCGTCAAGAGCGTGCTCGGTCTACTCGATCGTCACCCAGATTTGCCAAGAGAAGCAATCGATGATGTTGCTATTGCAGCAGCAAACCAAAAAGGCGATCAGGGTCTTCAGCTTGGAAGATCGGTAAGCATTCTGGCTGGGCTGCCCACCACTGTTCCGGGATATGCAATTGACAGATGGTGCGCAGGTGCAATGACCGCAGTCACGACAGTTTCCGGTGCCATTGGCATCGGTGCTTATGACCTGGCGCTGGCCGGTGGCGTTGAACACATGGGCCATCACCCAATGGGAGATGGCATGGATCCAAATCCACGCTTTCTTGCAGAACGACTGGTTGATCCATCTGCTCTAAACATGGGCAACACAGCCGAAAAGATTCACGACCGCTTCCCGCATCTAACTAAAGAGCGAGCAGACATGCTGGGCCTTGCCAGCCAAAAGAAAGCAGCAAAGGCCTACGAGGCAGGCAAGATTCAAGCTGATTTGATTCCGGTCAGTGCTGCCAGCCCAGAGGGGTTCAAGCTAGTTAGCAAAGACGAACACCTAAGACCAGATTCCACCCTGGAGGGAATGCGCGATCTGAAGACTCCTTTCCGCCCCCATGGCAAAGTAACCGCTGGTAACGCATCACCACTAACTGATGGTGCAACGATGGCTCTAATTGCCGGTGAAACAGCAGTCAAGAAGTACTCACTAAAACCAAAGATGAAAATGGTTTCTTTTGCATTCGCAGGGGTTGAACCAGAAATCATGGGCATTGGTCCAATCCCTTCAACCGAGAAGGCATTAGCTAAAGCCGGACTTTCAATCAGCGACATAGGTTTGTTTGAAATCAACGAAGCATTTGCCATTCAGGTGCTGAGCTTCCTAGATCACTTTGGCATTGCTGATGATGATCCAAGAGTCAATCAATACGGCGGAGCAATCGCGATGGGCCACCCCCTAGCAGCCAGCGGTGTTCGATTGATGATTCAGCTCGCAAGACAGTTTGAAGACAACAAAGATGTTCGCTATGGCATGACCACTATGTGTGTTGGTCTTGGCATGGGCGGCACAGTGATTTGGGAAAACACTTCCTACAGGGGTAAGTAATGGAAAAGTACGCAGCACTGTTGGAAAGTGATGAAGTAGTAACGCACTCCTATGTCAATGACATTACTTTGCCATCTGGCAAAGTTCTTGCACTCATCACACTAGATAACGGCAAAGATCACACCAGACCAAACACACTTGGACCAAAGACGCTGCTTGAGCTAGCCGAGAAACTAGATCAGCTAAAGCAGCGTGCTGCCAATAAAGAAATTCATGCTGTTGCCGTTACCGGCAAGCCGTATTTCCTGGCAGCCGGTGCAGAC
>WLDG01000003.1 GCA_009704945.1 Actinomycetota bacterium | reverse complement strand
TTGTTGATCTAACAGACCTTTACTCAAAAAGACTAAGAGCACTAGCCAAAGAAGTTGACTCGACTTTAGATGAGGGTGTTTATGTGCAGTTTCGTGGTCCTCATTACGAGACCCCAGCTGAAGTTCAAATGGCAAAAACCCTGGGCGGTCACATAGTAGGAATGTCAACAGCCTTAGAAGCCATCGCCGCACGTGAGAGTGGAATGGAAGTAATGGGTATGTCATTGATTACCAACTTGGCAGCTGGAATTCAAACTACTCCCCTAAGCCATGAAGAGGTTATTGCTGCTGGTAAATCCGCGGAGGCTAGGATTTCAAAACTGCTTGCGGAAATAGTCGCTAGGTTCTAAATGTCAGTAATTGAATTAGCCAGAGCTTGGTCAGACCAAGATCCGGATAGTAAGACTAAGGCTGAGCTAGAAAACCTCATTAACGAGAATGATTTAGCGGGTCTAGAGGATCGTTTTTCACAATTGCTGCAGTTCGGCACAGCTGGTCTGCGGGGTGAATTGGGAGCTGGCCCGAATCGGATGAATCGGATTGTCGTCTCTTACGCTGCATTAGCAATAGCTAGGTTCCTAAACAGCCACAAGTCTCTTTACCAAGATTCAAATGGTCAGCTATCAGTAGTGGTTGGCTATGACGGACGCGAAAACTCGGACATCTTCGCTCAAGACACAGCCGAGATTCTGGCTGCCGCCGGTTGCAAAGCGATGCTATTTCAAACGACAGTTCCGACTCCAGTTGCCGCCTTCACAGGCAAAAGATTGGGGGCCTCAGCAACCATCGTGGTGACAGCTAGCCACAATCCCCCCAGGGACAATGGATACAAGGTTTATCTCGGTGGAGCCAATGGAGGATCCCAACTGATATCTCCGCAAGACAAAGATATTGCCGCGCTGATAGCCGACATCTCAAAATCTGAAACGTTTGCCACGATTGAGCACAGTTCCGATATTCAGTCACTAACAGAGTTAGACATCTCTCACTACGTAGACAGAGCTCTGTCACTCATTTCAAAAGAAAATTCAAATAGGCCCAACCTAAAAATCACCCATACGGCCTTGCACGGAGTGGGTTGGTCTGTTGTCGGCGACATATTTTCGAATGCTGGATTCAAAGTTCAACCAGTCTCTGCTCAGCAAAAAGCCGATGCAACCTTTCCTACGGTTGTCTTTCCAAATCCTGAAGAGCCAGGAGCCATGGACTTAGCAATAGAGACTGCAGAGAACAATGGAAGCGATCTGATACTGGCAAATGATCCCGACGCCGACCGGTTAGCAGTAGCCGTGCCAACGCATAAAGGATGGCAGATGCTGACAGGTGACCAGGTCGGATTGATACTTGCCGACTATGTGGCGCAAAAGAATTCAAAGGGAACCATTGCCAATTCAATCGTGTCAGCAAATCTGAGCAAAATTGCAGAGCATTACAACCTTGATTACAAGCAGACACTCACGGGCTTTAAGTGGATTTCTAAAGTTCCCAATCTGGTGTTTGGGTATGAAGAGGCCCTTGGCTACTGCGTAGACCCATCCCACACCCCGGATAAAGATGGAATCACGGCAGCTCTTTTTGTCGCTGAGTTAGCGGCTGACTTGAAAGCTCAAGGAAAATCTTTACTGGACCTTCTTGGGCAGCTGAAAGAAAAATTCGGAGAAAGTTCCACAGGCCAAGTGTCTATTCGAGTTCAAGAACTCTCGGTAATTGGAAAGATCATGCAGCACGTTAGAAGTAAGCCTCCGACTGAATTTGATGGAAGTCTAAAAATGATTGACCTGGCCGCCAGCGATACCCTCCGCACTGATGCTGTGATCTTAGAAAATGAAAAAGTGCGAATGATATTCAGGCCCAGCGGAACAGAACCGAAGCTGAAGTGTTACCTGCAATACAGCGGATCAGAATCAGACTTAGCCCGTCTGAAGGACTTTGCTGCTAGCTACCTCGCCGCTGCTCAATAAATCTCATAACACTTGGCGGCACAGGCAAACCAGCCGACTCGTCGTCCGCCGGAATCGCTTCGCTCGCCACTGTCTTTAGAGGAATAATGCCGGCCCAATAGCCCAAGTTCATGTCCTCTTCAGGGTCGTCAACTTCATTCTTCGAAATTTTCACAGATGTTTCGTCCAGCTCAACAGAAATGATGATGGTCGCAGCCAGTTCTTTCTTGGTGGTTGGTCTTGCTTCTGGATTGCGGCCAGGAATCAATCCATCACTCAAGGCGTCGAGGGCCTGAAGCTTATCTTGATCAGAGACCAAGCGTGCCGTACCGAAAATTACCGCGGCTCTGTAATGCATGCCGGAATTGAAAGTGCTTCGTGCAATCTTTAGCGCATTCAATTCTGTAATGCTGATGCACACACTTGGATTGTCGGCTAACAATCTCATTAGTCGAGATCCGGATGAACCATGCAGGTAAAGCGTGTTACCGCTGCGACCATAGGTCATTGGGATGACAAGGGGCTGACCACTCTCAACCACGCCAACGTGGGCTACAAGGTTGTCATCCAAGATTGAATAAAGGTCTGCTTGATCATGCGAAGCCTTATGTGAAATCCTTCGCAGAGTGGTGCGGTCTGTGCTTCCTGGTTGCATCTTTAGATGCTAGCTCAGAGCGGCAGTAAGTGCATTCTTCAGCTCTGGAAGGTCCAGTGCACTCTTTAGGACCACAATTTCACTGTTAGTCAGGATGAGGTCCTCGGCTACATCCTTAGTGGCGAGAATCAGTTGTGCCGCGGGCAGCTGTCCTAGGTTTGCCATCGCTACCGCAGTTACATCCGCTGCTATGCCCAGCTCACTCAATACTTTCTGGGCATTGCGCGCAAGAATGACGCTGGTTCCAATTCCAGCACCACAGACGCAATAGATTCGCATAACTCAGTGAAGCATAAATGGTGAAATTAGAGAAGAAGGGGCTTACTGAGCTGCCCGGGCAAAACCAATTTCTATCATGTCCATCAACTCTTCTCGCTCTGGCATCCCTTGAAATGCACTTGAAGCTGCGTTGAGCTGGAACTGCTCCAGATCCGCCAGGGTATAACCAAAAGTTTCCGAAAGAATCTCAAGTTCTTTGGTGAGTGAAGTGCCGCTCATAAGTCGATTATCCGTGTTCACCGTTACCTTGAATCCCAAGTCGTACATGATGTCAATTGGATGATCTGACATGCTCTCACCCATCATTGCAAACGCACCGGTTTGTAAATTGGATGATGGTGACAGTTCAAGCGCAATCTCACGATCATGCACCCATTGGGCCACTGGACCTAGAACTACTAGGTCAGTGTCTCCCTCAGTTCTTGAAAACATTATGTCCTCAATTAGTCGAACACCATGGCCAAGTCGAATTGCTCTTCCACTGATGATCGCATCCTTGATTGAATCAATTCCATCGGCCTCACCGGCGTGAACAGTCACCGGGAACAGCTCCGATGCGAGGTAATCAAAAGCGACCTTGTGCCTGGAAGGCAGAAAACCTTTTTCTGGTCCCGCAATATCAAATGCGACTACGCCGTTGTTGCGGTGACGAACCGCCAACTCCGCTATCTCGAGACTTCGATCGGTATGGCGCATTGCTGTGATTATTTGACCGGTCCGGATGAAGCCGCCTCGATTGGCAACCTCTTCCATTCCACGTTCTAAGCCATCTTGAACAGCTTCAACTGTTTGATCTAAGCTCAGGCCTGAATTGAGGTGCTGTTCAGGAGCCCAGCGCAGTTCTCCATAAATGACCCCTTCCATCGCCAGATCCAAAACAGATTCGTAGGCAACTCTTTCAAGTCCCTCGTAGTTCTGCATAACAGCGACCGTGTGCTCAAAGGTTTCCAGATACTTGACCAATGATCCGGAGTTGCATTGCTCAGAGAACCAGATTGCAAGTTCTGTTGCGTTTGATTTTGGAAGTTTGTGGCCAATTGATTCCGACAACTCAACAATGGTCTGTGGCCTTAGTCCGCCATCTAGATGATCATGGAGAGAGATTTTGGGAAGAGATTGGATATCCAAGGCATTCCTAACTGACTTTGCCCAGGACGAACTTTCTCTCCATAGGCGCTTTCTCAGAGTACTCCACCGCGCCAGCTAGCGCTTCCTCGGCCCTGGCAAATTTCTCAGGGGCGTCAGAGAAAAGCGTAAGTAGGGGCTGGCCTTTTTCAATCCGATCACCCAGTTGGGCATGGAGTTCCACGCCTGCGCCAAACTGAACCGCATCTTCTTTTCTCTCGCGCCCAGCTCCTAAACGCCAGGAGGCAATTCCGATGGAAAGAGCGTCAAGCTTGCTGATGAAACCTGACCCCTCGGCAGAAATAACTGTGGAGTGTTTAGCCTTGGGCAGCTCGGCTGTCGGATCTCCACCTTGGGCAGAAATCATTTGATTCCACTTGTCCATGGCCTTGCCATTTCGCAAGTTCTCGGCTGGATCAACATCTGTAATTCCACTGTGAGCAAGCATTTCTCGAGCCAGCTCAACAGTTATTGCAATCACATCTGCTGGTCCTCCGCCAGAGAGAACCTCAATTGATTCCTCGACCTCGAGGGCATTGCCAATCTTTTTGCCAAGAGGTGTTGACATGTCAGTTAGTAAAGCGGATGTCTTGACTCCTGCGTCATTACCAATCTGAACCAAGACATTCGCCAGCTCCGTGGCCCGCTCTAGTGTCTTCATAAATGCGCCGCTGCCAACTTTGACGTCTAGCACTAGAGCGGATGTTCCCTCAGCAATTTTCTTACTCATGATGGATGAAGCAATTAGTGGAATTGCCTCAACGGTTCCAGTCACATCGCGAAGTGAATAAAGCTTGCGATCGGCCGGCGCCAAACCACTGCCAGCCGCACAAATCACAGCTCCGACTTCTTTGAGTTGCTGATACATCTCCTCGTTGGAGAGGGCTGCTCGCCAACCTGGAACAGCTTCTAGCTTGTCCAGTGTTCCGCCAGTGTGACCCAAACCGCGACCACTTAGCTGAGGAACTGCAACTCCATAGGAAGCAACCAGTGGGGCGAGTGGGAGAGTTATCTTGTCTCCCACGCCTCCGGTTGAATGCTTATCCGCGGTCTTGGCATCCAAAGACGAAAAATCAAGTCTTTCCCCTGATGCAATCATTGCCATGGTTAGGTCAAGGATTTCTCTGCGATCCATGCCGTTGAGCAAAATTGCCATTGCCATTGCCGACATTTGTTCATCAGCGACGTGGCCTGAGGTATAGGAGGAAATTAGCCAGTCGATTTCTTCGGTAGAAAGCTGGCCCTTTTCTCTCTTTTTGATAATCAGCTCTACTGCTGAGTAGCTCATTTCTGCAGATCCTTAGGACCAAAGGCATCTGGCAACACTTCATTGATGGTTTTGATTCCACTAATTGTTTGGAGCAGCATGCCATCCGCTGAGTGCTCGAACAAAAGCTGACGGCATCTACCACACGGCATTAGAGGCTGACCCTTCCCATCGACACACGCAAAAGCAACCAGCTTTCCACCGCCAGTTCTGAACAGTTCACTAACTAGCGAACACTCTGCGCAGAGCCCGATTCCGTAAGAAGCGTTTTCAACGTTGCAGCCAGAGATTATTCGACCATCTTCAGTAAGTGCCGCTGCACCAACCGGAAAATTCGAATAAGGCGCATAGGCCTTCTCCATGGCAGTGGTAGCAACCGCAGTTAGTTGTTTCCAATCAATTTCCATAACTATCCCTTTGTATATGGAACAGCCAAAGCCTTGGGCGGCCTGGATTGTCCCACGAAACCAACCACCGCGATGATTGTGACGATGTAGGGAACCATGGTGATGAAGTCCGTTGGAATGCCCGGGCTAACCTGATTTGCCCAGACTCTCAAAATAATTGAGAAACCGAAAAGCAGAGCTGCTAGCGCAGCTGAGATTGGGTGCCAGCGGCCAAGGATCACCACAGCAAGTGCGATAAATCCAAATCCACCAGACATCTCTCGACCAAATGCTCCTGCGTTGCCAATCGTTAGAGCAGCACCGCCAAGACCAGCCGACATTCCACCAATCGTCACCCACCAAAAACGAGTGCGACCGACATTGATTCCAACTGTGTCAGCTGCTAGCGGGTGTTCTCCGACAGCCCTTGCTCGAAGGCCCAGTTTTGACTTGAACAAAACAAAGTAAAGAGTAGGAACGATGATCAATGCCAAGAAGACAGTGATTCTGTTCTCAAACAGAACTGGCCCGATAATCGGGATGTCTGAGAGGAACGGAATGCGGATGATATCCATGGTGCCAGGGAAGTTCACGTTCTCGCCATCCTCTGTCAGCCACTGCTGGTAAAGGAAGTTTGTGATTCCAATCATTAGAACGTTTAGCACCACTCCAACAATGATCTGCTGCGCCAAATACTTGATTGCGAAAACAGCTAGCACCATCGACACCAAAGCCGCGCCAATCATTGCTGAGAACAAACCGAATAGGAAGTTGTCCGTTATAGATGAGACAACAGCCGCCATAAAGGCACCGGTTAGTAGCTGAGCCTCAATGGCAATGTTGGTAACACCGACACGCTCACACATGATGCCGCCCATTGCACCGAGCATGATTGGCACCGCCAAAACCAGCGCTGTGCCAGCAATAAATGCAATCGGCACCGCAGCACCAGCAGCCAACCAACCAAGCAGAGCTATAACACCAATGAGGCCATAAATTGAAGACAACCAAATGGGAGTTCTTAGGTTCTTGAGTGAGCGGGACAGTGAATAGCCAGCAATTGCCAGCATTAGAACTCCAGAGAAGATACCGAGAGTTGAGGAGTCAACCGGTATCGCAGGAACCTGAATAACATCATTTCGGCGTGAGATTTCGAAAGCTACTTCACCTTCTCGACCTAAGATTCCAAAAAACAGCATCACTACTGCACCAACGAATCCCATTACCGCAGGGGACTTAAATCCAACCCGCTCTTCTTTTGCTAATTCGGTGATTGTCATTTGGCACCTCCTCTTCTAAGCAGTCGATCTCGAATTGCTCCCAATGCGTTAGTGGTTTGCCCGGGCGGCAATCTGAACAGCGCCCTGATCAGCGGCGGCGCCGCGATGAACAGAACGATTGCTCCCTGCACAATTCCCAGAACTTCGGGCGAGACACCAAGCACCTGCATCGATGGTGCTCCCGCCTTGAAGGCACCAAAGAGTAACCCTGCTAGCAAAATACCGGGAGCATTTGAGCCTCCAAGCAGAGCAACCGTAATTGCATCAAAACCAATGTTGGCGTGAGCGGAAGGAGTGACACCAATTGAAACACCTAGTGCTTGATTGGCGGCAGCTAGACCAACAAACGCCGCGGAAAGCCCCATCGCCAAAATGTAGGTTCTCTCAACGCTCACTCCAGCGGTTCTAGCAGCATCTGGGTTGTAGCCAACCATTCGCAATCTAAAGCCAATGGTGGATCGCTCCATCAACCACCAGTAAACAACCACCGCAATCAGTGCGATAAGAATTCCATAGTGCAACGCATACTCATCGCCTAGCAATCTAGGCAGCAGCGCTGTCTCTGCAGCTGGATCAGCCTTTGGATTACCAGTGGCTCTCTCTTCACCCAACAGCATTGGATCGCGAAGCAAGAAAGTAAAGAAGTAAAGCATTATGTAGTTGAACATGATGGTCAGAATTACTTCATGTGCACCTGTTCTGGCTTTTAGGTATCCAACCAGTGCTCCGAGCATTGTCGAACCAATTACTGCAGCAATGATTGCAACAAGAACGTGCAGAACAAAAGGAAGCTCAAGGCGCGTAGCAACAAATGTCGCAAAAATCATTCCCGTAATCAGCTGACCAGTACCACCAATGTTGAACATTCCAACTCGGAAAGTTAGACCAAGTCCAAGTCCTGCCAAGATTAGAGGAGCACCTAGACGCAGAGTTTCTGTCATCGGACGAATTGCTCGCTCAAATGTTTCTGCTTCGGCATTGAAAATCGCTCCGCGGAACAAAGCACCATAACCCTCGCTCACTACCGAAACTGCCGCTCCGAGAGCATCGCCAGGTCTTGAAAGAATGTAGCCCAAGGATTCGATGAACTCCTTATTGGACGCAATCATGAACGCAGCGCCGACCAAGAAGCCAAGAATGATTGAAAGGACTGTTCTGGTAAAGCTGCCTGAAAGAATTTCCTTCAGGGCTTGAGACCAACGGTTTTCTTCGCTCATGCGCTTACTCCAGCCATCATCTTTCCTAATTGTTCACGAGAGGTGGTCGGACCAACAATTCCGACAATCTTTCCGCGATACATAACTGCAATTCGGTCAGCTAACGAAAGAACTTCGTCTAACTCAGTGGATATCAAAATCACAGCCTTGCCAGCATCGCGCTCAGCAACAATGCGCTCGTGAATAAACTCAATTGATCCCACGTCAACACCGCGAGTTGGTTGCGATGCAATCAAAAGATCCACGTTGCGAGACAGCTCTCTGGCTACAACCACCTTCTGCTGATTTCCGCCCGAAAGCTTGCCAGCAGGGGTATCGGCAGAAGGCGTTCTAACGTCGAATTCCTTCACCAATTGATTCGCGATGTCGCGTCTGGAGGAAAAATTGATGTTCGGTCCTGATGTGAATCTGGATTTGTAAGAAGCATTGATCATTAGGTTTTCAGCAATTGAAAACTCCGAGACAAGGCCGTCGGTCTTGCGATCTTCCGGAATGTAGGCAATTCCGGCATCCAATCTTCTTCGGACACTTCGATCAGTTATGTCTTGGCCCTTCAGGGTGATTTTCCCAAAGCCAGTCAAGGTGGAACGCAGACCAACGAGTGCTTCTGCAAGCTCAGTTTGACCGTTGCCCTGAACTCCGGCGAAGGCGAGAATCTCACCAGCATGAACCTCAAAAGAGATTCCATCGACTGCGCGCTGGAAGCGATCGTCAAGAACAGAAATGTTCTCGACCTTCAAAACCACATCACCCGCGGCAACAGCTTTTTTATCAACGGTCAACTCGACTTCACGGCCAACCATCATCGAAGCAAGCTCGGAGGTTGAGGCATCCGGCTTGGCGTCACCCACGACCTTGCCCAAACGAATCACCGTGATGATGTCGGCAACTTCCTTCACTTCACGAAGTTTGTGGGTGATGAAGACGATTGAAGTACCGCTCTTTGCTAGCTGCTTCATGATGAGCATCAGCTCATCAGTTTCTTGTGGGGTGAGCACAGCAGTTGGCTCATCTAAAACCAGAACCCTGGCATCGCGCGATAGCGCCTTGATAATTTCGACTCGCTGCTGAACACCAACTGGCAGATCTTCCACCAAAGCATCTGGGTCAACGTTGAAACCGAACTTTTCGGAAATCTCAATTACCCGCTTGCGGGCCGCTTCAAGATCTAATGATCCAAGAATGCCGGTTGGTTCGTGACCGAGTGCAACATTTTCTGCAACGGTGAAAACGGGTATAAGCATGAAGTGCTGGTGGACCATGCCGATACCGGCTGCCATTGCGTCGCCAGGGCCTGAGAAGGATTGCTTTACGCCATCTAATAAAACTTCACCAGCATCTGCTTGATAAAGTCCGTAAAGAACATTCATCAACGTTGATTTGCCGGCGCCATTTTCTCCCAGCAGCGCATGAATCTGTCCTGGCTCTACAACCAGATTGATCGAATCATTAGCTACTAGTGTTCCAAAGCGCTTAGTAATTCCGCGCAGTTCAAGTTTCAACTGGCACCCCTTCGTGCGAATACTCTATCTTCGCAAAAAGAAGGGCCGCGGAGAAATCCGCGGCCCTCCCCTTTACTGCTATTTGGCTAGATTAGGCCTTTGGGTTAATCTCGCCAGCAATGATTCCAGCCTCTAGCTCTGCTAGACGGGTTAGAACCGCTGCGTCAACCTTCGACTCGAAGTCGTAAAGTGGGCTCAGACCGGTACCACCATTTGCCAAAGTTCCGACATATGGGTCTCCGTTGAATGCGCCACCAGCTGATAGCTCAGCAATGATGTCGTAAACAGCGTTGGTCATTCTCTTCTCAGCTGAGGTCAGAACCATGTCTGCGTACTCTGGGCTGGTTAGAGCAATGTCCTTGTCAACACCGATCATTACACCGGCAACGCCAGCTTCCTTGATCGCTTCAGAAACAGCACCGAACTGGTCTCCACCTACTGGGAAGATTACGTCGGCACCTTCGTTAACAAGTGCAGCTGCGATGGACTTTGAAGTTCCAGAGTTTGGAACGAAGTCACCGATGAACTGACCAGTCTGTGCTACTGCATCCCAACCAACAACCTTGATTGGAGTACCAGTCTCCTTTGACCATGCCTGTGCTCCGAAGTAGAAGCCGTCCATGAAGTCAGTAACTGCAGGGATCTGTAGACCACCGTAGGTACCAATTACCTTGGTGGTTGAGTAAGCAGCAGCTAGGTAACCAGCTAGGTAGCTTGACTCTGCCATGTTGTAAACAACTGGCTTTAGGTTTGCGTTTCCTTCTGACCAGCCGTCAATGGTGACGAACTGAACATCTGGGTTAGCAGCAGCAGCTGCGTTTACGTCAGCTACAAGATTGAAGCCAACTGCGAAAGTAATGTCGCAGCCCTGGTCAACCATGGCCTGTAGGTTTGGTGCGAAGTCTTCAGCGGAGTTTGACTCTGCGTCAGCAATCTGAACACCGAGTTGGCTCTGTGCCTGTAGTAGTCCGTCGTATACAGACTCGTTGAACGACTTGTCATTCCAGCTTCCCTCGTCAGAGACGGCGCAAGCTGTGTAGTCGATTGTTGGGGCTGCAGTTTCCTCTTCTGCTGGTGCAGTCGCACAGCCAGATAGAACTAGGGCTGAAGCACCCAGTAGAGCGAATGCCGCTGATGCATTCTTTAGCTTCAAGGTTTCCTCCTGAATAGATGAAATGGCACTTTTGATGCCGGATTGCCTCAACTCTACTCGCTGGACTTGCCTCGACTCGCGCGGACGCTCAGCTTTACCAATCCGAGATAATCACAAAAGTTCGGAGTGACCAGACTGCCGAAGTGACTCAACCAGGCTCTTAACCTTCTGGGCGTGCTGCTTACTTGTCACTAAAAGAGCGTCTGCGGTGTCCACAACAATCACGTCTTCTAGGCCAATCAAGGCAACTAGCCTTCCGGTGTCGCTGACGATGATCCCACTTGATGAATCAGTGAGAACACGAGCAGAACCCAAAACAGAAAGTTGCCCACGTTGACCTTGAGCTTGAAGTTCAGAGATTGCAGCAAAGTCTCCAACGTCGTGCCACTCAAACTGGGCCGGCACCACTGCAACTTTTCCTTGCTGAGCGGCAGGTTCTGCAACCGAATAATCGATTGCAATTTTGGTAAGAGTTGGCCAAATACGATCCATTACGTTTTTTCTAGAATCACTATCCCAGCTCTCGGCAATTTCAATTACACCTTTATAAAGAGTTGGTTGAGTGGCTTTGAGAATCTCCAGGATTAGTTCAGCCTTGGCAATGAACATTCCGGCATTCCAGAAGTACTCTTCACTTTCAACATACTTGCGAGCGGTCTGAATATCCGGCTTCTCAATAAACTCCAGCACGGTGCAGGCGGAGGTAGAGATACGCTCGCCCTTCCTTATATATCCAAACGCCACCGAAGGTTCGGTTGGTTTGATCCCGATGGTGACAATTCGGTCACCCTGGGCAACTTCAATCGCCTCAGCCACAGCTTCTTCAAACTTCTTTTGGTCCAAAACAACGTGGTCTGCAGCAAAAGATCCGATGATTACCCCGGGTTGACGCTTATTCAAGATGGCTGCTGCCAGGGCGATGGCCGCAGTGGAATCACGGGGTGAGGGCTCTAGGACCAGATTGCTGTTTTGAAGATGTGGCAGTTGGTCTCTAACAGCCTCGGCATGAATGTCGCCGGTGACCACCATGATCTTCTCGCCAGCTATTGGCAAAAGTCGATCCCAGGTGTCCTGCAGGAGGGTTTGACCACTTCCGGTCAGGTCGTGCAAGAACTTAGGTGCGGCAGCGCGCGAGAGTGGCCAGAGCCTGGAACCAATTCCGCCAGCTGGGATCACTGCATAAAAATTCGCTGAATTTGAAGACATCGCTAACTAACCCTAGATGTTATGCCTCGATAACAAAAGGCTAGCTTGCCCTCAGTTACACTAGTGAGGACTTTCCCCACCAAATGGAGGCCAGATTGGCAACTATCCCTGCCGGAACCTTGTATAGAGGTCGGGTTGGCATGTGGTCTTGGGTCCTGCACCGAATTACCGGTGTTGGGATCTTTTTCTTCCTGCTAGTTCACATTCTCGATACAGCTCTCGTGCGCGTAAGCCCAGAGGCATACAACGTTGTTATCGAGTCATATAAAACTCCAATCGTTGGCGTTGCCGAGCTCGGATTAGTGGGAGCAATTTTGTTTCATGGCCTAAACGGCTTGCGAGTGATTGCGGTTGATTTCTGGTCTAAGGGAACCAAGTTCCAGGCCCTGATGTTTTGGGCAGTGATGGCTATCACGATTGTTCTGGTAGCCGCCTTCACGCCGGTTCATCTAGCGAGAGTATTCGGGGAGTAATGATGGCCGTAATTATCGAAACTCCAAACTCACCAAGAACCAAGAAGCAAGCCAACTGGGAAAAGTATGGCTGGCTATTCATGCGAGTGTCCGGTCCGCTACTTATTGTTTTGGTTTTCACACACTTAATCTCCAACCTGGTAGTTGGCGAAGGCATCAAGGCAATTGACTTTGCATTCGTCGCAGGTAAATGGGCAGATCCGTTTTGGCAGGTTTGGGATCTTGCGATGCTTTGGCTTGCAATGATTCACGGCACTAACGGAATGCGAACAATTGTTAACGACTACGCCGAGCATGAAACAGTTCGCAAGTCACTAATCACAATTCTGTGGGCGGTGTGTGGACTTTTGGTTCTGCTTGGAACTTTAGTGATTTTCACATTTGACCCATGCCCTGCTGGCGCCGCCGTAGAGCTTTTGCCTTCGTTCTGTCCTGTCAACTAAGAAAGAGAAAATTGACTAATTCTGAGAATGTCATTTATCACTCGCACGATGTTGTAATCGTTGGAGCTGGTGGTGCAGGAATGCGCGCTGCCATTGAAGCAGGTCCAAACGCCAACGTCGCTGTGATTTCTAAGTTGTTCCCTACCCGTAGTCATACCGGTGCTGCGCAGGGAGGAATGGCAGCAGCACTTGCCAACGTGGAAGAGGACAGCTGGGAGTGGCACACTTTCGACACGGTCAAGGGTGGTGACTACCTGGTTGACCAGGACGCTGCTGAGATTTTGGCAAAAGAGTCAGTTGATGCAGTGATTGACCTGGAGAACATGGGCCTTCCCTTCAACAGAACTCCAGACGGAAAGATTGACCAAAGAAGATTTGGTGGCCACACCCGTGATCATGGAAAAGCACCAGTAAGAAGAAGCTGTTATGCAGCAGACCGCACCGGCCACATGATTTTGCAAACCCTTTACCAAACTTGCGTGAAGATGGGAATTGAGTTCTTCAACGAGTATTACGTGCTGGATCTTGTCATGAATGAAGGCAAGCCAGCTGGTGTAGTTGCTTACGAACTTGCTACCGGTGACATTCACGTCTTTGCTGGAAAGTCGATTGTTTTTGCAACAGGTGGCTTTGGAAAGATCTACAAGACCACTTCAAATGCACACACCCTAACCGGTGATGGTGTTGCGATTGCATACCGCCGTGGCATTCCGCTAGAGGACATGGAGTTTTACCAATTCCACCCAACCGGCCTGGCCGGTTTGGGAATTCTTCTCAGTGAAGCAGCCCGTGGTGAAGGTGGCATTCTTCGTAACGCATCGGGTGAGCGCTTTATGGAGCGCTACGCACCAACCATCAAAGACCTAGCGCCTCGCGACATGGTAGCTAGAGCGATGGCGAATGAGGTTAGAGAAGGAAGAGGAGCAGGTCCGAATAAGGACTACGTGCTGTTAGATCTAACTCACCTAGAGCCAGCAGTAATTGATGCGAAGCTGCCAGACATCACAGAGTTTGCAAGAACCTACCTCGGTGTTGAGCCTTACACGGAGCCAGTACCTGTGTTCCCAACCGCTCACTATGCCATGGGTGGAATTCCAACCAACATCAAGGCCGAAGTGCTCAGCGATAACGACACTGTTGTTCCAGGTCTGTATGCAGCAGGTGAGTGTGCCTGTGTCTCAGTCCACGGAGCAAACCGCCTCGGAACCAACTCCCTGCTGGACATCAACGTGTTTGGTAAGCGTGCTGGTCGCTACGCAGTTGAGTATGCCAAGAAGGCCAAGCAGGTTCCGATGCCAGAGAACGCAGCTCAAGATGTGATCTCGATGTTAAACAAGGTTCGCGCTGCCAACGGAAAAGAAAAAGTGGCTCAACTTCGCAAGGAACTGCAGGACACCATGGACAAAAATGCCCAGGTTTTCCGAACAGAAGAAACCTTGAATGAAGCGCTAGCAAAGATTGCAGAGCTTAGAAAGCGCTACGAAAACATTTCAATCCAGGATCAAGGAAAGCGCTTCAACACAGATCTACTAGAAGCGGTTGAACTTGGTTTCTTGCTAGATCTTGCTGAGGTGACAGTAGTAGCTTGCCGCGAGCGCCGAGAGAGCCGTGGCGCTCACCTGCGTGAGGATTACCCAGACCGTAACGACAAGAAGTTCATGGTTCACTCCATGGCCTACCTGCAGGACAAGGTTGATAAGAAAACTGGAACACCAATCAAGATTGATTGGAAACCGGTTGTGATTACCAACTACCAGCCGATGGAGCGTAAGTACTAATGGCAGACAAGGCAATTGCTGAGGTTATAAGCCTCAAAGTCACTTTGATGATTCGTCGATTCGACCCAGAGGTTGACAGCGAAGCAAAGTGGGTTGACTACGACATTGAGATGTATGGCACTGATCGAGTCCTGGATGCCCTGCACAAGGTGAAGTGGGAAATTGATGGATCTCTAACTTTCCGTCGCTCCTGCGCTCACGGTGTTTGTGGTTCTGACGCGATGCGCATCAACGGTCGTAACCGTCTTGCCTGTAAGACCCTTATCAAGGACCTAGATCTTTCTCAGCCGATCTACATCGAACCAATCAAGGGTTTACCAGTCGAAAAAGACTTGATTGTCGACATGAACCCGTTCTACCAGGCTTACCGCGACATCAACCCGTTCTTGATGGCAAACGATAAGCCAAAGCGGGAGCGTCTGCAGTCTCCAGAGGACCGTGCTCGCTATGACGACACAACTAAGTGCATTTTGTGTGCAGCCTGCACCACCTCCTGCCCAGTGTTCTGGACTGATGGTCAATACTTCGGCCCAGCTGCAATTGTTAATGCCCACCGCTTCATCTTTGACTCCCGTGATGAGGGTGCTGAGGTGAGACTGGACATACTGAACGATAAAGAAGGTGTCTGGCGTTGCCGCACCACCTTCAACTGCACCGAGGCCTGCCCTCGTGGAATTGAAGTCACTAAGGCAATTGCTGAGGTTAAGCAGGCCATTCTGAAGGGAAGGGCATAGCAAGGAATTCGGTTTAGATTCTCATGACTCTAAATCGCAGAACCGTCCTCGCAGGCTCCCTAGCTGCCACATCCACCATCGCGCTTGCTGCGTGTGCGGCAGATACCCCAGTTACCGAAACCTCTCCCCCAGCAGCCAGCGTTGATCAGGCACCCTCAGAACTATCAGGTGAGATTCTGATTGGCACCACCGATGAGATTCCAGTGGGCACCGGCAAAAAGATCATGCTGGATGAAGAACTAACGATTTTGGTAACTCACCCTAAACAAGATCAGTATCGAGCATTCAACGCCTCCTGTACTCACCAAGGGTGCATCGTTAGCGGTGTGCAAGATGGCCAAATTGCCTGCACCTGCCACGGCGCAAGATTTAACACCGACTCAGGGGAACCTGAGCGTGGGCCTGCAGAAACTGCACTTAGAAAAATAACCATTGAGGTTCGTGGCAACGAGCTATACGCCTTGCTATAGCTAAGTTTGTTACGTGCTAAAAATCGCAACTGTCAACGTCAATGGAATCCGTGCTGCCAGTAGAAACGGAATGGCCGATTGGCTGAAGAAAGCCAAACCTGACATCGTCTGCTTGCAGGAAGTAAGAGCACCAACCGGAGAGCTAGCCAAGCTAGCTAGCAAAGACGGTCCATTGGGTGATGGCTGGTTCATTGCAGAACACGAAGCATCTGCCAAAGGCAGAGCTGGCGTTGCGGTGATGAGCAGAATTCCGATCAAGAAATTTAGAACTGACATTGGTCCAGACGAGTTTGATTCAGCAGGCCGCTGGATAGAAGTTGACATTGAGACAGCAGCTGGGTTACTAACTGTGGTCTCCTGCTATGTCCACTCCGGAGAAGCCGACACTCCAAAGCAGGTTGAAAAATACAAATTTCTAGCCGCCATGAAACAGAGAATGGGTCAGCTGATCAAGAAGCAAGAACTGGCTCTGGTGGTGGGCGATCTAAACGTGGGCCACACCGAACTTGACATCAAAAACTGGAAAGGCAACCTAAAGTCAGCGGGTTTTCTGCCAGAGGAGCGCGTGTACTTTGATGACTTTGCCAAGCAGGGCTGGGTCGATATTGGAAGAAAAGCACACCCGGGCAAGCCTGGTCCCTACACCTGGTGGTCATTTCGAGGCAAAGCCTTTGATAACGACGCTGGTTGGCGAATTGATTATCAGCTTGCCACCCCAAAGCTGGCAGCACTGGGGCAGAATTATCGAGTTGATAGAGCAAAGAGCTATGACGACAGGTGGACCGACCACTCACCAGTCATAGTCGATTACAAACTTGAGGTGAAGTGATGGCTAAACCAAATCTACTCAGTGGCATGCAGCCATCGGCAGCCAGCCTTCACCTGGGTAACTATCTTGGAGCTCTCAAGCAATGGGTTGCAATGCAGGATGACTACCAGGCCTACTACGTGATTGTTGATCTGCACGCCATCACCGTTCCGCAAGACCCCAAGGAACTCGCTGAGAACACTCGGCGCACGGCTGCTCAATATCTAGCCGCTGGCATTGATCCAAGCAAATCAGCACTCTTCGTTCAGTCGCATGTTCCTGCCCACGCCCAACTCGCCTGGGTGCTTAACTGCATAACTGGTTTTGGTGAAGCCTCGCGCATGACACAGTTCAAAGATAAGAGTCAAAAAGGCGGAGCTGAGAGTAGCTCGGTCGGACTCTTCACCTATCCAATTCTGCAAGCAGCCGACATTCTTCTATATCAACCAAAGAGCGTTCCGGTTGGCGAAGATCAAAGACAACACCTGGAGCTAACCAGAGATTTAGCAATGCGCTTCAACTCAAGATTCGGTGACACTTTCGTTGTGCCAGAAGCTCACATTCTCAAAGAGACCGCAAAAATCTACGACTTGCAAGAACCAACTTCAAAAATGTCAAAGTCAGCGGAAGACCCCAAGGGCCTAATCAACATCCTGGATGAAGACTCCGTCATTACTAAGAAGATCAAGAGTGCAGTAACTGACACCGATGGTGAAATCAGATTCGACAGAGATGTCAAGCCAGGTGTTTCCAATCTTCTCGGTATCTACTCGGCCATCACAGGTGATGCCATCATGGAACTCGAGCAGCGATTTAGTGGCAAGGGTTATGGCGACCTCAAATCAGAATTGGCGGACGTCATTGTTTCAGCTCTAGCCCCAATCCGCTCAAGAGCTCAAGACCTGCTGGCCGACAAGGCTGAGCTGGATAAGCTGCTCGCCCAAGGAGCCGCTAGGGCTAACGAGCTTGCCGAGCAAACCCTGCAGAACGTCCACGAAAAAGTGGGCTTTATCCCGCCAAAACACTAGGGCGGAATTATTTGCCCCATGCGGGTATTGTTACAAGTGCACAGTTCTTCGGGGTCAGTGAAAATCTGAACCGGCGGTTAAAGTCCGCGACCCGACTGGAAACGCAGCCCCCAGCTGCGCAGCTTCAGGCGGTTGATTCGGTGAAATTCCGAAACCGACGGTTAGAGTCCGGATGGGAGAAGAACGATAGGGTCGCGCGCGCGACCCCTAATTCTGCTTGCCCCGATCCTCGTGCACAGGAAGGGCAAGATGCAGCTAAAACATCTAGAGAGCGCTATGCAGCGCTCCCTCGAACTTGCCCTGCTTGGACCAGCCTGGGGCGTGAACCCGCAAGTTGGCGCCGTGATTTTGGATCAAGAGGGTCGAATCGTTGCAGAGGGATATCACAAAGGCGCTGGCACTGCACACGCAGAGGTCATGGCAATCGAAGATCTAAAGCGTTCTATTTCTTACCCGTTTGCTCCCGGTTACACCGCAGTCGTGACACTCGAACCCTGCAATCACTTTGGTCGAACTGGCCCGTGCGCTCAAGCTCTCATCGACGCAGGAATCAGCAGAGTGGTTTTTCCAATCAAAGACCCTGGTAATGAATCAGCTGGTGGTGCACAAAGACTTCGCGACAATGGTGTTGAGGTTATCGAGGGTGTACTTCGAGAAAAAGCAAAAGAGCAAGCGAGAGTTTGGCTAACCGCCAAACAACTCGCCAGACCGTTTGTCACTCTAAAGTGGGCAAGTTCACTCGACGGTCGGATTGCAGCTGCGGACGGCAGCAGTAAATGGATTTCAGGCGAAGAGTCAAGACAAGATGCCCATGATTTGCGCAGAGACGTTGATGCCATCTTGGTTGGAACTGGAACCGTGCTGGCTGATGACCCTGAGCTCACAGCTCGCGATCGAACTGGAAACTACTACGCTCACCAACCACTGAGAGTTGTAATGGGAGAAAGAGAAATCTCTAGCGACAGACGAATCTTCAATGACAAAGCTGCCACTATTCAAATTCGAGCCCGCAATCCGCAGGTTGTCTTGGATGAGCTAACAAAGCGAGAAGTGAAACATTTGCTAGTTGAGGGTGGATCAAAGATTGTCTCCGAGTTCATTCGCAACAACCTGGTTGATGAATTCATCATCTATCTCGCTCCCCTGCTGTTGGGCGGACCCAGGCTAGCTATCAATGACCTTGGGATTCCAGGGATGAGCGAGGCACTAAAACTGAGAATTACCGAGCAAAAACTGCTCGGAGAAGACCTATTCATTAGGGCAAGGAGATAAATGTTTACAGGAATTATTGAAGAACTAGGAAAAGTAGCAGCAATCGAGAAACAGCCAGATGCTATTCGCCTAACCATTGCCTGCAAGGGTGTGCTCTCAGACCTAAAGCGCGGAGATTCAATTTCCTGCTCCGGCACATGCCTAACTGCAATTGAAATTGATGAGAATGGCTTCACAGCTGATGTCATGCTCGAGACCATTCGACGCTCCAGTCTGGATGGCGTTAAGGTTGGCGACCCCATCAACCTGGAGCGCGCTATGAGTGCGGCGACGCGTTTTGGTGGTCACATTGTTCAGGGTCACGTTGATGGCGTTGGCGAAGTAGTCTCGCGCGAAAAAAGCGACAACTGGGACTGGGTAAAGATTCGTCTGCCGAAGGAACTGATGAAATATGTGGTTCACAAAGGTTCCATCACTTTAGATGGAATCTCCCTGACTGTGAACGACATTGCCGATGATGTGATTGCAGTTTCTTTGATTCCAGAGACGCTAAAAGTAACCACGCTGGGTTACAAAAACCCCGGCGACAAGGTAAACGTTGAAGCAGATGTTCTAGCCAAGCATGTAGAAAAACTAATGGAGAGTAAGTGAGTATCAAATACAGCAGCATTGAAGAAGTTCTTCAAGCGCTGCGCGAAGGAAAGCCTGTCATCATCACCGATGACGAGGATAGAGAGAACGAAGGCGATGCCATAATCGCTGCCCAGTTTGCCACCGAAGAGTGGGTGGCCTGGATGGTTCGCTACACCTCAGGTTTTCTTTGTGCACCAATGTCAGAGCAGAAAGCTAATCAGTTAGAACTTCCCCTGATGTGGATCAACAACGAAGATCCTCACAACACCGCCTACACGGTGAGCGTTGATGCAGCCAATCGCACCTCCACCGGAATCTCAGCGGCCGAACGAGCCAATACGGCCCGAGTCCTGGCCGACCCCCACTCCAAACCTCAATCCTTGATCAGACCCGGCCATGTTCTGCCTCTGAGGTCAAGACTCGGAGGGGTCCTTGAGCGCGCAGGTCACACCGAAGCAGCCGTAGATCTGCTAGAACTAGCCAATTTGGAGCCTGTTGGGCTGATGGCGGAACTGGTCAATGACGACGGAACAATGATGAAATCGGGGGAATTATTTGCCCTGGCCCAGAGGTTTAACTTACCTATGAGTACCATTTCCCACCTTCGGGACCACCTGGAGAAGCGCTCCCCTGAGCGGAAATATAGCCAAAACCGAATTCGGTTCGAGGCTGAGGCAAAGCTGCCTACCACCCACGGTGAATTTAGAATTCGCGGCTACTACGACGTGCAGACAACTGCTGACCACGTTGCAATCATCGCCGGCAACCCAGGGCCAAAAGAAGCCCTAATCAGAATGCACTCTGAGTGCATCACTGGTGAAGCATTCGGCTCTCTAAAGTGCGAGTGCGGTCCACAGCTGGAAGGCGCACTGGATGCCATCGCTGCTGACTCAAATGGTGGCGTTGTTATTTACCTACGCGGTCAGGAAGGCCGCGGCATTGGTCTACTGAACAAACTTAAGGCTTACGCACTGCAAGAAAAAGGCCTCGACACTGTCGATGCCAACTTGGCTCTAGGGCTTCCAAGCGAAGCTAGAGAGTACGGCGCTGCCGTTGCTATCTTGCAGGACCTTGGAATTGAAACTGTCCGACTTCTAACCAACAACCCTGCTAAGCGTCGCTATCTAGAAGATGCCGGCATCAAGGTAACCGAGACTGTTCCGCTAATCGTAGGACTAGCTGATCAGAACAAGGGGTACCTAGAGGCCAAGCGAGCTCGCATGGGACACATGATTCCCGCTAATCTGAAGTAATGAGCGGAAACGGTGCCCCGCAACTTGAAGTAAGTGGCGAGGGTCTAAAAGTATTTATCATTGCCTCCTCTTGGCACACCATCATCATGGATGGACTAATTGCCGGAGCAAGAAAAGAACTCGCTCGAGCAGGCGCTACTGACGTGACGCTGTGGCGAGTGCCTGGAGCATTTGAGCTTCCCCTAGCTGCTGAACAGGCAATCGGCAAAGGCGCTCAAGTTGTGATTGCTCTTGGTGTTGTGATTCAAGGTGAAACTCCTCACTTCGACTATGTCTGTGACGCCGCCACCCAAGGATTAACCCAGGTTCAAATCAATCGCAAAGTCCCGATTGGATTTGGGCTACTAACTGTTAGCAATGAACAGCAAGCTCTCAACCGCGCAGGTTTGGCTAATTCGCGAGAAGACAAAGGTGCAGAAGCTGTTCAAGCAGCACTGACCATGGCGCGCCTAGGCTAACTTAACATCCTGCTTTAGGCTAGAAAGCCTGGAGGAAAAAATGGATCTAGTCGATTTCGCACGCAATTCACTTATCGTTCTACACTTCGTAGGTTTAGCTGCCTTGCTGGGTGGCTTTCTCACTCAAATGAAGGCCATGAGAGGTGGGCTCGCAAAAGTTGTGCCAGCAATGGTGCATGGAGCCTGGACGACTTTCATAACTGGTCTTTTGTTGGTTGGGCTTGCCGAGTACCGCATTGCCATGGGTGCTGACTTTGAAATTGACCACATGAAAATTGGTGTGAAGTCAATTGTCGCGTTGGTAATCCTCGTGCTCGTGATGGTTAACCGCAAGAAAGATTCAGTCAAGACACCGGTATTTGGCGCGATTGGTGCTCTCACGCTTACAAACGTGATTCTTGCTGTCTTCTGGTAACTAGTACCTGAAGCTCACCGATCTTTCCACTTCGCCACTTGGATTCACCAATACCACTCGATACATGTGAGTTCCTCGATTAGCAGGCAGCGGTAGTAAGTGAACCGTGGTACTGCCAGGTCTTACCAAGACAAACTCTTCACTCGATTGCCAAGCTAGGGTTCCTTGAAGCTCAATGCGCATGCTCAAACTCGAGTAACCACCGAAGTCGCTAGGCGCAGTTACTCTAAAGCCAACGTTTGAACCTGATCGGTAGGCAGTAACTGCAAATGCTTCGCTGGGAGCAGTTCTCGGAGTTTGGTAACTAACAGAATTGGACGGCATTGAATTGCCAGCCGAGTTCCTAAGGATTACCCGGTAGCTAACTTGGGCGCCCTTCGCTGGTGCGCTAACCAAAGTGCTTTCGGTGTACGCCATCGAAGTGACTCTTCGCCAGCTTTGACCATCAACACTGGACTCAATATCAACCAAGCTAGGGGCAGCGCCTCCTGTCGAGGATGGCCCTTGCCAACTCAGCCGTAATCTAGATCCCTCCGCAGTCAGGGTCAAGTTTCGAGCTGGACCAGCCGGGACAGCAGCATGACGTAGCGTCTGAATGCTCGAGTTTGCAGATTCTCCTAATTCGTTGGTGAAGCGAAGAACGTACCGATGGACTTGGCCAAATTCAACGTTCTCAAACTGAAGGTTTTCGGATGAAGCGCTGGCCTCTGTCACCTTGATCCATTGACCATCTACTTCTCGATAGAGAACAGCTAGTAGCAGCGGGCTACCGCCGTTGTTTACTCCAGACACTCGCCAGCTCACACTATTTACAGTGCCTGATGAACGCAAAAACACAGTGCTTGGAGCCGCTGGGACTAACTTTGGTGACTGGAAGGTAAAAGGTGCACTCCATTCACCAAGTCCCGCGTTTGTGTATGCAGAAACTCGATAGGTAATCGAGCTACCCGGTGCAGGGAGGCTAGTCACAAAACTGGCTGTTCGGCTGGACGTGAACCGCTTGAATTCAGTTCCCTCCAGAATCTGCACTTCGTAGTGAGTGAGAATTCCACCCATGGTTTCGGGTGCCAACCAGGAGATTTGCAGCCGACCCATGCTCAAAGTGCTAGATATTTGTCGGGGCGCAGTGGCTGGAGCAACTCCCATGCGTGTTGTCACACTTGCACTTCCCGCCG
The DNA here is from genome assembly GCA_009704945.1 of Actinomycetota bacterium. GTDB lineage: Bacteria > Actinomycetota > Actinomycetes > Actinomycetales > Microbacteriaceae > Aquiluna. The sequence continues at coordinate 63,260 of WLDG01000003.1, read as the reverse complement.
ATACTCCGGCGCTGTTCAGTGAAAGAACCCTGTGGGAAAGCATTTCACCAGCTTTACCAAGAGGAGCCATAAAGTTTAGAGAACTGGTTTCTCCAAGTAGTGTCCAGTTGTTGCCATCTCGAAGTTCAACCCGATAGCCCTGAACCGGAGCTCCTCCGTCATTGGATGGTGCCGACCATGTCAAAGCTATGCCGGTTCCAGCTTGAACGCGAGCAGTCAAATTGACTGGGTCAGCTGCAGGGACTGCTGGCATCGTGACCTGAATGGCCTGGCTCGCGTCACCATTTCCAAAACCTACCGTTACAGCCTGAATCCGATAATGCACAGCCCTTCCACGAATTGGATTTGAAACAAACACTTGCATTTGATTGCTAGTGGTGCTCAGCAGTGATCGGAAGTTCACTCCATCACTTGACGAGCTGATGACATATCCGCGAATGCTGCTGCCACCGGTTGATTGAGGTAACTGCCAGCTCAACTTGATTCGCGTGCTCTCGAGCTCAGCGGTGAAATTCAAAGGAGCAGAAGCCGGTTTGAAAGGGGTCGATACGCTTCGCTCATTGCCAGATAAAGAAGCACCAATCTCATTGATCGCCAGAACTCGGTAGATCCTCACTTCACCGGGAACACCCAGCGGAAGTTCGATAGAAGTTTGAAGGGTGCTATCGGCCGCTGCTACCCAATCACTTCCACTTTTGACCTGCAGCAAGTAGCCCGTGATTGGACTTCCGCCGTTATCAGTGACTGGTCTCCAGGTTAGAGATACAAGCTCACCACGAACTGTGGCTGAAAGCGTAGTCACGCCAGATGGAACAGTCCTATCTCGCGTGGTAGACACAGAGTTTGATGGCGCAGAGAAACCAGCACGATTTACTGCAACCACCCGGAAGCTAGCTGTGGTTCCCTTGGCGATTGCAGCTAAAGAGACGCTTGTTCCGCTTAGAACAGTAACCAGGGACCAAATTTCTCCACGAAGAGTTTCTACTCGGTACTGACCAACAGCCGCACCACCATCATCTGACGGAGCAAGCCAATTCAGGCGCACTCTTCCATCTTCAGCCAAGGCAATCGTCAGCGACTGCGGTGCGGAGGAAACTTGAGCTGGCGTAGAAACTCGCAAGGAACTGCTTGGAACGGACTCGCCGACAGAATTAATCGCCACCAGTCGATACTCAGCAGTTTGACCCCTCAGTGGATCAGCAACGTTCACTTCTGGATTGGTTAAATTCTGGACAGACTGCCAAGTTGAATCGATGAGCTGTTCCAAACGATAACCCGTGATTGGAGATCCGCCATTGTCAATCGGATCTGCGAATCTAAGTAAGTGTCCGGTGGTGGCTTTTGCAGTTGAAAGCGCTCTTGGGGCATCTGGTGCTGTCGCGGCAGTGGCAAAGTCTTGCGAGCGTCCAACTCCTCGAATCTCTGATAGCGGAGTGACGGTAACTCGGTAATTAGTGAACCTAAGTAAGCCCTCCACCCGCACACTTGCACCAGTAACTTGTTGTGTCCTAATCACCTGGGACGTGTTTGTTTGGATCACCCTAACTTCAAATTGTGTATTTGCAGTGGCGTCTGAATTCCATGAGATGTCTACAGCTCTGCCACTAACCGTCGCAGCCAATTCTGAAACTACGAAGACTCGGCTGGGGTCAAATGAAACCTCTGTAGTTGGCTCCGAGGAGCCTGCTTCATTGGTCGCGATCACACGGAAGAAATGTGGAATTCTGAGGTCAGAAATGCTTACGCTTGATTGCGGACCGGTTTGAATAGATTGCCAATTTCCCGTTGTTCGCATCTGAACTTGATACTGAATACTGGTTGCGCCACCTAAAGAGCTAGGAGCGGACCAGCTTAGAACCATCGCGTTCTTGGAAGTTGCCGAAATGCTCAAGTTCCGAGGCTCGCTTGGTGGAAGCAAGGCAGCTCTTCCACTAACAATCGAGCTAAACCTAGTAGCACCCGCGTCAGTGGTTGCTCGAACTCTTAGATAGGAAAGCTCTCCGCCCGCTAGGTCAGAGACTCGGAAACTAGTGCCATCAGCCGAAGCAGAAGTGAAGGTGTTTTGGCTAGCTTTGCGATATTCCACCTGATAGCCGGACGCACCAGTCACTGCACTCCAAGAAAATTCAACAAAGCCCCTGCCTGTGCTCCTTACCGCCAGACCACTGGGGGCGCCGGGCAAAGTTGGGACAGGTGCAAAATTCTGCCCCGGTGAGACCGCCATTCGATTTCCGCGATCTGTCCTAGCGTTCTTTACAACCCCGTTTTGGCTCAAACCATAAATCAATGCCTCAACCTGTTCTGCGCTTGCAGAAGGGTTAGCGCCAAGAATCAGTGCTGCAACACCTGCAACGTGTGGTGCTGCCATCGAGGTGCCTGAAAGGGAGATTGGTGCAGCGTAATTGTTGGCGTTGGCCGAGGGAATAGATACTCCTGGTGCAAAAACATCCACGCAGTCACCAAAGTTAGAAAATGAGGCTCGATTATCGAAACGATCAGTAGCTCCAACCGTGATTGCCTCAGGGGTTGATGACGGTGAGAAACTACACGCATCTCCGTATGAATTACCAGCAGCAACTACCGTAGTGATGCCTCTGTCTACCAAAGACGCGATTGCAGCGTTGAAAGACAAATTCCGAGGTCCACCGAGGCTTAGATTTGCAACACCCGGAGCCCCAACTGGATGATTAGCCAAAGTCCAGTTGACTGCTCGAATAACTCCAATCGTGCTGCCAGAACCCGTGCAGCCAAGTACGCGCAGCGGAACAACAGTGGCATTCTTTGCTACACCAAAACTTGAACCTGCAATAGTTCCAGCGACGTGAGTTCCGTGGTAGTGACAATCAGTGTTTGCTTGATTGCTACCGATAACATCAAAACCTGTGGTTACTCGACCTATCAAATCTGGATGATTTCCAGCGACACCTGTGTCAAAGACGTAAACCCGAACGCCATCACCGGCACTATCCGGATAACTAAATCCGTTGTCAAAAACTCCATCAATTCGATCTAACCCCCAGGATGGGGTTGGAGCCTGAGTAGCGGATGTTGAAACCGGTGAATCTTGTTCAACAAAAACTACTGCTGGATTCTGCGAAAGCCGTTGAGCGTCTTCAGCCAGTAAGTCAACAATGATTAGGTTGTCGATCAGCAAGAATTGCTCCTCTGGGTACTCCCCCAAAGCAGAGATTGCAGCTCGAACCTCAGCCACTGCGCCATCCTGTGGCATAACCATATAAGTGGTACGCCCCTGGGTGGCGTCGGCTGCGGCCGGCGCAGTTATGCCCAGAAATATGGCCAGGGTTATGGATAGTAAAGTCTGAGACAACTTGCGCATTGGGCTCCCGTTAGTCGATGTTTTGAGTATAGGAGCGAGCGGTGACAATAAACAGGGGGCAGGCGGTTAGCGCATAAACAAGGCGCGAAGCCTGACCGTAGTGAACCACATTCCACCAACAATCATCACGACAAAATACGCCACGTGCCCCAGTAGCCCCCAGTGAATGATTCCTAGCGTGAGGGATCTGACCAATTCCACGCCCTGCCAAAGTGGAAGTGCTTGAACAATTACCTGAATCCACTGAGGGAAAACGCTGACTGGGAAAAAGGTGCCAGAAAACAAAAACATTGGAAGCAGGAAGAAGTTCAACCAATTCATCTGCTGGAAGGAATGGAAGTAAGAAGTAATGGCCATTCCAAACGAGGCAAAACCGAATGCAATTAATGTGGCGGCAGGTATTGCCAGCAGTCCCCAGGCATCAGTGATGAGACCCAGAGGAACAACGATTGCCATGAATCCAAGCGAGTAAACCAAACCACGAAGAAGGGCCCAGGTTATCTCACCGAGAGCTACGTCGAGTGGGCCCAGTGAGCTAGACAGCATTACCTGGTAGATCTTGCCGAAATGCAACTTGAAGAAGACATTCCAGGTTGAATCATAGATAGCACCATTCATTGCAGATGTCGCGAGCAAAGCTGGTGCGATGAATGCTGCATAAGTGACTGGATTACCGTTTCCATCAGTAAGGTTGCCAATTAGCTGTCCGATACCAAATCCGAAAGCGAGTAGGTAAAAAACTGGCTCAAAGAAACCTGAAACAATAACCAACCAGTTCGAGCTCTTCGCTGCGTAAACACCGCGCTCCAACATCATCCTTGCCCTGCCTGAATAAACAGAGGCGGCTGGATTATTACGGCGTTTTTCTGCAATTAAAACCGCTTGGGAAACAAGAGCTTGAGTAATCACTTAGCCAACCTCTGCTTGAACTTTGGATAGGCAAAAGCCAGACCAACCACTACCAAGAACAACAAATATCCAATGTGAACTAGGAACATAGCTGGCTCCATAGCAGCGCCATAGCTGAGAGTTCTACCTAGCTCTGCGGAATGCCAGAAGGGAGAAATCCAACCAATTGGCTGCAGATAGATCGGCATTAGCTGAAGTGGGTAGAAGGTTCCTGAAAAAAGGAACATTGGTGCAATCACGAAACGTCCGATAATCGCAAAGTATCCCTCGTCGCGCTCCAACCTGGCGGTAACAGCCAACATGACAGTTGACCAGGCCCACGCGGCGAACATAGAGGACAGAAGTAATGGCAAAACAGAAGATATTGGAATGGCAGCAAACGCTACCAAGACACCTAGATAGAGGCTCACTGTGAACATGCCTCTAGCTAAAGCCGCCAGCATCACACCATTAGCAATTTGATAGGAAGACACCGAAGTGGCATTGATGGCATAGAAGAGTTTGTCCCAGATGAAACCATCCATAGTTGGGAAAGTGACCTCGTCCATCACTCCCTGAATGGCGGCAGCAGCCAACAAAGCAGGAGCCACAAACTGCAAATAGCTAACTCCTAAGACGCTCTGACCAGCACTATTGGCGTCAACCAACGCCCCGATTCCAAGCCCAATGGAAACCAAATACAAAACTGGATTACCTAGGCCATAGGCGATAACAGAACCCATCCATTTAGACATTGAGTAGATGCGGTATTCAGCAACTCTTAGCGATCCCCACCGAATTGCTTTCTGTGGATCAACCGCCTGCCCTGGCTTGAAATTTAAATCAGACATTAGTCAACCAGGGTTCTTCCAGTTAGGCGGAGGAAGACATCTTCCAAAGAGCTTCTTCTCACCAATGAAGTGACAGGATGCAAACCAGATTCCAGAATCTGTGCCAAAAGTTCCTCACCTTTTGCTGTGTATAACAAGATTCGATCTGGCAGAACTTCAATCCGATCAGCTAAGCCAGCAAGCTTCTCGGCTGTTTTTTCGTTCTTGTCTGTTCCGAAACGAACCTCAACCACTTCCTTAGATGAATACTGCTTGATCAGCTCGGCCGGTGATCCTTCCGCCATGATCTTTCCGTTATCCATCACTATCAGTCGGTCACAAAGCTGCTCCGCCTCGTCCATGTAGTGAGTGGTTATGACAAGAGTCACACCCTGCTCCTTAAGACGAAAGAGTCTGTCCCATAGAACATGTCGTGCTTGTGGATCCAGACCAGTAGTTGGTTCGTCTAACAATAAGATCTCTGGCTCATTCACAAGACCTCTGGCTATGGCCAATCTGCGCTGCATTCCACCGGATAGATCATCAGCTTTGGCGTTTCTCTTCTCTGTGAGTTGGGCGAACTCAAGCAGCTCATCAACTTTGCCTTTGAGAAACTTTCTAGAGAGCCCAAAGTAACGACCGTAGGTGAAAATGTTCTCCCACACTTTCAGCTCACGATCTAACAAATCCTTTTGTGGGACAACTCCTAAGTGGGCACGAATCTCAGGCCCATGAGTGTTTGGTTCTTTTCCTAGGATCTTCAGCTCACCACTGGTTCGTTGCGAAACAGAAGAGATCATCTTCATTGTCGTTGACTTACCAGCTCCATTTGGGCCGAGCAGTCCAAATGATTCACCACGCTTAACCTCAAAATCGATACCATCAACGGCCACAAAATCTTTGTATTTCTTAGTCAGGCCCTTAGCTTGGATGACAACATCATTTGCTGATTGCGACAATTACTTCTCCATCTCGCCCAACTGGGCAGCAGATAAGACTACTACTTTCTTTAGTTGCTGAAGTTCTTGATATGGTTTTCTAGTGAAGAAGCCATTGGGTAACACAAGGGTGACGGGTAAAGAGCAGTATTACACCCCGACCCAGTTGGCCAGTGACATGGTTGAGATTGCAGCAACAGTGATCCCGGACTTCTCGAAGCGGAACTTCTTAGAGCCTGCTGGCGGAAATGGCAGCTTCATCAAGGCTCTGCAAGAATTTGGAGCGAAGAACATTTCCGCAGTTGATCTTTATCCCAAACACTCTTTGGTTTCCCAGGGCAATTTTCTGGAGCATGAGTCAACACAAAATGACCTAGTCGTTATTTCAAATCCCCCGTTTGGTCGCAACAATGCACTAGCCATTCCATTTTTCAATCATGCGGCTAATTTCAGTGAATACATCTGTTTTCTCGTTCCACGCTCTTGGCGGAAGTGGAGCGTCCAAAACCGACTGGATTCCAGATTCCATCTACTCCTAGATAACGATGTATTTGTTTCTTATGAAGATGAGAATGGAAAAGCTGTTCGCGATAGCAATGATCTCCGAACCTGCTTTCAAATCTGGCAGAAAATAGATCAACACCGAGCTCAAATCCGAGTACCTGACAATGGGCTCATAGCCAAGACTGCTCCGGCAGAGGCCGAGATTGCTCTCAGGGTTTTTGGATATGGCTGTGGAAATGTCCTGGAGAGTTTCCCGCGAGAAAAGAACACGACTTTGATGTTTTTGAAGACCAAGAACTCAAAAATCAAGCAACTACTGCCAACCCTGGACTTTCAGCGGTTCAGCAAGAACACCGCCTACACTGAGGCTCTGGCCCTCCCAGAAATCAACTACCTGCTGAACGAGGCAGTCTTCGGGAGTGGTTTTCACCAAGAAAAGGTTAGATAAGACGTGAGCGAATACTATTCAGACCCGACTCAAAATCCCAAGTCCAGGGAATATAAAGGTCCTCGTGCTCAGCTTAAGGATTTGTTTCCTTATCTAAAGCCATATAAGAAGGTGCTGACCCTAGCCATTGTCTTGTCAGTGTTGGGTTCAATTCTTGCTCTAGGGCAGCCACTGCTGATTGGTCAGCTAATTTCTGCCGTCGAGCAAAATCGAGAGATACAAACACTTGCCATAGCAATCATTGTCTTGATCATCAGCTCAGCGATTTTGAACGCTTTCCAGTTTTACCTTCTATATAAGACGGGTGAGGGAGTGGTCCTTAGCACCAGAAAAGCGCTTGTGGCCAGAATGCTTCGTCTTCCCATTTGGCAGTATGACCGCAGACGAACCGGGGACTTGGTATCCAGAGTGGGTTCCGACTCCACCCTTCTCAAAGCAGTCTTGACCCAAGGTTTGGTTGATGCCCTAGGTGGTTTGCTGCAGTTCTTTGGGGCCATCATCGTGATGGCCTTTATTGATCCACTGCTACTGGTTTCCACCCTCTCGGTTGTGTTCATTGCTGTTGGCGCCATTGCGTTTACTGGTAGAAAAATCCGCAGCGCTACCACCAAGGCTCAACAAAAAGTTGGCCAGATGTCTGCCAGTGTCGAAAGAGCTCTAAGCGCGATTAGAACAATCCGTGCAAGTCGAGCCGAACAACGCGAGAGCGAAGAAATCTATAAAGACGCTGAGGCTGCCTATGATCAAGGTCTTTCAATTGCAAGACTCTCGGCAGCGGTAGCGCCAATAGCCCAAGTTGCCTTCAACACGGCTTTTATTGTCGTGCTTGGTTTAGGCGGTTTGCGAGTTGCCACGGGAGCAACCACGATAGCTTCGCTCGTGACATTTGTAATCCTGCTCTTTTTCATGATCGGACCGCTTATCTCAGCTTTTGGTGCCTACACATCCGTGATGGGGGCTCTCGGAGCACTTGCCCGCATTCAAGAAATCATGGTCTTGGAAGAAGAAGAAACGGGTGAGCAAACCGAACACCGGGTGGCAGTAAACACTGCGGCAATTGAATTTAGAGATGTTGATTTCCACTACCCAGCTGAAGACGGCGAGCTCAAACCAATCTTGCAGCAGGTTAGCTTCAAGATTGAGCGCGGTCAGAGAGTGGCTTTGGTAGGACCATCCGGTGCGGGTAAGTCGACCATCTTCTCGCTGATTGAAAGGTTCTATGAACCATCCGCTGGTGAAATCTTGCTTGATGGGCAAAGCGTCACTGAGTTCTCCCGCCAAACTCTCCGCGCCCAGCTCGGGTACGTAGAACAGGATGCGCCTGTTTTGGCGGGGAGCATTCGAGACAACCTGTTACTTGGTAGGTCCGATGCTTCAGACGAAGAACTGGTTGAGGTCCTTCGGCAAGTGAATCTCACAGAAGTTCTAAATCGAGATGCAGCTGGGTTGAATGCTGAAGTTGGTGAAAGCGGAATCATGCTCTCAGGCGGGGAGCGCCAAAGATTGGCAATTGCAAGAGCGCTTTTAGCTAAACCCCCGATTCTTCTGCTTGACGAATCCACCAGTGCACTTGATGGTCCGAATGAACAGCGAATGAGAGAAGCGATTGATGCGGTTGCGCAAGACCGCACCCTGGTCGTGATTGCTCACAGGCTCTCCACTGTCGTGGATTCTGATCAAATAATTGTTCTCGAACACGGCAAAGTTGTAGGCATTGGGTCCCACTCCGAACTGGTCAAGACCACTCCCCTCTATGCCGAACTGGCAAAGCATCAGCTTCTGGTTTGAGTAGAGTGGAGGGATGAGCAACGTTGCCAACTGGAGTGCTGAGTCTGTCGCACAGCTCGATCGAGAAGATCCTCTAGCCACATTTAGAAATCAATTTCTCATCACCGATCCCGACATCTGTTACCTAGACGGTAACTCGCTTGGTCGCCTACCTAAAGCGACAATTGATAAGGTCAATAGCTTCCTAACCGACGAATGGGGTAAACAGCTCGTGGATGGCTGGTCACACTGGATTGACCAAGCCCAAACAGCTGGCGATTTGCTTGCGAAGACTGCACTTGGTGCCGATAGTGGGCAAACCTTGGTTTGTGACACCACCTCAGTTAACTTCTATCAATTATGTGTTGCTGCAATTCAAGCAAATCCAGGCCGCAAGAAAATCATCATCGACTCCGCCAATTTTCCAACCGACCGCTACATCGTCCAGGGAATTGCTAAGAAGTTCAACCTAGAGCTAGTAACTCTGAATAGCGATGGCATGGGTGGTCCTGGGGCAGTTGAAATTGAAAGTGAGTTTGAGGAAATCACGCTAGATGCACTTCGTCCCCACCTAACTGAGGATGTAGCACTCCTGACTCTGCAGGCGGTCAACTACCGATCTGGCGTCAAGCAAGACATCAAAGCGATCACAGAGGCAGCCAGGGAAAAGGGCATCCTCGTGGTTTGGGATTGCTCGCATGCAATTGGATCGGTCGAGTTAAATTTTGAGCAAAACACAGTTGACCTGGCAGTTGGCTGCACATATAAATATGGAAACTCTGGCCCAGGCTCCCCTGCCTGGCTCTATGTAAAGAAATCTCTGCAAGAAAAACTTCAAGTTCCAATCCAGGGCTGGTTCGCTCAAGATAAGCAGTTTGAAATGGGCGCATTTTTCGAACCAACCAGCCAAATCCGTGGTTTTCAGATAGCCAGCCCATCCATTATTGGAATCCGGGCAGTGGAAGTGGCATTCGAAATGATTGGCCAAGCAGGGATTAAGCAAATAAACGAAAAAGCTTCAAAGGGCACTCAGTTGATGATTGATCTCTACGACCAATGGCTCGCCGACCTTGGCTTCACCCTGGCAACACCGAGGGAGGCCAATCGACGCGGTGGCCACATCATCATTCAGCACCCTGATGCCAAGCAGATAGCGCATGCTCTTAGAAAACTAAAGAACGTGATTCCTGACTACCGAGAACCAGGCGCGATTCGACTAGGTATCTCTCCCCTACCAACCAGCTACTCAGAAGTTTTTGAAGGCTTTAGGAGACTGAAAGAATTGGTCGAATCAGGCGACTATAAGACAATCACTGACAGCGGCAGCCGAGTTACCTAGGAAATCATGGAACATCAAAAACACATAACTTACATCTCTTACCTAAAAGTTGATGAATTGCTCGAGCTCCAACAGCCACTCAGTGATGGCCCGGAACATGATGAACTGCTGTTTATAACTATTCATCAGGTTTATGAACTTTGGTTTAAGCAGCTACTGCATGAAGCTGCGACACTGCAAGAGTCTTTGGAGGCTGGCGAAACTCATCGATCGCTTGCCCTACTCGGCAGAATGAGAACCATTATGAAAACCTGCGTGGCGCAGCTGGACATTCTGGAGACCATGACGCCGCTGCAGTTCAACTCTTTCCGAGCCAGACTTAGCTCAGCATCCGGTTTTCAATCAGCACAGTTTCGTGAATTAGAAGCAGTGCTTGGACGCAGGGACCAAGCCGGTGCAGATGCTGATAAGTCTTCTGGTATGGGGATGGCAGAACACCTATTGCCCGGCTCACCTGCTCGCATAAGGGTGGAGCAAGCCATGCTTAGAAGATCTCTATGGGATTCAGTTCTCCACTACTTCAACACAAAGCAAGCAATTCCGGAAGATGCGCTGACTCGAGATGTAACAAAGCCTTGGAGTGAGCATGAAGGCGTCCAGAAGGTTCTTATCGAACTTCACAGAGCAGACCCTGAGGCCTCCATGATTGGTGAAGCACTGGTCGATCTCGATGAGGGTTTCCAGGAATGGCGCTATCGCCACGTCAAAATGGTTGAGCGCACAATCGGTAGAAAACCGGGCACGGGTGGCTCTAGCGGAGTTGGATATCTATCTAGCACTCTGTTTAGGCCAGTATTTCCTGATCTGTGGGCGATTAGAAGTCAGTTCTAGATTTGCCTCTTTCCGACTAACCTTGTTCGGTGGCTATCGCAATTTATCCAGGCTCCTTTGACCCAGTAACCCTTGGTCATCTCTCTGTTATAAGAAGAGCGAAGGGATTCTCTGAAAAACTGATTGTCCTGGTTTCCCACAACCCAAGCAAGAAAACTCTTTTTAGCTCTCAAGAGAGAATCAGTTTGATTGAACAGTCGCTGAATGAGCTTGGTTTATCAGGCATTGAGGTTAGGGCATTAGACAATGGCCTACTAGCCGAGCAAGCGAAGAGTTTGGGAGCTCAAATAATTATCAAAGGCCTTAGGACTGCTGCTGATCTTGACTATGAACTGCAGTTTGCCAGCATGAACAGAGATCTAACGAAAGTTGAAACTGTCTTTCTACCAACCGAGCCTCAATACAGCCAAATATCGTCATCTCTAATACGCGAAGTCGCTGTTCTGGGTGGAGATGTCTCAAACCACGTTACAAAAGCAGTATCAAAAGCTCTCGCTGAGAAGGTTGGCAAGTGAGTCTTACAATTCCAGTAAAAGAACTGATTCAAAACCCTGGCACCATGAAAGAGCTGACGCTTTCTCATGAGCTGGAGTATCCGCTCGGGACAGAAATCATTGCTGTACCAAAAGGCAGAGAATTGTCACTAGCTGTTCGGCTCGAATCGGTTCATGAAGGAATTCTGGTAACTGTCAGTGGAGATGCACTAGCAGATTCTGAGTGCTCGCGTTGCTTAGAACCCATGCAAGAAGATGTTGAAATTGAATTGCAAGAGCTGTTTCACTATCGGCCAGAGCAAGAGGATGATTTTGTCATCGTGCAGGATCGAGTGGACCTAGAGCAAGCGCTAATTGATGCCGTGGTGCCAAATCTTCCTCTGAAACCGCTGTGCAGAGAAGACTGCCCTGGTCTATGCGCTGATTGTGGAGAGCGGACAGATGTTGGCACTCACAATCACGAGAAGCCCATCGACCCCAGATTTGGCGCCTTAAGAGATTTTGGTAGCTAACTTCACAACGTTAGTCATCAGCATGGCTCTAGTCATTGGACCTACGCCGCCTGGGTTAGGTGCGAAGTAACCAGCTACTTCAACCACTGTTGGATCAACGTCACCAACTAGCTCATTTGCTCTGCGAGTAATTCCAACATCCAACACAGCAGCTCCTGGCTTTATCCAGTCTTTTCTGACAAAGCCAGGTTGCCCAACTGCCGCAACCACAATGTCTGCTCGCCTAACATGCTCTTCAATGTGCTTGCTAGCACTGTGAAGCAAGACTGGTGTTGCATCCACTTGCTTTGAAGAAAGCAATAGACCTAGCGGCCTGCCGACTGTCAGGCCTCGCCCAATAATTGCCACCTCTGCCCCGGCCAAGCTAACTTGATAGCGCCTGAGCAGCTCAACGATGCCAGCTGGTGTGCAGGGCAGCGGAGAGTCAAAATGACCTGCAACATTCATGACCAGTTTTCCCAGATTCTCTGGGTGAAGACCATCAGCATCTTTTGCCGGATCTATTGCCTGCAGAATTTCTCTGGAATCCATTTTTCCCGGCAAGGGCAGTTGAACGATGTAGCCGGTAACCTCCGGTGAGCTGTTCAATTCCTTGATTGCAGCCAATACGTCTTGCTTGCTGGCAGTCTCTGGGAGATCTATTCGGATAGATTTCATCCCAACATCAGCGCAGTCGCGATGCTTACCTGCTACGTAACTGACCGAGCCAGGGTCGCTGCCAACTAGCAGTGTTCCCAGACCAGGTTTGTTGGAAAGCTTGGCTACCTGCCCAGTGAGCTCCCGCTTGATCTCTTCTGCGGTTTTCTTTCCATCGAGAATTACAGCACTCAAAGAATTACCAGTTCTCTAGGCCCTCGTAAAGCGGGAAAGCTTCAGTTAGGGCATGAACTCGCTTACGAAGTGATGCAAGGTCAGCGCCTGGCAACAGTGCTCTAGCGATGATGTCAGCAACTTCCGTGAATTCACCTTTACCAAATCCTCGAGTAGCCAAAGCAGCAGTACCGATGCGGATACCAGATGTAACCATTGGCGGACGAGGATCATTTGGAACCGAATTCTTGTTTACTGTCACACCAGCTTCATGCAAAATGTTTTCCGCGGTTTGACCATCGATTGCTGCATTTCTCAAATCAACCAACACCAGGTGAACATCAGTTCCACCGGTCAAGATTGAAATGCCTGCTCCAACTACATCCGGTTGAATGAGTCGCTCTGCCAAAATCTTGGCACCATCGATTGTTCTTTGCTGCTGTTCTCTAAACTCTGGGGTCATGGCTGCTTTGAATGCAACAGCCTTGGCAGCAACCACGTGCATTAGTGGTCCACCCTGTTGACCTGGGAATACACCAGAGTCAATTTTCTTAGCCCACTCTTCTTTACAAAGAATCATTCCTGATCTTGGTCCAGCTAAAGTCTTGTGAACGGTCGATGAAACCACATCTGCATATGGCACAGGTGAAGGATGAACACCTGCTGCTACCAAACCTGAGAAGTGAGCCATGTCCACCCACAGCTTCGCTCCGACTTCATCAGCGATCGATCTAAATGCTGCGAAGTCTAGGTGGCGAGTGTACGCAGACCAGCCTGCAATCAAAACCGCAGGCTTTGTTTCCAAAGCACGCTGACGAACAATATCCATGTCGATTAGATAGGTATCAGGGTGAAGTTCATAGGCATGCGGTTCATACATGCGACCCGAGAAGTTGAGTTTCATGCCGTGAGTTAGATGGCCACCGTGCGCCAGCGAGAGACCAAGGATTCGATCCCCCGGGTTGGCTAGCGCCATCATCAATGCTGCGTTGGCGGTAGCACCAGAGTGTGGTTGTACGTTGGCGTGCTCAGCTCCAAATAGCTGTTTTGCACGATCTCTTGCCAAATTCTCAGCTATGTCCACAACTTCACAGCCGCCGTAGTAACGCTTCCCTGGGTAGCCCTCGGCGTATTTGTTAGTTAGAACCGAGCCCTGGGTCTGCAGAATCGCTCGTGAGACGAAGTTCTCACTGGCAATCATTTCTAGCGTGCCGCGTTGGCGGTTCAACTCCTGCTCAAGAACGGCAGCAATTTCGGGATCGACCTGGGATAGAGGTGCTGTGTGGAGTGGATTTAGTGGCATAGGCGTCAGTTTACTCCTGAGATTCAGTCTCAAAGACTGGCACGCTCAATAGGATTATCCGAATGAGTACTAGAGAGCACTGGGTCCTAACCTTCGTCTGCCCTGACCGCCCTGGCATTGTCCATGCCATCTCGGGCGCAGTTGTGGACGCCGGTGGAAACATCACCGAGAGCCAGCAGTACACCTCCGAGGACACTGGCCGCTTCTTTATGCGCCTGCAAATCGAGGCAGCCATATCCAAGTCAGACTTCGAAAAGCAGATTGAAAAAATAGTTGGTGACTACCAGCTTGAGTATGTTTTGGACTTTGTTGGAAGACCAATGAGAACAGTGGTTCTAGTTTCCAAAGCAGCCCACTGCCTAAATGACATCTTATTTAGACAAAGATCAGGCCAGCTTCCAATCGAACTCACCAAAGTGTTTTCCAATCACTCAGATCTTAACGACCTGGCCAAGTTCTATGGCCTGGAGTTTGAAAACCTACCGATTGAATCTGGCTCTGACAAAGCAAAATTCGAAGCAAAGCTCAGAGATTACATAAAGCAAGAAAAGATCGAGCTGATTGTTTTGGCCCGATTCATGCAAGTCCTATCTCCAGAGTTTTGCAAGGAATTTGAAGGAAAGATAATCAACATTCATCACTCTTTCCTTCCTGGATTCAAGGGCGCTAATCCCTATGCTCAGGCGCACGCGAGGGGTGTCAAGCTCATTGGTGCGACCGCTCACTTCGTAACTGAAGACCTGGATGAGGGTCCAATCATCGAACAAAATGTGACCCGCGTTGACCACGCTGCAAGCAAGCAGGCCTTGGTGCAAATTGGCCAAGACGCTGAAAGTAAGACTCTGACTCAGGCCATCAAATGGTTTGCTGAGCACAGAGTCCTACTAGATGGTCAGCGCACCATCATCTTCCGATAAGTCGCCAACCAGCCACTATCAACAAAAGTATTAGTAAGGCTGCCGCCCCTATCCAGAGATATGGTGCCTCAGATTGAAGTGGCTGGCTCTCAGCTGACGCCTGCTGCACTGGAACCTCAACAGCTTCTGATTCCTCAATCGCCTCTACTTCTTCCTGTTCTGGTTGAACAACTTCAAGCTCCGCACTAACGGAGTCCGAAGTTGATGACTCAGGTGGAATCGGCTGTGGAAGTAGCGGTGGATTCTCAATTACAAAGATTGGTGCGGGTTCAATCTCAATCGGCAGTTCAGTAACTGGCGTGGGAACCCCCTGCTCCACTGGCGGAACGACAATCAACTCAGGCAAAACTGGATTGACAGCCGGTTGACTCTCTATCGGCGCGGGCTGGTCCGGCAATTGAGGCTGTGGTTCCGGCTGAGCTTCGGGTTGAGGATCTGGTGTCGCGATTGGTTGTGGATTGGAAAACACTGCAACTCTTTGAATTGACGGTCCCAAGTTTCCAACCTCATCCAAGACACTCAACTCTGGCAAACTCCAACTTCCCGAGGCATAAGAGCAATCTGCAAAGAAAGACCAGCCATTATCGGTCTGCTCAAACCCACTAATACAGTCGGAATCCGAAACAAAGTTCACAACAATTGGGTCAAATGTGACAGGCTCACTAAAGGTGAGCAGGGCGGCGTAGCGATAGTTTTCACCCTGCGTGATTTCGACTTCACTCCAAACTCCATCGGGAGCGGAGATGTCGACCACAAAGAAGAAGCTGACTGGCTCAGCTGGGCCCACGTTTCCCCACTGGTCAGATAGCTGATATGCCAGCAAGCTAACAGTATTGGCGCCTTCGGGACAATCCTGTAGTTGAAGAATTCCCGCTTCAATCTGTCCTTGGCATTGTCCGAGATCAAGAGATTCAACAGTCAGATCGCCTTCACTTAGATTAAAGGAAACGGATTGATTTTGGGAGTTGGTAGTCTCTGCTATCTCTCCCCAACTAAACGATGGCGCTTCTTTATCAAAAGTTATGGTGCTAGTGACTGAAGAAACTGGCCCAGATGCAAGAGAGTTGCTTTTTAGGGTCAGGCCAACGGTGCCATGGGGACACTGGGCTAATGAGATAACTGCTTGCGTTCCATTCACCGTAATGCTCGAAAGACTGCAACTCACAGGTGTAGTTTCAAAATCTTCTTGATTGAGCCCAGTGATGTTTGCACTCATAACCAGCTGAAACTCAGCTAGTTCTGAATCGATTTGTTCTCCAGTGAAGCTGACAACAGAAATAATCTGCTGGTAACTGATCTCTACCCTGCCATTGCCGGTGTTCACACCTGCTTGATGCTGAACATTCAATGTGATGTCACTTCTGGCATAGGAAGAACCGCCGCCTCCACCACCGCCATCGGAACAGCAGCTATTGTCGTCCGGTCCTCCACCGCCACCGCCATACCAACCGCCACCGCCACCGCCGCCGCCAGCGTTCCAACTAAAGCCGCCCGTTCCACCAATTCCAAAGGAACCACTGGTCGCAGGACTACCACCATTAGAGAATCCGGCGCTTCCACCCGAAGTTTGAGTTCCGCCTCCACCGCCGCCGCCTTGGCCAGAGCCACCTGCTTCCGCAATTAGCCCACCGCCCATGCCACCTGGCGCTCCGGCATAACCACCAGCACCACCACCGCCGCCGGCCACAACAACGCGATCCGACAAGCTAAAACCAAATCGAATATCACTTGCTCCTCCACCGCTTCCCTCGTTACCACGGTTGCCGGTTGTTGCTCCTCCGCCGTTATAGCCCCCAGGTGCGTTGTTGCCTTCAATCCCTTGGCCTCCAACAAAGACATAAAGAGTGCTTGGTAGATTTGTCAGCTCTCCTCTAATTTCACCGCCCGCTCCTCCCCGACCACCCGATGCGCCATAAACCTTGAAGCTGATCTTGGTTACGCCCGTTGGGACTTGCCAACTTTGCTGGGACCCAGTGAATTGAAATGATTGAGTACAGATTCCGTTTTCGCAAACTACTGAAGCGGAGGCTGGAATAGGAACTAGTGGGGCCGCTACTAAAAAGCTAGCCAAAAGAAGGTTTCTGATTTTCATGCCCAGAAACTAAAACTCCCTGCGGTTTCCCGCAGGGAGTTTTCCACAGCCCTCAAAAAGGCTGAATTGTTAGGCCATTCTGGCTTTCATGTTCATTGCAAGGGTTGCCATGAACTCCTCTGTGGTTTCCCAGCTTTGACCTGGGCCAACTAAAGAGGAAAGGTCCTTTGTCATGTGGCCAGCCTCAACAGTCTTGATGACTACATCTTCGAGAGTCTTGGCAAAGTTGTCCACCTCTGGTGTTCCATCTAGTTTGGCGCGGTGCATTAGGCCTCTAGTCCACGCAAAGATAGATGCGATTGGGTTGGTTGAGGTCTTTTCGCCCTTCTGCCATTGGCGGTAGTGACGAGTGACGGTTCCGTGAGCGGCTTCCGCAAGTGCAGTCTTGCCATCTGGAGTTGAGAGAACAGAAGTCATTAGACCAAGAGAGCCAAAGCCTTGAGCCACTGTGTCCGACTGAACGTCTCCGTCATAGTTCTTACATGCCCAGACATATCCACCCTCCCACTTCAATGCGGAAGCAACCATGTCATCAATTAGGCGGTGTTCGTAAGTGAGCCCGGCTGCGTCAAACTTGGATTTGTATTCAGCGTCAAAGATCTCTTGGAAGGTGTCCTTGAAAGCCCCATCATATGCCTTCAAGATGGTGTTCTTGGTTGACATGTAAACAGGGAACCCACGGGACAGTCCGTAATTGAAAGAAGATCTAGCGAAGTCTCTAATTGAGTCAATGTAGTTATACATGCCCATGGCGACGCCACCAGTTTCTGGATACTCCGCAACTGTCATGGTCTGAGCAGCAGAGCCATCAGCCGGAGTGTAGGTCATGGTGACAGTTCCTGCCCCGGGAACCTTGAAGTCGGTAGCCTTGTACTGATCACCGTGAGCGTGACGTCCAATGACGATTGGCTTGGTCCAACCAGGCACCAATCTAGGAATATTAGAAATAATGATTGGCTCGCGGAACACAACACCACCGAGGATGTTTCTAATTGTTCCGTTCGGGCTCTTCCACATCTTTTTTAGGCCAAACTCTTCAACTCGAGCCTCATCAGGAGTAATGGTTGCGCACTTTACGCCAACGCCATGCTGTTTGATGGCTTTAGCGGCATCGATGGTCACTTGGTCGTCGGTGGCATCTCGATTCTGGATTGACAGGTCGTAGTAATCAATCTCTATGTCCAAGAATGGAAGAATTAGAGTGTCTTTGATCTCTTGCCAGATGATTCTGGTCATTTCATCGCCGTCGAGGTCTACAACCTTGCCAACTACTTTGATTTTGCTCATTTTGCTCCTGATTATCTTGCGCGAAGCGCGAATGCAGCCCCTAGCCTACCGCGAATAGAGAGGCCTGATTTGGGCCGAGTTGGCTACTGAACTAGGGAGTCTTTCCAAGCTTGATAAAGCTTGGCGAATTTACCTGTTCCGGCGGCTAACTTGCTGGGGGAATCATCCTCAATAATCTCGCCATGCTCCATAACCAAAACGCGATCAGCAATTGAAACTGTCGATAAGCGATGGGCGATAATGACCGCAGTTCTGCCGGCCAACAGGCTCTTCAGTCCGGCTTGCACCATTCGCTCGGATGGAATATCCAAAGAGGAAGTTGCCTCATCCAGAATTAGGACTGCCGGGTTTGCAAGAAAGGCCCTGGCGAAAGAGATGAGTTGCCTTTGACCAGCAGATACTCTTCCACCGCGCTTATTCACATCAGTCTCGTATCCTTCCGGAAGCTTAGAAATAAATTGGTGAGCTCCAACAGCCTTAGCAGCCGCAATCACCTCATCAATTGTTGCCCCGGGTCTTCCAAGTTGAATGTTCTCAATTACTGTTCCAGAGAACAAATAGGCCTCTTGCGTAACCATCACAACTTCACGTCTGAGATCTTTGTTGCTAATTTCGCGTAGGTCTGTCCCGTCAAGCTTGACTGAACCTTGGCTGGGATCATAAAAGCGAGCTATAAGTTTGGCCAAGGTAGATTTTCCTGCGCCTGTAGTTCCTACCAGGGCAATGGTTTGACCAGCAGGTATCTTCAAATCAAACTTCTTCAGAATCACCGGGCCAGTTGAATATTTGAATTCAACTCCTTGAAAGCCAACCTCACCCCTAGCGGACTCAAAGGAAACTGGATTGGTGGGCTCAGGTACTGAGGGTTCTTCTTCCAGGACGCCTGAGATTTTTTCGAGAGCAGAAGCGGCTGACTGATAAGAGTTGTAGAAAATAGCTATTTCTTCCATTGGGTCAAAGAATCTTCTTGCATACAAAATTGCTGCTGTTAGAACTCCGATGCCAAGCGATCCATCAAGAACTCGATACCCGCCAGATAGCAAAATGGCCGCAACGGTGACATTGCCAATCATGATCAGCCCTGGATCATAAATACCAAATAGCTGAATCAGATGGGCATTGTGTTTGCGATAATCCTCTACTAAACCACCGAAGTGTTCTTCGTTTCGCTTCTCTTTTCTAAACGCCTTGACTGCTCTAATACCAGTCATGGTTTCCACAAAATACTGAATCAAGCGGCTGGATGCCACTCTCTGCTTTCGATAGCCCCGATTAGTTCGCACCTGGAACCAGCGGGTCAAAATACCCAGAGGCAGCAGTGCTCCAAACAGGATCAGGAATGATGTTGGGTCCAGTAGGAATAGTGCAATGGCGGTGAAAGTCATAAATAAACCACCTATGACCAATTCATTTAGCCCGCCAGATAGCAGTTCCGCAATCGATTCCAAGTCTGAGGTTTGCCTGGCGATAACTCGGCCAGCTGTGTAGCGCTCATGAAACTCCACTGAAAGTTTCTGCGTGTGGACAAACATACGGTTTCGCAGGTCAAACAACATTTGCTGAGCCAGCCTCGCGGTGAGCATTAGGAATAGATAGGTCAAGATAGAAGTAGCCAAGGCAGCCGATAGATAAGTAATTACAACTATCCAGAGCTCGTTGTACTGACGAAGAATTGCCTTCGGAAGCGCCCAGTCAATTCCCAGAGCGATTAGAGCGGGGCCTGCGACCCTCAGCGCTGTAGAGATTACTCCAAGGAAAATAGCGAAGTAAATCCGGGTCTTGATGGGATCAATCAGCGAACCGAGAAGCTTACGGGAGCGGGCTCTAACATAGCGAGATTCCTCTTTGGTGAGGTCTGTTCTCTCCTCGTCGTTGGTTCCAAACATGCTCATAGATTCACCTCCCGCTCTTTTTGTTCGATATCCAGGGATGTGATTACGTAGCGATAGTGCTCAGAGGATTTCAGTAATTCCTGATGTGTGCCAAATGCAGTTATTGTGCCATCTTGCAGAAGCGCGACTTTGTCAGCCAGCATCACAGTTGAAGGGCGATGAGCAACAATCAAAGCTGTCGTATCCTTCAGCACGTGACGAAGCGCATCCTCCACCATGGCTTCAGTATCAACGTCCAAAGCTGAGAGTGGATCATCCAGCACCAGAATTTTTGGTTTAGCGGCAACCGCTCTTGCCAGTGCGATGCGCTGTCTTTGGCCACCCGAAAGTGATAATCCTTCTTCACCAATGGTGGTATCAAGTCCATTAGGAAGGTCATAGGCAAACTGAGCCTGCGCTATCTCAATAGCTTGCTTGAGGTCCTCTTCCGTTGCCGTGGGGTTTCCCAAGAGAATGTTTTCGCGAACTGAAGATGAAAACAAAGTTGCATCTTCAAAAGCCATCGCAATTAGTGTTCTCAGCTCTTCGCGACGAAGATCGCGAGTGTCAACGCCGTCAATTGTGATGGAGCCACCTGTGACATCATAAAGCCTGGTGGAAAGAGCGGTGAGAGTAGTCTTTCCGCAACCTGTAAGCCCGATCAAAGCTACGGACTGACCAGGTTCTACTCGCAGATTTACCCCACGCAAAAGCTCCCCGTCAGCCGATTGAACATCAGGGAACTGGAATCGAACGTTGTTGAACTCCAGTAGGCCTTTGGGTTCACTAACTACCTGTGGCGCAACGGGATCAACAATCTTGTTTTCACTATCAATTACTTCAAAGAATCTTTCGGTAGCGGTCCTAGCTTCGAGGGTGAATGAAAGCAAGAAGCCGAGCGACTCGGTCGGCCAACGCAAGACCATCGCAGTTGCAAAAAACGCAACCAGAGTGCCAACTGACATCTCCCCTTCGGCCACTAGCCAAATTCCAGCCAGCATTGATAGACCAATGGCAAGTTCGGGAATCATGATCAAATAGAGCCAGATGTTCGCAACAGCTTTGGCTTTTTTCATTTCAGTAGATCGCAGCTCGGTCGCTTGAGAGGAGAACTGGCTGGCAGCAAATGCTCCTCGACCAAATGACTTGAGAACCCTTACGCCGTGGACTGCTTCCTCAACACGAGTCGCTAAGTCGCCCGACTGGTCCTGGCTGAGCCTGGCAACCACGTTGTATTTTCCCTCAAACAAGAACCCGGCCACCCAAATCGGAATAGTTGCTACAAAGAAAATAAGCCCGAGCCAGAAATTGAATGTAAAAAGAATTACTAGACCGACAATGATTGTGATGAGGTTGGCAGTAAACAACACAAAACCAAAACTCAACCAACGTCTTATCAGGCTCAAATCCGACACAGCCCTGGATAGCAACTGGCCTGAAGGCCAGCGATCATGAAAAGCAACGGGCAGGTCTTGCAGTTTTTCATAAAGTGCATTGCGCATGCTTGCTTCGACATGAGTGCCTGGGGTGAGAACGAGCCAGCGACGTAGTAAAACGAAGAATGCCTCAAGTAGTCCCAGCAGGAGAATGAATCCAACGGCAGGAAGTAACGCTTCTAATCCGCCTTCAACCAAAGAATTGACAAGCCCCTGCAATAGCTGGGGAATTGCTAAAGCAAACAGGTGAGCAGCAATTGCAGCGAATACCCCTAGAAAAATTCTGGGTAGCGCTTTCTTGGCATATGGCACAAGGCGCCAAAGAACCCTTACGGTTCCAGTTTCGGAGTTTTGCATTTACCACTTCCGCTGGCTTGGCCAGCCTTACAGACTAGCAATAAAGCCGAAGTGCTGTTGACTAATGAAAAAAGTGTCTTTCACCGGTGAAATACATTGTGACACCAGCTGCTTTAGCTGATTCAATAACTTCCTCGTCGCGAACACTTCCACCTGGTTGGACAACCGCTTTCACGCCTGCTTCCAGCAAAACCTCTAACCCATCAGCAAATGGGAAAAATGCATCTGATGCTCCAACAGAACCAGAAACTCTTTCGCCCGCTCTAGCGACGGCTAGTCGACACGAATCCAATCTATTGACTTGACCCATTCCGATTCCCACCGCTGCAAGATTATGGGCAAGCAGGATTGCATTTGACTTGACGGATCGAACCGCTCTCCAAGCAAATTGCAAATCCTGCATAGTCTTGGAATCTGCAGGCTCTCCACTCACTAACTGCCAATTACTAGCATCGAGTTTGCTGAAATCATCTGGCTGTTGTGCAAGCAGTCCCCCTGAGATTTGTCTAATCTCCTGAGAAGGGAGTTTGTAGTCCGCGGTTAGCTTGAGAATTCTCAGATTCTTCTTTTTCTGAAGGATCTCAAGCGCAGCTTCCTCGTAATCTGGCGCAGCAATTACCTCAGTGAAAACCTCAGAAACAGCCTGAGCCATTTCCGCTGTAACCCTACGGTTAGCAGCTATGACTCCCCCGTAAGCGGAAACTGGATCTGTGTTGTGTGCCTTGACGTAGGCATCCAAAATCAAGTCGGAGCCAGCTGAGCCAACGGCCAAACCGCAAGGATTAGCGTGTTTGATAATCGCAACGGCTGGGTCAGTGAAGTCATAGGCCGCCCGCAAGGCTGCCTCGGTGTCGACATAGTTGTTGAACGACATTTCTTTTCCGCCAAGCTGCATAGCATTGGCCAAACCTTGGCTCGTGCCATCTACGTAAACTGAAGCAGCCTGGTGGGAATTCTCACCATAACGAAGATCAGACTTTTTCTTGAATTTCAAATTTAGTTTGGCACTCGAACCCTCTAGCCAACTTGCAATTGCACCGTCGTAACTAGCAGTGTGCTGAAACGCCTCGAGGGCGAGTTGCCTGCGGAACTCAGCAGTGGTTCCGCCTTGTCTAATCGCTTCCAAAACCTGTGAATATCTGCTTGGGTCAACCACGATCGCAACGTTGGCATGATTTTTGGCACTGGCTCTGACCATGGCTGGTCCACCCACATCGATTTGTTCAATGGTTTCTTCGAATCCAGCTCCGGCTGCAACCGTTTGTGCGAATGGATAAAGATTCACAACGACAAGTTGAAAGGGTTTGATCCCCATCTCTACTAGTTGATTCTGATGCGATTCAAGCCGGAGATCAGCCAAAATTCCAGCGTGAATAGCAGGATGCAGTGTCTTTACTCTGCCATCCAAAGACTCCGGGAAGCCGGTGACAGCACTTACTTCAGTTACTGCAATACCGCTTTGAGCAATCTGTTTCGCTGTTGAACCAGTTGAAACAATTTCAATTCCTAGCCAGGAAAGCTCGGCTGCAAACTCAATCAGACCTGACTTGTCTGAGACGGAAATAAGGGCACGCTTCACAGCAATCAATTGGCCACCTCTGCAAGATTGATTCTTCCTTCAGCGATGTCTTTGATGACACCAACCAGTTGGGTCTTTTCTACTTCCTTGATTCGCTCATGCAGCTCTGTCTCGCTGATTCCAGCTGGGATGGCTACCTCCTGTTGGCGAATTACTGGTCCTGTATCGATTCCGGCATCGACAATGTGCACGGTTGCACCTGTCATAGTTACACCCGCTGCCAAAGCATCTCTCACTGCATGCGCCCCGGGAAATGCCGGTAAAAGTGAGGGATGGATGTTGATTATTTTTCCTGGGAGTGCGTCAATGATGCTCTTTGGCAAAACACGCATGAAGCCCGCCAAAACAACTAGGTCTGGCTTGTGGAACTGGATCGAGTGAAGCAGCAGATCTGCCCACTGCTCCTTGCTCGAAAACTTGTTGGGTTCTAAAACAAAAGTTGAAACACCAAAAAGTTCCGCATGCTCTAAGCCTGCAGCTGGCCGATCAGCTCCGACCGCTCGGACCTTGGCGGGGTAAAGAGGGCTATCGCAGGCCTCTAGAAGAGCTCGCAGATTTGACCCCGAACCGGAAATTAGGGCAACGATAGTGAGCACGGGCAAAGTCTACTTTCGCTCAGTGCCCTGTGGGCGAATGGCAAACAACGACACTAAAAACACCGGCACCAATACCTCGAAGAAGATAACCACTGCGAATAGACCTGGAATTATTCCTACTTCCGCAAACCTGCCGGGGCCTAACCCGCCACTGGCCAAAATGGCCAAAACAAATGCCAGGGTTGCTGCGACTAAGGCAGAAAAAATTCCCAACACGGTTGCTGCGGAAAAACTAGTTGCAAACTCCCAGCGCATTCTCTCAGTTGATTTTCTTGCAAGCAGAGTCGCGATGATTGCAGCCACTACGGGAATAACAGCAAAGACAATTCCACGCTCTATCCCTCCGGTTGGTAAGGCAGCAAAAATTGGAAGCGCTGGTAGTGGCCCAAGCTGGGAAGCAAGCGGCGAAACAAATGAACCAGCACCAATTGAAAACCCAGCTCCGCTTATCCAAGCGGCTCCAAAGATAATCAGGTTAGGAAGTATTGCAAGTTGACCCAGTGTCACCATCAGTCCACCAAGAAAACTCAAGCTAAGTGCTTGGTAAAGCCTCAACACTTCAACCCACCCGATTGCAAGGGAGAATGTAATCAAAACAGAAGACACTAGGAGCAAAGAAATGATGACGAATCCACCGATTCGCAGTGCCGGCATGGCGGAGGTTGAAACTATCCAGTGCAACTTCGAAACAAAGTCAGAGGTCTTCTGTCTAACCCAAATTCGCTCTGGTGCTTCGATTTGATTTGCCCCACTCACCAATTCAAATCTCTTGCCAGACACCGATGAAATGAAGAGTAAGCCGCCAAAGAATAGCGCTGGCCTAAACAATGGATCCCACTCCCCTAATGAAACCGCGGGATTCGAAATAATCAAACTGAGTGCATAGGAACTGGCACCAAAAGTAAGAGCGCCACCTAACCAGGCTGGCCAAAGTGACGAAGCAGCAGATAAACGGTGGCCAATCCGAATGATCATTAGAGCCATGACCAGCGTTAAACCGAGTGGCAAAAAGGAAATTGCAAAAGTGTCAAAAGCGATACCAACCAGCTCACCACTAGCAATCTGAACTGGAACTCCTACTGCAAGCAAAAAAGCATATCCCGCAACTGCAAGAGTGACAGGCCAGTCAACCGAGCCATCGCCTTCAATCAACCAGGCAAGAGTAAGAGGAACTAAAACTAAGCCAACAACCGCGGAAAGAATAATCAGCGCTTGTAGCGCTGCGATTCCAAAGCTGAGTGCTCTATTCACTTACTGCAGCTTGCTAATGATCTCTCGCATCAGCTGTGCCGTCTCTGATGGAGTCTTTCCAACCTTGACACCAACTGCTTCAAAAGCTTCTTTTTTAGCTTGAGCTGTTCCGGCAGAACCCGAAACAATTGCTCCAGCGTGACCCATAGTCTTTCCTTCAGGAGCTGTGAAGCCTGCGACATAGGCAACAACAGGCTTAGTTACATTCTTGGCAATGTAAGCAGCAGCCTTTTCTTCTGAGTCACCACCGATTTCACCGATAAGAACAATTGCCTTGGTTTCAGGATCATTTTGAAAAGCTTCGAGTGCATCGATATGAGTCGTTCCGATCACTGGGTCTCCGCCAATACCAATCGCAGTTGAGAACCCAATGTCGCGCAACTCAAACATCATTTGGTAAGTCAGTGTTCCGGACTTTGAGACCAGCCCAATCGGTCCACGGCCAGTGATGTTTGAAGGAGTGATTCCAGCATTCGATTGTCCCGGAGAAATGATGCCTGGGCAGTTCGGTCCAATAAGTCTGGTCTTCTTTCCTTTTTCAACGTTGTATGCCCAAGCAGTTGCACTGTCGTGCACAGGAATACCTTCAGTGATTGCCACTGCCAGAGGAATTTCGGCATCAATTGCCTCGATGATTGCTGCCTTGGCAAAGGCTGGTGGGACGAAAATCACGGTGACATTTGCCCCGGTCTTTTCCATGGCGTCTTTTACGCTTCCAAAAACAGGAAGTTGCTTGCCTTCAACTTCAACCGTCTCACCAGCTTTTTTGGGATTTACTCCTCCAACAATATTGCTTCCGCCGGCCAACATTCGCTGAGTGTGCTTCATTCCCTCAGCACCTGTCATGCCCTGGACAATAATCTTTGAATTAGCGTCTAAGTAAATTGCCATTTTTTGTCTCCCTAGTTCGCTAGCTTCGCTGCTTGGTCGGCGCCGTCATCCATGGTGTCAGCTAATGTGACCAGCGGGTGATTGAAATCTTTGAGAATCTTTCTACCCTCTTCAACATTGTTTCCGTCTAAACGGACTACTAGAGGCTTGGTTGCCTTGGGGCCAAGTGTGTTTAGCGCTCCAACAATTCCATTCGCAACAGCATCACAAGCGGTAATTCCGCCGAAAACATTCACGAAAACGCTCTTCACCTGTGGGTCATTCAAAATCACATCAAGTCCAGCGGCCATAACCTCGGCTGAAGCGCCACCACCGATGTCCAAGAAGTTTGCGGGCTTTACTCCACCGTGACGCGCACCAGCGTAAGCAACCACATCGAGAGTTGACATAACGAGACCAGCACCATTGCCAATAATTCCAACTTCACCATCAAGCTTGACGTAGTTCAAATCCATCGCTTTGGCTTTGGCTTCTAAGGGGTCAAGTTGATCGCGTTCCATCTCTTCGCGCTGGTGTCTGAACTCAGCATTGTCATCAAGTGAGACCTTGCCATCCAGCGCCAAGATTCTGCCGTCCTTGGTGCGAACCAGAGGGTTTACCTCTACTAATGTTGCGTCTTCTTTTCTAAAAACCTCGTATAGCTTTACGAATACATCAGCGACTTGATCAACTAGATCAGCTGAGAAGTTAGCTGCTTTTGCAATTTCGACAGCTTTCGCTTTGTCAATTCCTGTGACAGCAGAAACCTCAACCTTGGCCAGCGCTTCAGGGCGCTCAACTGCCAGCTGCTCAATTTCCATACCGCCTTCTACGCTGCAAAGAGATAAGAAGGTGCGATTAGATCTATCTAGCAGAACCGAGAAGTAATACTCTTTGTCGATTTCCGCTGCCTCAGCCACCATCACGCGCTTTACGATGTGACCCTTGATATCTAGACCAAGGATTCCGCTAGCTTTCTCTTTTGCTTCTTCCGGAGTGCTGGCCACTTTGACTCCGCCAGCCTTGCCGCGTCCACCGATCTTTACCTGCGCCTTGACTACGACTGTTCCACCAATTGCACGGGCAGCAGCTTCTGCTTGCTCTGGGGTGTCGGCAATCTTTCCAGCAAGAACTGGAACACCGTATTGTTCGAATAAGTCGCGCGCTTGATACTCAAATAGATCCACAGTGAATTCGTTTCCTAGAGAAGAACGGGGTTAGTCTAGCGAAACGAGGGCCTGGAAATAGCAGCTAAAGCTTGGTTATTGGTGCCATTTTGGTGAGTAGGCGCTTGGTAAGCCCGCCGTCAAACCTGACCTCGGCCACTTGCTTTGGTCCCTCGCCGCTGACTGCGATTACGCTTCCCTCCCCGAAGGTTTCATGCGATACACGTTCACCCACGGCTAGTTGCAAATCTTTGTTGTCTCGAATGCTGGTAGTCGTCAGCGAACCCTGCCACTTTCGAACCGGTGTTGCACTGACACTGCGCTGCTGACCCTGTTGCTCAATTAGATCTGCCGGGATGTCGGCTAAGAAAGATGATGGTAAGAAGCTTGAAGTGTTTCCAAAAACTGTTCTTTGCAACGCATGAGAAAGGTGAAGTTTTTTCTTCGCCCTGGTCATACCTACATACATCAGGCGTCTTTCCTCCTGCAAACCACCCGGCTCATCAAAAGCTCGGAAGTGAGGAAGGGTTCCTTGTTCGCAGCCAATAATGAAAACATGGTCGTATTCAAGACCCTTGGCAGTGTGAAGTGTCATAAGAGAAAGATTTCCCGATTCATCTTCGAGCTCATCCTGGGCACTAGCGAGGGTAACTTCAGCCAGATAATCAACCACAGTTCCCTGCGGAAAGTCTTTTTGCCAGTCATAGAGTTGACCTAGTAGAGCATCTAAATTCTCAAGTCTCGCCTCATCTTGGGGATCTCTACTGTGTTCAAGCTCTGTGCGATAGCCACTTTGAATCAATGCTTGCTTTAGAACGTCGGCTGGCCCTTCAGTTGCACTCATCGCATCTAGCTCATTGAGCAGCTTTCCAAACTGTTCAACAGCACTGGTTATCTTTGGACCAAGGCCTAGTTCACCAACTTGCAAAAGTGCTTGCCGCATTGATAAATCATTCTTTCTTGCAAACTGGGCAATCTTGGCCTCAGTCTTTTCTCCTATTCCCCTGGCAGGAGTATTGATGATTCTTCGAATTGCTTCGTCATCGCTGACATTTGCTATAGCGGCGAGATAGGAAAGTGCGTCTTTGATTTCCTTGCGCTCAAAGAACTTCAAACCACCGATGACAACGTAGGGAATCCGCTGGACTTTTAGCTCGTTTTCTAAAGAAATAGTCAAGGCATTGGTGCGGTAAAGCACAGCCATGTCTCGGTAATTGATGCCCTCTTCGTGAGCTGTCTTGATGGAATCAACTACAAACGCAGCTTCATTTCTTTCATCAAACGCGGTGAAGAGTGTGATTGGATCCCCACTACCAGAATCAGTCCAAAGATTTTTTTGTGGTCGGTATGGATTCTGAGCAATCACTGCGTTTGCTCCGGAAAGAATGTTCTGAGTGGATCGGTAGTTTTGCTCGAGCAAGATTGTGGTGGCACCAACAAAATCCCGTTCGAACTCGGTGATGTTTCTAATGTCAGCACCGCGGAAGGCATAAATTGACTGGTCTGAATCGCCCACCACCGTTAGATCTGCTGGGGGTAGTTGTTCACCAGTTTTTTCATCAAAAATGGCATGTTCTTTGGCGAGCGGTTTTGTCAGTTCTCGAATCAGGGCGTATTGAGCATGGTTTGTGTCCTGATACTCATCAATTAGGACATGCCTAAATTTCTTTTGATACCGTGCCCTTACTTCAGGGAATGCCCGAAAAAGATTCACAGTTTCGACAATCAAGTCATCAAAATCAAAGGCGTTATTTCGCAGGAGCTCTGCTTGGTAAGCGGCATAAACATCTGCAATGATTCGCTCACGTGGATTTGATCGATCAATGTTGCGAGCAAAGTCTTCAGCATCTCTAAGTTCATTTTTTGCATTCGAAATAACCGAGGCTGCTGCCTGAGGTTTCACATCACCATCATCTGCTCCGGCTTCACGAAGCAATCGACGAAGCAAAGCCCTGCTGTCACCAGTGTCATAAACAGTGAAGCTGGAGCTGTGTCCTAATCTTTCTGCTTCTCTCCTCAGAATCTGCAAACAGGCGGAGTGGAATGTCCTGATCCACATTCCCTCGCTAACTTGGCCGAGAAGCTCCTCTACCCTTAGCTTCATCTCATTGGCAGCTTTGTTGGTAAAGGTAATAGCGAGAATCTGGGATGGCCAGAGTTCTTTGGTGGCGAGCAGGTGCGCAATTCGGTGGGTCAGCACTCTGGTTTTCCCGGAACCCGCGCCAGCAACAATCAAGAGTGCAGGCCCACGGTGCAGAACAGCAGCGCGCTGCTGCGGATTTAGATTCTCGAGCAGCTCATCTGGATTATTGGAGGTGAGCATCACAAAAGCCTAGGCGAGTGACCTGACAACATCGATCATTAGGTCAGGCTGATCACAGAAGATGCCATCCACACCGGTACTGGCAAGGCGTTCAAACCAAGCCCTAACCTCACCTTCCGCTGTCTCGGTACGAGCGGTGTAGGTAAACATGCTCAGACCGCGTTGCTTGGTTCGTTCCACTAAATCACTTTTCAAAATCATCGAGTAGTGAACTGATAATCCATCGAAGTTCTCGGCAATCTCATCAAGGAGATCGTCAGTCAGTTCGTCATATTCTTCTGGGAGCATGTCGGGAGCAGATAAAAACACATACTTTGCCAAATCTCCAATTCTTTTTTTGGCTTCGCGTAAAACTGAGAACTCAAACGCTTCGATGGTTAGTTTCAAACCCCGCTGTTCTGCGTTGGATTTTTCAATTTCCTGTTTCACAGCGCCAATCATGTCGATGCCAGCTTCTTTATAGTGCTTGCCATACTTCAGCTCAACAATTAGATGTTTGCCATCAAATTTTGGATTGGTCAGTACTTCGCGCAGCGTTGGAATCGAATACTTCCCATTTTGCAAGGCAGACTCAGCTCTGCTATCTGGATAACGCTCGGTTGCGCGAACCTGCGACAGCTCTGCTAACTCCAGGTCATCGACCATCACCGAAGCCAGATTTCGACTAGCGATATCGGTAGTAATGGAGAAGTCTCTGTCGTGACGGATAACAGTAACCAAGTCTTTAGTTAGAACCACATCAAATTCGATCGCGCTGCAGCCAAGCTCAAAAGCCAACTCAAACGATTCCATCGTGTTTTCAGGCAGGTAACCGCAGGCTCCGCGGTGGCCGAAAACTTCCAAAACTACTCCCACTCGATGGTGCCTGGTGGCTTAGAGGTTATGTCGAGAACTACTCGATTCACCCCTTCAACTTCATTGGTAATTCGATTAGAGATTTTGGCTAGTAGTTCGTAATCAAGCCTGGACCAGTCTGCGGTCATAGCATCTTCAGATGAAACCGGTCTCAACACAATCGGATGACCATAGCTTCTGCCATCACCCTGCACGCCAACTGATCTAACATCGGCTAGCAAGACAACTGGACACTGCCAGATCAGCTTGTCCTGCCCGGCCTTGGTTAGCTCGTCTCGAACAATTGCATCAGCTTTTCTAAGTAGGTCAAGTCGATCCTTCGTTACTTCGCCAACAATTCGAATTCCAAGCCCTGGACCAGGAAAAGGTTGACGGGAGACAATCTCCATCGGTAAACCAAGCTCTGCCCCAATTGCACGAACCTCGTCTTTGAACAAAGTTCTAAGGGGCTCCACTAGTTCAAACTGAAGATCGTCCGGCAAGCCACCAACATTGTGATGGCTCTTGATTCCAGCAGTCACTCCCCCGCCGGACTCAACAACATCCGGATAGAGAGTCCCCTGCACCAAGAACTTGATGGGTGTGTTGTCTTTGGCGGCTTCCGCAACTAACTTGCGCTCTGCTTCTTCAAAGGTCCGAATAAATTCGCGACCAATAATTTTTCGCTTTTCCTCGGGATCGCTCACACCCTTCAGCGCAGACAGGAACTTCTCTTCGGCATTCACAACCACTAAGCGAATGCCAGTGGCGGCAACATAATCTCTCTCTACCTGCTCAGCTTCACCTTGACGCAGAAGGCCGTGATCGACAAAGACCGCAGTTAGCTGATCCCCGACTGCCTTGTGAACGAGCGCTGCAGCTACCGCTGAATCCACCCCACCAGACAGCCCACAAATAACCCTGGCAGAGCCGACTTGCTGAGAAATCTTTTCAACTTGTTCGGCAATCACATTTCCTGATGTCCAAGTGGGGGCAAGGCCAGCACCCTTATACAGGAAGTTTTCTAGCACTCTTTGACCCTGCTCAGAGTGCTTAACTTCCGGGTGCCACTGCACTCCATAAATCTTTTTCTCTTTAGATTCAAATGCTGCAACCGGAGTTGTCTCGGTGGAAGCAAGAACCTGAAAAGCTGCGGGAGCCTGCATAACCTGATCACCATGGCTCATCCAACAAACCTGCAAAGCTGGCTGCCCACTAAGCAAAATCCCACCATCGCTAATTTCTAACTTGGTTGCTCCGTATTCGCGCTTACCGGTTTTATCTACTCTGCCGCCAAGAGTTTGAGCAAGAATCTGAAAGCCATAGCAAATGCCTAGCACCGGAACGCCTAGTTCCAAAATCTTTGGATCTAATTTTGGTGACCCATCTTCATAGACGCTCGATGGACCTCCGGAGAGAATTATTGCCGCTGGATTCTTACCTTGTACATCCTCGGCCGAGATGTTGTGAGGGACGATCTCTGAATAGACGTGCGCTTCTCTCACTCTTCTAGCAATCAACTGTGCATACTGAGCACCAAAGTCAACTACTAATACTGGTTTCACTTCTCCAGCTCCTGCAGCTCTTGCTCAGCTAACTTGGCGTACTTGGCTTCGGTGTAGAAGCTCAAGAATGGAACAATTCCACCTAAAGCAATCAGCAGGAACCTGGTCACTGGCCAGCGCATTAGAGTCCAGATTCTAAAGTCAGCCAACAGGTAAACGACATAGAGCCAGCCGTGAACAATCAGAATCAATACCGTTAGGTTGATACCGACTTCCGGTAGTCCCTCTCCCTCAACCCCGTAGTCCTCAAACGTGATAAAGCCATTTGGGCCACCGAGCCAGAGATCGAACCCTAGAAATGGCAATCGACGAATACCCCAGGTGATCATTAGCAGCAACAGAAAGACACCAGTTATATAAGAGGAGACCTTATAAAAGCGCAGGGCTGAGCGAATCCTAGGTATTTGCGATTTGAGCGGTGCCGACATAAAGCAAAGTCTAGCCAGCCAGCAAGCTCAGCTTGGCCAGGGCAATCGACTTTGCCTCATCGGCGGTCTTGGCAGCAAGCACCGCCTGATAGATGTCATGGGCCTGGGACTTGTCCAACGAAGAAAGTGCTGTCCGCACAGCCCCAACCTGAGATCTAGATGATGAAACTGAATCAAATCCCATTCCTGCTAGTACCACTGCAAAGGCCGGGTCAGATGCGCTTTCGCCGCAAACTCCTGAATAAATGGAGACTGCTTCGCACTCTTTAGCTATCACACTCAGCGCCCTAATCAAAGCAGGCTGCCAAGGATTGAGCAGTGTTCCCAAGCTTGGATGCAAACGATCTGATGCAAACAGATACTGTGAAAGATCGTTGGTTCCAACAGAAATGAAATCAACCACACCTTTTAGATTCGGAATTTCATAGATGATTGATGGTGTTTCGACCATGATTCCGACTTTGAAGTTGCCAGCTTTACGGGCAAGTTCTGCGAATTCAATTGCTTCCGAGGTCAGGGCAATCATTGGTGCCATTACCCAGACTTCTCGGCCGGATAGCTTGCGAGCTTCCTCAAGCGACTCAAGCTGATCAACAATGAAATCTCGATGTGGACCTACAAGTCGGAAGCCACGAACACCTAGAGCAGGGTTCTCTTCCTTAGGCATATCCAGAAACGGAACTGGTTTATCGCTTCCGGCATCAATAGTTCTTACAACAATCGGGCCCTCCGGAGCGGCTTTGAGGATCTCGGCATAAGAGGCAATCTGCTTTTCTTTGCTGGGCTTTGCCGTGCTCTGCAGATAAAGCAGCTCTGTTCTAAACAGACCCACTCCCTCGGCTGCTGTGGTTGCGGCAGCTATGGAGTCCTCCAGCGAACCAATGTTGGCTCTGACTGGAATGATCGGCTCTGCAGACTTTGCAACAAAAGAAATTGCTTGGGTGGCATCGGCTTCTTTGCCCTCCACCACCACACGATCCCCCACTGGATCAACCAGCACCTGCACCCCATCAACCAATTCGGCCGCACCAGCACACGAAACAACCGCTGGTATGGACTTTGATCTGCAAATGATTGCGGTGTGGGAAGTTGGGCCACCCTGAATGGTAATTACTCCAACCACTGCCTTAGTGAACTGCGCAGTGTCTGCCGGAGAGAAGTCTTCGCCAACAATCACATACCTTCCCTCTTCGGGAAGATTCAATCCAAGTGAAATGCCATGAATGTTGGCAGCAACCCGCTTAGCAAGGTCTCTGATGTCTGCTAGTCGCTCTTCAAAGGTTGGGTCTCCACTGAGCAGTTCTGCAAAAGTCTCCACTGCGTTCACAAATGCAGTTGGTGCATCCCAACCAGTCTCAATCTCCGTGATTGCTGCATCGAACAAACTCTCGTCCTGCACAATCATTTCCAGTGCTTCAAAAATTTCCGCAGAGGTTTCTCCGGCTTTTTTAGCTAACTGCTGAAGCTCTTGAGAAACATTGCTTATTGCTGTCTTCAGCTTGTCGATTTCACTCTGCTTGTCACCGCTGTGCTTGGCTGGCACCGGCAGTGGTTGATGAGGCTTGACCCTGAAAACTTCGCCCGAGATTGCGGAAAGACCTACACCGAGTCCGGTGAGAACCGCTCCACTGGCCAGCATGTTATCCCTTCAGAAACTGCTGGATGGAAGAAATGAGTCCCTGGGCTTTTGCTTCGTCGTCGGTGTCAACCTCGACAGTTAACTGCTCGCCGGTTTTCCCTTTGAGAGACATCAGGCTGAGCGGAGAGTTTGCTTTGACAAGAGTTTCGCCAGGTCGTCCCATGCGGATTTCAAGGCCAGAGTCTTTGACCAACTTAACAATTTGTCCGGCTGGTCGAGCGTGAAAGCCGATGGGATCTTCAATTGTGACAGTGGCGGTAACAGTTGCCATTTGTACTCCTTGGTCTCTAGGAATGGTAGCAAGTGTGCAGGTGGGTATTGGAGCAACCTAGGTTCAGTTGGCACTTATGTGAAGATGGCTCAATTATTGGGGGTTAGTAAAGCAAGGATTTCTTCGACTCCGCCTGCTTCCAGCAGGACAGCGCGCTTGGCTTGGTCCTGCACCAAATCAGCAAAGTGGCCCAGAAATTCAACGTGGCTGTCACCATTTACAGCAAGACCAAGAACCACTGAAACCGGGCTGTCTCCCCAAACAAGTTTCTCTCGGAGCCGAATAAATGACACCTGATTGAATCGAACAAGGCGCTGAGATTCCAGCGTGCCGTGCGGCAGGGCAAAACCCATTCCTAGGTTGGTTGAGAAGTTGGTTTCACGTTGAATCATGGCATCGACATAGCCGTCTTCTACAGCACCTAATTCTTCAAGAAGTTGACCAGATTTCCGAATCGCATCTTCAACGCTCTCAGCAAAAAAGTCGAGTTTGATTCCTGATTCTTGAATCAAACTAACTGGACTGTGCAACTTCGCGCTCTCTGATGACCTGATCCTTGACGAGCCTCCACCAGAAATAGAAGGCAGCAAAGGCGAAAAAGAGCCATTCAGCCGCATAGAAAGCGGTGAGCCAGTTAATCTCAACCTGCTGTGATCGGATGCCTATTTGAATTGGCTCTAGCTCCATATCAATTCCAGACTGAACAATCAGGTAGATCGGATAACTGGGGGTTGGC
Source organism: Actinomycetota bacterium (assembly GCA_009704945.1). GTDB lineage: Bacteria > Actinomycetota > Actinomycetes > Actinomycetales > Microbacteriaceae > Aquiluna. Next base: position 28,041 of record WLDG01000003.1, on the reverse strand, counting down.
TCATCGAAATAGCGATTGACTAAATCTGAAAGAGCAACCGATCCCAGATACTCTCCGCCATCACGAACCGGGTCGCTGGGTTCAACAAAGCCTGCGATTTCTAGTTTGCCAGTTGGAAACTCAAAGTTTTTTAGCTCAACAGGATCTTCACTAAAGGCAATTGCGAGTGTGAGGCTGGCACCATTTTCAACCACTGTTGAATTTGTAATTAGCCAGTAACCCTCGACCTGGCTCTCGCCCCTCAGTTGCAGTCGATTGGCAACAATAAATGAATTAGCCGGGTCAAGCTCAACCGCTACTGTTGCTAGTCGATCATATGACTCAGGAAACACTTCTCCCGGAATTGCAAATTCACTAAGTGGTCTGGGGAGCTGTTGTTCTTCTGTCAGACCAACGACTGTAAAGGTCCTACTAAGCTGCCACTGCATAAGCCCTGCAAAAACAGCAGCAACCATTGTCATTAGTAGTAACACGCCAATCCATTTCGGACGGCGTGCTACTTGGAAAAAGGTCGGTTGCATCTAGTGATAAGGGTTGACGATGATATCGACGCGCTGGAACTCTTTCAGATCTGAATAACCCGTGGTTGCCATCGAACGCTTCAGTGCTCCGATGATGTTGGCATTGCCACTGGCCGTCTCTGCTGGTCCGTGCAAAATTTGCTGCAGAGGGCCTTCAGATCCAACCCAAACTCTTTGGCCACGGGGAAGCTTGGCATTTACACCCTCTGGTCCCCAGTGCCAACCGCGACCTGGTGCTTCAGCTGCTCTGGCTAAGACAGTGCCGAGCATGACTGCATCGGCGCCGCAGGCAACTGCCTTCACAATGTCGCCACTGGTTCCAAGACCACCATCGGCAATCACGTGAACGTAGCGACCACCGGACTCATCTAAGTAATCTCGGCGAGCGGCTGCTACATCTGAAACTGCTGTAGCCATTGGGGCATGAATCCCTAGAACTTTTCTGGTTGAGCTTGCAGCTCCACCACCAAAGCCAACTAGCACTCCGGCAGCTCCGGTTCGCATCAGGTGTAGAGCTGCGGTGTAGGTAGCAGCACCACCAACAATTACCGGCACATCTAACTTGTAAATAAATTCTTTGAGATTTAGTGGTTCGACCTGCTTTGAAACATGCTCAGCGGAAACGGTGTTGCCACGAATCACAAACATGTCAACGCCGGCTTTGATCACCACATCGGCAAACTCAGCAGTGCGCTGCGGTGAAAGTGCTCCTGCCACAGTTACCCCAGCATCGCGGATCTGCTTTAGTCGTGCAGAAATTAGCTCAGGTTGAATTGGCTTGGCATACACGCGCTGCAAAACAGCAGTGGCATCTTCGTCTTTGGCATTAGCTATCTCAGTTAACTGCTGAGAAGGATCTTCGTAGCGAGTCCAGAGTCCCTCAAGATCCAAAACACCTAGACCGCCTAGTTTGCCCAGCGCAATGGCGGTCTCAGGGGACATCGCTGAATCCACCGGTGCTGCAACGATGGGAAGTTCAAACTTGAAAGCATCAATGCCCCATGCTGTTGAAACAACTTCAGGATCGCGAGTTCTTCTAGTTGGGACTACCGCAACATCGTCAAAGGCATAGGCCCTGCGAGCGCTCTTCGACTTACCAATTTCAATATCTGACATGAAGTATTCCTAGCGAGTTCCGTAGTTGGGAGCTTCAATGGTCATCTGAATATCATGCGGGTGTGACTCGCGAAGACCAGCTGCGGTGATGCGAACAAACTTGCCTTTTTCTTTGAGCTCTGGAATGGTGCCGGCTCCGACGTATCCCATTGATGCCCGAAGACCACCGATTAGTTGGTGAACTACTGAAGAGACTGTTCCGCGGTAAGGGACTCTTCCTTCAACACCTTCAGGCACTAGCTTGTCTTCGCGAAGCACGTCGTCCTGGAAGTAGCGGTCCTTGGAGTAGGAGCGAGCCTGCATGGCGCCTAGTGAACCCATTCCTCTATATGTCTTGTATTGCTTGCCGCCGACGTAAGTGATGTCACCTGGTGCCTCATCGGTTCCAGCCAGCAAAGAGCCAAGCATTACAGAGGATGCTCCCGCGACCAGTGCCTTTGGAATGTCCCCCGAGTACTGCAAACCACCATCGGCGATTACTGGAATTCCAGCCTTCTTGGCAGCCAATGAAGCCAGGTGGACCGCAGTGATCTGTGGCACTCCCACACCAGCTACAACACGGGTTGTGCAAATGGAGCCTGGGCCAACGCCAACCTTGATGCCATCAGCGCCAGCGTCAATGATTGCTTTTGCTCCTTCAGTGGTTGCGATGTTGCCACCAATGATGTCGGCGTTCTTGGCGAACGGTTCTTTCTTAAGTTTCTTAATCATCTCTAGCACCGCAGAGTTGTGACCGTGTGCGGTATCGACAATCAGAAGATCAGCTCCCGCTTCAACCAGGGCCATTGATCTCTCCCAAGCATCTGCACCAACACCAACCGCAGCACCAACCAATAATCTGCCAGCACCATCCTTGGCAGCATTTGGATACTTTTCACTTTTATCAAAATCTTTAACGGTGATTAGTCCGCGCAGTCTGCCGTCATTGTCAACTAGCGGCAGCTTTTCGATTCTGTGCTGAGCTAGCAGCGCCATTGCTTCATCTGGATTGATTCCAACTTTGCCAACAATCAGTGGCATCGGGGTCATTACGTCTTTCACCAATGTGGTGGTGCGCTGAACCTCTAGAACAAATCTCATATCGCGGTTGGTAACAATTCCAACCAGCTTGTCATCCTCATCAATAACTGGCAGACCCGATACTCGGTACTTTCCGCATAGGTCATCGACTTCCTGGATCGTGGCATATGGAGTGGTGGTGACTGGGTGCGAAACCATGCCCGCCTCACTCCTTTTAACAAGGTCAACCTGGCTGGTCTGATCCTCGATTGAGAGATTGCGGTGGATGATGCCAAGCCCGCCCTGGCGAGCCATAGCGATGGCCATCCTGGCCTCGGTCACGGTGTCCATGGCAGAGGAAATCAAGGGGATATTGATAGAAATGTTGCGGCTGAGCTTGGTGGCGGTGTTCACATTGGAGGGCAGGACATCTGACTGACCAGGCAGAAGCAGCACATCGTCATAGGTGAGCCCGATTAGAGAAAAAGGGTCCGAAAATTCCACTCTGGCCTCGCTTGCTGGGAACTAAGACTCAATCCTACCCAGCGGGGGTGATTAGCGGCAGGGGGCAGATTGGCTTATTTAGGCTCAACCAGCTCCCTCACGCTGTTAGTCTTTTCTAATCCCCGAGGTGGGGAGGGCAGAGAAGCCCTTAGAAGTATGGAGGACGCGTGAATATCCTCTCTTCCAGTCATACCAATCGGCTAGCTCGAGGGATTGCTATCAGCTTTCTTTCGTTTATCGCCGTTTTAGGTATTGCAATGCCAGCGAGCGCCGACAGCGTTGGTGAAGAGTACGAAGCCGCAATTTTAGGAAACGTTCGAATTGATGGTGAACCCATTCAAGGTGTTCGCATCGTGGTTGATGGAAACGGCTACAACGCCGAAACCGTCACGGACGAAAAAGGACGCTGGTTAATCGGCGTTCCACAAACCGGCACGTACAACGTCACACTCGATGAATCAACCCTTCCTGAGGGAATCGCGGTATTGGAAGGTGGTGCCACCCAAGAAGTTGAATTCGGTCGAACCGATCGAGTCACCAAGAACTTCTTTATTGGTGAAGGTACTCGTAATGCAACATCGTTATTTGACCAGATAGTTGCAAGACTTGTTTACGGAATCAACTTTGGTTTGATGCTGGGACTAGCAGCGGTTGGTCTATCGCTGGTTTATGGAACAACCGGTCTTTCCAACTTTGCCCACGGTGAGATGGTGACCATTGGTGCTGTTCTCGCTTTGATTTTTGGAGTAGTCCTGCAGCTCCCGCTGTGGATAGCCATTCCGATAGCGGTAGGTTTATCGGCCGGCTTTGGTTGGCTGATGGACGCCGGGCTCTGGCGACCAGTTCGAAAGATGGGGCTGGGCATTGTTCAGCTGATGATTGTTTCGATCGGTCTATCGCTAGCACTTCGCTACATCATTCAGTTCTTCATTGGTGGTGGTACTGAGCAGCTGCCTGGCTTCGATGAGCCAAGAGTCACTCTGTTTGGAGCCACTGCTCTTAGCTCCACCGACCTAATCTCGATGGCTCTGTCAATCGTTGTGATTGGTGGCTTTGCCTACTGGCTACTCAAGACCAAAACTGGAAAAGCAACTCGCGCAATTTCCGACAATCCAGATCTGGCAGCTGCTTCCGGAATTGACGTGGACAAGGTAATCCGCGTGGTCTGGATCATGGCAGCTGGAATGGCAGGACTAGCCGGTGTGCTCTGGGCTTACTTCCGTCCCGGCATCAAGTGGGACATGGGAACTCAGATTCTTCTTCTAATCTTCGCAGCGGTCGTGCTGGGTGGATTGGGAACTGCTTTTGGTGCACTGGTTGGTGCACTGGTGGTTGGAATCTTGATCGAGACTTCCAGCCTGCTTATACCTGCCGACCTGAAGTATGTCGGTGCTCTAGTTGTTTTGATTTTGGTTCTACTGGTCAGACCACAGGGTCTGCTCGGTAAGAAACAAAGGATTGGGTAGGAGGAAACCATGGACTGGGGATCAATTCTCAATAACACTCTGCAGGGACTCCTAACCCCTACAACACTTGCTTTCTCACTAGCAGCACTGGGTCTGGCCATGCACTTCGGATTCGCAGGTCTTTTGAACTTCGGTATTGCTGGCTTTATGGCAATCGGTGGTTACGGCTATGCAATTGCAGTTCTAACCTTTGGCTTGCCATGGTGGGCGGGAATGCTGTTTGGAATCGTGGGATCAATCATCTTTGCTTTGATTCTGGGTATTCCAACTCTGCGACTCAGAGGCGACTATCTGGCGATTGTCACGATTGCGTCAGCAGAAATTATTCGTCTGCTGTTCCTAACTACAGCTTTCACTGATGTGACAGGAAGTGCGGACGGTCTGTTTGGTTTCAACACCAGAACCGATGGCTCCGGCTTCCAAAACGCTAACCCGCTGCCTGCTGGTAGCTATGGTGCAGGGCCTTTCACCTACAACGAGCAAACCCTCTGGGTCTTGATCTTCGGAATCATCATGCTGGTAGTTGGTGTGGTTCTACTCTGGGCTCTGATGCGCTCGCCTTGGGGAAGAGTCATCAAGGGTATTCGTGAGGACGAGGATGCTATTCGTGCTCTTGGTAAGAACGTCTTTGCCTACAAGATGCAGGCGCTGGTTATCGGTGGCGTGTATGGCGCAATGGGCGGAATTGTTTATGCCACCTTTGCCAACGTCTCCCCCGGTGTCTTTGTCACCTCGCTAACGTTCTTCATCTGGACCTCGCTGCTACTGGGTGGTGCTGCCACCATCCTGGGACCAGTTATCGGTTCGATCTTGTTCTGGACACTGCAGGCTTTCTTGACCAACGTCCTTTCGGAAGTTGCGATCTCAGGAATCTTGCCAGTGTCCACCACCCAGGCCTCCACCCTGCGCTTCGTGCTGGTGGGAGTTGGTCTAATGCTGCTGGTGATCTATCGCCCGCAGGGTATCTTCGGAGATAAGAGGGAGTTGACCTTTGTCAAATAACGCTAGTCCTCAGAAATCAACCGACCTTCACATCGGAGCCGCTGTTCCTGGTTGCCAGAAGAAGGATCCGATCTTGGTTGCCGACCACATCAAGAAGACCTTCGGTGGTCTGACTGCTGTTGATGTTGAACACCTAGAGGTTCCTAAGAATGCAATTACGGCTCTAATTGGACCAAACGGTGCTGGTAAGACAACACTGTTCAACCTGCTCACCGGCTTCGATACCCCCGACACCGGCACCTGGTCACTGATGGGCAACTCGCTATCGGGTGTTCCATCATTCAAGGTTGCCAAGCTTGGTCAGGTTCGCACCTTCCAGCTCACCAAGGCACTTGGACTACTAACCGTGCTTGAGAACATGAAGCTCGGAGCCAAAGACCAAAAGGGAGAAAATCTCTTGACCGCGCTGGTGCCAGCTATCTGGCGCAAGCAGGACAAGGAAATTGAAGTCAAAGCCCTGGAGCTACTATCTCGCTTCAAGCTAGATGCCAAGAAGGATGACTTTGCTGCTTCGCTTTCGGGTGGTCAGCGCAAACTACTAGAAATGGCAAGAGCGCTCATGACTGATCCGGTGCTGGTGATGCTGGATGAGCCAATGGCTGGTGTGAACCCTGCCCTGACTCAGTCCCTGCTAGACCACGTGCTGGATCTAAAGAAGCAAGGCATGACAGTTTTGTTCGTGGAACACGACATGCACATGGTTCGTCACATTGCCGACTGGGTGGTTGTGATGGCTGAGGGCAAGATCGTTGCCGAGGGACCACCTGACACGGTGATGAAGGAACAGGCCGTGATTGATGCCTACCTTGGTTCTCACCAAGACACCGATCTCGGTGAGGTAACCGGCCGAATCAAGATCATCAAAGACGGAGGCCAAGCATGAGCGAAAGAGTAATTGAAGCCAAGAACTTGGTCGCCGGCTATCTGCCTGGTGTAAACATCCTGAACGGTGTGAACTTCTATGCCGACAAGGGTGAGCTGATTGGAATCATCGGGCCTAACGGTGCTGGGAAATCAACGCTGCTCAAGGCAATCTTTGGTTTGGTAAAGGTTCGTGAAGGATCTATCACCCTAAACGGCGAGAACATTGTTGGTCTGAAAGCCAACAAGCTCGTGAGCAAGGGTGTTGGTTTCATCCCTCAGAACAACAACGTCTTTCCGTCTTTGACTATTGAAGAGAACCTTCAGATGGGTCTTTTCCAGCAGCCAAGCAAATACAAAGAACGAGTTGAATTTGTCGTCTCGATCTTCCCGGAACTTAGCAAGCGACTAAAGCAGCGTGCTGGGTCTTTGTCCGGTGGAGAGCGTCAGATGGTTGCTATGAGCAGAGCCCTAATGATGGACCCAGCAGTACTTCTGCTGGACGAGCCATCTGCCGGACTTAGCCCAGTGCGTCAGGATGAAGCATTTCTTCGCGTGAGCGAAATCAACAAAGCCGGTGTTACCTGCATCATGGTTGAGCAGAACGCTCGCCGCTGCCTCCAGATCTCAGATCGTGGTTATGTTCTCGATCAGGGCAAGGATGCGGTAGTCGGCAAGGGAAGAGAGCTTCTGAACGATCCACAGGTGATCGGTCTGTATCTCGGAACTCTAGGAACTTAGCCCCTAAATGGTTGGCGCATAAAGAAATCCCCCCGAGTTTCCTCGGGGGGATTTCTTATGGAACTATTCCTTAGCCACGAATGGTCTTTGGAACGTTGTTCTCGTCGAACTGCTGAATCAGGATGTTACCGTCAGTTGGGTCTCCGACCTCATTGAAGGTTACTGGGCCTGATGGGCCATCGTAGTCGGCTGTTCCGCCGCCAATGATGATGTCAGCACACTCTGCGAATGTGAAGCACTTGGTGCCATTGCCCTCGCCACCGGAAACTTCCCGTAGCTTCATGGACATGTTGGCGCCTTCGGTGCTGCGAGCCTCAAGAGCAGCAAGTGCTAGTAGCACAACTGCGTCGTAGGTCTCAGGACCGTATGCAACTAGTTCAAGTGGTGAGTTACCACGAGCAACCCATGAGTCACCTAGGCGTGTGATGAAGTCAGCGATGTTCGCCTCGTTCACACCTGGGTAGGTACCCTTAGCGCCCGCTAGAGCACCTGGAGCGAATACCTCAGAGTAGTTAGTTAGGTTTCCGTCGACGAAGTATAGGTTCTCGCCTGGGAACTGGCTAATTAGCTCTGGAACGATTGTCTTAGCCTCGTCGAAGGTAACCAAAACGATAGCGTCTGGGTCTCCGGCTAGGGCTTCAGCAATCTGGGCTGTGAAGTTGGTGTCACCAGTGTTGTAGGTAGGTGCAGCGATTACCTCACCACCAGCAGCGGTGAAGGCCTCGGTCACGAATCCTGCAAGACCAGTTCCATATGAGTCGTTTAGAACGATCATGGAGATTCTCTGGTGTCCATCCTCAGCGATTAGGTTTCCTAGAACCTCACCCTGTAGAACGTCAGATGGTGCAGTACGGAAGTACAGACCACGGTCCTCGTAGGTTGATAGTGCAGCTGAAGTGTTTGCTGGTGAGAACTGAATTACACACTCAGCGATAACACGGTCAATGAACTGCAGTGATGTTCCGGAGGATGCGGCACCAATGATCGCCTCAACACCTGCGTTTAGCAGACGAGGAATCTCAGTGTCGTATGCCTTGTTGTCGGTGTCACCTGAGTCACCAGGGGTGAACTCAATGGTGATGCCCTTACCAGCAGCGTTGATCTCGTCAACGGCTAGGTAAGCACCAGCTTCTTCTGGTGGGCCAAGGAATGCTAGGTTTCCAGTTAGCGGTAGCGCTGAACCTAGCTTTAGTGTTAGGTCGCCATCCTGCTCAGGACCAAGCTCACAACCACCAGGCGTAGTGCCTCCGGTTGCGGTCTCTTCCGCGGCTGGTGCACAGCCGGCTAGGACACCTGCAGATAGAGCGAATACTCCAGCTACAGCTAGTGCCTTAGCAAATGGAGACGCGTTTGTTGTTACGGTCATTTTGCTCCTTGCAATTGCAATTTGTAAGTGCGAATGCGGGCAGGAGTGCCCGCATTGCTAGGTAAAGCTTAGTTTGGGGTTTATGTAATCCCTAGGGAACATTTGGCCAGACGGTCCTGGGGCTCCCAAGAACAAGGCTGAATTAGGGGTTGAAGGTACCCAAATCTACTGATTCCGCACATTTCAAGCCGCTAATCAACTGATTTAGGGCTGAAAGAGGCCTCTTCACAACTAAATAACAATTAGATTTCTAAATCAGCCGTTGTCGACAACCGGCAGATCCGGCTTCTTTCGACTCAGGGCATCCACCGTCAGCACAGCCAGGGAGATCCAGACCAGGCCAAACCCAATCCAGCGAACGGTGGGCATTGGCTCACCCAAGATAAAGAACCCAACCGAGAACTGAAGGGTTGGAGTCAGGTACTGAATGAAGCCGATGGTAGAGAGCGGGATTCTGGAAGCCGCTGCCCCGAACAGGATTAATGGAATAGCCGTCAAGATTCCAAAGGCGACCAACAGCGATGTTTCAATCGGGCCCGAAAGGATCATGATTGGCGAAAACTGCGCCACTATCCAAAGTTGAATCAGGGCAAATGGTAAGACCATGCCAGATTCGATTGTGAAGGACTGAAGCGCCGGGATCTTCTTTCCAACCTTGTTTTTAGCCAGCGAGTAAATCGCAAAACTTAAGGCAAGAATCAGTGCAATAAAGGGGAGTCTTCCGTAGTCAAAAGACAGCACCAGAACCGCGACTAAGCCAATGCTTAGTGCCACCCACTGCATTGTGCGAAGCTTTTCTTTCAAAAAGATAACTGCAAACAAAACTGTTACTAGTGGATTGATGAAGTAGCCCAGTGAGGTCTCAATAACATTCTCAGTTGCCACGGCAACTACATAAACGCTCCAATTAATGAAAATGAATAGCGATGCAACTGCCACCCATCGCATGGCTTTGATTGAACGAATCAGCTGGCTGATTTCTCGCCATCCCCCAACGATGCTCACCAGCAACGCTGCAAAGAGGAAACCAAACACCACTCGCCAAACCACGACCTCAAACGGATTAGCAAACTCAGTGGCGTTGATGATTAATGGAAAAGTGCCCCAGATGAAGTAGGCCAAAAGACCGTAGAGCAAACCGATCGAGGATTCCGATCTTTGCTTCATTCGCACAGCTTAGGAGAAAAAGAAACGGCCCGGGGTTACCGGGCCGAATCAAAAGTTGTTCTTAGCGCTCGATGATCGCTAGGACATCGCGAGCTGAGAGGACCAGGTACTCGTGGCCGTCATACTTCAACTCGGTGCCGCCATACTTCGAGAAGATGACTCGGTCGCCGACCTTCACATCCACCGGGATGCGGTCTCCTTCTTCGCTGAAGCGTCCTGGACCAACTGCAATAACCTCAGCCTCCTGAGGCTTCTCTTTGGCGGTGTCCGGAATGACTAGACCAGAGGCAGTAACCTGCTCGGCCTCAACTGGACGTACAACAATTCGATCTTCGAGTGGCTTGATAGAAACCGACACTTTGACCTCTTCTTTACTAAAAATTGGGGTTTTCGCTCAATTTTGAGCGCTCTAAAACTTTATTGGGTAATTAGCACTCAGTCAAGGCGAGTGCTAGAAGGGCTGAAATTGGTAGGGCGCCGCCTACCTGGATAAATCGACAGGTGGGCGGCGCCCATAAACACTTTCTTGGCGGGCCTAGGTGGCTCTACCTAGCGGTCCCCGGAGGGCCCGTCGAATCCCATGTGGGATCGGTCCCACTCCCACCTATCCGTCTGGAGGTCAAATAGGTCAGAGAAGAGCAGTGCACTACCAATAACCCCGGAAATCACCAAAATAATCCCAAGGAATAGGCCGATATATCCCAAAACCAGACCCACGATTGCCAGGGTTCGTCCGGACTGCTGGGTGGCCTTGATTTGAGCCAGAGCGATGTGGCCAGTTATGACGGCCATCAGCGCCCCCACCCCAGAAACTGCGGAGGCCAGGGAAACCACCGCTAGGGGGTTGAGCTGGCTGAAGTCGAACTTTGCCTTGGTTCTGTAGGGGTTAGTGTCCTCGGCTGCGTTGCTATCTGTCATTTAGTTTTGCCTTTCGCAAGTTGCTTTTAGCCAAGCACTGGCGACTGGTAGATAAGTGATAGCTAGCTGGGAGTTGCTAGGGAGTCTGGACTGTAGTCACCGAAAGGGTAGATTCCGCCCCAAAACCAAGAGCCGATGGTTTTCTACCAGCCATGACTAGCTGCGCACCAAGCGAGGCAATCATGGCTCCGTTGTCGGTGCAAAGACTAAATCGTGGGATTCTCAATTCAATCCCAACAGCATCACAGCGGCGCTTTGCTTCCTCGCGCAACCTTGAATTCGCAACTACTCCCCCGCCCAGAAGTAGTCTTGGAATCTTGTATTCCTCGCAAGCCCAGATTGCTTTGCTAAGGAGAACATCAATGACGGCTTCTCTGAATGAAGCAGCGACATCTGATTTAGAAATCTCAATTCCATCCGACTCAGCTTTTTCGACATAGCGGGCAACAGCAGTCTTCAGGCCAGAGAAGGAAAAGTCATACTTATGCTCAACTAAGTCTTTAGGCAGCATCAATCCTCGAGGAAATTTGATTGCCTTTGGATCACCAGTTAGAGCCAGCTGATCAATTTGTGGTCCACCGGGATATGGCAAACCTAAAACTCTCGCAACCTTGTCAAATGCCTCACCAGCTGCATCGTCAATTGTTTCTCCTAGCAGCACAACATCATCTAGTAAATCTCGAACCAACAAGAGTGATGTGTGACCACCTGAAACCAATAAAGCAATAGTTGGCAGCTCAACTGCACCTTTTTCTAAAACATCGGCTCCAACGTGACCGACTAAATGATTCACTGCATAGAGCGGTTTACCAGTAGCTACCGCCAGTCCCTTAGCCGCACCAATACCAACCATTAGCGCTCCAGCCAGGCCAGGACCATTAGCGACCGCTATCGCATCGACCTGCTCCAACTTGATACCGGCTTCGAGCAGAGCTTGATCAAGAGTTGGTGAGAGTGCTTCGAGGTGGGCTCTAGCGGCAACCTCGGGGACCACACCGCCATACTTTGCGTGCTCGCTCATCGAGGAGTGAAGGGCGTTAGCGAGTAATCGATTACCTCTGACTATGCCCACTCCTGTTTCATCGCAGGATGATTCGATGCCTAGAACGATTGGCTGTTGAATGCTCAGCCGCATGACCACTGCATTCTCGCCAGATGGCTGGTAATACTTCTTTCGAAGATCAATTTGTTCAAAACCCAAGGATTGATAGAGCGAGATTGCAGCTTGGTTGCTCTCCTTTACTTCCAGAAACACCTGTTCTGCGCCTTGCCGCTTGGCATGGGAAAGCAGCGCATTCATTAGCTCTCGCCCCAAGCCTTTGCCCTGCTCGGAGCTAGCAACTCCAATGGTTAAAACATCCGCGGCAAAATCAGATGGTGAGACTCTCAATCCGGCATAGCCAACTAGACCCTTTTCAAACAGTCCTATGTAATAGGAGTGTGGTGCGTCTAACTCAGAGCGCATGGTTTTTTCGCTCCAAGCCTCCGATTCAAACAGTGCATTCTCCAACTGCATAATCGCAGGCAAGTCCAGCTGAGTAAGCAATTTGAGTTCCATTAACCGCTCACCTTCTTACCAGCCGATGGAGTGACATCGGGAGAGCGAAGGTAAAGAGCGGACAGCTCGTTGAGATCTATGCCGCTCTGAAGCGCCATCTGGGCATAGCTACCAATCAACTTTGCATTACAGCGCTGCTCAATTAGATCAAATCCTGGATAGCTCCCCAGGGCATTGACTGTTAGCAGCATCGGACCTTGCAGGCGTTTTCCAGCCTTATACGTTGCAGCAAAAAGTTCTTTGCGCTTTGCATCCGTGACAACCAGTAAATCTTTTTCACCAGCAGCGTAAGCAATCGCATCTAGCGTGATGACGCCGAGCAATGGCAAAGAGCGGGCTTTGCTCAGCGCAGTAGCGGCTGCCATTCCAACTCGCAATCCCGTGTATGGAGCAGGACCACGGCCAACCGCGACTGAAGTCAACTGTTCAACTGACACCTGCGCTTCGCTCAAAGCCTTTTCAATTGCTAAACCAATGCTTTCAGCGTGACCAAAGGGGTCGTCAAACGAAACAAAGGAAAGACAGTCGTTTGAAAAAACTGCCGCAGATGTGCCATGTGAAGAGTCAATTGAGAGAATCAAATGACACCCCCTGCCAGCGCTCACCAGTTGGAATCAAGTTCACAATTCTGCTGTCATCTTCTTTAGTGCGGTCAATTTCAAGAGTTAGATAGTTTTCGCTATAGCCAGCTAGGAAATCTCTAGCCCACTCAACAATCACAATGGAGTTTTCAAAGTCAATATCCAGATCGTCTAACTCAACTGCAGATGAAAGACGGTAAGCATCAACATGTACGAGCTTGCCATTTTTGATTTTGTGAGTCCTTGCCAGAACAAAGGTTGGCGACTGAATTGTTCCCTCGGCTGATAGGCCACGACCAATCCCCCGCGTGAGAGTGGTTTTGCCTGCACCTAACGGTCCTGCTAATAAGACCAAATCACCAGGCTTCAAGAGAGCTGCCAACTTGGAGCCAAACTGCTCCATTTGTTCAGCAGATTCAATCGTGAGTTTCATTAGCGGTTTAGGTAAACCCGATTTGCCCTGCCACCAATCCTGGTGACAATTTCATAGTTGATGCTTTGAGAGCTCTGGCCCAGTTGCTCAGCTGTTGGCTCGCCCCTAGCAGCCAAGCCAAAAATCACTACATCCTCGCCAATTGCCGGTTCATCCCCCGCCAGATCAACCACAAATTGATCCATTGCTACTCTCCCCACTACTGGATAGAGCTTGCCGGCAATCAAGACATTGTGACCGACTGAGATTCTCGGCATCCCTTCACCATAGCCAAAGGGAACAAGCCCCAGCGTCGTTGGTTTATCGGTGACGTACCGATAGCCATACGAAACACCTTGACCCGCCGACACTTTCTTTACATTTACCAGTTTTGCCACCACGCGCATCGCCGGTTGCAAAGCAAGCGGAAGTTCTCGGTCTTCAAAAGGAGTTAGGCCATAAACCGCAATACCGCAGCGGACCATTTCGTAGTGAAAGTCGGAATAACTGATACTGGCCGCAGATGCTGCTAGGTGACGCTCGGTGAAAGCAACTCCAGCACGCCTAATCTTGTCCACTGCCTGGTCAAACTTATCTTTCTGGACTCTGTCTTCGGTCTCTGATGTATTTGAAAGGTGGGAGAAGATTCCCACCACTTCCCTACCGGAAAGCTCACTAACCAATCGATCAAGATCTGCTTCAGCGAAGCCGTTTCGTCCAAGTCCAGTGTCAAGTTTGATGTGAATTTTATTGTTCTCAGTTACTGCTGCTAGCTGTTCAAAAGTAGAGATTCCGACTTCTATGTCGTGATCAGCCGCAAGTTCTAGATCACTGGGAAGAATCAACCAACAAACAATCCTTGACTTGATGCCAGACATACGCAGTGAAATAGCTTCTTGGACATCTGCCACACCAAGCGCATCAACGCCAGCTGACTCCAGAGCTTTTGCAACTTGTAACATGCCATGACCGTAGGCGTTAGCTTTCACAACTGCCATGACCTTGGCAGGAGCGAAAGTGTTCTTTAGTAATTGATAATTGGATCTAATTGCGGCTAGATCAACCTCAACGCTTCTCATTCGCTTTTCTCTACCACGACTGTTGCAAGGGCAATACCGGCATCATGTGAAAGTGATAGGTGGAATCTCAGCTCACCAATTTCATCGATGCGGTCTTTGGTCTTGGAATGGAAAGCAATCGAGGGCTTACCTAGCTGATTTTTGACAATCTCGACTTCATTGAAGGTTAGTACCGCTGGATTGCCAATGGCCTTGGTGATTGCCTCTTTGGCAGCAAATCTGGCAGCAAGCGACTTAGTTGATAGCCCGAGTTCATTGGGGTGAAAGAGTCTCTCTGAAAGTTTTGGAGTGCGAGTTAGTGATTGCTCTAGCCGGTCGACCGAGCAAACATCGCTGCCAATGCCCAGAATCATTTATTCGACCGTAACGCTCTTCGCCAAGTTTCTCGGCTGATCAACATCAAGTCCCTTTGCGCTGGCTAGCTCGGATGCAAAGATCTGCAGTGGCACCACCGATAACTGAGCAGCCAAATAAGGGTGAGTAGCTGGGATGAAGAAAACTTGGTCGGCATACTTTGTGACCTCAGCATCGCCCTCTTCCGCAACCGCAATAACCCTGGCACCTCTTGCTTTGATTTCCTGAATGTTGGAAACCACCTTGGAGTGCAGTGAATCCTCGCCCTTTGGTGATGGAACGACCACGATTACCGGTTGACCCTGCTCAATTAGAGCAATCGGTCCATGCTTGAGTTCACCCGCTGCAAAACCTTCGGCATGGATGTAGGCAAGTTCTTTGAGCTTGAGTGCGCCTTCCATTGCAATCGGAAAACCAACATTTCTTCCCAAGAACAAAACAGACTTAGCATCCTTGAGTTCAATTGCCAGTTCTTTGACTTTCTTCCCCTGCTGCAAGACCTGTTCGATTTGTCTAGGCAACTTCAGAAGTTCTTGCCCAACGTCTTTCAATTGCTGAGCGGGCATCGCTGAGCGAAGCCAAGCTAAGGACAAGGCAACCAGCTGACCAGCTGTGATTTGAGCAGTGAAGGCCTTAGTGGAAGCTACTGCCACCTCAGGTCCAGCGTGTGTGTAAAGAACTGCATCTGACTCTCTGGCCAATGTGGCACCTTGCGTGTTGCAAATTGCCAGAACCTTCGCTCCCTTTTCCTTGGCGTAACGAGTTGCCATCAAGGTGTCCATGGTCTCACCAGACTGGGAAATCGCAATTACCAGGGTCTTTTCATTGACAATTGGATCGCGGTAGCGGAACTCGTGCGCCAGCTCAACAGAGGTGGGAATCTTTGCCCACTTTTCCAGCGCATACTTTGTCACCTCGCCGGCATAGGCGGCCGTGCCACAAGCAATAATGATGATGCGATCTATCTGCGAAATTGCATCAAACCCAGCAAACTCTTTCAGCTTTACTGAACCGTCAGAGCGCAGTCTTCCCATCAAGGTGTCGCCAACCGCCTGCGGCTGATCTGCAATTTCTTTCGCCATGAAAGAGGGCCAGCCTCCCTTAGATGCAGCAGACGCATCCCAATCCACGGTGAATTCAGATAATGCAACCTCAGTGCCCGCAAAGTTAGTCACCTTGACTGAATCTTTTCTAAGCTCGACAATCTCATCTTGGCCAACTGAAACAGCTCGTTTAGTGTGAGCAACGAATGCTGCAACATCGCTGCCAAGGAAGTTCTCACCCTCACCTAAACCAATCACAAGTGGTGAATTCCTGCGAGCGGCGAGAATCAAATCTGGCTGGTCTTCGTGGATGCAAAGAAGAGTAAATGCACCCTCCAGCCTGTTCACTACATTTCTAAATGCAGAAGTGAGGTCTTTAGTTTTCTCAAACTCTCTGGCAATCAGATGAGCTGCCACCTCAGAATCTGTTTCCGAGGAGAACTGAACTCCCTGGTTCAAAAGCTCAGCTTTCAATTCCGAGAAGTTCTCAATAATGCCGTTATGAATAAGAGAAAGTTTGTGGTGATCGCCACCCAGGTGAGGGTGAGCGTTCACATCATTTGGAGCACCATGGGTTGCCCAGCGAGTGTGACCGATGCCGATATGGGCATCCTGCAGTGGGTTTTGCTCTAACTCCTCAATCAGGGCGCCTAGCTTGCCTGCGCGCTTACGGGTTTGCAGACCAACCTTGGCGTCAATTACCGATACACCAGCCGAGTCATAGCCACGGTATTCCAAGCGCTTTAGTCCACCCAGCAGCACATCGAGGGTAGATTTGGGCCCTACGTAACCCACGATTCCACACATGAGAGCTAATCTACGGCAGAATAGGCCCTCGTGAGTGCAGCTCAAGAACAGGGAAGTTCCCCCTATCTCGCCATCGATAGAACCGATTGGTCCGTCTTGGCGAAAAGCGCCACGGCTCCCCTTAGTGAAGAAGAGCTCAAGAACATTCGAGGCCTAGGGGATTTCCTTGACCTGCAAGAAGTCCAAGAGGTCTATCTCCCAGTCAGCAAGCTGCTGAGTATTTATGCCCAGGGCACCCAAGCTCTTCACAAATCAACCGCTGGTTACTTTGGAGAACGAGCTGCTCGAACACCTTTCATAATTGCCGTAGCTGGATCTGTAGCGGTTGGCAAATCAACGGTTTCTCGTTTGCTGATGGAGCTAATGAAGCGATGGGAAGGCATTCCAAACGTTGAGCTGATTACCACTGATGGCTTTTTGTATCCAAACGCAGAACTAGAAAAAAGAGGCCTGCTTAATCGCAAGGGTTTCCCAGAAAGCTACGACAGAAAACGACTTCTAAACTTTGTCGCAGATGTGAAAAGCGGCAAGGAAGAAGTGTCTGCTCCCGTCTACTCTCACCTCAGCTATGACATTGTTCCGGATCAATACCAGGTTGTTCGCTCCCCCGATGTTCTTATTGTCGAAGGACTAAATGTTTTACAGCCTCCCGCCATTGGACAAGAGGTGGCCTTGAGTGATTACTTTGACTTCAGCATCTATATCGATGCGGAGCCAGCAGATATACAGCAGTGGTATCTGGATAGATTCCTAGAGCTTTGGAAAACGGCTTTCACAAACCCCGCCTCCTACTTTCACCCGCTCACCAAAGAACTGAGTGAACAGCAGGCGATTCAGAGAGCTGAGGGGTTCTGGCAAGAAATAAATTTGCCAAACCTGAAAGAGAACATCGAACCAACCAAATCAAGAGCGACTCTGGTTATGCAAAAAGGTAAGCAGCACAGAGTTGAAAAGGTGCTGCTGAGAAAGATTTAGAGCTTGAGTCTTTGCTCTACGACAACTGCAATTCGCTCGGCCCAACCTTTGGCATCGCCCATCTCCCGAGCTTCCACCATCACCCGCACTAAAGCCTCTGTGCCGGAAGCGCGCAATAACACTCGACCACTCTCGCCCAGCTCTGCTGCTGCCTGTTTCACCAGGCTCAGCAGCTCACTGTCAGAATCCACCTTGCTCTTATCAACACCGGAAACATTGATTAGAACCTGCGGATAGGTTTCAACAATGCTGGTGAGCTCACTGAGTTTCTTGCCAGAGGCAACCATTTCAGCAGCTAGCTGCATGCCGGTGAGGATGCCATCGCCAGTGGTTGCATACTGCGAGAAGATGATGTGTCCGGACTGCTCACCACCCAGGGTGTAGCCCTCTTTGCGCATTTCTTCGAGGACATAGCGATCACCAACAGCAGTCTCAACCACGTTGATGCCAGCTTTCTGCATGGCGACCTTGAAACCAAGGTTGGACATAACTGTCGATACCACCGTTGCTCTAGCGAGTTCCCCGCGCTGCTTCATTGCCAGGGCAAGCACCGCCAAAATCTTGTCGCCATCGATGATCTTTCCGTTTTCGTCTACAGCTAGACAGCGATCGGCATCGCCATCGTGAGCGATTCCCAGATTCGCTTTGTTCTCAACCACTGCTGCCTGTAAGGCACTCAAATGGGTTGAACCATAACCGGAGTTGATGTTGGTGCCATCGGGATCAGCACCAATCACGATCACCTTCGCTCCAGCGTCGGTGAATGCTTGAGGGGAGATGGCGCTAGCAGCACCATGAGCGCAATCCACCACGATCTTTACACCATCCAGTTGGTTGCGCATAGAGCTCAAAAGATGAATCAGATAGCGATCCTCGGCATCTGAGAATCTGGAAACTTCACCAACCGCCTCGCCAATTGGCAGCAGTGCATTGCCAAATTCAGCTTCGATTTGGTCTTCCACATCATCAGGAAGCTTGTGGCCACCGCGTGAGAAGAACTTAATTCCATTGTCGGTTGCTGGGTTGTGACTGGCAGACACCATCACACCAAAATCAGCACCTAGATCTGCTGTTAAATATGCGCAGGCAGGGGTAGGTAAAACCCCAGCATCAAATACATCAACCCCGGAAGAAGCAAGCCCGGCCGATACCGCTGCAACAATAAAGTCAGAGGAAACTCTTGGGTCTTTGGCAATTACCGCTCTTGGACGCTCGCCGCGTTCTCTGGATTGTGCGCCAAGCACAATTGCAGCAGCTTGCGCAAGTTTGAGTGAAAATTCAGCAGTGATTTCTTTATTCGCGACTCCGCGAACGCCATCGGTGCCAAACAGCCTGGCCATGGCCAAAGACTAACGCTTGGAGAACTGCGAAGCTTTACGAGCCTTCTTTAGACCGGCCTTCTTGCTTTCCACAACTCGAGAGTCGCGGCTAAGGAAGCCAGCCTTCTTTAGGCTTGCGCGGTTGTTGTCCGCATCGATTCCGTTTAGTGCACGAGAGATTCCAAGACGAAGTGCGCCGGCTTGACCTGCAATACCGCCACCATCAATTCTTGCAACTACGTCGTATGCACCGGACAGCTCAAGAACCTTGAATGGGTCATTGATTAGCTGCTGGTGAAGCTTGTTAGGGAAGTAATCCTCAAGAGTTCTTCCGTTCACGGTGATCTTGCCGGTGCCTGGAGTTAGTCGCACACGTGCGATGGCTTCCTTGCGACGGCCTAGACCTGCACCGTTCTGAGTTAGCGAGCCGCGTGAGCGAACCTTCTTTGCTGGAGCACTCTCGGTGCTGTAGCTCTCTTCAGTCTTTACTTCGTTTTCAGCCAAGATCATTTTCCTTACTGGGCTACCTGGTCAAATACAAACTTGGTTGGCTGCTGAGCCTCGTGTGGGTGCTCATTGCCGGCGTATACCTTCAACTTGCGAAGCTGTGCATCGCCAAGTGAATTCTTTGGAAGCATGCCACGGATCGCCTTCTCAACTGCGCGAACTGGGTTCTTGTCCAATAGCTCTGCGTAAGAGGTTGCAGTCAGACCACCTGGGTAACCAGAGTGACGGTATGCCATCTTCTTGGTTAGCTTCGATCCGGTCAGCGCTACCTTCTCTGCATTGATGATGACTACGAAATCTCCGTTGTCCATGTGTGCGGCGAAGGTTGGCTTGTGCTTTCCGCGCAGAAGTGCGGCAGCCTGAGCGGCTAGACGTCCCAAAACAACATCGGTTGCGTCAATGACGAACCAGTTGTGAGTCAGCTCACTGGCCTTTGGCGAATAAGTACGCACGCTAAATTACCTCTTAGTTTCGTTGAGTGATTCCGCGATGGCAGATTCAAACTGGCCCTATTTCCTGGGCCAGTGAGCAAGTCTAGGGGGTTTGAAGGCCCCTGGTCAAACGGAAATTTCCTCGGAAGACCTGATATTTCGGGCTTTTTCGGCCTGTTTGGCCAGCTGGCTGGCAGCCGGATAGCGGATCTCGGAAAGGCTCAGCCCCTGCGGTCCCACCACCTTGAAGGCACTGGTCCGCTTGGCTGCCTGCTGTAGCTTGGCAAGCTCCGTCGGGCTTAGCTTGCCCTCGCCAGCCGCCATTAGAGCTCCCACCAGCGCCCGAACCATGTTGTGGCAAAAGGCATCGGCTGAAACAAAGACCAAAATTCGGCCATCTTTCTCGCGCTTGACCGTTAGCTTCTTGAGCTCCCGGATGGTGGTGGCACCCTCCCTTGGCTTACAAAAAGCCCCGAAGTCTTTCAATCCAATGAGCTTCTTGGCGGCTGAATTCATCTTCTCGACCGACAGAAGTCGGGGGTGAGTGAGGGTGTAGCGAACCCACTTCGGATTAGGGGCACACTCACTATCAGCAATGGCATAAACATAACTTCTGCCAATGGCTGAAAATCTGGCGTCAAAACCAGGCTTAGCAAGTTGCACAGCCAAAACTGAAATGTCTGTGGGCAACAGTGAATTGATCCTGCTAGGACTCAGAGGATTTCGACCAATTCGCTTGAGCTGGGCATCGCTAAGGTCGATGTGGCAAACCTGGTGATCAGCATGAACACCCGCATCAGTTCTGCCCCCGACTCTCATATAGAAGTCTTCAGAACTCTTGCCAAGAATCTCAGTGAGTGCTCGAAGAAGCTCACCTTGAACAGTTCTTAGGTTTGGCTGCTTTGCCCAACCAGCAAAGTCAGTTCCGTCATAGGAAAGGTCGATCCGAAAACGAGTAAGCCCGCCGGAAACTCCAGCGGGCGCACTCATGGAATTAATTCCTATTCGGACTTCTCTTCAGCAGCTGCCTCTTCGGCAGGAGCTTCCGCTACTGCTTCCTCGGCTGCTGGAGCTTCAGCCACAACTTCTTCAACCGGTGCCTCGGTAACAGCCTCTGCTGCTACTTCTTCGACTACCTCAGCGGCAGGTGCTGCAGCTGCAGCGGCTGCGCCGGCAGTTGCAACGTTGTTGGTTAGCTTGACCTTGTTGGTTCTTGGGTTTGAAGTCACTGGCTCGAGAACAAGTTCAATCACTGCCATCGGAGCGTTGTCACCCTTGCGGAAACCTAGTTTGGTTACACGGGTGTAGCCGCCCTGACGGTCATTAACCTGTGGAGCAATTACGGTGAACAGCTCGTGCACAACAGACTTGTCCAGCACCGACTGCATTACACGACGACGTGATGCCAAATCTCCTCGCTTAGCGAAGGTGATTAGGCGCTCAGCCACCGGACGCAGACGCTTTGCTCTGGTCTCAGTAGTGGTGATCTTGCCATGCTTGAACAGCGAGGTCGCCATGTTGTTGAGCATTAGTCGCTCGTGAGCTGGTCCGCCTCCGAGACGTGGGCCCTTAGTTGGGGTAGGCATTAGTTTCTCCTTGCGCCTTAGATCTGGTCGTCGTCGTATCCGCCGCCAAAGTAGGCGGAGTCAAATCCTGGTACTGCATCCTTGAACCTAAGTCCCAGGCTGGCTAGCTTGTCGCGAACCTCATCCACTGACTTCGAACCGAAGTTGCGGATGTTCATTAGCTGGTCTTCGCTCAATGCAATCAGCTCGGCGACGGTGTTAATTCCTTCGCGCTTGAGGCAGTTGTAGGAGCGAACGGTTAGGTCGAGGTCTTCAATTGGAGTTGATAGCTCGCTGGATGCTGCCATCTCAACTGGAGCAGGTCCAATCTCAATACCTTCTGCTTCGGCGTTTAGTTCCTTGGCAAGACCGAATAGCTCAACCAGGGTTGAACCAGCAGATGCAACAGCATCGCGTGGCTTGGTGGATGGCTTGGTCTCAACGTCGATAACTAGCTTGTCGAAGTTGGTGAACTCACCGGCACGGGTTGCCTCTACGCGGTAGGCAACTCTTAGTACTGGAGAGTAAATCGAATCAACCGGAATTACGCCGGCCTCAGCATCAGGGTTACGGTTCTGGCTAGCCTGAACATAACCACGACCGCGCTCGATGATGAACTCGATCTCAAGCTTGCCGCTGCCATTGATGTGGGCTAGCACTAGCTCTGGGTTGTGTACCTCGACACCGGCTGGCACCTGAATGTCAGCTGCGGTAACTGGACCGGCAGTTGACTTGGAAAGGTGGGCAACTACTGGAGCATCATGCTCAGAGGAAACCACCAATTCCTTGATGTTAAGAATTAGCTCAACCACGTCTTCCTTCACACCAGGGACGGTGGAGAATTCGTGGCTAACACCCTGGATGCGGATGTTTGTTACCGCTGCACCTGGAATCGAGGACAACAGGGTGCGGCGGAGTGAGTTACCTAGGGTGTAACCAAAACCTGGCTCCAGCGGATCAAGAATGAAACGTGAACGGGTTTCGCTTACTACTTCTTCGTGCAGGGTTGGGCGCTGTGCAATTAGCACTATTTATTTCCTTTCGTCTGAGTACCCACTATTTGATACTCGTACTGACTTGGCTGTTAAGTTGTTTGAAGCTTTAGTTAGACACGGCGACGCTTTGGCGGGCGGCATCCGTTGTGTGCCTGTGGGGTCACATCGGAAATCGAGCCAACTTCCAGTCCTGCTGCCTGCAGAGAACGGATTGCAGTCTCGCGACCAGAACCAGGTCCCTTCACAAAAACATCAACCTTCTTTAGGCCGTGCTCTTGTGCCTTGCGGGCTGCATTCTCAGCGGCTAGCTGAGCTGCGAATGGAGTTGACTTTCTTGATCCCTTGAAACCAACATCTCCGGAAGATGACCAGGAGATCACTGCGCCAGTTGGGTCAGTGATTGTGATGATGGTGTTGTTAAAGGTCGAGCGGATGTGTGCCTGACCGGTTGGGACGTTCTTCTTCTCTTTACGTCTTGGCTTCTTCGCGGCACCAGTTGCTTTTGCCGCTGTGGTTTTAGGGGCTGCCATTTTCTATCTCCTAATCAAACCGCGGCTAGCGGGTTGCGACTTTCTTGCCGGCTACTGTGCGCTTCGGACCCTTACGAGTGCGAGCGTTGGTCTTTGTGCGCTGACCGCGGACTGGTAGTCCCTTGCGGTGGCGAATACCTTGGTATGAACCAATTTCAACTTTTCTACGAATGTCAGCTGCAACTTCACGGCGAAGATCACCCTCAACCTTGAAGTTCTTCTCAATCGTGTCACGAAGAGAAACAAGCTGGTCATCAGATAGATCCTTAACTCGGATGCTCTCTGAGATGGAAGTTGACTTCAGAATCTCGCGTGAGCGAGTTGGGCCAATTCCGTAGATGTAGGTGAGTGCGATAACCACTCGCTTGTCGCGAGGGATATCAACTCCTGCTATACGTGCCATAAGGAATACTCCTGTTGTAATAAGAAGGTCTTCAGCAACTCAATCCCAATCTGGCAGATCGGGCTCCGGCCTTCTACCGGAGGTTAGCTTTCGCTTTGAGTTGCCCTGGTTGTTTAGTTGTTAGCCCTGACGAGCCTTGAACTTTGGGTTCTTCTTGTTAATGACGTAAGTCTTGCCCTTACGACGCACTACCACTGAACCCGGCTTGTCCTTCAGTGACTTGAGAGATGCTCTTACCTTCATGTCCCTATCCTTTTTATTTGTAGCGGTAAATGATTCGGCCGCGAGTCAGGTCGTAAGTCGAAAGCTCTACAATCACACGATCCTCTGGAAGGATGCGGATATAGTGCTGTCGCATTTTTCCTGAGATATGAGCGAGGACTAAGTGTCCGTTTGTCAATTCAACTCTGAACATTGCGTTCGGTAGAGCTTCTTTGACTACGCCTTCAATCTCAATTACGCCGTCTTTATTGGCCATACTCACTTCACTACGTTGAGCGCAACAAACATGAAAAGACCAAGGCCGTCAAGCAAAGGGTTTTCACGTCAGAAACGCCGAATGGCAAGTCTAGGGGTTTTTAGCCGCTAATGCTAGTGGGGCTAGTTGAGCTCCACCGGCACCACGCCATAGCGGGCCAGCCTTGATTTTCCGCCATCCGGGGCAGTTAGAACCCAGATTCCCTGGGAATGCCGCGCCACCGAGTGCTCCCAGTGAGCCCCGTCTGACCCATCCATGGTCTCCACCGTCCAGTCATCATCTTGGATGAAGGTCTCCTGGTCGCCAGCGGTAATCATCGGCTCGATCGCCAGGCATATTCCCGCCACCAACTTAGGTCCCGCATCGCGGGTCTTGTAGTTGAAAACAGCTGGATCCTCGTGCATCGAGCGACCAATTCCATGCCCTATGTATTGCTGGAGAATTCCATAGGGTCCCTGGCTAAGCACATAATCCTGAATAGCAATCCCAATGTCGTTTAGTTTGCTGCCAGTTGCAAAAGCTGCAATACCTGCCCAGAGTGCTTCCTCACAAACATCCGACTGAGTTTGTCTTTGCTTTGCTAAATCTGAATCATCACCAGGAACCACAATTGAAATAGCACTATCGCCATTCCAGCCATCCACTTCAGCTCCGCAATCAACGGAGAGAAGATCGCCAGCCTTGAGCTCACGATTAGACGGAATGCCGTGAACTACTTCGCTATTGATAGATGCACAAATGGTGTGGAAATAGCCCGGCACCATTTTGAAGTTAGGAACTCCCCCGCCATCAAGAATGGTTTTTTCTGCAATTGCATCAAGTTCCAAAGTGGTAACACCCGGTTTAGCAGCTGCGCGAACATTGGCAAGAGCTTGGGCGGTGAGTAGCCCAGCCACTCGCATCTTACGAATCTCTTCGTCAGTTTTGAGTGTGTAGCTTTTTCTCATTTGCTAAAACCACGCGCTGCCAGTGCTTCGATGATTCTTCCGGTAACTTCCTCAACATCGCCAAGGCCATCAATCATCGCTACCGCACCACGCGAAACATAAACATCAATCAGTGGAGCAGTTTGCTCCTCATAAACGGAAAGTCGGCGCTGAATCACATCTGGGGTGTCATCGCTTCTACCCTGCTCAAGTGCTCGACCGGAGAGTCTGCGAACAAGTTCATCGCCATCGGCAGTTAGCTGAACAACAGCATCTAGCTTCTTATTTGAATCATGCAAAATCTGATCAAGTTCGGTTACCTGATCAATGGTTCTTGGAAAACCGTCTAATAGGAAACCGACTTGGGCATCTGGTTTTGAAAGACGGTCACGAACTAGTTCATTGGTTAGAGAATCAGGAACGTATTCACCGCGATCCATAAAAGCTTTCGCTTTTAGTCCAAGCTCGGTTTCGTTTCTTACGTTCTCACGGAAAATGTCCCCGGTGGAGATAGCAGGAATCCCGAAGTACTTGGCAAGCTCCGCTGCCTGGGTTCCCTTCCCGGCACCTGGTGGACCGATCAGGAGTAACCGGATCACCGCAGTAGGCCCTCGTAATTACGCTGTTCCATCTGAGCGTTAATCTGCTTCACAGTCTGCAGACCAACACCAACGATGATCAGAATCGAAGTTCCACCGAATGGGAAGTTCTGGTTAGTTCCAATCGCACTAAATGCAACCAGTGGAATTAAAGCAATCAAACCTAGGTAGATAGCACCGGGAGCAGTGATTCTAGAGATCACGTAGTCCAGGTAATCAGTGGTTGGACGACCGGCACGAATACCAGGGATAAATCCACCGTACTTCTTCATGTTGTCGCTGATTTCCTCAGGGTTCAAAGTAATTGCAACATAGAAGTAGGTGAATCCGACGATCAGCGCAAAGTAAAGCGCCATGTAAACCGGGTGATCACCATTGGTTAGGTAGGTAGAAATAAAGGTAACCCACGGAGCAACCTGACCAGTAGTTGGATCTGGTTGGTTGAACTGCGCTAGCAGTGCAGGCAGGTAAAGCATAGAGGAGGCAAAGATAACCGGGATAACACCAGCGGTGTTTACCTTCACTGGGATGTAGGTGGACTGACCACCGTAAGCCTTACGACCAACCATTCTCTTTGCGTACTGCACAGGAATTCTGCGCTGTGACTCTTCTACCAACACAACCAGCGCAACCACCAAGAAACCAACAGCCATCACGATGACGAAGATTTCAACAGTTCTGGTCTGCAGAATCTGCAGAAGTGAGGATGGGAAGGTTGATGCAATCGAGGTGAAGATCAGTAGAGACATTCCATTACCAACACCGCGCTCGGTGATGAGCTCACCCAGCCACATAATCAAACCAGTTCCTGCAGTCATGGTCATGACCATCAGGGTGATTGAAAGGGCGTCGGTGTTCACCAAAATTGGCAGCGTACAGTCGGCACCAAATAGTGCTCCCTGTCTTGCCACGGTCACCAAGGTGGTGGACTGCAGCAGAGCTAGTGCGATGGTTAGGTAACGGGTGTACTGGGTCAGCTTGGACTGGCCAGCTGCACCTTCTTTATACAGTGTCTCAAAGCGTGGGATCACAACGCGCAGTAGCTGCGTGATGATCGAAGCTGTGATGTAAGGCATGATGCCCAGGGCAAAGATGGATAGCTGCAGTAGCGCTCCACCAGAGAACAGGTTTACCAGCTCATATAGACCAGAGGTGGTCTGAGTTTGAGCCAAACACTGCTGGACATTGGTGTAGTCCACGTTTGGCGCAGGGATGAACGAGCCAAGTCTGAAGACAGCAATCAGAGCTAGCGTAAAGAAAAGCTTCCTACGCAGATCTGGCGTCTTGAACGCTCTAACTATGGCTTGAATCACCCTGCACCTCCGATGGCTATTTAGCCGTTGACGCTGCCACCGGCAGCTTCAATCTTGGTCTTTGCCGACTGCGATACCTTGTCAACAACGACCTCCAGCTTAACTGAGACGTCTCCGTTGCCTAGGACCTTGACTGGCTTGCCCTTACGAACAGCGCCCTTGGCCACTAAATCAGTGACTGTAACCTTGCCGCCCTGCGGGTAAAGCTCGCCAAGAGCTGCCACATTGACAACCTGGTACTCCACCTTGAACGGGTTTTTGAATCCGTGCAGCTTAGGAGTGCGCATAACTAGGTTCACACCGCCACCTTCGAAACCGAGGCGAGTGGTGGTACGAGCGCCAGTTCCCTTGGTACCGCGGCCTGCGGTCTTACCCTTGGAACCCTCACCCAGACCCTTACGAGTCTTTTCCTTCTTCGCGCCAGGGGCTGGACGAAGGTGGTGAAGACGAAGAATTGCAGACTTTTCTTTCTGCACTTTCTTCGCAGCAGGCTTAGCCGGCTTAGCAGCAGGAGCCTTGGCAACTGGTGCTACTGCTTCAGCCGGTGCTGCTTTTTCAGCAGCTGGCTTAGTAGTTGCCTTGGTGGTTGCCTTAGCAGCTGGCTTAGCTGCAGTTTTCTTTGCAGCAGGCTTAGCGGCAGTCTTAGGAGCAGCGGTCTTCTTCGCTGCAGGTTTTGCAGCAGGCTTCTTAGCTGCTGGCTTTTTTGCTTCAGCCATTAGTCGATCTCCTCAACCTTCACGAGGTGAGCAACTGCAGCGACTAGCCCACGCACACTCTTGTTGTCTTCACGAACGACGATGTCGCCGATTCGCTTCAGACCAAGGGTGCGCAGTGAATCACGCTGGAACTGCTGTCCACCATTTGAACTTTTTACTTGGGTAACTTTTAGACGAGCGGCCATTAGTTAGCACCTGCCTTCACAACTTCTCCACGCAATCTTGCTGGCGCAACCTCAGCCACAGTCTTGCCGCGTCGAGTTGCCACGCTAGTTGGCTCCTCAAGCTGGCGAAGTGCAGCGATGGTTGCGTGAACAATGTTGATGGTGTTGTTTGAGCCAAGTGACTTGGATAGAACATCCGCCACACCTGCACACTCGAGCACAGCACGAACTGGACCACCGGCGATTACACCGGTACCAGCGGCAGCTGGACGAAGAAGTACTACACCAGCAGCTGCTTCACCCTGCACTGGGTGCGGGATGGTGGAGCCGATTCTAGGAACGCGGAAGAAGCTCTTCTTAGCTTCCTCAACACCCTTAGCAATCGCAGCTGGAACTTCTTTTGCCTTGCCATATCCAATGCCGACCATGCCCTGACCATCACCGACGACGACTAGTGCGGTGAACGCGAAGCGTCGACCACCCTTAACCACCTTGGCAACGCGGTTGATGGTTACAACACGCTCTAGGAATGGACTGGACTTGTCCTCACGGTCTTTGCGCTCAGCACGTGGGCCACGCTCGCGTGAACCTCTGCGCTGTTCACGCTCAGTTGGATCAACCGGTA
>WLDG01000029.1 GCA_009704945.1 Actinomycetota bacterium | reverse complement strand
TCTTGCAAAGCAACTAGTCGACAACGGCTGGCGGATTGTCTGATGACTGCTTTTGTGGTGGCAGTCGATGGACCTGCAGGTTCGGGAAAGTCGAGTGTTTGCAAGGAAGCCGCACGCCGACTTGGATTTGGCTACCTTGACACCGGAGCGGGATACCGGGCGATGGCTTTACACGCCAAGTCCCACCTCCACTTAGATGACGCAATTGCAAGCTTTGAGTACGAAATCTCTTTAGACCCAACTAATGTGCAGGTTAAATTGGCCGGAGAGTCAGTCACTGAAGATATTCGCAGTGACGAGGTGGCAAAGCTGGTTAGTGCAATCGCCCGTGAGCAGGCAGTCAGGAACCAACAACGAGAGGATGCCAGAGCGAGAATTGCATCTTGCGACAAGCCGGGCATCATCGTTGAAGGTCGAGACATCACAACTGTGGTGGCGCCAGAGGCTCAAGTTCGAATTCTCTTGACAGCCTCAGAAGAGGTGAGGCTGTCTCGACGCCAAAAAGATCAAACAGAGGTTGCAGAGAATTTGGTGGCAAGGGATAAATCAGACTCTAAAGTGGCAGACTTTCTAGTTCCGGCCGAGGGAGTTGCACTCCTGGACACTACCAATCTGAGCTTTGAGGAAAGTGTCTTGGCCCTGATGAAGGAAATTGAGGAGGTGAGGAATGTCTGAATCCGAGGAATTGCTGCCACAGCTTAAAGAACAGCTTTCTGATTTTGAACTTGAGCAAGAAGATCTGGAGTTGCTTGATCTCGAATTAGGAGAGAGCGAACCTGGAACATTTGTTCCAGCACCTCCAGTATTAGCTGTGGTGGGCCGACCCAACGTTGGGAAGTCCGCGCTAGTGAATCGAATTCTCGGAAGACGCGAGGCCGTCGTTCAGGATGAACCAGGCATCACGAGAGACAGAGTTTCCTATAAAGCAGAGTGGAATGGGCGACCTTTCACATTGGTAGACACCGGGGGTTGGGAAATCGGCGCTGAGGGCCTAAACCTCTCAGTTGCAAAGCAGGCTGAAGTTGCCGTTGATCTTGCAGATGCAGTTTTGTTTGTCGTGGATGCGATGGTCGGCCCTACCCAATCTGATGAAGAAGTTGTTCGGATGTTGCGAGCAAGTGGAAAGCCAGTTTTATTAGTCGCAAACAAAATTGATGCAGCCCACCAAGAACCTGAGATTGCAGGACTGTGGTCACTTGGACTAGGTGAGCCTTACGCGGTTTCGGCTTTGCACGGCAGGGGAGTAGCAGACCTACTCGACAAGGCTCTGGCAACACTTCCTCAGACATCTAACGTTGCTGGTGAGGAATACATTGGCCCGAGACGAGTCGCCTTGATTGGTCGGCCAAATGTTGGGAAATCATCCCTCCTTAATAAAGCAACCGGAACCAACCGAGCAGTCGTGAGCGATGTCGCTGGAACCACTCGAGATCCAGTCGATGAACAGGTGGAAATATCCGGAAAGATATGGCGTTTTGTTGATACTGCTGGAATCCGAAAGAGGCTGCATAGACAGCAGGGAGCGGACTTTTATTCAGCCTTGCGGACAGCTGCAGCGTTAGAGCGCGCCGAAGTGGCTGTTGTTCTATTTGATGTAACAGAACCAATAAGCGAGGCCGACATTCGGATTGTGCAACTGGCTTTGGATTCCGGAAGAGCACTCGTCCTGGCTTTCAATAAATGGGATCAGTTAGATGAGGAACGCAGAATATATCTAGAAAAGGAAATAGAGCGAGACCTCGCTCACGTCGACTGGGCACCGCGCGTCAACATATCGGCATTGACCGGCCGACACCTCGAAAAGCTGGTTCCGGCCCTCGAACTAGCGCTCGAGTCATGGGACAAGAGAATTCCAACTGGTAAATTCAACGCATTCTTACAAGAGCTGCAGGCCGCCAATCCTCACCCGGTCAGAGGTGGAAAGCAACCTCGCGTTTTGTTTGGAACTCAGGCCGCTTCCCGGCCTCCAAAGTTTGTGGTCTTCGCATCCGGTTTTCTGGAAGCGGGATATCGCCGCTTTATTATTCGCAAACTTCGAGAGACCTACGGTTTTGATGGATCACCTGTGGAGATTGGCGTAAGGGTGCGAGAGAAGCGTCGCCGCTAAAGCCTGAGAATGAATTAAATCCGAATAGACTTCACTAATTGCGGGCTGTAGCGCAGCTTGGTAGCGCACTTGACTGGGGGTCAAGGGGTCGCGGGTTCAAATCCCGCCAGTCCGACGCTTTTTTTGTGGATTTCTCACCTGCTCTTCGGGACATCCACCACTAGCCCCTAGACTTGCCTTTTGCTCAAATGACTCTGACGGTAGTGAATCCCCATGGCATCCAATGACCTGCTTCGTAATGTCGCGATTGTCGCGCACGTAGACCACGGCAAGACCACGCTGGTAGACGCAATGCTTCGCCAGACGGGGGCTTTTTCTGCCCATGCAGCTGTTGCAGAGCGAGTGATGGACTCTGGCGACCTGGAAAAAGAAAAGGGAATCACCATCCTTGCAAAAAACACCACCGTTACTTATTCCGGACCAAGCGCCGGTGGCAAAGAAATCCGCATTAACGTGATTGACACTCCTGGCCACGCTGATTTTGGTGGCGAGGTTGAGCGCGGACTTTCAATGGTGGACGGAGTGGTTTTGTTGGTGGATGCCTCTGAAGGTCCTCTTCCGCAAACCCGTTTTGTTCTTAGAAAGGCCCTAGAGGCAAAGCTTCCGGTTATTTTGGTTGTAAACAAGACCGATCGTCCTGATGCTCGAATTGATGAAGTCGTGGAGGAGAGCCATGACCTATTGCTTGGCTTGGCATCTGACCTTCATGACACTGTGCCAGATTTAGATGTCGACTCTATTTTGGAGCTTCCAGTTATCTATGCATCAGGAAGAGCTGGTAGAGCATCTCTCAACAAGCCTGCCGACGGCACACTGCCTGATTCTGAAAATCTTGAAGCGCTATTTGAAACTATTTTGAAGTATGTCCCGGCCCCTTCCTTCGAAGAGGGTGCTCCTTTGCAGGCTCACGTTACAAACCTTGATGCATCTCCCTTCCTTGGAAGGCTTGCGCTAATTCGAATCTTCAACGGAGAAATCAAAAAGGGTCAGCAGGTTGCATGGGTTCGTCAAGATGGGACAACTCAGCAGGTAAAAATCACCGAATTGCTTGGCACTAAGGCACTAGATCGTCATCCAATTGACCAGGCTGGCCCTGGAGACATTGTTGCGGTTGCTGGAATCGAAGAAATCACAATTGGCGAATCGCTATGTGATCCAGCCGACATCAGGCCTTTGCCTCTTATCCAAGTAGATGAACCAGCAATCTCCATGACTATTGGAATCAACACTTCTCCCATGGCTGGAAGAGTGAAGGGCGCAAAAGTCACAGCACGTCTTGTCAAGGACAGGCTTGATCGAGAGCTAATCGGAAACGTTTCCATCAAGGTTCTTCCAACTGCTCGACCCGATGCCTGGGAGGTTCAAGGCCGTGGTGAGTTGGCCCTGGCAATCTTGGTAGAGCAAATGAGGCGAGAGGGCTACGAGCTCACCGTTGGCAAGCCACAAGTGGTAACCAGGACAATCGAGGGCAAGCTTCACGAGCCCTATGAAGATTTGACCATTGACGTCCCGGAGGAGTTTTTAGGTGCTGTCACTCAGCTTTTGGCTGCGCGAAAAGGACGCATGCTTAATCTGATAAACCACGGAACTGGCTGGGTGCGAATGGAGTTCAAGGTTCCTTCGCGTGGACTAATTGGCTTTAGAACGGAATTCCTAACCACTACCAAAGGTGCCGGCATTGCCAATGCGCTTTCCGCTGGTTATGAGCCGTGGGCTGGCGATATCGTGACACGTCAAAACGGCTCTCTAGTCGCTGACCGCGCTGGTGTGGCAACACCTTTTGCAATGATTGCCTTACAAGAGCGTGGGTCATTCTTTGTTGAGCCAACCAGCGAGGTATACGGCGGCATGGTTGTTGGGGAGAATTCACGTCCAGAAGACATGGAAGTTAACATCACCAAAGAAAAGCAACTCACCAATATGAGAGCTGCTTCAGCGGATAGCTTTGTCGGCCTCACCCCGCCGAAGAAGCTTTCTTTAGAAGAGAGCCTAGAGTTTGCTCGAGAAGACGAATGTGTAGAGGTTACTCCGGAAGCCATTCGAATTCGAAAAGTTGAACTTGATGCGAATGTGCGAGCCAGACAGGCATCCGCTCGCAAGCGAAGCGCAGATAACTAGTTTCCTGAGTTTCCGTACAGTCTGTCACCGGCATCACCTAAGCCGGGCACGATGTAACCAATGTCGTTGAGCTTTTCATCTAACGCAGCCAGATGTACGGTAACCAGCTTGTTTGGCCACTTATCTTCTACATGCTTCTTAACGGCTTCCACACCTTCTGGCGCACCAAGCAAGCAAATGCAGGTTGCTGCAGTTGCTCCTCGCTCAAACGCGTAGTCAATTGAGTCAATCAGCGTTCCACCGGTTGCAAGCATGGGGTCAATCAAAAAAACCTCACGATTATCTAAACGATCAGGTAGGCGATTGGCATAGGTAATTGGCTGCAGAGTCTCTTCGTTTCGCTTTATCCCCAGAAAGCCAACTTCGGCATCGGGCAGCAATCTGGTGATCCCACTCAGCATTCCTAGTCCAGCTCTGAGGATCGGAATGATTAGGGGAGTGGGCTTGGCGAGCTGCTTACCAACCGTCTTGGTTAGCGGGGTCTCAACTTCTTTGTCAATTACCTTTAGGTTTTTTGTGGCCTCGAAGGTAAGCAAAGCAACCAATTCCTCTACCAGCTGGCGAAACTGCGCGCTGGGGGTGGTTTTGTCTCGCAGAAGCGTGACTTTATGGGAAATCAGAGGGTGATTGGCGACGAATAGCTCCATGGTTACAACCTTACCGCGGTAGCTCAGTGGGTCGGGAGATGATGAATAAGTAGACTTTGGCTATGAGGCTGAGCCAAGAGCTGAAGAGCATCCCTAACATGCTCAGTATTTTGAGGCTACTGCTGGTACCAGTCTTTCTGATCCTCTTAGTGAATGACAGATTTCTGTGGGCCTTGGCGGTACTGGCTTTCGCCTCCTTCACTGACTGGCTAGATGGTCATATAGCTCGAAGATTCAACCAAGTAACCCAGTTGGGCAAGTTATTAGATCCATCAGCAGATCGCCTCTTTATTCTTTCGACACTTATTGGCCTTACTTGGCACGAAATCATTCCGGGCTGGTTTGCTCTGGTGATAGTTCTGAGAGATATTCTTTTGCTGTTTGGTCTTCCGGTTCTCCGCAGGCTCGGTCACAAGTCGCTACCAGTTCACTTCGTAGGTAAAGCAGGCACCTTCGCTCTTCTTTACGCCCTGCCACTTCTTCTGATGGCAGATGTATGGGTCTCGGCTAGCTGGCTGATTCAACCCATCGCCTGGGCGTTTGCCTGGTGGGGAATCGCGCTTTACTGGCTTTCAGGATTCATCTATCTAGCCCAGCTGAGAAATCTCATTTCGCGCGAAAGGCAAAAATCCTCTAACATTTAGTTTCTAGGGGAGGCTCAATGTCCAAGGAATTCAGCGGAGAAGATACCGCTAAGTTTTCGTCCGACATAGTCGCCGGCCAAGCACCAGCACTTAGCCCAGAAGAAGCATCAGCACTCGCTGCGCTTCCTTCCGGCTCCGCACTTCTAATTGTCCACCGAGGACCAGGTGCTGGGTCAAGATACCTACTAGATCAAAATCAATCCATTGCTGGTCGTCATCCAGATGCTGACATTTATTTGGATGATGTAACTGTTTCGCGTCGTCACGCGAGCTTTGATCGAGCAGGAAATATCTTTACTGTCTCTGATTTAGGTTCCATGAATGGCACCTACATCGATTCCCAACGCGTTGACAAGCAACGGCTGATCAACGGTATGGAAATCATGATTGGCAAATTTCGTCTCACCTTTTATTCATCAGATAAGGATCGTTAAATGGACAATGCAGTCCGGAAGCTTCAAGATCATCGCAAGCTGTACACAATTGGCCAGGTGCTAACAGTACTCAAGCCTGAATTTGGAGACCTTTCTCCTTCAAAGCTTAGATTCCTAGAAGACCAAGGATTAGTTACACCTGAACGTACCGATGCTGGATATAGAAAGTACTCGGAAGCGCAAATTGAAAGACTTCGCGTTGTTCTGTCGTTGCAGAGAGATCAGTATCTTCCCCTGAAGGTAATCAAGGAATATCTCGCAGAGCTGGATGCAGGAAGAAAACCACTTCTTCCAAGCAGTAGCGGGGTGAATCTTCGAAAGGGCCAGAGATTCTCTACAGCACAGCTAAAGAGCGAGACAGGACTTTCTGATTTGGCGTTCAAAGAAGCTGCAGAACTTGGCTTGTTTGGACCGCAGCCCCATTCTTCGCACGAAGTTGAGATTGCTTTTGCACTGGTTGGGCTGGAGACATTTGGAATTCAACCCAGACACCTACGTGGACTAAAAGCGGCAGCTGAACGTGAAGTGGGAATCATTACCGGCGTGACAGAGCCAGTAGTCCGGAAGAAAGCTCCAGACTCCGCTGCAAAGGCTGCTCACCTCGGACGCGAAATAGCGGAACGTTTTGGCGCAATCAGGGCACATCTAGTGGCTGGCGCAATCGACAAAATCGAAGGTTAGCGACACGCGGGGCAGATAAACCCTAAACCAGCAGTTGAAGGCAAACTTTTATCTCGTCTTGAAAAGAAGGAGATGCGTTGGAGATTCAATCACCAACTCTGTTTGACGATGGCGTGCCAGCCACACCGCTGGGCTATCGAGGAACGTCTGCCGCTGCCGCTGCAGGCATCTCCTATCGCCAGCTTGACTACTGGGACAGAACCGGACTAGTTGTTCCAACCATTAAGTCCGCAACTGGCTCAGGATCCCAGAGACTCTATTCTTTCCGCGACATTTTGGTTCTTAAGTTGGTTAAGCGATTGCTGGACACAGGTGTCTCGCTCCAACAGATCCGCATAGCCGTCGAGCAGCTTAAGGCTGCTGGTATCGCTGACCTAACCAACACCACACTTATGAGCGATGGAGCAAGAGTTTATCTATGCACTTCACAAGATGAAGTTATTGATTTGCTGGGTCAGGGCCAGGGAGTGTTTGGAATTGCTGTGGGCCGCCTAGTTCGCGAAGTTGAAGCAACTTTGATTGACTTTGCAGCAGAGGAAGCTCAAATTCAAGATGAGTTAGCGGCTAGACGCGCTAGGAAGATTTCCTAGACCACCAACGCTTCTTTTTTGGTCTGACTTCTTGGACCTCAATTATTTCTTCAATTCCAGTTCCGCGGATTGATCTACCAACAGCTCCGACCTTCTCCTTATTTCCTGCTGCCTGTTCGAGCTCACTGAGTGCTCCGGCAAGAAGCCAATCAAAGCCGCGAGCAATTTCAGCAGCACCCTCAGCCGGCCAGGAGTGGATAGGTCTGGCGGCACCAGTTGCCTGCTGGACAGCTGCTCTTTCCTCAAAGTACGGCATAAGGATTTGATCGCCAAATAGCTCTTTTAGTTCCTTGATGCGGTAATCATGCTCGTGGGATTGGGGGCGGAAACGATTTACCACCACTCCAAGCAGTTGCAAACGAGGGGAGAGTTTGGCTGATATTTCCTGGATGGCTTTTCTGGCCCGGTCAGCAGCAATCACGGAGTAGAGAGCTGGTTCTGTTACTAGTATCACCCGATCGGAGGCAACCCAGGCGGTTCTAGTAAGGGCATTGATTGATGGAGGTGTGTCGATGATGACCAGGTCGTAGTCATCCTCAATTCGCACCAAAACTTCCTCAAGTTTCCAAACGTCGTTGACTGAGGGGGCTGGGTTGTCCAGCAGAAGAGACCTCGGGGAGCCGACCAAAACATCCATCTTGCTGTCCCGGAACCAAGCCGAAGGGACAATTGCGCGGCGCAGGGTTGCCACCTTGCCGGTCTGCAGAACCTCAGCTACTGAGAACCCCTGGTCAGATGGAGCTGCCAGTCCACTCGTTGCATCACACTGCGGATCAAGATCAATCACCAATGTGTTTAGACCGCGATTGAGTGCAGCGGAGGCTAGGCCAAGGGCTACAGTGGTCTTACCCACCCCACCCTTGAGGGAACTGACGCTCAGCACATGCATTGCAATAGGCTACCTTTTTATCTGTTGCTAGCCAGCCAGCAAGCGCCAGTTTCAGCGGAGAAGCATGATTAAGAAGATTCTTGTGGCCAACCGGGGCGAAATCGCCGTCCGGGCATTCCGCGCTGCCTATGAATTGGGTTACCAGACTGTCGCTGTTTATCCCCACGAAGACCGAAATTCTATCCATCGGCAGAAGGCCGACGAGGCCTATGAGATTCAAGCAGATGGATCTCCAATCAGGGCTTATTTGAGTATTTCGGAAATAATTCGAGTTGCCAAGGAATCTGGTGCCGATGCCATCTATCCGGGGTACGGATTCCTGAGTGAAAATCCCGACTTAGCAAATGCAGCGCGTGAAAACGGAATTGTATTCGTAGGACCTTCAGCTGAGGTTCTAGAACTTGCAGGTGACAAGGTAAACGCCAAGGCTGCAGCGGTAAGAGCAGGTGTTCCAGTGCTGGCATCAACTGAGTCTTCCGCCGAGGCCAAGAAATTAATGACGCAAGCTTCAAAAATCGGCTTCCCGTTGTATGTCAAAGCAGTTGCGGGTGGAGGCGGACGCGGCATGCGCAAGGTGGATGACCAATCAGAGTTGGCCGCTGCTATTGAACAGGCAATGAAAGAAGCTGGGGGAGCTTTTGGGGATTCCAGAGTTTTCCTGGAGCAAGCAGTTATTAGGCCGCGCCATATTGAAATTCAAATTTTGGCCGACAATCACGGCAACATCATGCATTTATTTGAACGCGATTGCTCAATTCAACGTCGAAATCAGAAAGTTATTGAGATTGCCCCTGCTCCCAAATTAGACGAGTCACTCAGGCAACAGCTCTACAAAGACGCCATAGCGTTTGCCAGAGAAATTGGCTATCAGAATGCCGGCACTGTTGAGTTTCTGATTGAAACAGCTGGTCCTAATGCCGGGAAGCATGTCTTCATTGAGATGAATCCAAGAATTCAGGTAGAGCAC
>WLDG01000028.1 GCA_009704945.1 Actinomycetota bacterium | reverse complement strand
TAAATCTTAGACGCAAAAATCACCCCCCACAAGGGGTGATCGAAGGGACTAAGAATGTTGTTCTTGAGCTGCGAATCTAAAGATGATTCAGCAGACTTTGGACAACTTGCAAAATCTTAGTTACTTGTCCCGAGCTCGTCAAATGGGCAAATTCCGGGCGTGTCACTTGGAGAGGAAAAGCCCAGCCAGGTTCTTCTTGCCCCGAGCCAGCACTGCCATTTCCCCGGGCAGGGAGAAATCAACCACGGCATCTTCAAGCTCGACTTTAACCTTGTTGACACTGACTGAACCCTGCTGGATTGCTCGTTTGGCAGCGCCATTTGAGTCGACCAAGCCGGTAGCGACCAGGGCCTGCACCACGCTGGTTCCTTTAGGAAGAGCTGCATTTGGTAATTCAATCAAAGCTTGTTGCAACAGATCCGCTGGCAAAGAAGCGAGATCTCCGGCGCCAAACAGAGCTAGGGACGCTGTCTCCGCAGCCACAGCTTCTTCTTTGGAATGCACAATTTCAGTCACTTCCAAAGCCAATCGACGCTGAGCGGCCCGAGCCTGCGGCTCCTCCTGTACTGCCTTTGCATAGTTCTCGATTTCCTGACGAGATAAAAAGGTAAAGACCTTCAAGCGATCGATTACGTCTGCATCATCAGTATTTAGCCAAAACTGATACATGGCATACGGGCTAGTTAGCTCAGCATCCAGCCAAATTGCGTTTCCTTCACTCTTGCCAAATTTCTTGCCATCGGCATTCGTAATCAAGGGTGTTGCAATGAGGTGAACTGATTTGCCCTCTACTTTATGAATCAG
This sequence comes from Actinomycetota bacterium, assembly GCA_009704945.1. Classification (GTDB taxonomy): domain Bacteria; phylum Actinomycetota; class Actinomycetes; order Actinomycetales; family Microbacteriaceae; genus Aquiluna. The sequence continues at coordinate 9,534 of WLDG01000028.1, read as the reverse complement.
GTCTGTCCCAGAAGTCAGATTTCCCCACTGATCGCTGCCACCGGTTTGCAAAACACAGTTGTGCCTTCGGTATAGCTCAAGAAAATCAAGCCCCTGCAATATTTGATAGCTGAATTCCGTGTAGCTGATACCAGCATCAGAATTCAAGCGCGCACTGACAGCATCCTTTGAGAGCATTTTGCCAACACGATAGTGCTTTCCCACTTCACGGAGAAATTCAATTGCGTTGTAGTTTTCAGTCCAATCAAGATTGTTGACAATCTGCGCAGCATTCTTGCCAGAAAAGTCCAAAAAGCGTTTGGTTTGGTTAGCAAGCTTGTCCACCCACTGTGCGACCGTTTCCTTGTCGTTCAAAGTTCGCTCAGCATTTGGTTTTGGGTCACCAATTAATCCAGTAGCTCCGCCCACGAGTGCGAGTGGATTGTGACCGGCAAGCTGAAGCCTTCTCATAGTTAGCAATTGAACTAGGTTGCCGAGGTGAAGCGAGGGAGCTGTTGGATCGAAACCGCAGTAAAAAGTAACTTTCTTTTCTAAAGCTTTTCCTAACTCTGCTTCATCTGTCGACAGAGCAACCAGACCACGCCATTTGAGCTCTTCTAAAACATCAGAAAAGCTGCTGTCGTTTTGTTGAGCAGAGAGAGTTTCCTTGGTAGCCATTAGCGCTTTACCTTGCCAGTGAGCTTTCGAAGTTTCACCATTTGCTCAATCACTTGCTTTGAAGAAGTTCCTCCGGCACTGTTTCTTGATTCAATGGCCGCACTTAGATTAACTACCTCTCTTAGCTCAGGCTTGAGGTGACGAGAAATTGATTCATATTGCTCTCTAGTCAACTCATCAAGTTCCAAGCCGTTTTCTTCGCAAAACGCCACAAGCTTGCCCACGATTTCATGAGCTTCTTTAAACGGAACGCCTTGGCGAACCACGAAGTCAGCTACATCGGTAGCGAGCGAGAATCCAGCCACAGACAGATCCTGCAGACGGGAACGGTTGAACTCCAAAGTCGCCACCATTCCAGTAAAGGCGGGAAGCACCAACATCAGAGTGTCAAAAGAGTCGAAGATTGCTTCTTTGTCCTCTTGAAGGTCTCGGTTGTAGCCAAGTGGAAGGCCCTTCAGGGTTGTTAGCAGTCCGGCCAAATTGCCAACGATTCGCCCCGACTTACCCCTGGCAAGTTCTACAACATCCGGATGCTTCTTCTGAGGCATAATCGATGAGCCTGTTGAATACTGGTCCGACAGCTTTACATAGTCAAACTCAGCGGTTGCCCAGATGATGATCTCTTCCGCTAACCGGGATAGGTCTATAGAGACCATGCTCAGAACGAAGTTGAATTCTGCGACCAGGTCCCTAGATGCTGTTGCATCAATAGAGTTTTCGGTTGGTTCGGAGAATCCCAACTCCTCAGCGACAAGCTGCGCATCAAGCCCATAAGTATTTCCGGCGAGCGCCGCTGATCCATAGGGAGATTTCTTTAGCCGCTTTCTCAAATCTTCAAGTCGCTGAAGATTCCTAACCTGCGGCCAGGCGTGGGCCAAAAGATGGTGCGAGAGCAGAATGGGCTGTGCATGCTGAAAATGAGTTCGACCCGCCATGGCTAGGCCCATGTATTCTTCGGCTTTTCCACACAGAGCGTCCAGGTAGGCAAGCAGCTGCTCCTCCACTGCCCTGGATGCATCGAGTGCGAACATCCGAATAAGAGTGGCAATCTGGTCATTTCGGGATCTTCCCGCCCTGATCTTGCCGCCGGCTTCACTTCCAGCTATCTCTATCAGTCCGCGTTCCAGGGCCGAGTGAACATCTTCATCCTCTGGCTTGAATCGGAACATGCCATTATCGATTCGCTTGGCAAGTTCGTCTATTGCCTTCAGCAGCACATCTCTCTCTTCTTCTGAGATAACTTGTGCCTTTGCTAAAGCTTTGAGATGAGCGGCCGACCCCTGCAAATCGTACTTAGCAAGCCGCCAATCAAAGTGAGTTGATTTTGATAGTGCAGCCATCGCATCGGCCGGGCCAGTCGCGAAGCGTCCTCCCCATAGGGCATCGTTAGCTTCCGTCATGGCTCTCCTTGAACTCCTAAAGTCTAGTTTTGGTTAGCCAACCAGGCCATTAGGGCCTTCTGTGCATGCAAGCGATTCTCCGCCTGATCCCAAACCACAGACTGAGGGCCATCTAGTACCTCGGCTGAAACCTCGAGCCCTCGATAAGCGGGTAGACAGTGAAGGAAGATTGCACTGGATTTTGCAGCGGCAAGTAGTGCCGCATCGACTGTGAAGCCCTTGAAATCCTGCTTTCTCTTCTCAGTCTCATCCTCCATGCCCATGGAAATCCAAGTGTCAGTAGCGATTACGTCTGCATTAACTGCGGCTTTGCCTGGGTCGGTGACTACCTCGATTGCCCCACCGCTGAATGCTGCAATCTCTCTAGCTCGAGTCACCACATTTACATCTGGTTCGTATCCGGCAGGCGAAGCAATACTGACGCTCATGCCAGCCATCGCGCATGCCACGAGATAGCTGTTAGCCATGTTGTTGGCTGCATCGCCCACATAGGCAATCTTCTTACCCTGTGTAGACCCAAGCTTCTCTTGAATGGTTAGTAAGTCAGCCAACAGCTGGCACGGATGCCACGAGTCACTGAGGGCGTTAATTACGGGCACGGATGAGTTTGCGGCCATCTCCTCTAGCCCAGTTTGAGCGTAAGTTCTCCAAACAATTTGGGCCACTTGCCGATCCAGAACTCTTGCTGTGTCAGCAACGGATTCTTTTTTTCCGAGCTGACTAACACCAGAGTCGATTATGAGTGGGACTCCCCCAAGGTCTGCAATCCCAACCGCGAACGATACGCGTGTTCTGGTTGAAGTTTTATCAAAAATCACAGCGACGGTCTGAGGACCGGCAAAAGGCTTCATAGAGAAGCGATCAGATTTGAGCAATCTAGCAAGCTTGAGAATCTCTGCCTGCTCGGCCGGGGTGATGTCATCATCCTTCAAAAAATGTCTTGCCATGCCCTACCCCGTTACCTGCGTACCCACGCCTGATTTAGTAAAGACCTCTAACAATATGCTGTGCGGTGTTCTACCGTCAATGATGTGAGCCTTTGGAACTCCGCCCTCTACAGCTTGTAAACACGCTTGCATTTTTGGAATCATGCCGCTTTCCAGTTTTGGCAACAGCTCTCTGAGCTCATCCGCCGTGATGCTAGAAATCAGCGACTTCTTATTCGGCCAATCTGAGTAAAGACCCTGAACATCTGTCAGCACCATCAGTTTCTCGGCCCCTAATGCCACCGCAAGAGCAGCCGCGGCCAGATCTGCATTTACATTAAGCACATCCCCATCAACTGTTGGAGCAATTGAGGAAATAACTGGCACCACCGACTTTTCAAGAGCCCCAAGAACTGCACGAGGATTCACTGATCGAACTTCTCCAACCAGGCCAATATCAACCGGACCTTTTTCAGTTTCGGCTTGAACTCTTATTGCCTTGAAAAGATTCGCATCTTCACCAGAAAGAACCTGAGCACTTGCGCCAGCCTGCTCTATCAGCTCAGCTAGTTCTTTTCCAATTTGGTTGCGAAGTACGTCTCGTATAACAGGTATAGATTGCTCATCAGTTACTCGCATTCCCCCGCGAAACTCACTCTGAATACCCAATTCAGCCAAGCGTGCTGTGATTTGGGGACCCCCACCATGGACCACAACTGGCTTAATTCCTACGTAACGAAGATAGGCAACGTCTTGAGCAAACGCTTTCGTTAGTTCTTGATCCACCATCGCATTGCCACCAAACTTTACGACGATGACCTTGTCGTGAAACTGCCGCAACCAATCCAAAGACTCAATCAGGGTCTCTGCTTTTACCCTGGCAATGGTGTTATCGGGAGTAGCTTCAATCATTAGCTTGAGTATGCACTGTTCTCTTCGACATAGGCGACCGTTAGGTCGTTGGTTAACACCGTAGCGTTCTTATCTCCAGCATGGAGGTTGATCTCAATACGAACATCCCTTGCCGTTAGGTTCACTTTCGAACGATCCTGCGCCGGAGCTCCAGAGGAGGAAACCAAGACTTCATTTATGGAGACATCTATGTTGTAGGGATCAAACTCAGCATCGGTCGTTCCCACTGCTGCCAGGATTCTCCCCCAGTTCGGATCGTTGCCAAAAATTGCAGCTTTGAACAAATTGTTTCTTGCCACCGCTCGAGCGACGGAAACTGCGTCTTCCTCGCTAGCTGCTTGACGAACCTCAATGTAAATGCTGTGCGATGCTCCCTCGGCGTCTCGCATAAGTTGCTGCGCCAAATCGAGGCAAAGCTCAGTCAATAGGCTTTCAAATTCTTCCTCATCGGCAACCACGCCTGAAGCACCGGAAGCAAGGATTGTGACTTGGTCATTGGTTGACGTAGCACCATCTGAGTCCAGTCGATCAAAGCTAACTCGCACCGCTTTGCGAAGCGTCTTATCCAGTAATTCACCTGGCACTAAAGCGTCTGTCGTAATGACGACCAACATGGTGGCTAGGGCTGGAGCTAACATGCCCGCGCCTTTGGCCATTCCACCTATTCTCCAGCCCGCTTGCGAGCTTCGCGCAGCTTGTTTAGGAACGGTATCAGTGGTCATGATTGCCTGTGCAGCATCCGCACCACTCTCCGGGGAAAGCTGTTTGTGGGCCAACTCGATTCCCTGCAAAAGTTTTTCTCGGTCCAAATGTTCCCCAATAATTCCAGTTGAGCAGACAATTACGTCTTGAGCCGAGCAATCCAACAGGGAGGCGGTTAACTCCGCACTCAGGTGAGTGGTCTGGAAGCCAACTGGGCCGGTGTAACAATTCGCGCCACCAGAATTCAGAATGACTGCTTTTGCTTGTCTGTCCTTGATTGCTTCGATAGACCAAAGAACAGGGTTTGCCCTGCAACGATTCGAAGTAAAAACAGCTGCTGCACTCAATTCTGGGCCTTGATTCACCACAAGGGCGAAATCAAGTTTCCCTGCAGCCTTGAGTCCAGCCGATACTCCGGCGGCAAGAAACCCTTTCGCAAAAGTCACGCTCAAGGAGCTACCCCATCAACTGATAAACCCAAGGACTCAGTGAAGCCCAAAGCAAGGTTCATGCTTTGAATCGCTGCCCCGGCCGTTCCCTTAACCAGGTTGTCAATTACACACACAAAAACAACGCGAGCTGCTCTCTCGTCAAAGCCAACCCATACTTGTGCCTTATTGCTACCGACTACTGCCTTGACCTGCGGCAATGTATCGTCCGAAAGAAAATCCACGAATACTTCATCGCCATAGGCATCTTCATAAACCTGACGCAAGGTCTCAATAGTGAAAGACTTGGTGGGTATCGCATTCATGACCGCAATGATTCCTCGAGATATCGGAACGAGCACAGGTGTAAACGAAATAGACCCTTTCTGTCCACCGGCTAGAGCGACATTTTGAAGAATCTCGGGAATGTGCCTATGTGATCCGGCTACGGCATACGCCCTAGCATTGCCATCCATTTCGCTGGATGACATTTCCGCCTTGGCGCTTCTGCCTGCTCCAGATGTGCCCACTGACAAAGTTGCCACTAAATCATTTGGCTCAACTAGGCCTGCAGTTAATGCAGGTGAAATTGCAAGCGTGACAGCGGTTACATTGCAACCAGGAACGGCAATCCTTTTCACCGACCGCAAGCGACCACGCATTTTCCCACCACTGGTGAGAGTCAATTCGGGCATTCCATATGGCCAAGTGCCTGCATGCACGCTCCCGTAATACTTTTCCCACTCATCAGGTGAAGACAGTCGAAAATCAGCGCCACAGTCAATAACTAAAGTGTCTTCTGGAAGTTGCTGGGCAATCTCAGCACTTTTGCCGTGCGGCAGTGCTAGAAATACGACGTCAGCTCCAGCGAGATTTTGGGCAGACGTCTCTACCAAATTCATGTCCGAATACTTGCCGAGGTGAGGCTGAAACATTGACAATTTCTGGCCGGCATTCTCGCCAGCTGTGACCGTCGTGACTTCGATTTCAGGATGTTGAGCAAGCAGTCGTAGCAGCTCTCCGCCGACGTACCCGCTGGCACCGACAACCGCCACTTTCAAGCTCATGATCTTATTTCCGCGCCAAATTTTTCTCTGCAAGATGCAACGGCAGCTTCTTTCACTGCACTTGCCTCAGCTTGAGTGAGTGTTTTGTCCTTGGCTCTAAACAGCATTGAGAAGGTCAGCGACTTTCGTCCCGTCGGAATACCCTCACCTTGGTATTGGTCAACCAATCTGATCGCTTCCAGTAGAGCGCCAGCGGACTGACGCAGCTCAACCAGAACTTCTTGAGCAGTAATCTCTAGGGGAACAACTAATGACAGATCTTGTGTTAGTGCAGGCATTGCGTTTATTTCGTTTGCGACGACAACCTCAGGCGAGAGAGAGTAAACCCGATCGAGGTCGATTTCAAATACCCCGACCCGCCTTGGAAGATTGTGCTCTTCAGCTAGGTCCGGATGAAGTTCACCGACCATACCGACTTCGTTTTCGCCTATTCGAACCTTGGCAGAACGCCCAGGATGCAGTCCCATGACCTCGACCTGTTCGAGAGTGTAGGACAATCCAACCGCCTTCAAGGCAACGCCAAGCGCCGAGATGGCGTGGGGATAGCCAGCCTCTAAACCAATGTTGGTTGGTGATGCCCCCACCCATTCGCCGGCAAAGACACCAGCTAGGTGGCGCGGTTGCGAAGGAATGGAATCGTTTAGCCTTTGCAGTATTTCCTGCGATGGTCGCTGATTTCCTATAGGCAAATTGATCACAGGGTTGCTCGATGTTGCAAGGAAAACTGATCCCTCTTCGATAATCGCAACATCTGATGTGCCGCGGGAGAGATTTCGAGCAGCTGCTGATAACAGACCAGGCAAAAGCTCTTTTCGTAATTCACCAAACTCAGCCTGAAGAGGATTCTCAAGTTCGATTCCGAAGCTCTTAGAAAAGTATTTGTTTTGGTCTGCTGATAGGAATGGATAATTCAAAACTTCTACCATCCCAGCCCCAACCATTGAGGAAAGAACGTTTCTGCGCAGTCGTTGATTCCTAGTTAGTCCACGACCCGGAGGCGCAACAGGAATGGTTGCCGGAATCTCGCTATAGCCAACTAACCTGGCAACCTCTTCGACTAGATCTGACTTATGTCTGAGGTCTGGTCTCCAAGTAGGTGGAGTAACCAGGAGGAATTTTGATTTACTTTTTACTTCACAGCCGATCAACTCAAGAGAATTCACTATCTGCTTTTCAGAATAATCAAGCCCAATTAGCTGAGACGGATACTCAATTGTTAGCTCGATTGCCACTTTGTCGGACTTGGTTTTGTGATCAGCTCCCAGCTTGGAAATCTTTCCTCCGGCGAGTTCTTCCAAAAGCCTTGCCGCGCGATGAGCTGCAATTGCACTGACTTCGGCGTCGACTCCTCTTTCAAACCGCTTGGAGGCTTCCGATGGCAACTTGTGTCTGCGCGCTGAACGTGCGATTGAAATAGGATCAAAAACGGCAGCTTCAAGGAGCACTCGGGTCGTTGATTCGGAAACTTCGGTTCTAGCGCCACCCATAACTCCAGCGATACCAATTGGACCTGAATCGTCACAAATTAAGAGGTCCTCCGCGTGCAGTCTGCGCTGTTTTCCATCCAGGGTTTCAATCGACTCTTTGTCCTGAGCCCTGCGAACGGTAATACCGCCCGACAGCTTGTCTAGGTCATACGCGTGAAGTGGCTGACCAAGCTCCAGCATCACGTAGTTGGTTATGTCTACCGCAATTGAAATTGATCGCATACCGGCAAGCTTGAGTCTGTTCTTCATCCACGAAGGAGTTGGAGCTGAAGCATTGATGCCCTCAACTCCCAGAAGAGCAAAATTGGTGCACCCTGGTTGCCCATGAATTGGAGAGTTGTCCAAGACTTTTAGGGCAAAGCCCTGCCCTGTCAATGGCTTCACTTGACTTGCCGGGTCAGTGAATTTCTTGCCCGTAGCGTGGGAGTACTCTCGAGCAATACCTCTAATTGATAGGCAGTAGCCTCGGTCCGGCGTGACATTGACTTCAGCTGCCGACTCTCCTAGCCCTAACACTTCAATTGCGTCAGAACCAATTTCCGGATCTAGATTCAGTTCGTGGAGTCTAAGAATGCCTGCATGGTCATCACCAAGCCCGAGTTCTTTAGAGGACGCAATCATCCCATCCGAGACATGGCCATATGTTTTTCTAGCCGAAATAGCGAAGCCGCCTGGCAAAACAGATCCTGGCAAAGACACGACTACCTTGTCGCCAATTTCAAAGTTCCTAGCACCGCAAACAATTCCCCTGACGGCTTCTCCGCCATCAATCGAAAGTTGTCCATCTTTCGCAACTCGCACCTGACACCAGCGGATGGTTTTTCCGTTTGACTGGGCTTCTTCAACAAAATCCAAAACTTGACCGACCACGACTGGTCCTGCGATGTCTCCTCCAATTGCCGACTCTTCTTCAAGACCGACTCGAACCAATTGCTCCATAACTGATTTTGGGGAATGCTCAACTAGTTCCACGTATTCAGCCAACCAACTCAGTGGGACCTTCATTAGATCACCGACCCAAACTGACGCGAGAAGCGAATGTCTGCCTCGACCATGTCGTGCATGTCCGTGACTCCATTGCGGAACATAAGAGTTCTCTCAATGCCCATTCCAAATGCAAAACCTGAGTAAACCTCAGGATCAATGCCTGCAGCAAGGAGAACATTTGGATTGACCATTCCGCAACCACCCCACTCCACCCAGCGTGCTCCGCCTTTAGCACCGGGGTGCCAAACATCCAACTCCGCTGACGGCTCAGTAAAAGGGAAAAAGCTGGGGCGCAATCTAATCTTCGCCTCATCGCCAAACATCACTCTGGCAAAGTGCTCGAGCGTGCCTCTCAGGTCAGCCATGGTTAGACCTTTGTCAACCGCTAGACCTTCAACCTGGTGAAAAACAGGCGTGTGAGTCGCATCCAGTTCATCCGTTCTAAACACTCGACCTGGACACAAAACATAAACGGGAAGGTCTCTCTCCAAAAGGGATCGAATCTGCACCGGTGATGTGTGAGTTCTAAGAAGAAGGTGGTTCTCAACTGGCGCCACAAAAAATGTGTCTTGCATTGCTCGAGCTGGATGATCCGGGTGGAAATTCAGTGCATCGAAGTTGAACCATTCATTTTCAAGTTCTGGACCATCAGCAATTTCCCAGCCCATGCCAACAAAGACGTCGCTGATTTGGTCCATTAGCAGGGAAAGAGGGTGTCTGGCACCATGCGGAATAATCGAACCAGCGGCAGTCAAATCAACTTTCTCGTTGGCTAACTGTTCGTTGCGAGCAATCTTTTCTAGCTCTTGCTCTTTGCTGTCAAATTCTGCTTGGAATTCTGCTCTCGCACCGCCAACTAATTTGCCAGCCTCAGCGCGCTGGTCTGCTGGCAGAGATTTAATTTGAGAGTAAAGCTGGCTTAGTGGAGAGTTTTCTCCGACCAATGAGTTTTTTGCAGCCCTTAGCTG
>WLDG01000027.1 GCA_009704945.1 Actinomycetota bacterium | reverse complement strand
AATTAGCCAATGGTGCAGGTTTACTAGAAACCGTATTGGTAGAGACTAATGGCGTAGAAAGATGGCGTAGAAAGTGATTTGGCGCACCCTAGCCCCAGCATTTACGCGGGCGAGAGGGTGGTAGTGCGAATCAAGCATTCTCCGCCAGCAACTCCCTTTATTTAGAGCCTCAAAAGGCTCTTTTGAGAGGGAGTTTTTGTCTGATGTGCAAATGCGTGTGCTTGAAGATTCTAGGAAATGAAACGCCAAAAGCTAAAATCTTTCCATGAAAATCGAAGAATCTTTAGGAACCCTCAAAGAGGTCTTTAGTAAAGCAAGCCCTACTTCCCTTCCGCTCATCAAAGCAGCTCATAAATATCTGATTGAGCTAGCTCCGGACGCCGTTGTTGTACCCAGGCTTGGAGAGAAGTCAATTGCTTATGGCGTTGGCGTAAAGAAAATGTCAGAAGCTTATTGCTACTTGATTCCCTTCAAGGACTATTTGAATTTCGGCTTCTACCACGGAACTGACGTTGACGTTGATGGCATCCTGGAAGGAACCGGAGCAAAGATTCGTCACATAAAGATTCACTCACTTGATGATCTCAAGAATCCAAAACTCAAGAAACTAGTACTTAGGGCAATAAAAGACAGAAAAGCCAAGGTGCTCTAGCTGACTTCGCTTAGAAAGTGATTTGGCAAACGCTAACCACATAACAAGTGCTGACAAGCAGGCGTGAGATGGTATCAATTTTTTGCCTGCGGTATCCAGACCAAAAAGAAGATAAGTAGGTCGCAGGTTTTCGGCTTTGAAACTCAGCCTTTATTACTCGAGAAGATTGAAATCGCCGCAAAGGCAATGAATGCACCAATCAACGCCGTGCTGACGACGCCCGCAACCACTAGAAGTGGAATTGTCTCATTCATGGTTATGGTCAGGTTCTCTGAACCAGATTGAAGCAACGATGAGAAAGAAGCTTGAGTCATTGCTAAATCATAAAGGAATCAAAGGGGATTTTGCTGTAGTCCTGGCCTCAACAGGTTTGCCTAGGCGAATGTGTGAAGGCGCAGTTTGATTCCCAGAAAAACCACTGCAAAAACCACCAAACCAAAGACCCAGCCTGAGACAGAAAAGGCTTGAACACCCGAGAGTAAGACTCCAATGGTGCAACCGAGCGACACTAATGCACCCCAGCCGAGCAAAATGCCTCCGGCAAATCCACTCACTGCCCCTTTGAAAGATAGACGTTCAATTTTGAACCTTCCTCCAGCAAGTGCTGCAGCAAATGAAGCCAGGACTAAACCAAGAATCAGCCAGCCATTGTTTGTAATTGCCTGACCGACCAAACCTATGCAACCCGCTAATGCATCCATCCCATAGAGAAAGTCAGGAATCAAACCTTGTGTCTCCAAGATCGTGCGACTAGCCGAGGCAAATTGTCTTGTAACACCGAGCGGTTCGATTCTTAGGTATGCAACCGTGCCGATAACACCGATAGCAATTCCCACCAGCGCTGGAGACCATCTCTTTCTTAGAAGCGAGTAGGCGATTGACTTGAGATCAAATGGGTTCGACAGTACTTCATAGTTTCGATCCCGCCTCTTTGAATAGGCAATGGCAGCAACTGCTAGCGTCCCAATCACGAAAAGAGTTAGAACAAGCGAGCCAGCATAACCGAGTGAATCAGGTAGCCATATGGTCGGGGCATCCTGAATTAGATTCAAATAAATGTCATTCCATCCGATCAACCCCAGCGACAGACCAAGGACTACGCCAACCAACGAAGGGATTGCCCTGAGCGAACCTTGGCCTAGGCGATAGAGATGCCCGGCGATACATGCTCCTGACAGAACCATGCCTAATCCAAAAGCAAAGGCTCCAGCCACTAACGCCCAACTGACAGGACTTATGTGTGCAGAGGGAGGAAGAAACTCTCCATTGGGAACTGGCAGGAACAGGGCAAAGACAATTGAGTAGCCAAGTGTTCCTGTTGCTAAAGCCACCAGGATGCTGATGGTGCCTACTGCCACTCGATGTTCTGCAAGATCACGAAAAATGCAAAAGAAGCAAAATCTACCTCGCTCAAACAGGATTCCGAGAGCGACACCAATCAAGAGCGAGAAAGACGCATTGCTGCCGAAGTCGGGATTGTTACCCAGAATCCAGGCTAGATAAACCAAAGCTGTAACAATCGCCAAACCAATGAAGGTTTTTAATGCTTCACGTTTTGTCCAAATAAACTTGGAATCTAAACCTGCGCTCTGAGTAACTCCCGATGCTTCGGCAGCTGGACTAATCACTACTTCTTGCCCCAAACAGTTCCGGCTGGATTCGAGATTGGAACACCGACGCTGTTTCCATATTCAGTCCAGGAGCCGTCATAAAGCTTCACGTTGTAGCCAAGAATCTCACTGAGGACAAACCAAGAGTGGGCTGCACGTTCGCCAATTCGGCAGTATGTGATCACAGGGGTGCGACCATCAATACCAACTGCTCGGTAGAGACGAGCCAACTCTGCTCTTGATTTGAATGTACCGTCCGCATTTAGGGTGCTCTTCCAGCCAACATTGACCGCTGTTGGAATGTGTCCGGCACGGATTGCGAGCTCATCAAATCCTGGAGGCGCAAAAATCTTGCCGCTGAATTCATCGGCAGAGCGAATGTCTACAAGTTTGGCACGCAGTTCTTTCTTAGCTACTCGAACCACTTCCGGCAAGAAGGCGCGTAGTTTTTGATCAGGTGCACTGGCGCGGAAATTGCCCTTGGCAGGTGTCGGAACAATCGGCGTCATAGCTCGACCGTCTGATTCCCACTTAGCTCTACCACCATCTAATAAACGAACGTCTCTGGCTCCGTAGAGTTTGAAGATCCAAGCACCCCACGCGGCAAACCAGTTATTGTCATCGCCATAAAGAACAACGATGCTGTCTCGATTGATACCGGCTTGTTGGGCTAGTTTTGTGAACTCTGACCTTGAGACAATGTCGCGATTTACTTCATCAACGAAGTCTGTGTGCCAACGAAACTCGACAGCATTTCGAATGTGTCCTCGTGCATAGGCACCTTCTTCCACGGTTACCTCGATCAGCTTGACTCGAGGATTAGTGAGATTTCTCTCAAGCCAGTCGGCCGAAACCACTGCGTTTGGGTTGGCATCGGCTTGAGCCGGCACGGCACCACTAAAGCCAACGGCTGTAGCCAACGCAAAGACAAGGCTGGCCTTGCCTAGCTGCCTAAAGAATCTAGTTCTCTGATTTAGCACGATTTTCCCTTCAATTCAGAATGCGGTTCTTCGGTCTTGTAAGGAAAACATCGAAAAGAGAAAATGGCAAAACAGTGCTTAACAAGAGTAAAAAATACGTAACAAAAGTTAACTTTTGAAAATCGGCAAGCCAGGAAGGAATTAGTTTGCTAGTAGCTCTTTTAGCTTTGCCAGCAGACCGGTTACATCCTCGTCGGTTGTGTCAAAAGAACACATTAGGCGAACCTGGCCAGTTGCCTGATTCCAGACATAGAAGCGGTAATCCTGCTGAAGTTTTTCTGTAATAGCAGAAGGGAGAATTGGAAAGACTGCATTCGCCTCTGCTTTGTTAGGAACGGAAACCAAAGGGTTGTTCTTAGCAATCTCAGTAATCCCCTCGTAAAGCTTGTCGGCCATGGAATTGGCATGCCGGGCATTGGCAATCGCCACGGCAGCGCCGCTTTCAAAAAGAGCATTCAGCTGACAAGAAACAAAACGCATTTTGGATGCAAGTTGCATAGAAGTTTTTCTCAAGAAAGGCAGAGAATCCGCAAGCTGCTTACCTCTAGCGGTCGATGTGTTAGTGACAATCACGGCCTCCGCTGCCAGCGCACCGATCTTGGTTCCGCCCAACGAAACTAGGTCAACGCCGACATTCGTTGTGAAATCAGCAAAGCTGAGATTTAGTGCGGCCGCTGCATTGGAAAGTCGTGCACCATCTAGGTGCAGAAGCATTCCGTGTTCGTGAGCTAGATCTGCAAGGGCTTTGATTTCTTCAGGCTGATACAAAGTTCCCATCTCGGTGGTTTGGGTAATGCTGATGACAGCTGGTTGGGCTCGGTGAACTACCCCCATGTCAAAAAGTTGGCTCTTGGCTAGCTCAACGGTGAGCTTGCCGGTGGGTGATGGAACAGTCCAAAGCTTGAGTCCAGCCATTTTTTCTGGAGCACCACCCTCATCTACATGGATGTGAGCGCTCTCAACGCAAACAACGGCTTCCCAGCGCTTAGTTGCTGCCTGCAGCGCAATCACGTTTGCACCGGTGCCATTAAAGACCGGGAAGCCTTCAGCGTTTGGACCAAACAGTTCCTTCACTACCGAATTGAAGCGCTCCGTTTCAGAGTCCTCGCCGTAGGCAACCTGGTGACCTTGGTTGACGTTGCCAATGGCCTCAAGAACGGCTGGATGAATGCCTGCGTAGTTATCGCTAGCAAAACCTCTTTGATTATTCACTTGGCTCCTCAGGGATGGCAGGGGGTCTTGACTCAAATGCGGTGGAGAGGATCACACTGGTTTTGGTTGAGACATTAGCGGCAGATCTAATTCTTGCCAGCAATTCCTCCAAAGCTTCTGGCTCTGCTACTGCCACCTTCACGATGTAAGACTCAACTCCCGCAACAGACCAGCAAGACTCAATCTCGGCGATTTTGGAAATTTTCTCAACAATGTCATCTGGTGCTGCAGGATCAATCGGAGTTAGCGAAACCAAGGCGCTGATTTTTAATCCAACCTGACGCTTATCAACCTCGGCTCGGTAACCAGTTATTACTCCTCTGGCTTCAAGTTTTTTCACTCGCTGGTGCAGAGTGGAGCTTGGAACATCTAGCTGCGCCGCAAAGTCAGACAGCGAAAGTGAAGAGTCCTTGGCTAGTGCCAAGACGATGGTCCGATCTAGAGATTCCATGGTTGAAAGTATGCCCTAGGCCGTAATTCCCTTGGTGGCTAAAACCAAGTCAGAAAGCTTGCGGTTTAGCGTCTCGTAAAAGACGTTTAGTGGAAACTCATCATCCAGAACTAAGTTCACAACTTCCTTCAGTTCCCCACCGGTTGGCAACTGCTCTGGTCCCTTGGCCCAGTTAGAGGCAGGGTGTGGGGGAACTAGGCCTTTTACGAACTCATAGGCCGCAATCCACTGCGCAAGACGTGAGCGATTGATTCCATCGTGATACAGAGCATCTACCTGATTACTGAGCTCAACAACCGAGTCAATTACTTTGTCCCACTCGAATGTCAGTCTGTTGTCTCGCCAGTGCAAAGCGCCTGACTTGTGCAGGTGAGCAAACATAATCTGCCCACCAAGCCCGTCATAATTTCTCACGCGACTGCCAGTAATTGGGAAGCGGAAAAGACGATCAAACAAAATCGCATAACGAATGTATTTAGCCAGCCTGTCCCCTTCTGCTTCCAACACAAGGGTCTCTCGAAAAGTTGAAAGGTCACACCTAAGCTCTTCGAGTGCATACATCCAAAAGGGCATGCGCTGCTTGATCATGAATGGATCAAAGGGTAAGTCGCCTCGCGAGTGAGTGCGGTCATGAATCAGATCCCATAGAACAAAGGTCTCCTGGGCTAGAAGCTGATCCGAAAGTAATTCCTCGGCACTTGCTGGAAGTGGTAAGTAAAGCAGTTCCTTCGCTCCCGCCACCACCTTGCGGAATCTCGCCGCTTCGCGATCACAGAAAATACCTCCCCAGTGATAAGTAGCGACTTCTCTGACTGCCACGGTTTCTGGGAAAAACACAGCAGAGTTTGTGTCATAGCCAGCGGTGAAGCCCACAAATTCAATTGGTATAAATGCTGGATTGGAATATTTTTTCTCTTTGTCAGCCAACCACTGTGGCCAAAAAGTGTTGGTTACCAAAACCTCTAGATTGCGGTTCGGGTTTCCGTTTTGGGTATACATCGAAAAAACAGCTAGGTGTTGGATGTCATTTTTTCTCATTAGGTCTGGCCTAAATAGCTGCAGTGATTCGTAGAAATCTGGCTTGCCAAAGCCACCGGCTCGCCAACCCTCTAGATCTTTCACAGCCTGGGTTAGGTAATCCGCTTGATGAGAGAAGCTCGGAGCTAGATCGCGAATGCCAGCCAGAAGTTGATCTAGCAGCGCTGATGCTTTGGGGTGAAAAGTAGGATCCTCAATCGCACCATCTTTATTCTGCAGAGGCCTGAGCTCTTCTACTGCAGCTCGCATTGATTTCCAAGCCGCATTGTTTTCTAGTTTGGTTCTTGCAGCTTCAATGTCTCGGCTAGCTTGCTTTGAACCCAAAGCTAAAAAGCCAAGAACATTCAAGAGCAACTTTGAGTTGTCTAAGTCATTGATTGAGTCATCGCCAAAGATATCGGAATCAGCAATTACAACAACTTGGCCTTTTCCATTCCGCACTGCTGCTGCCACCGGCGCTTGGGCTGGAAGTGCAGATTCGCTGGTTCTCAGAAAAACCTCGCCTGCAAAATCGCTTGCTAATTCAAGCGTTCCTGTTCTGTAAAGTACTACTTCGTGAACCATAAATCTAAAGTCTGAGAGTAAGAGGGTTGGAAACTCTGGTTTTGGCCAGGATGCAACGTCTTTGAAATTTTTAGCCGGATCCTGCACAGTCTCATTGCTGAGCTTCATTCCATAGCGACTAATTAGCTCGTTGAAGTTGTTTCCGTATTTGGCTTGTTCATTTTCACCCAGAACCAGCAGACCGCCACCGCTTACAACGAATTGTGAAATTGCATCAATTTCGTTTTTGGCAAGAACTGGTGAGCCATAGCCAACGGTGTGCTCCCAGTCTGAAGTCGCCGCATGAGGCAGAACTAAAACATCCACATCGCTCAAGAGAGCTGACGAAATTTCTCCAGTTGTGTGAGCTAACACCTCATACCCAGCATCTTCCGCTAGTTCGCGCAGCTTTGCATAGCTGGCATCAGCTGGATTGGCCGGGTTCATTTGCTGGGCAAGCGCTAAATCAATGGTCCAGGCCTGCGAATGCGATTGGTCAATCAGAATTCGGGATTTTCTCTGCACTTTGCACCTTATTCATGGAGATTATCCATAATTCTAGGTCTTTTGAAGTCGAATCTCTAGCAAAAACTCCTCTCCCCGAGCCTGCCGGCTTCCTCTCCATGGGTCAATCCCGCTCTACTGGCGCAAACTCTGGCCATTGGCAGGTTTTCGCGGTTATCCCGCTAGTCTTCAAAAGGGGTTCCTTTTGGACCTCCTTTTTGACTTTTGAATGCGCTAGGTAAATAAGTGGCAGCTATCAAAAACCGCTGGATCGGTTTAGTTTTCATATCAATGTCGATTTCCCTCGTGATTATCGATGGAACCATCGTCAACACAATTTTCCCCTCCATTATCAATGACCTTGCTCTGACCTCCACCGAGGTCCAATGGGTGCAAGAGAGCTACGTGTTGGTATTTGCCTCACTGCTATTGGTCTGGGGTTCGGTAGCAGATCGAATCGGAAGAAAGTTGCTACTAAGTATTGGTATTGCAATCTTCATTTTTTCTTCCGTCTGGGCAGGTTCTGCTGATTCAGCGTCGGCATTGATTCTCGCAAGAATTGTTCAGGGTATTGGTGGAGCGATGGTTTTGCCGACCACTCTTTCACTAGTGAATGCTAACTTCCAAGGCAAAGAGCGCGGTATTGCCTTTGCAGTCTGGGGCGCAACAATTGGTGGCATGGTCGCGGTTGGGCCAGTACTTGGCGGATGGCTAGCTACTGACTTTGATTGGCGCTGGGCATTTTTGATTAACTTGCCACTTGGCCTTTTGATTTTGGTTGGTCTTGCAATTTTTGTTCCAGAATCAAAAGCCCAACAGGCCAAGGGTGGCTTGGACTGGGTCGGAGCAGCAATTTCAGTAGTCATGTTCTCGACTTTGGTATTTGGGTTAATTGAAGGCCGAATCTATGGCTGGTGGGAGGCGAGCGATAAGAATCAGTTTAAGTTGTTCGATTTTGCTTGGCCAACCGAAGGTCTGTCAATAATTCCAGTATCGCTAGCAATTTCTGCTGTGGCGACGGTGATGTTTATTTTCTGGGAATCACGCAGAGGCAAGCTGGGAAAAAATGTTTTGCTTGATCTAAACCTTTTCCGCATTGCATCATTTAGAAATGGCTCCATTGCAGCTCTAATTATTTCAATGGGTGAATTTGGAATCCTCTTTGCTATCCCGCTATGGCTGCAGAATGTTCTAGGGCTTAGCCCAATTTCTTCTGGACTGGTTTTGCTCTGGCTAGCAGGAGGTGCATTTGTTGCATCCGGTGTTGGCGGCGCACTGAGCGGGAAGCTACCGCCAGCAAGAGCTGTGCAAATTGGTGTTTTGCTTGAGCTGGTGGGTGTCGTTGGTGTAGCAGTAGTTGCCTCCCAGTCAGTTGGCTGGGTCGGAATCGCACCTTTCCTTTTTGTTTATGGAATCGGAATTGGTCTTGCAACGGCACAGCTAACCGGGGTCATCATGGTCGACGTTCCTATGGAAAAAGCTGGCCAAGGCTCAGGATCTCAGTCAACAGTCCGCCAAATTGGTTCAGCACTGGGAATTGCAGTGCTGGGCACCCTGCTATTTACGGGTACACAGTCTTCACTCGAAACTCGCCTAAGCGATATCGGCGTTCAGAGTGAGCAGAGCCAGGTCTTGGTGGAGGCAGTAGTGGACTCAGCTGGCGGTGCTATTCCACAAATCGGAACTGGTCTTGAACAGCAAGGCATTCCAGCTGATATTGCTGCCGAAGTTCAAGTGGCAGCAGGCGATGCATTCACTGACGGAGCCAAATTCTCAGCTTGGGCTGCAGCGGCGTTCTTGCTGCTGGGACTTCTTTCGACATTCAACCTGGGATCCAGGAAGAAGAAAGAAAAGCTGGCAGTTTAGCAATTTCGAGTTGAGTTACACTCGGATAAGTAATTATGGAAAATCTTACAAACCCCCAAACTCTGCACGCCCCAGAGCCGAAGCAGAGTGAATCGATGCCTGACTGGAAACGAAAAGTGGCAGTCTTTCTGGTTGGCCAAACCATAACGACTTTTGGTTCCTACCTGGTGCAGTATGCAATTTTTTGGCATCTAACCCTGAGTACGAAGTCAGGTTTGGTTTTAGCACTTGCCGCAATTTTTGGTTTTCTGCCGCAGGCGATCGTCTCGATTTTTGCTGGGGTTTGGGCGGATCGCGTAAATCGCAAAATCATGATTATCGTTTCCGATTCAACAATTGCCCTCGCCACCTTAGTGTTGGCATTTTTCATGCTTTCAGGAACGGATGATCTGTGGCTAATTTTCCTGGTGATGGCAATCCGCTCGGTTGGCGCGGGTGTGCAGATGCCGGCAATTTCGGCACTGGTGCCACAGATTGTTCCGACCGACCAGCTGATGAGAGTAAACGGAATCAACAGCAGTATCCAGTCATCGCTTACGCTTTTGGCACCTGTTGCGGCAGCAGCTGTTTATGCAAACTTTTCGCTGGAAGCGGTTTTGTTCATTGATGTAGTTACAGCTGCAATTGGTCTTTCCCTACTGGCCACTATTTCCGTCCCGACTCTGGCCAGAGCTGCCAGTGCAGAAAAGCCTTCATATCTAACCGATTTGAAGGAGGGCATCAGCTACATCTTTAGTAATCAGTTGGTTCGCTGGGTGATGGCAATCTTTGCAATTGTTTTCTTGTTGATTGTTGCGCCTTCCAACCTCTCGCCGCTAATGCTGGTGAGAAACTTTGGTTCGGAAGTTTGGATGCTGACAGTGCTGGAGCTTGCATTTGGGGTTGGCATGGTTTTAGGTGGTGCCTTGATGGCGCTATTAGCCAACAAGATTGACCGGATCGCCGCAATTATTGGAACGTCAATCCTGTTTGGAATCCTTGCAATCGCGCTGGGCTTTACCGCAAACCTAATTGTTTTCTATGTTTTGTTCTTCTTGATTGGACTGGCGGTTCCCGCCTTCTCTACCTCAGCCATGACGCTGCTGCAGGAGACAGTTGAGCCTGAGCGCCAAGGACGAGTCTTTGGTTTTGTTGGAATTGTGATGGCAGTTGCAATGCCGCTGGGAATGTCCATTCTTGGACCGCTAGCAGATATTGTGTCTGTCGAGATTTTGATGATTGTCACCGGAGCCGCCACTGTCTTGATTGCGGCATTAGCTGTCTTGCTCCCGGCCGGTAAAAGAGCAATAGCGGCGGCGCATGCTTCGACCGGTTCTAACCAATCAAAAACTAGTTAGTCTTTGTTTCTTTTGAAATAGCTTTTTACTTTTGTAACTATTCGCTCTAGCCCTTGCATCCCCTGCTTATTGAGCTCTCTGGCCCACTCAATTTCAAGTGCCAAGAGGGAGAGCCCTAGAAAGATGAACAGCAAACCAGGCCCCGGCGTTACCATCATTACCAAGCCGAGAATTAAGAAGATAAAACCCAAAACAATAGAAATTACCCAGCGAACTGGATGGGGTAATTTGGCTAAAAAGCCCTTGAGTTTCTCCATTTTCCCAATTCTAATCAGCTTGCACTAAAGCGACCTGAGAATATCCTCCACGCGCTCTTTGGCATCACCAAATAGCATGCTGGCGTTT
>WLDG01000026.1 GCA_009704945.1 Actinomycetota bacterium | reverse complement strand
TGGCCGCTGTGGTCATTTCCCCTCCGCCACTATCTAATTTAGAAGATTAGCCCGAGCCCGGTTGCCCAAGCTCGGGCTAATCCTACGGTTTTTCTTTACTGAATTTGGTCGATGATGGCCTGAGCCTTTTGGCGCAGAGCATCAGTAATTGGAGCAGAACCGGCTGCAGCAGCAGCTACCTGCTGACCCTCAGCGGAGACCATGAAGGATGCATAAGCCTTCACAAGTGCAGCCTTAGAGTCATCGGCATAGTCCATGCAACCCTGGAGGTAAGAAATTAGAACTACCGGGTAAACGCCAGATTCTGTTGTGTCTCTAGCGAGGTCATACGCGAGTGTGGTGTCAGGGCGCCCGGTCTTTAGTGGAGAAACGTCAACAATGGCAGCCGCTGCTTCTGCGCTGTAAGGAACGAAGGCATCACCGACACCCACCGCTACTGTTCCAAGACTTCCAGCTCGAGAGGCATCGGCGTAACCAATCGTCCCCTGGCCACCTTGAACTGCAGAAATAACACCTGAAGTTCCCTGGCCACCCTCGCCAGCAAATTCTGATGGCCAAGCTTCAATTGACCCAACGTTTTCACCGTTTAGAACCCAACTGTTTGGCGCTGCTTTTGCCAACCAGTCAGTAAAGTTTCCCGTTGTGCCGGATTCATCTGAACGGTGCACTGCAGTAATTGTCAAGTTTGGAAGTGTTACGCCTGGGTTAGAAGCAGCAATCGCTGGATCGTTCCAGTTCTTTATCTTTCCGGTAAAAATCTGAGCAATTGTGTCGGCAGTCATGTTTAGTGAGGTGATGCCTTCAAGATTAAAGACAACGGCGATGGGTGAAATCCAAATTGGGAATTCAAAAACAGCACCATCTGCCGGCGAGCAGTTTGGGTGAGGCGTTGCAAGCTCTTCATCCTTAAATGAAGAATCTGAGCCTGTAAAAAAGGTCAGTCCCTGCTCAAACTGGTCTCGCCCTGTGCCAGATCCGGTTGGGTTGTAATTAATTGTGACACCAGGGTTCGCCGTCTGGAAGGCAGCAATCCATGCTTCTTGTCCAGCGGCCATCGAGGAAGCTCCGGAGCCATCCAATGTTCCAGACAAAGCCGATGATGATTCGGTTGGTTCCGTCGCTTCATTGGCGGCGCAACCAGTCAAGAAAATTGTGCTTATGGCAGCAATTGAAACAGCTTTTGCAGAGATTTGCATTCGTACCTTTCTTTTGGAGGTAAAGACAAGGTAAACAGCAAATGAAAAGAGGTCTTGTACACCTAGTTAACGGAAGGTAAACAAACCTGTTAATTTGCTGGAAAACCAGCGTTAACTCGCTCTATTGCAACGAATTTTGGCTTGGGGCTAATTGTTAGTCTCAGAACCACTAATTCGCCTGGCTCGAGCGAGGTTGCACCCAGCAATTGGTCCTTGATTTCAGCTGTGGCTCGGGTAGCAAGAGTCTTTGTAATGGTTGGAAGGGCTGGTCGATGAGAGCATATCAGTGCGGACTTTGTGGACTCAAAAACTGCTTCGACAGCATTGATTGTCTTGCGGGGGCTAAGAGTGCTGGAGAGCTCGGTGAGCTGAGAGCGCTGAATTACCTTTTTGTTGGTTGCCTTGGCATATGGAGCCACGGTCTGCTCGCATCTTGTCCATGGACTGGTGATTAATCTCTTCGGACCATAGCAAGTAAGAAGACCTACAAGTCGCTTGGCTTGCTGCTTACCCTCCGCTAGGAGAGGGCGTTTGGCTTCAGCACCGTTCCACTCGCTACGAGGCGTCGCTTTAGCGTGGCGCAGCAGAATTAGGGCTTTTGTTTCAAGTTCTTTCTTTTTGTGGAGGCTTACTAACTCTTCGATCAGTTTTCGGTCATGGTCATAAGTCAGCACCTGCAGAGCGTCAGCAACTCCTAGCCAAGAAATTTGTGCAATTTCATCGTTAGCTTGGAATTCAGATTTTTTCCATGTTTTGGGCTTCAGTTTGGATGCCCAGTAGTGAACCTCTTTTTCCTCATGAGTCGAAACTTTGTAGTTTACGTTGGAGAGTTTTCTTCCCAACCTCAGTCTTATTCCTGTCTCCTCTAGCATCTCACGGACAGCTGTTTCTGGAAGAAGCTCGCCCGGATCTTGTTTGCCTTTAGGAAACGACCAGTCCTTGTATTTTTCTCTATTAACTAGAAGAACCTCTAAGTTACTCTTTTGCTCCCGCCAGCAAACCACGCCAGCTGCATAAATAGTCATCACCGAAGCTTCTTTTTGGACAGAGCATGGAACATCAACTGATCTTGCAACTCAGCCAGTTTGCTTCCAGATGCTGAGAGATACTTGCGCTCCCAAGTTCCGTCTTCGCCGAGATGCCAGGAGGAAACTTCGTCACTAATGCCAAGATTAATAATGTTCTGCAATTGCTCAATCTGGTCTTGCTGCACTATTTTGACCAAGGTTTCGACTCTTCTGTCTAGATTTCTGTGCATCATATCTGCCGAACCAATGAAAACGTCTGGTACCCCATTGTTCTCAAAATAGAAAATACGAGAGTGCTCTAGGTATCTTCCAAGCACTGATCTAACACGAATTGTTTCACTGAGACCCTTTACCCCTGGCTTCAGAGAGCACATACCTCTGACAAGGACATCCACCTGCACACCCGCCTGGGAGGCTAGGTAAAGTTGGTCAATGATCCGCTCGTCCACCAACGAGTTGAGTTTGAATGCTATGCGAGCTGGCCTACCTTCCTTATGGTTGGCAATCTCCCGATGAATTCTTTCTGTCAGCCCCTCTCGCACGCCGCCGGGAGAGGTGAGCATTGCCTTGTATTGAGGCTCCGATGCATAACCGGAGAGCAGGTTAAACAGCTTCGCAAGATCTTCCCCTACCTCTGCTCGGGCAGTCAAAAGGCCTAAATCTTCGTAATAGCGGGCAGTCTTAGGGTTGTAGTTGCCCGTTCCAACGTGGCAATAGCGACGAAGCTGATCGCCCTCCTGACGGATCACAAGGGATAGCTTGCAGTGCGTTTTTAGTCCAACTAAACCATAAACAACGTGTACGCCAGCACTCTCGAGCTTCCTTGCCCAGCCAATATTGTTTTGCTCATCAAATCTTGCCTTGATTTCGACTAACGCAAGAACTTGTTTGCCAGCTTCAGCAGCATCAATTAGTGCGTCCATGATTGGAGAATCACCAGAAGTCCGGTAAAGCGTTTGCTTTATGGCTAAGACCTGTGGATCTTGAGCAGCTTGCTCCAAGAATGCCTGCACGCTAGTGGCAAAAGATTCGTAGGGGTGGTGAACCAAAACTTCACGCTCGCGCAGTGCGGCAAAGATGTCTGCTGCCTCATCCTCATCTGCTTCTAGATACGGATTAGTTGTGATCTGATGGGGCTCGAACTTTAGCTCTGGGCGTCGCAACTTGTAGAAAACACTCAGGCTTCTGAGATCCAAAGGCTCTGGTAGCGGATAAACGTCGCTGGATTCAATGTCTAACTCTCGTTGCAGCAAACTGAGAACCTTGGAATTAATGTTTTCAGCAACTTCGAGTCGAACTGGAGGGCCAAATCTTCTGCGTAGCAATTCTTTCTCCAGCTGAATTAGCAGATTTTCCCCCTCGTCCTCATCAACTTCTAAGTCTTCGTTTCTCGTCACACGAAAGGTGTGATGTTCAATAACTTCCATGCCGGGAAAAAGCTCACCGAGAAATTCACCCATAATCTCTTCAAGTGGAACGTATCGAGAAGAAGAGCCAGGCACATGCACAAAACGAGGGAGCAGAGGAGGAACTTTGACGCGTGCAAAGTGCTCCCCTTTTGTCTTGGGATTTTTTAGCACCACTGCAAGATTTAGCGATAAACCTGAGATGTACGGAAAAGGGTGTGCTGGGTCAACTGCTAAAGGTGTCAGAACAGGAAATATCTGTAAAGAGAAGTATTCATGCAGACTCTCTTGCTCTTCAGAGCTAAGCGAAGAGAAATGCACAAGATTGATTTTGGCGTTTGCCATCAAGGGAGCTAAAACATCCATGAACAATTTGGCATGACGGAGTTGCAAGATCCGAGTTCGGTCAGAGATTTCTTGAAGTACTTCTTGAGGACTCAGCCCAGAAGGCGACGGCACAGCAATCCCTGTCGCGATTCGTCGCTTGAGTGAGGCGACCCTCACCATGAAGAACTCATCCAGATTTGAGGCAAAAATTGAGGCGTAGTTAACTCTCTCGAGTAATGGCGCAGCTTGGTCTTCAGCCAGCTCTAGTACCCGCTGATTGAAATCAAGCCAGCTCAACTCTCTTTCGAGAAATCGATTCTCCGGCAGTTCTGGATTTACAGCAGGCGTGAAGATTGTCGTTGTCTCATCAGCCATATCCATATCTTCCCACTATTTCTTGGGAAGTGGTTAAAGGTTAATTTTCTGAACTGCCAGTTGGATCAAGGCGATACCCTACGTTTCTGACGGTTCCAATCAATCCTTCAAATTCTCCGAGTTTCGCGCGCAGCCTTCTGATGTGAACGTCCACCGTCCTTGTTCCACCGAAGTAGTCATAACCCCATACTTCACTGAGTAGCTGCTCTCTAGTAAAGACTTGATTGGGGTGATCGTCCAGGTATCTTAAGAGCTCAAATTCCTTGAATGTTAGATCTAAAGTTTTTCCATTTATCTTGGCAGTGTAAGTGGAAACGTCAATTGCGAGCCCAGTAGAAACGAAATTGGACAACGCTTTAGGGGCAGTTCGAGCGAGTAGTCGGATCCTTGCGTCAACTTCTGCTAGGGATGCTCCGTCCAGAATAAAGTCTTGACTACCCCAATCACCATTAACTGCTGGCAGCACACTCTCGGATACAACCAATAAAAGTGGAGTATTCCAGCTGGCTGCTTGCAAAATTCTTGCCACCGCTCTTGCTTCAACAAGATGTCTGCGACAGTCAAGCACGACTAAATCATGGCGCGGAGCGGAGGCCAGCGATTGGGGTTCGAAGTCGATTAGCAAGAGCTGGTGACCCAAGACTTCAAGTGGTGGGAGCGGATTTTCGCGTTGGGGGGAGATACAAAGGATTGTTGTCATAGCCCACCTAACGCTTGGCAAAATGATACTGGCTACAACAATGTCGTTGGATAGAGTCTTGGTATGACCAATCAATGGTTTCAAATCAGCGTTATTTGGGCGGGTGTATTTGTCGCCGGATTGCTCGCCTTTCTAAACCTTACTGGCGAAGCCAGATTTGCCGCTTTCGGAGCTATAGCAGCTGCCTCAATTGCCATTGTTAGCCTGGAGCACTTGGTTTCCTCCAAGTCAAAGGACACCGTTCGCCAACAGATTTATGTATCAGCGGGAACCATCTTGGTGTTGGCGCTGTTCACCCTGCTGACGTTGATTAGTTAGACTTAGCCCATGCTTTTAGCTATCGAACTTGTTTTCACTGGACTACTGATCCTTGCAACACTGGCAATTGCAGGTGTTTCAGCTCTGGTGCTTTACAAACTTTTCAAGGGGCAACGCTAAGTTGTTCGTCCTGCCGGATGACCTTCCAATAGAACTAACCCCATTTGCTTTTGTAATTGGCAATTGGAGAGGGTCTGGAGTCGTCTCCTACGGTGAGTCTGGAGAAAGTGAATTTCTTCAATCCATTAAGTTCTCTCCTGTGGCACATGGAAAACTTCACTATGAATCCTTTGTGACGGATCTGGCGGGGAAAGCAGTTTCATCTGAGCAGGGATATTGGATGTTATCGCGGCCGCAGAATCAATCTGATGCTGGTCCTGGCCTACTGCCTGGAAAAGGGGAAGGTAGCATCACCGTTCGAGAGGACTTGGAGCTGTGGCGAAATGAATCAGGTGGCTTCGATATCGAGGCCCTTATTATTCAACCAACAGGCGTTGCTGAACTTTACTTTGGGCACATAAATGGCGCACGCATTGACTTAGCTACCGACGCTGTGCTCAGATCACCAAATGCCAAGGAGTACTCGTCTGGGAAGCGAATGTGGGGATTGGTTGAGGGCTCTTTGTTGTGGGCTTGGGACATGGCTGCCTTAGGAAATCCAATTAAGTCCCATGCTTCAGCACGTTTGGTTCGCCAAGATGGTTGATCACTTTGGAAATCCGCTTCTGGAACAGAGAAAACTCTTGGCTGGAGAAGCATTTGTTGAGAGAGTTGATGAGGTCGTCATTCGAGTTAGTGGCCCAGACAATAAAACCTGGCTGCATTCGCTGCTTACGCAAGACATTTTGAATCTAGGGGCAGGAGAATCCACAGAAGCTCTCCTTCTGACCCCGCAAGGACACATAGAGCACCAGCTGAAAATCTATTTGGATGAGAACGATGTCTTGCTCATAACACAGTTAGCCAAGGCAGAAGAACTGATCAACTGGCTTCAAAAAATGATTTTTAGAAGCAAGGTACTTATTGAACGAACAGACTTGAAAATATTTGGGGTGTTTGGTGATTACTTGGGGAAAGGTTGGAAAGATCCTTTCTCAAAAGCAAATCCTTTTTCCATCAGCTACAATTCCAACCGCTCAAAGTTCGATTATGTGGAAATCATTGCCCACTCGAGCCCGGAGCTTGTTCCGGCGGGCACCATGGCCTACGACGCACTTCGTATTGCAGCTGGAAGACCTGAAGTAACAGATATCGATGATAAGTCTTTGCCACACGAATTTGACTGGCTATCTTCCGCAGTGCATCTGAGCAAGGGTTGCTATCGGGGGCAAGAAAGTGTTGCCAAAATACATAATCTTGGACATCCGCCCCGTCGACTCATAGTTTTGAACCTAGAAGATGGCGGTGATCTTTCAAGCAGAGGCAATCAAGTTTTGTATACCGATAAACCAGTTGGCAAGGTAGTGGCCGCTGCCTTGCATTTTGAATTAGGATCCCTAGCTTTGGCTCTTGTAGCGCGCAACACCCCTTACTTGGATTTACAGGTCGAGACTTCCGGAAGAAGAGTGACTGCTTCCCAACAGGTTCTGGTTCCTGCAGACGCCGGTAAAGCCGCCAATCTTCCTCGCCCGAGTGCCTTCAAGCTCTCCGGCAAGCGTGGTTGATTTCGTCACTAAAATGTTGTTATGACTTATCACCTCATTCTTCTTCGTCACGGCAATTCAATCTGGAATCAAAAAAATCTCTTCACAGGTTGGGTTGACGTTGACCTAACTGATCAAGGTCGTGCTGAAGCGAAGCGCGCTGGGGAACTTTTGGGTCAGTCTGGGTTGAAACCGGATGTGCTTTTCACATCGGTTCTTAAGAGAGCGATAAACACTGCCCATATTGCACTCGACCAGATAGACCGTAATTGGATACCAACCTTTCGATCATGGCGCCTGAATGAGCGACACTATGGCGCATTGCAAGGACTCGATAAGGCAGAAACTCTTGAAAAGTACGGACCTGAGCAGTTTCAACTCTGGCGACGCAGCTATGACACGCCACCACCACCAATTGCAGATGACGCGGAATATTCACAAGCAGGGGATGAACGCTATCTAGATTTAGGCCCCAATTTGCCAAAAACAGAGTGCCTAAAGGATGTCCTTGAGAGGATGCTTCCTTATTGGCAGTCAGACATTTCTCAATCTCTCAAGCAAGCGAAGACAGTTCTTGTAACTGCACACGGAAACTCCCTGCGAGCTCTTGTAAAGCATCTAGATGGGGTTAGTGATTCAGAAATTGCAGAACTGAATATCCCCACCGGAATTCCTCTCCACTACAAACTTAATGAGGAACTAAAGCCAGAAAATCCAGGTGGAGAATATCTAGATCCGGCAGCCGCCGCCGCTGGTGCCGCGGCAGTGGCGAACCAAGGGAAGAAGTAGTAGTTACCACTCTCCGGTTTGCAAAAAGCTAACCTTTGAACTTATGTCAACTACGTGGTCTGCGAAGCGTTCGAAATATCTCGATGCCAGTGTCACATCCACTGTGTACATTGCATTTTCTGACCAAGTAGGGGCCAGGACGACATCAAAAACTTTGCGGTGAAGCAGATCGACCGCCTCGTCACGGGCTTGAATTTCCCGAGCTAAATCAACGTCCGGATTCTGCAAAAGAGCGACTGCCTTATCCGCCAACTCCAAATCAATTTTTGCCATTTCGGAAAAAGTTCCGCGAAGAGACTCAGGAATTGCGCTGCCGGGAAAGCGGTATCTCGCTATGGCAGCGATGTGCGATGCAAGCGAACCCATGCGCTCTAGGGATGCACTCATTCGTAATGCTGAAACTAAAATTCGAAGATCTCTGGCCACCGGTGACTGAGTGGCAAGAATCTTGATGACCAGCTCATCCAGATCAAGTGCTTTTCGCTCGTTGCTATCGGCCAGGGCTAGTGCCTCATCTGCCATAGCAACATCAGAGTTCAGGAAAGCTCCAGTGCCCTTTTTCATGATGACCCTTGCCCCTTCGGCCAATTCGACCAATCGGGACTGAACTTCTTGGAGCTCCTGCTCGAAAATCTTGCGCATAATTCCTCGTTTCTAGGCAGCCTCAGCAAACCAAGCTCAGTGAAACAATGGCTTAATTTCAGCCAAACCAGCGGAAAACTGGCCCATGTTCACCCAAATTTACTCCTAACCTTATCCATGTTGGTCGTTAACCTAGTGAACGGGGTAGAAGTGAGGCTTTTTTCTGTAAAGCGCGCTCGCTCCGAGCTGCCGCAGGTCGATGGACTAGAACTGGTGGCTTCTCAGCTAATCGACGTCGTCGCAAGCGCCGGGGTAGTGCTTGACCAATCTGATCTAGTTTTCAAGTCATCTCCAGGTGCAGCTCAGCTTGGGTTAATTGCGAACGGCAAATTGGTTCATTTAGCTCTTAAGGACTTGGTTGAGCAGGCAAGAGCTAAAGCGGTTGCCGTTGAAATCGAGACTGAGATTGAGACGGGGCTCAACAAAGATCAAACATGGATACATGCAAAAGCTGTTCAATTTGGTGATCGCTACGTGATGCTTTTAGTTGATGACCTAACTGAGTCAAAAAAATTAGAAGACACTAGAAGAGATTTTGTCGCCAATGTATCCCATGAACTAAAGACACCAATTGGTGCCATTAGCCTCCTAGCTGAGGCGATTACAGGTGCAACCGAGGATCCGGTCGCAGTCACTAGATTTGCACAAAGTCTCCAAAAGGAATCACAACGCCTTGCCAACATTGTTCAAGAATTGATTCAGCTCTCGAGAGTGCAAGGTGCAAATCTTGCCGACACAATCGACGTTGTGGATTTAGGCACAGTTATTGCCGACGCTATCGACAGAAATCAACTTTTGGCTAATCAAAACAACATTCGCCTAGTGAGCGAGATTGAGAATTCAATCACCCTGCAGGGAGACTATGAAATGTTGGTGACTGCAGTTCGAAATCTCATTGAGAATGCAATCCTTTACTCAGAGCCTGGCGGGCAGGTAGGCGTCAGAGTAAAAGTAGTTCATGACGTTGCTGAGGTAACGGTCACTGACTCAGGAATTGGAATCCCAGAAAGCGAGCAAGAGCGTATCTTTGAGCGTTTCTACCGAGTTGATCCTTCCCGATCTCGTCAGACTGGCGGCACAGGACTTGGACTTTCAATTGTCAAGCACGCAGCATCTCACCATAAGGGAGAGATAAGAATTTTTTCGAAAGTTGGCGTTGGCTCAACATTCACTCTCCGCCTACCAGTAAACGCAAGTGAGGAAGAATGATCCGTGTATTAGTGGTTGAGGATGAACCTAACCTTAGAGAACCGCTTGTCTATCTCCTTGAGAAAGAAGGCTACCAAGTACTGGAAGCTGAGGACGGCAATGCGGCTGTTGAAGTTTTCAAAAAGCAAGGGCCAGACTTAATCTTGCTCGACCTGATGCTTCCTGGCATGTCTGGAAACGAAGTCTGTCGAATAATCAGGCAAGAGAGTCAAGTACCAATCATCATGATCACGGCAAAAGACACAGAAATAGACAAAGTGGTGGGTCTAGAAATAGGTGCCGATGATTATGTCACCAAGCCTTATTCAACCCGTGAGCTTTTGGCGCGCATGAAGGCCGTACTTAGAAGAGGGAATGAACCTGCAATATCTGAAACAGGACTGCTGAAGGCAGGGCCTGTTGTTATGGATCTTGATCGCCACACTGTTTCTGTCAATGGAGAGTCGATTCAAATGCCACTTAAAGAGTTCGAATTGCTTGAGCTGCTAATGGAGAATGTGAACCGGGTTCTAACGCGAGGTCAGATCATTGATCGAGTCTGGGGAAGTAATTACTTCGGAGACACAAAAACCTTGGACGTTCACGTCAAGCGCGTTCGTTCAAAGATTGAAGAGGATCCATCTAGGCCAAGACACCTAATTACCGTGCGAGGCCTTGGCTACAAGTTCGAGGCTTAGTCAATAAAGGGACGGTATTCCTCAAGGGTTCCGTCCAAAATTGGAACCAACATCTCTGTTGGGTCTCCACCAGCTCGGATGTAAACAGGGTGCATTGAGCCTGGTAGCTCAGTTAGAAACAGACGCTTACCCTCGGTTCCGTTATATCCAAGATCAAACTTTCCTTCGGCAGGAATTGTGATGTCAGTAAACACAACTTCTCCATTGGAATCCATAGTTTCCAGTTGTGCAACTAACGTCGCATCCGTTGTGTTCAAAAATGAACCGATAAGAACGGAGTTGCCCTCAGCATCAGAGACGAACAAAACGTTTCTGGCCTTTAGCTCTGGAAGATCAACCTGCACTCCATCGCTTGGCGAGTAAGGGTCTAGCGATGCCACCTCTCGAGAGAGCGAGCAGCCGGCTAGGGCAAATAC
>WLDG01000025.1 GCA_009704945.1 Actinomycetota bacterium | reverse complement strand
TCGAGCTCAGGAAGGGTGGTCATTAGATATAGGAATGCATCCTGCACCACTTCCTCGACCTGGGAAGGGTTGACTAAAAAACGACGAGCGTGACGCTCAAGGTGTGGACGGAAACGAACATAGATGCTGGCGAAGTCAGCCGCGGTCCAGTCCTTCAGAACTGCCGGGGTTAGGGTGTCGGCGAAGTGCTCTTTGAATTCGGGTAGGCCAAACTCCTCGTCAGTCTCCTCGTCCAGGAGCTGCTCGAGCGGATCTTCGCGGAACTCTTCTTTTTCAGCCATCGAGACCAATATACGCAGGGAATCCCTACTTGTTACGGGCAATTGCCTCGGTAGACTGCCCCCAAATGAAGATTTCGGTTATCGGACTTGGCTATTTAGGCGCCACCCACGCGGTTGCCATGGCCAAACTTGGCCACAGCGTCATCGGCATCGACAATGACCCCGCCAAGGCAGAAGCCCTAAATAAAGGTGAGATTCCCTTCTTTGAGCCAGGTCTCTCCCAGGCGCTGAGTGAAGTAATCAGCCAGGGCAAAGTCCAGTTCCAGTCATCTCACGATGAGAACTCAGCGAGCGCCGATATACATTTCTTATGCGTGGGAACTCCGCAAAGCCCAGATGGTTCAGCCAATACCTCTTATCTATACGCAGCTATCGAAGACCTTGCCCCTCACCTTTCCCAAACAGCCCTGGTGGTTGGTAAATCAACCGTGCCAGTGGGAACCGCTCAAGAACTCAAGAACAAACTGCAAAGCCTGGTTGGATTCGAACCCAGAATCGTTTGGAATCCTGAGTTCCTCAGAGAAGGTACGGCCCTAGAGGATTCCCTCAAACCAGACCGAATCGTCATCGGCTACTGGCACAAAGAAGACTCACTACCGCTACTGGTCGCTTACGAAAAACTAATCAAAGCCGGATCACCAGTAGTTGAACTAGATGTTCCAACCGCTGAGCTAGTGAAGGTGGCAGCCAACGCATTCCTTGCCACCAAGGTCAGCTTCATCAATGCCATGGCTGAGGTGGCGGAGGTGGTTGGTGCTGATGCGGTGGCGCTGAGCAAAGCCATTGGCTATGACGAGCGAATTGGCAACAAGTTTCTAAGATCCGGCATTGGTTTTGGTGGTGGCTGCCTCCCCAAAGACATTCGAGGATTTATTGCTCGAGCTGAAGAACTAGGAGTGGGTCAAGCACTTTCATTTCTAAAGGAAGTCGATGGCATCAACGAGCGAAGAAGACAAAGAGTAATTGAGCTAGCAAATAAAGAGCTAGGAAGTCTTTCTGGCAAGAACATCACTGTTCTAGGCATCTCTTTCAAACCAAACAGCGATGACCTCAGGGAATCCCCCGCTCTTGAAATAGCACGCTCCCTTGCCAGAGCCGGTGCCAAGGTGACAGTCACCGACCCCAAAGCACTGCATGGCCTAAGCGATGAGAACCTAAAGCCCGAGCCTGATACCTATACATCACTGGAAAATGCAGAGCTGGTGATCCTGGCAACCGAGTGGGATGAATACAAAAAGCTTGATCCTGTGCAGGCCAAGAGCAAAGTAGCTAACGCAACCATCATCGATGGCAGAAATGTTCTGGATGTTAGTGCTTGGCAAGCAGCCGGCTGGAAAGTAATCGCTCTGGGAAGAACCATTCGCAATGGCTGAGATAAGACAGGTGTCATTTGTGATGCCAGTTCTAAATGAAGAGAAATACCTTGAGACCGCCGTCAACTCTGTTCTGAAGCAGCAAACGCCAGGACTATCAGAGCTAATCCTGGCGCTTGGTCCCTCCACAGATAAAACCAACGAAGTTGCTCAAGAACTCGCTAGTCGCCACAGCAACCTGCGACTGGTTCACTCTCCCACCGGTCTCACTTCCACCAGTTTGAATCTGGCTATTGCGGAAAGCAGATACGAAGTAATAATTCGCGTCGATGCCCACTCTGAATTGCCAGATGGTTATGCCCTGCTAGCGGTCAAGATTTTGAATGACACCGGAGCTGCCAATGTTGGCGGAAGAATGCTTGCGAAAGGAACCACTAACTTTCAAAAAGCAGTTGCCTTTGGTTACAACAATCGCATTGGCTTAGGTGGTGGCAGCTACCACGTTGGTGGAGCAGCTGGCGTTGCCGACTCGGTTTATCTTGGCTGCTACCGCAAGAGCGTTCTTGATGAACTGGGCGGTTTTTCCGATACCTGGGTCAGAGCACAAGACTGGGAACTAAACCAAAGAATTAGAAAAGCTGGCTACCAGGTTTGGTTTGATCCACGACTGGAAGTTGGTTACTACCCTCGTCGCACTTGGCTGGCACTTGCTAAACAGTTTTTGAAAACCGGAATC
Organism: Actinomycetota bacterium; assembly: GCA_009704945.1. Taxonomy (GTDB): domain Bacteria; phylum Actinomycetota; class Actinomycetes; order Actinomycetales; family Microbacteriaceae; genus Aquiluna. The sequence continues at coordinate 10,446 of WLDG01000025.1, read as the reverse complement.
TGGCGCGGCGCTCTGACTAGAGATGATGTAGCAAACTCGCGTTTTCGCTACTGGATTCCTCCGCTGCTGGTTCTCTCCAGTTTGCTTTGGTTCCCACTCTGGCTTTACCTGCTTGGCATTGCCTTCTACTCAGCTGGTGTCACCTCACTTAGCTGGCCGGTGCGGTTATGGCTGATAGCAGTGCTGCCAACCATGCATTATTCCTGGGGAATTGGCTTTTGGGTGGGGCTGATTCGTGGTCGCAAATAAAGCGATGGTAAATTTCTAGAAATGAGTTCTCGCGACGTAGTTATCTGTTCGTTCTATACCCCGGACGAGTATTACGGCAATCACGCCAAAGAGTTGGGTAGCCAACTAACCAATCTCGGTATCGCTCATGAACTGCTGCAGGTGGAAAAGAAGCCGGGCGAAGACTGGGCAGATGTCACCAGAAAAAAGATTGGTTTCATTAGAGACATTTGCCACAAGCACCCGGACAAGATGGTGTTCTGGATTGACGTTGACTGCAGAATCTCTCACCTTCCTGACTACATCTCAAACTCAACAGCCGACCTAATTGGTTTCCAAAGATCCTTTGGATCTCCCCTTCAGATTGGCTATGCCCAGAGAACTAGATTCTGGGAACCGAGCTTCTGGGGGATCAACACAACACCCCAGGCTCGAAAACTAATTGAAGATGCCTATGCCCTGGAGCAGAGAGCAACGCTCAAAGCAACCGATGACTACTTCCTGGAAGAAGCGTGGAGAGCAAACGCTCGAAACCTAACTTTCCAGATGATTCCAACTACCGAGATTCTTCGAGAACGAGCCGTGCTCGAGACCGGACAAAGACCACCATTTTTCAGCTTTGGTTCATCCGGAAATGTTGCGGAATTCAAGAACAAAGTTGTGCAGCACGGCAGCAAGAAAACCCAGAGCACCCGAGGAAAGCTATTGGCCAAGGCCAAGCAACTGGAGGGTCTGTTGCCTGGTGGTCTAAGGAATTCACTTAGAAGAATTGCCGACACAACTGGCGTGACTAGTGCGCTAACCAAAGACAAAGTCAAAGGCTTAGACCCAGTTCGTGGCCGACTCCTAGGAAAAATCGTTTACGAAGCGAAGCACGGTCATATCGCCAGCACAGATCAGCTAAAGAAAGAATTTTCGGCGAAGTATCTGCCGACTTACCTAGAGCAGTCAACAATCGAAGCAGCTGATTCTTTCGCTCACTACGCAAGCAAAGACAGCCACAAGATCCCGCTGATGTGGTGGGTTTATCCCTACCCAGGTAACTTTGGGGACTGGCTTTCTCCACTAGTTGTGTCGCACTACAGCAAAAGCGGAATTATTCACCAAGCACCGACTGATCCAAGCATCAAGAAGCACATTGTCGGACTAGGTTCGATTGGCAGATTCATTCGAGGTAACTCAGTCGTTTTGGGAACAGGAATCTCTTCGGATGACCTAAACCTTCATCCACGAGCGGATTACATTTCCCTTCGAGGACCACACAGCGCCAAAGCCTTGCAATCGGCTGGTGGAAAACTTATCGACGCACATGGCGATCCGGGACTGATCTTGAGTGAAATCATTCCCGTTCAGCGTGGAAAAACAAACGGCAAGGTGGCTTTTGTTCGCCACTTCTCTCACTCAGCCATTCCAGTCAAACTGCCTGCTCACATGGATGAACTATCAGTAATGATGTCGAATCCTCGTGACATCGAGACTTTTGTAAAGACGCTGAATCAGTACGACTCTGTTATCACCTCAGCAATGCACGTCATGATTGTTTGCCAGTCCTACGGCATTCCCTGCGGTCTAGTGACCTTCAAAGGATTTGAAGAAAACGTTCATGGCACAGGCATAAAGTACGAAGACTATGCCCTGGGTGCTGGGGTGGCAGTGATGAACCCGCAGGCCATTGAGCTAGACCTAACTAAGGCAAACCTGGACAATCTAACCCGCGATATCAAAGTTCCTGAAGAAAAGAAGCAGCAGGTTATTGGCCACGTCCGCCAAGCAGTCGCTAGATTTGAGAAATGAAAAAGTTAGCCCAGGAGCTGTGGCATTCAGCTCGGCTACTGGTCCCAACCAATAAGTTTCGTGCTCAGCTAATCCTTTTAGTTTTCATAGCTGCCGCTATCCCCGTCACAGAACTACTGGTGGCAAAGCTCTTTACTGATTTGGTAATTGATGGAGCTAACAAGCCCTTGAGCTTGATTGTTGTAAATCTATTGATCTTCGGTTTGCTGTTCGTTGCGACCAGAGTTGCCAACTACATTCAAAAGAACTATCGCGTGAAGTTCTTTGACAGGGCATTTGGTGCGGACAAGCGCCAGAAAACCGCTCAGGGCGAAAGCTGGGAATGGGCAATGGCGCTAGAAATGGTGAACATTCTTTCCTTCACTGTTCAAGCATTTGTCATCGTGGGCTTTTTCTTCTTCCTCAACCCACTGATGGCAGCAATCACCTTGGTCATGGTTTTGATCCTGCTGGAAGTGATGGGCAGAGTCTTTATGTTCCAAATGAAGACTCAGCGAGAATTTGTTGAAAAAAGAAGAGCTAAAGAAGTTGTAACCCCGGCTGAGCGCCTAGGTAGCAGAATCAAATCAGCGGAATTCGCAACTCTGTTAGCTAGCTTCTTCGTAGTTGCACTCATGGTGTTGCTAGTGGTTTTCAGCATTCAGGGAGTCATCACTCTCTCCAGCACAATCGTCTTCTTTCTAGGCCTAAGACTTATGAACACAACTTTCTCCTCTATCTCATCTGCCCTGATGAGATTTGCAAGAGCTAAGGCCAACAGCTTCTAATGAAGCTAACAATTGGTTATTCAACGCTGGCTGAGCGCGTTTCAAACATTCAATTTCCAGGCAATAACTACGACTACCTGGTCCTGGTCCAAAACCCAAACCAAGCTTCTTATTCAGCGCCCAGTGACGCCCAACTGATTGAAGTTCCTGGCAAGGGCGTAGCAAAGAGCAGAAATCAAGCAATTCGCAGCGCTAAAACAGAGCTACTAATTTTTGGTGATGACGATGTCACTTTCCACACCTCAGAACTAACCAAAGCGATTGCCAAGTTTGAAAAAGATCCGACCCTAGTCATGCTGCTATTAGCCGCAAAGGATGAGCACGGCCAGCCGCGCAAGAAATACCCAAATAACGAAAACAAGCTGACCCTCTTAAATTCGGCTAGAGCCGCCACCTACGAAATGATGATTCGAGTAGACCTGGTTAGGCAACTAGAGGTGAGCTTTGACGAGAACTTTGGAGCAGGTGCTGATCTCTACTTGGGAGATGAATTCATCTTTATCAGCGACCTAATCAAGGCTGGGGCCAAATGTGAGTTTTCACCAATCTTCATAGCCACCCACCCAAGTGACAGCTCAGGAGAGCGATGGGGAACAGCAACGGATCGCAAAGCTCGAGCCGCAGTCTTCGATCGAGTATTCGGTGCTGCAGCACCACTAATTCGTATTGCGTTCGGTCTTCGAAGAATTAATCTTCTAGGCGGCCTGAGGCAGCTTATTCTGTTTGTCCTCGGTCGCTGATTAGCGAGTGCGAACTGTTTTTGTAAACACCGGCGCAGCCGATCCATCTACGTGAATCTGTACGGTCACATCAGCACCAATTGCTCGAGTGGGTCTATCAAAGGCCTGAAAGTCTTGAGTTACTGTCACTCTTTGCCAGCGACCTGCGATTCTCCAACTGAGAGTTGAACCTGTGTAGCCTCGGGCGTAAACAACTAGTTTCCCGTTGAATGTTCCAATGTTTAGGGTCCGACCAGGTTCTGGTGTAACACTGGCACTTTGTTGAAGCTGAATGACCGCACTTCGCACATTAACCATCGGTATGTTTTTTCGAATTACGTCGTTGATTTTCGTTCCAGTGGACTTCATTACCGAGAGAATCTGCTCCGGTGTTCGATTTGGGAAAGCCTGGCGAAGAATTGCGAAGGAGCCAGCGACAATCGGCGCTGCAGCAGATGTGCCAGAGGCTTGGATGTAGCTGAAGGTGTTGGCGCTTCTTGCGTAGTCAGGAGCCAGGATTTCAACCTTGCTAGACATCGTGACGTACCAACTGATCTCGTTTTTGGTGTTCACAGAAGCCACCGCTACAACATCCTTCAAGCAGGATGGGAAAACGGAAGTTGCAACTTCCAACGTTGGAGTATTGCCAGCAGAAGCAAAGGGCATCACGCCCGCCTTGCGCAAATCCGTTAGAAGTGTTGCCAGCTCAGCAAGTTGAGGGTTGGTGTCACACTGCAACCAAGTTCTTGGAATCTCAGTAAAGTAGCCTCCCCATGACATTGAGAGGGCAACGATGTTAAGGGCTTCTCTTCTTTCTTTGATGTAGCGAAGGGCAGCCAGAATTCCGTTCAAAGTTAGGTCAACATTGGCCATCAGAATCTTGGCATCGGGTGCGACGCCGCCAGGAGCCTCGGCAGTTGGATTACCCGCTACTAAACCTGCAACCATGTTGCCGTGGTCTTCATCGGTCAGAAAAATGCTTCCGATTCTTCTCTGCGATGCAGCAGCAGGACCGGACTGTTCTCTGGTTCCATTTGGACAGCGCAGTGAAGATGTGATCTCCACGTAGCAGTAGCCATCGACAATCTTGTCCTTGAAGTATGGGTGATCTAGGTTCACACCTTGATCAATGATTGCAACGGTTGCCCCTGCACCCTTAAGCCCAAGGTTCCATGCATGAGAGAGATTTACCGCATCGTAGGCAGGTTCGATGACATTGGCGCTAGCAGTCTGGCTTGGAATAAGCAGTAGGGCCGTTAGAAGGAATGCACTAATTCTTTTCATGCTAAATCCTTTCCATAAGCTAGTTCTCAATCAATCTCAGACTTACGAGTCTAAACTTTAGCCATGTCACAATCGTCAAGATTCGCTGTAAAAAAAGCAGTAATTCCAGCCGCCGGCCTTGGAACCAGGTTCTTGCCCGCCACTAAAGCCCTGCCCAAGGAAATGCTTCCGATTGTCGATAAGCCGGTCATCCAGTTCGTAGTTGAAGAAGCCGTATCTGCTGGTCTTCAGGATTTGCTCATGATCACCGGCCGAAACAAGAATGCTCTAGAAAACCACTTTGACCGGGTGGCTGAGCTAGAGCAGGTGCTCTCTGACAAAGGAGACAAAAAGAAACTTTTCTCGGTTCAAGAATCCACTCAGCTAGCCGACATCCACTACACCAGACAGGGTGATCCCAAAGGGTTAGGTCACGCAGTACTTCGAGCAAAGAGCCACGTCGGTGAACACAGCTTTGCAGTGCTACTGGGTGACGATGTCATCGACAGCAGAGACCCAATCCTTCCCCAGATGCTAAAACTGCATGAGGAAACTGGTGACAACGTGGTGGCACTAATGGAGGTGCCGATGGACCAGATTCACCTCTATGGCGCAGCCAAGGTCTCTGAACTCTCAGGCGATGTAGTAAAGATTGATCAACTGATTGAAAAACCATCTGAAAAAGAAGCACCTTCGAATTTGGCTGTTATTGGCAGATATGTTCTTCGCCCCGAGATTTTTGAAGTTTTGGAAAAAACCCCAGAGGGTCGCAATGGCGAAATTCAGCTAACTGATGCTCTGCAGTTCGCTGCCGCCAACCCTTCCGTTGCCGGCGGCGTGAGGGGTGTCATATTCCGCGGTCGCCGCTATGACACTGGAGACAAGTTGGATTTCATCAAAGCAACCCTGCGAATGGCAATTGACCGAGACGACATCGGTAAAGAGCTAAGAGTTTGGCTAAAGGACTTCTCTAAAGAGATTTAGTCCGCTTGCATTTTTCTGAGCAGTAGCGAACCTCATCCCAGTTCTTAGCCCAAGACTTACGCCAAACCATTTCTCTTCCGCAGCGCGCGCAAATCTTGCTGGGAAGATTCTCTTTCTTTACCCCGCGCACTACTCGTCAGTTGACTCGGTCGGAGTTGGTTCTGGTTCAGGTTCAACAACCTTCAGAGAACTTCTTGGTAGATCGAGTAGCTCAACCCAAGTGTTGCCAGCTGCAAGTAGAACCGGTGAGCCAGCTTCGGTGGTCAATCTGATTGGCGACTTGATGCCAGCTTTGGTCCAAACTGCTTTGAGGTAGTAGCCATTGGTAAAGATGTGAGCAACACCAGTGTTATCAATCAGCTCAGCTTTGGGAATCGGACCATATCTTGGATCTCTAAAACTGAGATCGTGAGTTACTTCCAACACAACAACATTCTTGGTGTAGATCTGCTCATCATTTTGCTGGTTGTGAATTCTTCCGTTTTGAGATCTAAGCCAAACCGGTTCGCTTGATGCACTCCAAGCAAAAGCTGCGGTTCCTGGTTCCCAAGCAGAGAGAGTCTCTGGATACTTGACGCTCAAGCTAAGAACCGGCACACCTTGCGCAACAGCTGATGGGCTATCGCCATAAGTGAACTGCGCGGTTGGAGCAGGTTGCTGAGCCGAGTAAAACTCCTGCATTTTCTGAGCTCGGAATAAAAGATTCCATGGTGCAACTCTGGACTTTTCTCTGTAGTAGTTGTCGTTGTCTTGCTCGGTGTCTTCATCACTCATGACCAGACCGGTGTCCCTGGCTGCATTTTTGAAGGGAGCTTGGCCACCCGAGTAAATAAACACTCCGCCAAATGGAGCAATCAGCAGCGGATCAACTGGTCTGACAGATCGAACCGGTCCAACATCGACTGGCATGCGGGAGTGCCAAACCGGCAGCAATCTAGTCATGCCGCCTTCGATTCTGGTCACAAAAACAATGTCTGCATCATTTAGAGAAAGCTGTGGTTTGCCACTGGCGGTGTTATCAATCTTTGCCATAACCGCTGGCAAGCTCAGGTAGGGGTTGGTTCCCTCTTCATAGAGCACGCCCGTGAGAGGAGCTGCCACAAACACCGGCTCAGGCGGAGCGGTTTCGGTTGGGGTTGGGGCCGAGTCGGCTGGTCCTGAAACACAACCTGCTAGCAGGGAGACTGCTAGTGCTGAAATCAAAAGTCTGCGCATTGCAGTTAGTTTAGGGAGCAATACCCTCTATTTAGCTGCTCTAGCGTCAATTTCGCGAACCAGCTCTTCAACCATTCCCTTTATCTGGTCCCTGATTGGGCGAACTGATGCGACATCTTTGCCAGCTGGATCTTCCAGCTTCCAGTCGAGGTACTTCTTACCCGGGTAATAAGGACAGGCATCTCCGCAGCCCATGGTGATGACATAGTCAGACGCTCTTACGTCTTCATCAGTTAGAACCTTGGGAGCTTGGTTCGAAATATCAATTCCTAGCTCTGCCATGGCTTCAACCGCAGAAGGATTCACTTGATCAGCTGGCATGGTTCCAGAAGATCTGACCTCAACGCGGTCTCCAGCTAGGTGAGTGAGAAAACCCTGTGCCATCTGTGATCTGCCTGCATTGTGAACACAGACAAACATTACGGATGCGAGCTTGGTCATTTCTTTACCTTTCTAAGTCGCGCTGAAACAAGCAAAGCCAAACCAAGACCAATGAATTGAGCGAGTATGAAGTAGAGCGCAGACTCCACGGCGATTGAGCTTGGAGCGGTAGAGAAAACTCTTCCGATCGTTACCGCAGGATTTGCGAAGGCAGTTGATGAGGTGAAGATATGCCCGGCAAAAATCCAAAGCGCAACGGCAGGAGCAATCAGTTTCTCTTTGTTCGAATAAACCAGCTGCAGAACAAGCAGAACCAAGCCAGCACTGGCAACGCTTTCGCCAACCATGGAACCAAGGCTGAATCTGCCTACTTCACTGATAGTTGGAGTCTGAATAAACATAAGGTTCGCAATGAGTGCTCCGAGCAGACCGCCCATGAACTGTGCCACGAAGTAGATCCCGGCGTCTTTGGCACTGATGTCTTTGTGAGCGAGAAAAGCGATAGTAACGATGGGGTTGAAGTGAGCCCCAGAAATGGAAGCAAAAGAAGAAATGGCTACAAACAAAACTCCCGCGACAGCACTGGCGATCATGAATAGACCAAGGGCTGGCTCGGCAGAAAGATTAGAAACCATAAATCCAGCACCCAAAACAGCCATCACGATGCTGCCGGTGCCAATGAATTCGGCTAGAAACCTGACTCTCATTTGGCTCCAATCCAAGGGTTCAGTCACATAGATGGACATCTATGAATAGCTTATAGATAATTGTCTATGTAAGAAGGTGAACACATGGCGACCAAAATCTCACTCGACATCTCAGGTTGTGCACCAGCGCCAGGCCTTGAGCCAATGGCTAGAAGTAAGGCCACAGAAATTGCAGCACTACTCAAAGCCGTTGCCGATCCAACCAGACTTCAGATCCTGGCGCTAATTCGCCAGTCTCCAGACTCTAGAGCCTGCATTTGCGATCTAACCGAACCACTGGATCTATCTCAACCTACGATTTCTCATCACATGAAGAAGATGACTGAGGTCGGGCTACTGACCTCCGAGAAAAAGGGAACTTGGGTTTACTATTCGATTAATCAGAAGATCTGGAATCAAATTTCTGATTTATTCGATTGAGCATAAGACAATTTGTCTTTGGCTTTAAATCTAATTAGAAACCGACGCCGAGCCAAAGATTGCCGATCATAGATTTGGCCATTGGCCAAAGCACACGAGAGCTATTCGCGGAAGTTGCTTCCACCTAAAGAAACTTGAGGGAAAGCTAGTTATAACTAAAAGTTATGTTCAACCCAGAGTCAGGATGATAATTCCAGAAGGATGTAATTCTTCCCCACTTAGCCTCTTGCAGACCATCGAGAGCACGCGTTATCTCCACTCGTCTTTTCACTGAGGATGACATTTGCAAAACTCTGGTCACGCAGTTGTAATCGCTCTCCGTGATGAAGTACTTGAACGCGCCATCAAGAGTCAACGTCTTTCCATTGTCTCCAAGAGAGGCACCATACTTGTTATTCAACTTGCACAGATAGTATGCCTTCTCAGTCAAGAATTTCGAATTCTTAGCTGCGATTGGTCCATAGTCTTTCCATCCCCACTTGGAACCTGACTTGAGGCATATGTAAGTAGTGCCGTCATAAGTGAGTTTTTGATTTCTTTTCCCGCTGTTGCAGGTTGCTGCTTTCATATAGTCCGTCTTGAATCTTTGCCAAGCAGTTCCGTCCGGCAGGCGATCGAAAGCAACGCCGTCTGCAGTCGAAACAACTGCCAAGTTGATTTCTGGACGCATGTTGATGCAGTTCTTGGTGAATTCAAAACCATAGTCAGTCGATTGTGTTGTTGACCAGATGTAAACATCGCAAGTTTCGCCGCTGTAGGTTACTATCGCGGGGGAAGTCACAGGTGTATTGGTGGCTAAGTTCATTAACGTTCCGACGATTTTGTAGCCGGTCTCAGTAAAAGGCAAAATCCTTATGGAGTAATCTTCGCGCTTGTCTAGATTGGTATCAATTAGGAGTTCGACATAAGAAGTTTGGGTGATTTTTGTCGCAGCTGCTATGCCTTTTACGGTGGCATAGATCTGTAGCTCATCATCAACTGTGTGGCCCATGGACAATTCAGTTAGATCGAAGTCCACATTCATGCCTGCCGGGGTGGACCTGTCTGGCTTGCTCCACTGAAAAACACGAGTATCTTCTTCGTCTGCCGAAGCAGAAAACCCAACGCTTAAGACAAGCACTGCCGCAATAAAGAAAGAGGCTTTTCTCATTTCGCTCCCAAGCTATTCAGCTTTCAGCATAGCGAGTTGGCACAAGTCATTCACCCACCTGCCCTGGAAATAGAAGACATAGACTTGAGGCGGACAGGATTTACATGCAAAAGACAGAAATTGATATAAGTGGTATGACCTGCGGTCACTGCTCCATGAGCGTATCCAAGGAGCTATCTGGCCTGCACGGTGTTCACGTTCTAGAAGTAAATCACCAGACTGGCAAAGCGCTAATTGAAGGAACGGCCGACGAATCTGAACTTACAGCTGCCATTGAGAAGGCTGGCTATCAAGTCACCCGGTTCGTAAAGGTAAATGACTAATCAGCTAGAGCTTGAGATTGAGGGGATGACCTGCACTGCTTGTGCAAGAAGAGTTGAAAAATCCCTCAATCAACTTCCTGGCGTCTCTGCCTATGTAGATTTCGCCACAGAAAAAGCTCACGTAACTCTCAATCAATCAGTTGAGCTAGGCGAGCTGAGCGCAGCAGTTGATTCAGCCGGCTACAAAGTTGGAAGCGGAAAACCTGAGCTGAGCAAACTGATGCCACGAATTATCACTGGCTCGGTTCTCTCAGTCCTTGCAATTCTTTTCTCTATGGTTCCTGGCTTTCAGTTCACTGGCAGTCAGTACTTAGTTTGGGCTCTGGCCACTCCGGTAATCACTTATGTCACCTGGCCGTTTCACTCAGCAGCAATCAAGAATCTGCGCAAGGGCGACACCACGATGGACACTCTGGTCTCTCTTGGTTCATCGGTTGCTTATCTCTTCAGCATTTATCTAGTTCTGCAGGGTCACCCGCATCACTATTTTGAGGT
>WLDG01000024.1 GCA_009704945.1 Actinomycetota bacterium | reverse complement strand
GCTCCGGTGTCAAGGTAGCCAAATCCAAGTCGGCGTGCGGCTTCCTTGCAAACACTCGACTTTCCCGAACCTGCAGGTCCATCGACTGCCACCACAAAAGCAGTCATCAGACAATCCGCCAGCCGTTGTCGACTAGTTGCTTTGCAAGAAGTTCAACTGAAGCGGGGTCTACCTGAATTTCAACTAAACCAATCGGGGCTCCTGGCGAGTGCTCCAGTTTCAGATCTTCGATGTTGACACCAATGTCACCAATAAATGCGAGCAGAGAGGCCAAGGATCCTGGACTGTCATCAATAACAATTGTCAGCTGCTGATAGTCAACGAACTTGCCGCCGTGTTTGCCAGGGATGCGAGAAATTCCGGTGTTGCCACGCTCCAGTAGAGAATGAACTTTAGCCAGCGCGCCTGGCTGATCAAGTCCGGCCAAGGCCTGTTCTAGCTCCTGCAGCTCTAATCGCAATGCACTAATCAGCGGAGTAACTTCTGAGGCATTTTGAGAAAGAATTTGCACCCACAAAGTAGGGTCGCTGGCGGCAATCCTGGTTGTGTCGCGTAAACCCTGACCAGTCAAATCAAGTTGACTCGCTTGTCCATCAATCAATCTTGCAGCTAGTGCAGATGCTACCAATTGCGGCAAGTGTGAAACTAATGCGACCGCCTCATCGTGCTGCTTAGGACTCATGCTTATCGGCAGTGCACCAATTCTGAGCGCAACATCCTTCAGTAAATCAATTGCATCGCTTTTAGACTCAGTAGTCGAAGTAATAACCCAAGGTCTCGCGAAAAATAGATCTGCTCGAGCGCTCCCAGGACCGCTTTTTTCTCGACCGGCCATTGGGTGTGAACCAACGTAGCGGCCTGCGTGCTCAGGCGCGAGATCCAAGACGCGAGAATAAATCTCTGATTTAACGCTTGCAGTGTCGGAAACTATCGCACCGGGGTGTTTGCGTAGCTCCTGTGCAACAACTTCTGCAGTTAGGTCGGGAGGCACGCAAACAATTACGAGCTGCGGTTCTTCACTAGATTCCCTACCGGCTCCATATTCAATTGCCAGTCGCAGATTTGCCTTAGATGTATCAGCAAGCTCAGCAGTGACTCCCTGTCGGGCAAGGGCAAGTCCGAGACTCGTTCCAATTAGACCAGTCCCGACAATTTTGATTGAGTCGGCTCTCACTGTGCTAGGTCAGTCCTCAGTGCCTGAGCGCCTCGAAGATAAACATGCGTGATTTCGCTTCGTGGCTTGTTGGTATCGGCATGCATCATTAGTCGAATAACTCTTGGCATCGCTCCAGTCACATTCATCTCAACTGAACACATGAGAGGCACATCTCCCAGACCCAGCTCTCTGGCAGCTAATGCTGGAAACTCACTAACAACATCTGGAGTGGCGGTGAACCAAATAGAGATTAAGTCAGCAGTCTCAAGTTGATTTTCATGCATAACTTTGGTCACAAGTTCTGCTGTGGACTTAAGTAGATGTGCTCGTTCGTCATTGTCGAGCTGAATTGCTCCCCTGATTGCTCGAACGGCCATAGTTGATATCTCAATTCTTGGAATTACTGGCAGCGCTCAACAAAGCGCTAACCTCAAGTTTACTCAGCTCTCGGTATTGACCGGGCTTGAGATTTCCAAGCCTTAGCGGCCCGAAGCTCTTTCTAGTTAGCTCGATTACCGGATGTCCCACCGCCTCGAACAATCTCCGAACAATGCGGTTCTTTCCGCTGTGGAGCACTATTTCGACCAATGATTCAGTCGCATTCTGATCAAGCAAATTGACTCTGTCGGCTCTCTGGAGCCCATCCTCGAGTGACACCCCGTCCAGCAGTTGCTGTAATTGAGCTCGTTGAATCCGTCCTTGAACCTTAGCGAAGTAAAGCTTCTCTACCCCAAAGCTTGGGTGGGCTAGCTGATTTGCAAGCTCGCCATCATTGGTCATGAGAATCAGTCCTGATGTGTCGGCATCGAGTCGTCCGACGTTGAATACGCGATCAAAACCAACAAAAAAGTCGGCCAGGCAGGGCCTATCAAACTCATCGCTCATGGTGGAGATTATGTTTTTTGGTTTGTGGAAAGCAAGGTAAACGCGATCGGGATCGAGCTGAACAGGTCGCCCGTCTACCATGACCATGTCTTTGAGGGGATCAACCCGGCTTCCTAATTCGCGCACGACCTTGCCGTTGACCTTTACCCGACCGGCCAACATCAATTCTTCAGCTTTCCGGCGCGATGCAATCCCAGCAATGGAAAGTGCTTTTTGTAATCGAATGCCTTCGTCAGTCAATCTGATCCTGGTTTGGTAGGTGAGGGCTCACTGGTGGCAGTTCAGACAGTGAGTTGATTCCGAGGTTCTCCAGCAGAGTTTCACTGGTTCCAAACATGACAGAACCAGTCTCGTTATCTGTATAAAGTTCGATTACTAATCCTCTGGATAGCAGAGTTCTAACAACCGAATCAACATTCACGCCTCTAATTGAAGAGATCTCTCCGCGGGAAACTGGTTGGCGATATGCAATGACTGCCAGAGTCTCTAAAGCTGCTTGCGAGAGTTTGGCTGGATTCTCATTGGCAACCAGTTGACGCACTCCCCAGTCGTGAGTCTGTCGAACATAGAATCGCCAACCACCGCCGACTTCGCGCAGTTCAAAGCCTCGACCCAAACCATCATGCGCCTGGTCGTAGTCCTCTTTGAGTGCATCTAGCTCTCTCTTGACGTCGTTGATGGGTGCCTCGAGTGCGCCGGCCAGTGTGACCATTGACATTGGAGTTTCCGCCACCGTAAGAATTGCTTCTAATGCACCGCGCAGTGCTAAATCATTGCTCATAGTCAACGCCTAATCCATCTAGCTGGTGGAAGTCAAAATGCTCAGCTTCCCAGCTCAAAGTAATCTCACCAAAAGGAGTCGGTTGAATTACACCGATTGCTCCGATTCTATAGAGCTCCAAAATCCCAAGGAATCTTGCTACAAACTCTGCTCTTTCCTTGGTGTCGGCAATCAACTGCAAGAAAGTTAGAGTCTTAGAAGAGCGCAGTCGCTCAACAATAATCCCCACTTGCTCTCTGATCGAAACCTTGGATGCATGCAAATGAGTTAGACCTACACTTGGAATTTCTTTCGGAGTGAAGGCCGACAGGGCAAGCATATGAAACTCGTCAAGAGTGGTGTCCCACTTCAACTCTGGACGAAGATTGCGATATTGCTCTTCTAAGCGCACTGCCCTCGGAACTCTCTTTGATTCCAGTTCAAAGGCAGTGTTAAACCAGCTGGAGAGCTCCTTAAACGCTCGGTACTGAAGAAGTCTTGCAAACAGGAGATCGCGGGCTTCCAAAAGGGCGACGTCTTCGCTGTCCACCAACTCACCCTGTGGAAGAAGGCTGGCGAGTTTGAGATCGAGCAGCGTTGCTGCAACAACCAAAAACTCACTGGCTGTGTCTAGCTCTTGTTTTGCATCCAGTTGCTTGATGTACTGCAAAAACTCATCTGTCACCTTAGCCAGAGCAACCTGAGTGATATCCATCTCATGCCGGCCGATTAACGTCAGCAGAAGGTCAAAGGGGCCCTCGAAATTATCTAATTGAAGTTGAAAATCAACCTCGGACTCAAGCTGCACAGCCACGCGAAATGAGCTCTCTAGCTATGCGACGATAATCATCGGCGGCTTCGGATGATGAGGCAAACACTGTAATTGGCTTCTTGGCAACCGTGGCGTCAGGGAACTTAACAGTTCGATTGACCGCTGTATCAAACACCTTGCCAGGAAATGCCTCTTGAAGTCTTTCGAGAACCTCCCGCGAGTGAAGAGTTCTTGGATCATGCAAAGTGGCAATCAGTCCATCCAGCTCAAGTAGAGGATTGGTTCTAGCCTTCACTTTTTCAATTGTTTGAATCAATAGTGCAACACCACGCAAAGCAAAGAACTCAGTGGCCATTGGAACTAACACTCCGTGAGCAGCTGTTAGAGCGTTCACCGTTAGGAGACCCAAGGATGGTTGACAGTCAATCAAGATGACGTCGTAGTCGTTCTTGACTTTCTTTAGAATGTTGTCAAGAACTCTTTCGCGACCCATTTCTGTGACCAAGTGCATTTCTGCAGCCGATAAATCAATATTGGCGGGAATGATATCTAAATTCTTAACTTCGGTTTGCTGAATGACCGTCTTTGGATCCTTTGTCGAATCCATGATTAGGTCATAGATGGTTGGGCCATCTTGAAAATCTGAGGCAAGGTTAACCGACAAGGCGCCCTGGGGATCGAAGTCAACTACGAGTACTTTTCTTCCATATTCAGCCAAGGCTGCGGCCATAGAAATGGTTGTGGTGGTCTTACCAACTCCACCTTTTTGATTGCACATTGCAATGACCCGAGCTGGGCCATGTCGTGTGAGCTTTGGTGGGTTGGGGAAAGATTTACCTGTAATCTCCACCGAGACCTCCCTGATTCGCCTCTAGCCTACCCCCGTGCCCGCGGATGGGCTGAAGCGTAGACCTCCCGAAGCGTGTCTATGGTGACCAGGGTGTAAATCTGGGTGGTTGCTACTGAAGCGTGGCCAAGCAGCTCCTGGACCACTCTGACATCCGCACCACCCTCGATTAGATGGGTCGCAAAAGAGTGCCGCAGCGAGTGTGGTGACACCGCAACGCCGCAGGCATCACCGGAGCGTTGAATGATTTCCCAGATACTCTGTCTGCTCAGTCGCCCACCGCGCTTATTCAGAAACAGTGCACGTTCTCCCCTTAGTCCGACCAGACTTGGACGAGACCGCACTAAGTAGGCATCGAGACTTCGAGCTGCAAAAGTCCCAATTGGAACAATTCTCTCTTTAGAACCCTTGCCGCGAACTCTAAGCAATCCAGAATCATTCACTTCATCTAGATCAAGATCAACTACTTCACTCACTCTTGTACCAGTGGAGTACATCAACTCCAGGATTGCCCTGTCGCGAAGTCTGATCAGGTCAGTTGACTCATCCTCTGGTTCAGGCCCAGAAACCTTCAATAGCGACATGACTTGATCTTGAGTAAGGGATTTGGGAAGTCTCTTTGCCAACCTGGGTGGACGAAGCTTAACCGTCGGATCATCCCTGCGCAGATTCTCCAGCAATAGAAATCTATGAAAACCCCGAACCGCAGCCAAGATTCGAGCGTTTGAAGATGCCTTCAGCCCTTGCGTGACTAACTCGGCGGAGAAATCTGACAGATGATTTGCATTGACGGTTACTACATCGAGACTGAGTTGTTCAAGATAAGTCAGGTACCTGGATAAATCACTCTTATAAGCAGAGAGTGTGTTCTTGCTCAGACCGCGCTCAACCGAAAGGTGCCGCAAATACCCATCAAGCGGCGACATGGATTAGCCCTCGTTGAAGAGGCGCTGAGCCTGTCTTCTTTCAATGGAGGCCTTGATCAGCCCAAAGAACAATGGGTTTGGTCTGGTAGGTCTCGATCGAAACTCAGGATGCGCTTGCGTACCAACATAGAACGGATGCACCTCTCGAGGTAACTCGACATACTCCACGAGATTTCCATCCGGAGACGTCCCTGAGAATGAAAGTCCTTTCGCGGAAATCTGTTCCCGATATGCGTTGTTGACCTCGTACCTGTGACGATGGCGTTCGCTAGCCGATGGTGAACCATACAACTCCTGAACTATTGAGCCATCTTTCAACCTGGCCTCGTAAAGGCCGAGTCGCATGGTGCCTCCCATTTCTGAGTTTTCAAGTTTCGCTACCTGCTCAGCCATGGTTGCAATAACTGGATGTTTAGCGTTGGGCTCAAACTCACTTGAAGTCGCGCCTTCTAGACCGACTACATTTCTCGCGTATTCAATTACCATGCACTGCAATCCCAGACAGAGTCCCAGGACTGGGATTTTGTTTTCGCGAGCAAACTTCAGTGCGCCAAGCTTGCCTTCAATTCCTCTGATTCCAAATCCGCCCGGGACACAAATTCCATCCATCTCTGCAAGATTCGCCAGAGCACCGGCCTCAGTTTCGCAATCATCAGATTTAACCCAGTGAATCTTGACCTTGCAAGACTGAGCGAAACCACCCGCGCGCAGAGCTTCTGTGACAGACAGATATGCATCTGGAAGATCTATGTATTTTCCAACCAGTGCGATGTTCACTTCCTGCTTTGGATTGTGAACCGCATCTAAAACTGGTTGCCAATTGGACCAGTCCACGTCTTTAGCAGAAAGATCGAGTGACTTAATGATGTAGCTGTCAAGGCCTTGAGAGTTGAGCACTTTAGGAATGTCGTAAATGCTGGCTGCATCAGCAGCTGTGACAACTGCTTCTAAATCAACATCACACATCTGGGCGATCTTGACTCTTATCGATTCTGGTAGATCGCGATCTGCCCTGCAAACTATTGCATCGGGTTGAATGCCCAGTGAACGAAGAGTGGCCACTGAATGCTGAGTGGGTTTAGTTTTCAACTCACCCGAAGGCTGCAAATATGGAACTAGTGTCACATGAACAAAAAAGACATTGTCGCGACCGATGTCCTGACGCACCTGTCTTGCCGCCTCCATAAAAGGCAATGACTCAATGTCGCCCACCGTTCCACCAATTTCAGTAATGATCACATCAGGTTTGGGCTCAAGGTTTGCCTGCAGGCGCATGCGATGCTTGAGTTCATCTGTGATGTGAGGAATTACCTGTACCGTTCCACCTAGGTAGTCTCCCCTGCGTTCTCTTGCAATAACGGTGGAGTAAGCCTGACCAGTGGTGACGTTTGCAGCTGCAGTCAGACTGATATCTAGGAAGCGTTCATAGTGACCAATATCCAAATCAGTCTCGGCGCCATCCTCCGTTACAAAAACCTCGCCATGTTGAAAAGGATTCATAGTCCCTGGATCAACGTTTAGGTATGGGTCTAGCTTCTGCATCACGACTGAAAGACCGCGGGCTCTGAGGAGATTTCCGAGTGAGGCGGCGGTGAGGCCTTTGCCTAATGAGGAGGCGACGCCTCCGGTAACGAACACATGTCGAACAATTCCAGAGCTAACCGCCATGGAACTTCAATGTATCAGTTTTTTTACTCTCAGAGGGTTACGACATGAAATCAGTTGCTTAGATTTAGTAGTTCCCTAGCATGGGACAGAGCTATGTCCGATTCGGCATTGCCAGAAAGCATTCGAGCCAATTCCTGCTCGCGCTCTTGCTTGTTCAGCGCATTTACGCTGGATGCCGAAACGCCTCCACTGGAATCCTTGAAAATTCGAATTTGATGGTCTGCAAAGGCGGCAACCTGAGGCAGATGTGTCACAACAATTACCTGGGTTGATCGCGCCAATTCTTTGAGGCGCCTACCAAGCTCTACCGCGGCCGCCCCACCTACGCCAGCATCTACCTCGTCAAAGATCATGGTGGGCATAGGCGATTTGCCAGCGAGCACTAGCTCAATAGCCAACATGATGCGGCTGAGCTCACCACCGGAAGCCCCTTTTGACAAGGGTCGAGGTTCGGCTCCAGAGCGATTAGCTAAAAGGAATTCCACTTTGTCCGCACCGCTGGCTTCAAATTCCGCTAGTTCGGAGATTGCAATCTCAAGCTGGGCATCCCCCATAGCTAACTGACTCAATTCCTGACTTACGCGTTTAGAAAGCTCTTTGGCAGCGCTCTTACGCTTTTCGGTCAAACCCTTTGCTGCCAAAGCCAGCTGAGATTCAGCAGCAGCCAGCTGCATTTCAAGTTTTTCGATTTGCTCATCCGAACTATCTAGGTCCAGCAATTCAGCTTCCAAAGCAGGTGTTGCTGAGGCCAGCTCATCCACTGAACTGCCATATTTTCGCTCTAGCGAGACCAGCTCGGCCTTTCTTCTTTGGAGCTGATCTAAGGTGTTGGGATCAGCTTCTAAGTCAGTTAGGTAGGCAGATAGTTGAAGGGCCAACTCATTGACCAAACCAGTGGCCTCGCTTACTAGCTTCGCCATTTCCCGCAAAGTGCCATCACTTGAACTTTCGAGAACTCGTTTAGCTCTCCCCAGTTGGCTGCGAGCATCTAGGTCGTCGCCAGCCACCAGCTCATGTGCCTCTGCGGCAGCCTGGCGCAGGCTTTCCACGTTGGTAAGGCGAGACAGTTGATCAGAAATTCTTGTGAGCTCACCCTGTTCTGGTTTGAGTCTCTCCAGGTCGGCTAACTGTTCCCTCAGCTTGGCTATTCGAAAGGAATCCTGCTCAGAAGCCGATTGCAACCTGCTTAATCTCTGCTCCAGTTCACGAAATTGAGAGTAAGTCTGCTGATAGCTTGCAAGAGAACTCTTTAGCGTTTCACCTGCAAAATCGTCCAACGCCTGTCGTTGCTTCGAAATGGACTTGAGTCTGATTTGCTCCGATTGACCATGCACCGTGACCAGCTCTTGAGCAACAGAATTAAGAGTTGAAACAGGCACTGCTGCGCCACCTATGGCCGCTCGTGATCTACCATCGCTTGAAACTGTCCGATTGATGATTATTTCGCCACCTGAAACTTCAGCTCCTAGCTCAGCTAGCTTTTCAAGTAATCCTTGATCTTTTGAGTGAATTCTTCCCTCGACCAATAATTGTTTTTCACCGCTGCGAACCACGCTTGAGTCCGCTCGTTCACCAAGTAAGAGGCCGACTCCCGTTAGAAGCATCGTTTTGCCAGCACCGGTCTCACCTGTTATCGCGGTGAAGCCAGTTGGTAGCTCTAGTTGCGCGGAGCTTATGACCCCTAGTGAACGGATAGATAGTGTCTCTATCAAGCACCGCTCCCCGGTCCACGCCAGCCAGAAACTGGCAAATTGAATTTTCTTACGAGTCGATCAGCAAACGGCTCCTCGGAAAGTGTCACCATCTCAACTGATTGTGAGCCTCTGGATATTTCAACGCGAGCACCAGGCTCTAATTCATAGGTTCGGCGGCCGTCACAAGAAATGACGCCACCTGCTGAGCGTTGCAGGACTTCAATGGCAACCGATGAATCGTTATCAATCACGAAGGGCCTTGCAAACAGTGCATGAGCACTGATTGGAACAACTACGAACGCATCAACATTTGGCCAAACGATTGGGCCACCAGCACTGAAGGCATAAGCAGTTGATCCCGTGGCGGTCGAGACCAATACTCCATCACAGCCAAAGCTGGACAGCGGCCTCTTCTCGACTTCGAGTACCACTTCAATCATTCTCTCCCGAGAACTCTTTTCGACGGCAACCTCATTCAATGCCCAACTCTTGAAGACCTCTTTTTCGCCTTGCCACACAGAAACATTCAATGTAGTTCGCTCTCGCACACTAAATCTTCCGCTCATCACGCTATCTAGTGCTTGATTAATGTCTTCTTTCTCGGCTTCGGCCATAAAACCTACGTGACCTAGATTCACACCAAGGATTGGTGCGGGACGTTGTCTCAGAACTTCTGCCGCTCGCAAAATCGAACCGTCTCCCCCAAGCACTATTGCCATCTCGACAGTTTCATCAACATATTCTTTTAGCTGGCTTGTGTTGTCGACTAAGCCGCTGATTCGGGATAGGTCCTCGGTTGGGAAAAAACAGGTAACGCCGCGGGCCGACAAGATCTCACAAACGCCCATAGCAGCGGAGGCAGCTGCTTTGTCGATAGCGCTGCTAACGATCAGCACACTCTTCAAAATGCCTCCCTTTTCATCTAACAGATTAGCTAGTAATCAAGCCCTGGAGAGCGGACCCCTCCACAGCTAGTCCAGTTCAGCGATAAACCGCTCGATATCTGCCGCTCTGCCAGGAACCAAATGAGCCAAATACTCGATATTGCCCGCACTACCCAAAAGGGGCGAAACAGATAACCCCTTCAGGGTAAAACCTGCTTCCGAGAGCGCAGAGAGCGAGTCTCGTAGTGCCTGAAGCCTTCGTGTTTCGCTAATTAGAACACCCTGCTTATTCAGGTCAGCTTTCTGGACCTCGAATTGAGGCTTAATCAGGAAAACAAATTCAGCGCGTGGCCCGCAATCCAAAATTGACCTGGCTACCAAACGCAGTGAAATGAAACTCAGGTCGACCACCACCAATTCAATTTCACTGGATGAAATGGGAAGTTGCGAGGGAGGAAAATCCCTAATGTTGACACCGGATAGTTCAATCACCCGATGATCAAGCTTGAGCTCATTGGCCAACTGGTCAGTCCCGACATCGAGAGCAACTACGCGATGAGCTCCCCGCTCCAGCAGAACTTGGGTGAATCCTCCTGTGGAAGCTCCAATGTCCAAGCAAGCAGAGGGCACATCTATTTCAAATTTATCGAGAGCATGCAGTAACTTGTGTGCGCTTCTAGCAACATATTCGCTTCTGGTTACTTCAATTGAATCTGTTTCTGCGACATCTAAAGATGGCTTGAGAGCTTCTCTGCCGTTTAGGCGAACATCACCAGATTCAATTAATCGAGCTGCTTGATTACGTGATCGAACCAATCCTCGCTCAACGAGTGCGAGGTCCAGTCTCACTGGTTGAGCAGATTTTCTAACTCAGTAATCAAGCCGCTGAGGGCGCTTACCTGCTCTGGGAAATCCATGCTTTCAATTTCATTCAGCTTTGCTTCAAACTGTTCCACGAGAACCTACTAACTCGGCTGCGACTTGGAGTCCATATATTGGACGACCACTGCTCCAGACTAAATCAGTTGCTGCCCGGATGCTGTCAACTGACAGCGGGTTTCCATTTGTCAGCAGCAGCCTGTCCCCAATAATTGCTGCTTCACTCTCGCCAACGCGAGACCTACCAGATCTACGCTGCACCTGTGGGTAATCTTCAAACAGTCCGCCTAGGTCCTTGAGAATGTAGGTTGGGCGCTCATCGGATTTCGCTCCAAGCAGTTCTTTGTTTCCAATGATTCCCGTCATTACTGATGCGGAGCTAAGTCCTGCTGTGACTGCCCCCTTGATGTCTGTGTCCAGACGATCACCAATAACAAGTGGATTGAAAACTCCGAGCTGCAATAGTGCAGCATCAAAAATAGGTCTGAATGGTTTTCCTGCAAATTCCGGCAGTATTCCAACCGCGGTGTGAACTGCCCCCACCAAAGTGCCATTACCTGGAGCGATCCCTCTCTCTAATGGGAGAGTCCAATCTTGATTGGTAGCAATCCAAATAGCCCCGTTTTGTATTGCAAAAGCAGCTTCCGCCAATTGGGGCCACCCTACTTCTGGACTGAAACCCTGCAGCACCGCCACGGGATTGTCGCTGGCGGATGACACAACATCAAAACCAGCTTTAGCAACCTCGACCCTCAATCCCTCGCCCCCGACTACGAGAACTTTGCCGCTGGTTAGTTTGGTGGCTAAAAGCTTGGCAGCGGCTTCTGCTGAGCCGATTATTTCCGTGGGAAGAACATCAATACCAAAATCCTGCAACTGCCCGGCAATCTGCCCAGGCGTGCGAGAAGCATTATTGGTAATGTAGCCAACTCGCTTACCCATTCGCTTAGCCTCGGCTATTGCATCTACTGCTCCCGGGATGGCAGCCTTGCCACGATAGACAACGCCATCAAGATCAAGAAGCAAAGAATCGAATTGGCTAATCAACATTATTTTTCTTCCAGCAGATTAACTGTTTCCTCTTCGGTTTCACTCATAGCTTTGTCGGCCTGATCGGCAAGATCGTCCCATTTCTTTCCATCCTGACCGAGTTCTCTCAGGACCTCTGCATAAGAACGGAACAGAAGCGGCGACTGCTCAAAAACTGATTTTGGTGTTAGTTCAGGAATTTCAAGCTCTTGTTTTGCAAGTTCAAGCTGACCCATATCTAGCCTGGCACCGCTGAGGGCAATGGCAAGATTGATGCGAACCCCAACTGGCAGTTTGCTGCGATCAATGCCTACGGCTTGAGCAAGCGCCTTCTCGGGTCTGCCCAAACCTCGCTCAGAATCAATAATCAACGGGAGTTGATCGTTTGAACCAGAAATGCGTCGGTGAGTAAGAAGCTCGCGCAGTGCCAGTGCATAGTCTCCGCTGGTATAGGCAGTGACGCCTAGGGTTTCTCGCACGACTGCTATCCGTCCTGCCTTCTTTGAGGCAGCAAGCGCGTGACGGTGAGCCAATGCAGGATCTGAATCAATGAGTAGTGCAACCATCTGAAGATGACGAGCAACTATCTCCTGGTTCTCAGCAGTTAGAGTTTTGAGCTGAGCGCGGACGCTGATGTGTAAATCTTCTGCTTGGACTTCATCTGGGATCGCAGGAAAATCAAACTTTTCACGCTGAGCTTGATCGGGTCTTGGTTTAGGTTTGTCTGATCTAAACGGTTTGCGATCTCGATCAAATGGCTTGCGCTCTTGGTGCTTGCCGCGCGAAAACTTTTGATCGCGCGCGCCAGGGCCGCCCGTTCCCGATTTTCTCGGTGGTCGTCTATCCATCATGTTTCAGTCCTTAAAGAGAAATGGCCACCCTAGTTGGGTGGCCATTTCTAAAGTAAGTCCGGCGGTGTCCTACTCTCCCACAGGGTCCCCCCTGCAGTACCATCGGCGCTGAGAGTCTTAGCTTCCGGGTTCGGAATGGGACCGGGCGTTTCCCTCTCGCTATGGCCGCCGAAACACTATTGAGTTTTAGTCTTTCGAAGATCAATTCTTCGGTTCTCGACCATACCTCGAGAACCACACAGTGGACGCGTGCACAAAAATTAGAGTGTGTATCAAGTTATCGGGCTATTAGTACGGGTCAGCTCCATGCCTTTCAGCACTTCCACATCCCGCCTATCAACGCAGTATTCTAGCTGCGGCCCTCTCGACATAAAGTCTTGGAAATCTCATCTTGAGGCAGGCTTCCCGCTTAGATGCTTTCAGCGGTTATCCCTCCCGAACGTAGCTAACCAGCGGTGCACTTGGCAGTACAACTGGCACACCAGAGGTTCGTCCAACCCGGTCCTCTCGTACTAGGGTCAGGTCCTCTCAAATTTCCTGCGCGCGCAGAGGATAGAGACCGAACTGTCTCACGACGTTCTGAACCCAGCTCGCGTGCCGCTTTAATGGGCGAACAGCCCAACCCTTGGGACCGACTACAGCCCCAGGATGCGACGAGCCGACATCGAGGTGCCAAACCTTGCCGTC
>WLDG01000023.1 GCA_009704945.1 Actinomycetota bacterium | reverse complement strand
GATCTACTGCAGGTTGCGAGAGTGATTGAAGACTGCGTGGTGGATGCTGTTACTCCACTGATGTTTGAGCAAGACCTGATTGAACGGGCTAGTCAGACTAAAAAGACAATAGTTTTGCCAGAAGGTGCCGATGACCGCATTTTGCAGGCGGCTGCAGAGGTATTGCAGAAAAACATTGCCGGGCTGATCATTCTGGGAAGCCCTTCGGCCATGCAGGCTAGAGCCAAGGAGCTCGGTCTAGACATTTCTAAAGCAGAGCTAATGGAGATCTCAAGCTCTAAGCACTTTGCGGCGTGCGTGAGTGAATACGTAAAACTCAGATCGCACAAGGGCGTCACTGAGCAGCAGGCTAGAGAAACTATGCAGGATGCTTCTTACTTCGGCACCATGCTGGTTCAGTTGGGAATCGCCGACGGAATGGTTTCCGGCGCCATGAACACCACCGCCCACACCATCCGGCCAGCGTTTGAGTTTGTGAAGACCAAAGAAGGCGTTAGCTCTGTCTCGAGTGTTTTTCTGATGGCGCTCAAGGACCGCGTTGTTGTTTATGGTGACTGCGCAGTAATTCCCGAACCAACCGAAGAGCAACTGGCTGACATCGCAATTTCATCGGCTCAAACTGCCAAAGCATTTGGAATTGAGCCAAGAGTTGCGATGCTTTCCTACTCAACCGGTGAATCAGGCAGTGGAGCCGATGTTGACAAGGTGAGAAGCGCAACTGAGCTTGTTAGAAAACGCTCTCCAAATCTAAACGTCGAAGGACCAATTCAGTTTGACGCTGCTGTGGATGCAGCAGTGGCAGCAGCAAAGCTACCCGGATCTTCGGTGGCTGGACAGGCAACAGTATTTGTTTTTCCAGATTTGAATACCGGCAATAACACCTACAAAGCAGTTCAGAGAACATCTGGTGCATTGGCAATTGGCCCTGTGCTGCAGGGTCTTCGCAAGCCTGTGAATGATCTGTCTCGTGGTGCACTAGTTCCTGACATTGTCAACACAATCGCAATCACAGCAATTCAGGCGGCTGAGCTGTGAAGCCAATTCTTGTTATCAACTCAGGCTCATCCTCACTGAAGTATCAGTTGATTGATGTCGATTCGGCACAGTCACTGTTGAGCGGAACCATTGAGCGAGTAAGCAATCACGAGCAGGCCTTTCAGCAGATGCTTCAGGAACTCACCGTTAGCGGTTATCAGCCAGCTGCACTCGCTCACCGAGTAGTTCACGGGGGAGATAAATTCTCAGCACCAGTGGTTGTTAGCGCAGAAGTTGAAAAAGCAATTGAGGAATTGATTCCGCTAGCACCCCTGCATAACCCAGGCAACCTAGCTGGCATTAGAGCAGGCGCCAAGGCCTTTCCTGATCTGAAGCAGGTGGCAGTATTCGACACCGCTTTTCACCAGTCCATGCCTGAGAGCTCATATAGATATGCCATCGATCTAGAACTAGCAAAGCGGCTTGGTGTTAGGAAGTACGGATTTCACGGTTCCTCCCACTCCTTTGTTTCTAGAAAAGCTGCCGAGTTTCTGGGTATCCCTCTCGATAAGTTCAACGCCGTCGTTCTGCATCTAGGTAACGGAGCATCGGTTTGTGCAGTGAAAGATGGCAAGAGTTTCGACACCTCGATGGGGCTAACTCCCCTAGCCGGATTAGTAATGGGAACTCGCTCGGGAGACATTGATCCGGCTGCCATCTTCTATCTAATTCGCGAGGGAAAACTTTCGGTTGATGAGGTGGATGAATTACTCAACAAACAATCAGGGTTGCTAGGTCTAGCCGGAGTTTCTGATTTTAGAGATCTAACGAGCAAGGCGGAAGCCGGCGACGCAACCGCTCAACTTGCAATCAAAGTCTTTACTGAAAGAGTCAGACAGTATCTCGGCGGTTACCTAGCAAGACTGGGCAGAGTAGATGCCGTCATATTCACTGGCGGAATTGGTGAGAACAACCCTTCCGCTCGAGCCCAGATCTGTGCTGACCTTGAGCAGTTTGGTATTGAACTTGCGCCAGAGAGCAATCAGGAGCAGAGTAAGCAAACTAGAAAAATCTCAAGATCAAGCGTTGCAGTACTGGTTGTTCCAACCAACGAAGAACTAGAGATTGCAATTGGTGCAGCGAAGCTAATTTAGGAGAGAAATGAATAGCTGGGACATCGGGGCAGATGTAGCGGGTTATGTCTGGAAAGCGGCAAATCCAAAAGCACAGATTCTTCTTCAGCATGGTTATGGCGAGTATGCAGAGCGCTACGTTGACCAATACAGCAATTTGATTCCAAAGCTAAATCAAAACGGTTTTGATGTTTATGCCATTGACCTTCCGGGGCATGGCAACAGCAAAGGCGAGAGAGGTTTAGTTGATCTGACGCAAGCCGTGGAGCTACACCTGCAAGCGCGTAGCAAACTACCCGCCGGTGTTCCAACAATTCTGTTCGGTCATTCACTCGGTGGTTTGATTACTGCTGGCAGCATTACGCGTGACCGAGCAAACGTTATTGCAGTAGTGCTTAGCTCATCGGCAATGCAACCGCCATCTAAGCGCTGGGAGCGAGTGCTCGGAAAGATTTCTGCCGCTATTGCACCTTCCGCCCCAATGCCACTGCCAAGACCCGGCATGGAGGCTCTAACCAGAGATAAGGACCTGCTGGCCAAGATTATGGCTGATTCCAAGATGTATCAGGGCAAGCCCAAGAACCTGGTTGCGAAAACTGTTTTGCAGATCTCGGATGAGGTCTGGACCAAGACAGACCAGTGGAAGGTACCGACACTGATTTTCCATGGCAACAAGGACACCTCCACCAGCCACCTGCAGTCCCAGGCCCTGCACGAGAAGATTGCTAGCCCTGACCACAAGCTACTGATCTACCCAGGCGGCTTCCATGAGCTACTAAATGACCTAGACCGCCAAGAGGTTGAGCGGGACGTCTTCGCTTGGCTAATGGCTAGGGTCTAGAAATAGGGCCTAAGTATTTGACTTAAAGAGTCACATCCTTCAAAATTTAACGCAATGAGCACTTCAACAGTTGAGACCAGCGCCCTAGTCGGCGCTATGTTCTCCTGTTCGATGTGTATGAGCCTGTGTCGCTAATCAACTTCGCTTACTGATTAGCCAAAAGACACCAGCACCCCCACAAACGCACGTGATTCGTGCACCTAAATCTCATACTCATCTAAGGACTCCAAATGAAGACAACGACCAACAAGGAAACTGAAGCAAAGGGATTCGCTCTCTATGTCGGCATCTCCGAAGAAGAAGCGCTAGCAGCAGGCCTGTCACTGGCTGAGCTGGCAACCGAGCTGCGCAACAAACTGGCAGAGCTAGTGCCAGGCAAAGAAACTGAAACCTATGCGGCGCTCGCCATTGGTCCCAAATCCACCAAGGGGCGCAATCTGCAACTGACACGAGTGGCGCTGGGTGAACCAAAAGCAACTGCCCAGGCAAAACCTCAGGCGGAAGAGGAGACTCCGGCCAAGGGAGTGGTTGTGGATCTTTCTCGTAGGCGACTCTACGTGGATGGTAGAAATGCCGAACTAACCTGCAAAGAATTTGAGTTGCTTGCTTTCCTCATTGAAAACGAAGGCAGGACAGTTACTAGAAGCGAAATTGCAGGGATATCTGACCGTTGCGGAGAACCAGTTCCTAACGATCGAACCATCGATGTTCACGTCAGGCGACTGCGTTCAAAGATTGGCGGTTATGAAGACATCATCAGAACTGCTCGTGGAGCGGGCTATCGCTTTGACAAGCATCCGGATGTTTTGATTGAGCTCTAACGCCTAGCAACTAACACGGCACCCACCATTGCCAAAGCAATTCCAAGCAGGGTGCTAGTCGTGACCGCTCGGTCGGCAATAGGAAGCAGGTAGTCCAGCAAAACCGAACCGGTCAGCTGGCCCACCAGCATAGAGATGCCCATGCTCAGTGCTCCAATTTTTGGAAGCACAACGACCTGCATAAAAATAAATATGACTCCAACCACGCCACCGAGATAGAGCCAAGGATTCTCTGGCCAACTAGTTGGCCAGAATGGACCTTCCACGATTAGCAGTGCAATGACGATGAAAACAGTTCCCGCTACAAAGTTATAGAAGGTGGGGATTACTGCCGAACCCGCAAGTTTTCCAAATAGTCCATTCATCGCCTGCTGAAAGCCAATTCCAACACCGGCTAGAAAGGGCAAAATGATTAGGGGATTGAAGCTGTAGTTGGCAAGATCACTTGCCACCACCAATCCACCTAGAGCAAGGGCAGTTCCAATCAATCTGGCTGGACCAATTAGCCGCTTGGTTAGTCCGAGCAATCCATTGCCATCCAGTACTAGCGCAGCGATAGCTGATCCTGAAACAACACCAATTGAAAACAGAGCAACACCAATCACACCAGCAACCACTCCCTGCATGATTACAAAGATCCCGCCAAAGAAGCCGGCTAATAAAAGCCATGCTGGTATTTCAGATTTAGAAATCTTCTTTGCTGATTCAACTAATTCCTGGCGATTAGTTTTTGATAAAAACGTCACCAGTCCAATGATGATTAACCCAATGGAAAAGGAAGTGAGAGCTGCAAAAATACCGCTGCCGATTTCGGCGCCAAGACCCGAGTTCACCCTGGCCTGAACAGCCATAAAACTTCCGCCAATCACCGCTGCTGCAATTGCTGAGAGCTTGCTGGTTTTGGTCACAACATGAGCCTAGGGGAGATAGATTAAATGTGAATCGGAGAAAGGCTGTTATGTCACCCAAGTCCCTCTATCGACTATTTGCAGTTGGCGAAGCAATCACCTGGGGTTTGCTTATTTCAGCTTTGATTGCAAGAGCAGTGGTTGCCGATTTGGGAATTGCAGTGACGATAGCTGGAACTATCCACGGCGCCATGTTTTTGAGCTACTGCACCACAGCAGTGCTAGTTGGAGTAAATCAGCGTTGGAAGTTTGGCAAGATTGCGGCCGCAGTCAGCTTGGCCATCGTGCCATTCGCAACAGTTCCGCTAGACCGCAGCCTCATGAAAAAAGGTCAGCTGGAAGGTGATTGGCGAACTCAACCCAGTGATCACCCAAGTGACTCCGGTTGGTTTGACCGACTCTTCCGCTGGTTTATTGCCAGACCCGTAGTGCTAATTGCAACGCTGGTGCTAGCGGTGGTGGCCTTGTTCAGTTTGCTGCTGTCCCTTGGTTCCCCCACCACCTGGTTCAACTAGCCAACTGAAACCGTAGTTTCACTTTCTATTTTCGACGATAAACGCACATTTAGTGGGCTCGATTGGTGCTTTTGCCCATTTAAAGTGACAATGGAGTAACAAAGGAGTGCAATCGTGTCAGGAATTCCAAACCACGACCCAGCCGGCTGGCGCAGAGCCCCGGCCAGTTATCAACCGCTCGATCCGATCAGAATCCAAGACCTTCTCGCTAAGGAATGGGAAACCTTCCTAGCCACCTATCCTCGCTCGGGCGAGCACAACACCCGAGCATCTCGCTCACTCCCACTGGGTGTGACCTCGAGCTTCCAGCACTGGGAGCCATACCCAATCACGATTGTGAAAGCCAAAGGCGCTTACGCCACTGACGTCGATGGAAGAAAGCTTCTTGACCTTTCGATGGGCTTTGGAGCAATGCTGGCCGGTCACTTAAATCCAAAAGTTGTGAAAGCCGTAAAGAAGGCTCTCAAGCAAACTGGAACTTTGTTCGTCACTCCTGCAGTTATTTCAACTGAAGCAGCGGAGAGATTCCAAAAGAGATTTGGTTTAGACATGCTGCGCTTCACCAACTCTGGAACAGAATCAACGATGTATGCAATTCGCATCGCGAAAGCTGTAACCAGAAAAAAGGGAATCATCAAGATTGAGGGTGGCTACCACGGTGGATATGATCCACTGCAGGTATCTGTAAAGCCAAAGCTAGAAGTTATTGGCAGCGTTGATAAACCAGTTCCACAAATCCCATTCGAAGTGGAAGCTGGCGAAATCTATACAGTTTCCTATAACGATCTAACTCGACTCGAAGAACTTCTTTCTCAGCACGGCAACTCAATTGCTGCTCTAATGATGGAGCCGATTATTGAAAACCTCTCTATCATTTTGCCAGACGAGGGATATCTTAAGAAGGTCCGAGAACTTTGCGATAAGTATGACGTTGCTTTGATCTTTGATGAAGTGAAAACTGGATTGACCGCAGGAGTTGCTGGAGCAGCCAAGCGCGTAGGTGTCGAGCCTGATCTGGTTTGTCTTGCCAAGAGCATTGGCGGGGGATTGCCAGTTGCAGCTTTTGGTGGAAAGAAGAAGTATATGGACGCGGTTGTTGATGGCCGTATGCCACACTTCGGAACCTACAACGGAAACCCACTAGTTGTTGCAGCTGCCATCGCGATGGATGAGATTGCCACTGAGTCAGAATTAGCCAGAGCAGAGAAGCTAAACATCGACACCCTAAAGAAGATGGACGAAATCATCGACCGCTACCAACTCCCAGCTCACACAGTCGGATTTGGTGTAAAGGGTGCGGTGATTTGGTCGCCAACGCCAGTTCGTAACTACCGCGACTTCAAGGCCAATGACTTTGAGGCTGCAGAGCTCTCCTGGCTGTGGGGAATCAACCGTGGTGCCATTACCCCACCAGGACTGGATGAGCAGTGGCTAGTTTCCTTCGCTCACAAGGAGAAGGACATGGCGATATTGGTCAATGCTTTTGAGGAGCTTGGTAAGGCGTTGAGGGCCTAGTCTTCACGCTTAGCAATATCGATTAGATCACCTAGAGCAGTATCGAACTCTTGCTCGGTCATAATCTTGAGCTCTGTCACAGCCTGTCTGACTGAACAGTTTTTCTGTTGCGCGTAGCGTGCCACCTTGGTGGCATTCTCGTAGCCGATTTGAGGGCTGAGGACGGTCACTAGACCGATTGAATTTTCAACGCTGGCCTTGAGAAGTTCTGTGTTGGCAGTGATTCCATCAACGCAGTTTTTAGTGAAGGTCGCAAAGCCATTTCTTAAGTAGGTAATGCTCATGATGATTGATCTAGCCATGATTGGTTCAAAGGCATTGAGTTGCAATTGACCACCTTCAGCAGCCATGGTGACAGTTAGGTCATTACCGATAACCGTGAAAGCAATTTGGTTAATAACCTCTGGAATAACGGGATTCACCTTGCCAGGCATGATGGAAGAGCCCGCTTGCTGTTCTGGAAGATTTATTTCATTCAATCCGGCTCTTGGTCCTGAGCTAAGCAGACGCAGATCATTGGCAATCTTGGACTGTCTAACGGCAATTCTTTTCAGGGTTGAAGAAAAGCTAATTAGCACTCCAGCAGACTGAGTTGCCTCCACCAAGTCATCAGGGGAAACAAGTTTCTTTCCAACTAACTTCGAAAGCTCTTCCACAACTTGGTCGGTATAACCCTTAGGGGTATTTAGCTCTGTTCCTACCGCTGTGCCACCAAGGTTCACCTCTGCCAAAAGAGGCAGGAGTTCATTTAGTCGCAGGATGTCATTGTTAGTTGACACTGCAAACGCCTGGAACTCTTGGCCAAGGGTGATGGGGACAGCATCCTGCAGCTGAGTCCTTGCCATCTTCAGAATGTTGGCAAACTCATCAGCCTTGCGCTGATAAGAGTTGCGTAGGTGCGCCATCGACTCCGCCAGCATTTCAAGCTCAAAGATCAAGGCAATTCGAAAGGCCGTTGGATAAACATCGTTGGTGGACTGGGATCTGTTCACATCGTTTAGAGGATGAATGAATTCATAATCACCAGGCTTTTTGCCCATTAACTCGAGTGCTCGGTTAGCAATTACTTCGTTTGCGTTCATGTTGGTGCTTGTCCCGGCACCACCTTGAATTGCATCCACTACAAAATGGCTATCTAGTTTTCCTTCGACCACTTCCTGGCAAGCCAGTTCAATGAACTTGGCCTTCTCTGCTTCCAGCCCACCAATGCGCTCATTGACGCGAGCAGCAGCTTGTTTCACTAAACCGATTGCCTTGATTAGGTTTCGGTAGTGCCCAATTGGAACTCCGGAAATTGGAAAGTTGGAAAGTGCCCTGGCGGTGTGAATGCCCCAGAGCGAGTTTGCTGGGATCTCTAGATCGCCAATTAGGTCATGCTCTATACGCAATTATTCATCCTTGAATTATGTATACAAGGCTAGGGGATAGCTGAGGAAAAAGATAACTAGCCAGTTAAACCTTGATGAACTTGATGGCTATTGGGATTTTGTAGAACTCGCCCTGTCCCGCCTTGAACGCAGCAATCAAGCGGAAGACAATCCACACAATTGGTAGTGCCCATAGCAGTAGCCATCCAACGATTGAAATCACGAGAACCAGGGCAGCCAACAAAATAGTTATGCCAAAGTTCAAAGACTCTTTAGCGTGATGGGAAACAAAAGGACCCTTGTCTTTGAGTAGGAAATATCCGATCAAAGGGGCAAAAAATTCAAATGGAATAGCTAGCAAATGAAGTGCCACCGACCAAAGCTTTTCGCTCTCTGGCGACATCTTCTCGCTCGCATAAGGATTAGTGCTCATATATCAAGGTTAGCCGAGGACCTCCAGCTTTATTGGCGACCCACGAAAGTCACAGCCAACACCAAGCTGAGTCCGAAAAGCAGCTTTCGGAGTAGCCTGAGAGAAAGAAAAGAGGACTCATTGGCTAAAGTCGAAAGAACACCAGATCAATACATTTCAAGGTTGCGCTCCTACAACGTAGTAGCAGGCTTCCTCCACCTAGCTCAAGCAGCGGGTTTGACTTATGTATTGACTCTGCTTGAAACTCAAATCTTGTTCCCAGTCACAATTGACTACCCGACTGGCCCTCCGGGAGTTCCTGTTCCACCTGAGCGAGTTGAACTATTTGACATCAACATTGGTGCAGGAGTAATTGGCTTCTTGCTTCTTTCAGCCTTCTTCCACTTCCTAATTGCCTCACCTATGTTCTTCCAGCGCTATAAGAATGGTTTGAAGCAAAACCACAACTACTTCCGCTGGGTTGAGTATTCACTTTCATCTTCGGTCATGATCTGGCTGATTGCGCAGCTGACCGGTGTTTCTGACTTTGCAGCACTAGCGGGTATTTTTGCGGTCAATGCATCGATGATTTTCTTTGGTGCATTGCAGGAGAAGTACGAGACTCCAGGCAACGGCAAAGGTCTTCCATTCATTATGGGCAGCATGACTGGAATTGTTCCTTGGCTAATCATCATTGTTTACACAATCCAACCAGGCAGTGAATCAGCGGCTGAGATTCCAGGATTTGTTTATGGAATCATCGTGGCTCTGTTTATCTTCTTTAACACCTTTGCCTTCAACCAGGCATTCCAGTACAAGAAGATTGGTCCTTGGAAGAACTACCTATACGGCGAGGCGACCTACATCACTCTCAGCCTGGTTGCGAAGTCGATTCTGGCTTGGCAGGTGTTCTCCGGAGCTATCATTCCGGCGATTGTTGGTGCGTAGCTCTAGCTATCTGCGCTTAGTGATTGAGAAGCGGTACTTCCCAGAAATGGGATGTCCGTCTGCCGAAACGGCTCGCCACCAAACTGTGTAGCGGCCAACGGCTAGGTTTCGACTGAAACTTGCGCTCAATTGATTGCTAGCAACCACTGTTTGTCCGACTGCGACTCGTTGGTTACGCGCGTTGGTAACGGTGATGACATTCGATTTTCCACCCAGGTCAATTAGCTCCTCGTTGAAGGTGAGCAGAACCTGTCGCGGTGAGGTTGTGAGTGTGGTGTTTGGTCTAGGGCTGGCATCAACCAATTGCGAGTGTGACTGAGCTGGCAGTCCCCCTAGTGAGAGGAGGACTACCAGCGCAGCAGTTAATACTTTTTTATTCACTATGGGTTGACGGTGACTGTTGGGGCTGGGCCGCGGCCGTTGTTATCAAGCACGGTGTCTGCACCATCAGCAGTGCCATCCCAAGTCTCATAGATCGGAAGCTTGGATGCTGGGAAACCGTTAGCTCTTGGCAGATCGACTAAGCAGGTCTGCTGGGCGACGAAACTAACTCGCTGTCCTCTGGTTGCACTTGAGAAAGCAACCCGGACTCCAAAATCAAAGTACATCGACGCTCCAGTATCACCGGCTGGGCCATTAGGTAGGGCAAAGTCATTTGAAATTGCTCTCCACTTAATAGTGACTGAGCCGTCCTCATTTTTCTTGGCAGTGGTTCTCCAGCCAGGAACGAAGGCAGGTCGTGGGAATGTGGCTCCTGCTTCGCCCATTGCAGATTTTGGAATGGTAACCGTGAACGCCTGAGTGGCAAACTTGTCAATCGCTGCAGATGCAACAACCTTGCGGGTTTTTGGGTGGATGACATCTTTTTCCAGCGAGCAGCCGTGGCCAACGCGGAAGTTGATGGTGTTGTTTCTTCCGACTGTCAGGGCATCGGTTGTGTTACCAGCTGCCGATACACCAGGAACCACACTCACGTGAGAGTGAGCAGGAGCAACTAGTGTTGAAAGCAGGGCACTGGATAGCAAGACTGCACCAATACGAAGGGCGTTCTTTTTCAAGGGTTTCCTCTCGGTAATCTATTTCTACAAAGCGTAGAATATAACTACATCAAAGTCAAAACGCCGGAGTGTGAATTTCGGTCTAACCAACTGACTTCTTTGCCCCAGAACCCAGTAAATAGCGATAGCGTTTCTGGTGAATCCCCAATGCCCCTGTTCTAGAGCAGCGGTTTCGAAATGGAGCAACAATGTCGCTAATTGGCGTGGTAGCGGAGCTGTCTGGTGAAGCCAGAGTCGCAGCAACCCCAGAGACAGTAAAGAAGATTCTTGCCCTTGGTTACAAGGTCGTGGTGCAAAAGGGCGCAGGTGCTCCGGCATCTTTTCCGGATGACGCCTACGTCAAAGCCGGCGCCAAGATCGTCACCGCTGTGGCTGCCTGGAAGGCAGACATTGTTCTCAAAGTTGCAGCTCCAACCAACGCTGAGATTCAGAAAATGCGCAAGGGATCAATCCTGGTTGGTCTGCTTAGCCCAGCATTTAATCCAAAGCTTTTGAAGGCTCTTTCTAAAAAAGGAGTAACGGCGCTCGCCATGGATGCCGTGCCAAGAATTTCTCGAGCTCAGTCGATGGATGTCCTTAGCTCTATGGCAAACATTGCTGGCTATCGTGCAGTGGTTGAAGCTGCCAATGAGTTTGGTCGTTTCTTCACCGGTCAGGTGACAGCGGCAGGAAAAGTTCCACCAGCCAAGGTTTTAGTAGCCGGTGCTGGTGTGGCAGGACTAGCTGCCATTGGTGCAGCCTCCAGCTTGGGAGCAATTGTTAGAGCAACCGATCCACGACCAGAGGTTGCCGACCAAGTTAAATCCATCGGTGGTGAATACCTCGCTGTTGAAATCGGCGAGAAGATGCAGTCAAGTGATGGCTACGCCAAAGCCACCAGCAAGGCTTACGACAAGCGTGCTGCTGAGATCTACACCGAACAAGCAAAAGATGTTGACATCATTGTCACCACCGCTCTGATTCCAGGTAGACCTGCTCCAAAACTTATTACCGCTAAAGACGTCGCTCAGATGAAACCAGGCAGCGTGATTGTTGACATGGCAGCTGCGCAAGGTGGAAACGTCGAAGGAACAGTTGCTGGCAAGAGAGTTGTTACAAAGAACGGTGTAATTATTCTTGGCTACACCGATCTACCGAGTCGTTTGCCTCAGCAGTCTTCACAACTATATGGAACAAACCTGGTGAATCTTTTGAACCTGCTGACTCCTAAGAAGGACGGCAAGGCAGTAATTGACTTCGAAGATGTGGTTCAAAGAGCAGTGACAGTGGTGAAGGAAGGTCAAATTACTTGGCCACCACCACCTGTGCAGGTGTCAGCAGCTCCTGTAGCAGCAGCGCCAGTGGTCGCAGAGATCAAAGAGAAAAAGAAGATGTCTGCTCGCACCCGTGGAGCACTTATCGCAACTGGCTTTGCAGCACTGTTTGGACTGATTTCTCTAGCCCCACCGCCGCTACCGCAGCACTTCCTGGTGCTGACTCTGGCAATCGTGGTTGGTTACTACGTAATTGGAAAGGTTCACCACGCACTGCACACGCCACTGATGAGCGTGACCAACGCTATCTCGGGAATCGTGGTGGTGGCAGCCATTTTGCAGATCACTGACAGCAATCCGCTGGTTCAAGTGCTAGCGGCATTCGGTGTTCTGTTGGCCAGCATCAACGTCTTTGGTGGATTTGCGGTAACCAGACGAATGCTCAAGATGTTCACGAAGGGAGACAAGTGATGAGTGCACTAGCAATCGCTAACGCTGCCTACATCGCAGCAGCCCTTCTGTTCATCATGAGCCTGGCCGGACTGAGCAAGCACGAAAGCGGCAAGAGCGGTATTTGGTATGGCATGGCTGGAATGGCAATTGCCATGCTGGCAACCATTTGGCTGGCACTTTCTGGTGAGCAAACTGCAGCGACTCAATCTGCGCTGATCTTGCTGGTTATCGCACTTCTAGCTGGTGCTGCGATTGGTCTTTACAGGGCAAAAGTTGTTGCAATGACTGGCATGCCCGAACTAATTGCTCTGTTCCACAGCTTCGTTGGTCTAACGGCGGTCTTGGTTGGTTGGAATGGTGCTCTGCACGCAGGAGATCTCTCACCTGAACTAGTTGGTGTTCACCGAGCGGAAGTATTTATCGGTGTCTTTATTGGTGCAGTTACTTTCACTGGTTCCATCGTTGCCTACCTAAAGCTCTCAGCCAAGATGTCTTCCAAGCCGCTGATCCTGCCAGGCAGAAACTTTTTGAACCTGGCTGCACTGGTTTCCTTCATCGCACTGACTGTTGGCTATGTGATTACTCCTGAGCTTTGGCTACTAATTGCAGTGACAGCCTTAGCTCTTGCATTGGGTTGGCACCTGGTCGCCTCCATTGGCGGCGGGGATATGCCGGTGGTTGTTTCGATGCTAAACAGCTATTCCGGTTGGGCAGCGGCTGCTACTGGATTCCTGCTGAGCAACGATCTTTTAATTGTTACCGGTGCGCTGGTTGGCTCTTCTGGTGCGTACCTTTCTTACATCATGTGTAAGGCGATGAACCGTTCATTTATATCGGTGATCTTTGGCGGCTACGGAATCGAAGCGCCATCCGAGAGCGCTGAAGAGACTGGCGAGCACACCGAGATTGATGCCGCTTCTGCAGCAGAACTTCTGTCAGCTGCCAAGAGTGTGGTTATTACGCCTGGCTACGGAATGGCAGTTGCGCAAGCGCAGTATCCAGTTGCCGAGCTCGCTAAGCGACTGCGAGAAAAGGGTGTCGAGGTTCGCTTTGGTATTCACCCAGTGGCAGGACGTCTTCCTGGACACATGAACGTTCTGCTGGCTGAGGCAAAGGTTCCATATGACATCGTGCTGGAAATGGACGAGATTAATGACGACTTTCCACAGACTTCAGTGGTGCTGGTTATCGGGGCAAATGACACAGTGAATCCAGCTGCCACCGAAAACCCCGGCAGTCCAATCGCGGGAATGCCTGTTTTAAAGGTCTGGGAAGCCGAGCGAGTAATTGTCTTCAAGCGATC